>CAWILK010000009.1:0-77916 GCA_963836845.1 uncultured Alphaproteobacteria bacterium | reverse complement strand
TGTTCAAGCCAGGGGCAAGCTCTGGATTCCCGCTTTCGCGCACTGCTGTCCGGGATTTTATGGCGGAATTCGGTCATTGGAAGGCGAGGCAAGTTTGCGGACTGGGCGGGCGCAAGGCGGGTGGTTTGGGCGGCGGGGTTGCGTGCTGACGCAGGCTGAACGGGCCAAAGAGGCCGAGTTTGAGGCGGGTGAGGAGCAGCGCGGTACTGTCCTTGAAGGAGCGGGCGGCGGTTTGATGCAGGATGCGCAGCAGCAAAAAGGCGATCAGCGCGACATAGATCTGAGTGCGCACGGCGTTTTCGCTGCGGCCGAGAAAGCGGCGGATCTTGAGGTTCTGCTTGAGCCACTTGAACAGCAGCTCGATTTCCCAGCGCTCTTTATAGAGCTGCGCGATGTCGACGGCGGGGCGCTCGAAGTCATTGGTGAGCAGAGAGAGCGGCTGGTCGTGATCGGGGCGGGCGACGACGATCTCGCGCAGCTCGGTCTGATAAAGCGGGTTGATCGGCGCGCCGCCGCGCGGCTGCCGATGGCCGATCTTGAGGCGGCGGTCGGCCAGGATTGCGTCGCCCGCGGCAGGCTGTTCGCGGATGTCGCGGCATTGCGCGTTGCGCTTGCGCCGGGTGACGAAGACGGCGCCGGCGTCAATGATTTGCGACCACCAGCGGTAATCGGTATAGCCTTTGTCGAAGACGTAGGTAGCGCCTTTTTCCAGCGCGATGGCGCGGCCGGCCACGACCCCCGCTTTCGCGAGGGCAGGCTTGTCAATCTTGGCCGAGGTCACGTCGAACCACACCGGCCGGCGCTGCCGCGAATTGTAGAGCAGGTGCAGTTTCAGCCCGCGCGTGCGGGCATTGGCCTCGGCCCAGGGAAAGCCATCGCCCTTGAGCGGGATCGGCGTGGCGTCGAGCAGCCGAATGAGGGCCGCGCCCTCGCCGCGCAGCGCGCCGGCGGCCACCGGGATCAGCGCCAGCGCGATATCGCGGAACACCGCAGCCGGCCGCTCGGCATTGGCGTCCGCCAGGGTCGAGCGGCAGGGCGCGCGCAGATTGAGGTGGTAGAACCAGCGGCTGTGCGCGGCCAGCCCGGTGACGATCTGGCGCAGGCTGGTCAATCCCGCCAGCTGCGCGAACAGCAAGCTCTTCAGATGCCGCTCGCAGGTCCAGGCGTTGTCGCCGCGGCCCACGCCGTGATCCCCGTCATGCGCCGCCACGGCGCGGGCAATCACCCGACGCTCCAGCGGTTCCAACAGACGCTGAAATGCGGTAGGGGTATAGGGCACGGCAGACCTCAAAATCATGTTTGGCAACACGATTTTGGCCCAAGATCTAGGGTTTGTCTGCCGTGCCCTCATCGCTCCACACAAAATTCCGGACAGCAGTGCGCTTTCGCGGGAATGACGGAGGAGTTAGCGAGGGTGCGGGAGCGTTAGAAGCGCGCCATTAGCCTAGCTAGTCTAGTGAATAAAATCTGACACCTGATACCTGTGCCTAGCTAGTCTTACTGAGTCACAAAATTCGAGATAGTGTATTTATCTAGGCTAGCAGTCGCAAGATGTGGTATTTAGGTGTTTCTTCATCCGGATCGGGGGACCGGAATGGACGGGGGATCGAGTGAGGGGAGTGAAGCGCGATTTGCGGCCTATGTCGAGGCGCTCGGCACGGTGCTGGGCCATGCCGATCGACAGCAGCCGATGCATGATTACTGCCTGGGGCTGTTGCTGCCGATTGAGCGCAAGAGCGTCGAACCGATGGCGGCCGTAACAGCGCCGGCCCAGGTCGCCGCGAAGCATCAATCGTTGCTCCATTTTGTTGGCAACGCGCCGTGGTCGGACGCCGCGATGCTGGGCAAGAGCCTGCCCTCGCGAAAGCGGGGGTGACAGAGCTGGTGCTGCCGGCGATCGAGCGCAGCGGGCCGGTCGCGGCCTGGATCATCGACGACACAGGCTTTCCCAAGAAGGGGCGGCATTCGGTCGGGGTGACCCGGCAATATTGCGGCCAGCTCGGCAAGCAGGATAATTGTCAGAGCCTGCCCCTGCGAAGGCGGGGGTCGCGGTGACACTGTCGCTGGCCAACCGTAACGCCAGCCTACCCGTCGCTTATCGGCTCTATCTGCCTGAGGATTGGGCCAAGGATCAGGCGCGGCGGGACAAGGCCAGGGTGCCAGAGGCGATCGCTTTCCAAACCAAGCCCGAGATCGCCTTTGAGCAGATCCGGGCGGCCCGCGCGGCGGGGCTACCCGAGGGTGTGGTGCTGATGGACGCCGGCTACGGCAACGACACGGGGCTGCGCACTGACATCACCGCTCTCGGCTTGCGCTACGTCGCAGGGATCGGTCCCACCACCTCGGTGTGGCCGCCGGGCGAGGCTCCCCTGCCGCCGCAGTCTCGAACCGGTCGCGGACGGCCGCAGACGCGGCTGCAGCGCGGACAGCACCAGCCGATCTCGGTCAAGACACTCGCCCTCAGCCTGCCGCCGGAGGCGTGGCTGACGATCACTTGGCGCGAGGGAACCACGGATTGGCTCGCCTCGCGCTTTGCCCGGCGGCGAGTGCGGCCGGCGCATCGCGATAACTTGCTGAGCGAGTTGCGCGCTGAAGAGTGGCTTCTGATCGAGTGGCCGGAAGACGAAACCGAGCCGACCAAGTATTGGCTTTCCACCTTGCCTGAAGATACCGCCTTCGATCGTCTGGTCGATCTGACAAAGTTGCGGTGGCGGATCGAGCGTGATTATCAGGAGCTCAAGCAGGAACTTGGCCTCGGTGATTATGAAGGGCGCGGGTGGCGCGGCTTCCACCATCACGCCACACTCTGCATCGCCGCCTACGGCTTCTTGATCGCCGAGCGGGGCGCCCTTTCCCCCTCAGGACCACCTTTCTCTGCACCGCTCGCGCGATCTGCCATTCCCGACGGTTACCGACGCCGAAGCGCCGCCGATCCGACCCGAGCGCCACATCCCAAACTCGATCGCGACGATGCGACGACGCCTCATCGTCGCTCTCGCCAGGACCCTCCCGAGATGCCCTTGTTGCAACGCGCCGATCCGCAAGACCCTAAAAATTCCCGATTACTGACGCAGTAAGACTAGCCCGCTCGCGGGGGAGGGAATGAGAGGGGTGCGGGGCAGAGACTCCCCGAAACATCAGGATTGCACTTCGACGCCGAGGGCTTGCATGTCGTTGCGCCGGGCGGTCGCGGTGCGCTCGATCGTCGACTGCTCCTGATTGATCTCGCTGACCTGCTGGTTGAGCCGGTTGTAGTTCTGCGCGAGCTGCTGCGTGTTCGACGAGACGCGGGTCGTCGGCCGCGGCGCTGCCGCCCGCCGGCTCGATGATGGAGGCGGTGGGGCGCCGGCTTCCGCCACCAGCTCGTTGGGCGTGGTGTTGAGCTTTTGCGCCTCGTTGTTGAACGCCACCTCGTATTGCTTGACGCTGGCCGTCGTCTTCTTGCCGTACTCGGCGAGGATCGCGGCCACCTCATGCTCGCCCTGGTCGATTTCCGCGAAACGCTGCGCCGCTTCGGGCTTTGACACCACGCCGCGGCGCACATTGCCGTTCAGCTGGCTGTAGGCGTAGGTGTAGCAGCTGTCGGCTTGCCGGGCAGCGACCACGGCACGCTGCACCTCGCCGTAATCATGCGACATGTCGTTGGCGATCAGCATGCGGCGGCGCTCGTCATCCGCCTCTTGGGCGCGCGTCGAGGCATAGGTGCTGCTCGCCGCGACCAGCGCACCGACGCCGGCCCCGATCAGCGCCCCGCGCCAGTCGCCGCCGCTCGCCAGCGCCCCGAGCGCGGCGCCGCCGGCGGCGCCTGCCAAGGTGTTGACCGCCATGGTCTGTTGGAACTGCTGATCCTGCTGCCGCAGCAACGCCACCGACTGATAGCATTGCGGGTAGAAATTGACCTTGGTCATCTGAGGAACGGTCGTGCCCCCCGGGGCGGCACAGCCGGCCAACAATACCGACGCCGCAACGACTGTTGTCACCGTCTTTGAAGGCTTCATCATATCCTCCGTAGCGCCTACGAAGCTGCCTCGAATTCCTTAACCGCAAGTTTCCGGCGCTTAGGATAGATCGCGCAACCCGGTCTTTTCAACCGGGAAGATTTGATCGAAGAAGAAGCGGCCCTATTTCGAAGTCTTGACGAAGACGCCGTCCCAGCCGGAGGGCGGCGCGGCCTTAAGCTCGCTGCACCGTTTCGCCATGACCCGCGGCGGCGAATTGGCGGCAGACCCTGCGTGGAGCTGCTCTGCCTGACCCTGCCAGAGCTGCTCGGCAGCGGCAAAATCGCCGCAGCGGTAGCGTTCCAGGCCCGCCTGATACTGGCCCGGGTAAAGAAATTCGGCCGGGCCGGCAGTCGATCCTTCCGCCACCAGCTGAAAGATCGAAAACGCCGCGTCCTTGCCTTTGACCTTGATCCAATCGAGCTCGCACACCACGAAGCGATCGGCGATTGCCGCCGCGGTGCCGGGCCCGATCACGATGCGGCAGCCGTAATCCTCGGGCACGCTTTCGAGGCGTGCGGCGATGTTCACGGTCTCCCCGACCGCGGTGTAATTGTAGCGCTTTGGCGCTCCGACATTGCCGACCACGGCCGGCCCCGTGTTGAGCCCGATCTTGACGGCGTAGCTCGGCGCGCCGCGGGCATCGGCTTCGGCCTTCGCCCGCATCACGCTTTCGACGATCTGCAACGCCGCGCGTGCGGCGCTCGCCGCATGGTCGGGATCGGGGAGCGGCGCACCCCAGAGCGCCATCACGGCGTCGCCGAGGAACTGGTTGACATAGCCGCCCGTGGCCTCGACGGCGTCGACCATCAATGTGTGGTAGCTGTTGGTCAACGCCATCAGCTCCTCGGGCGGGAGCCTTGTCGAGAGGGCGGTGAAGCCCGAAAGATCGGCGAACATCACGGTGATCTCGCGCCGCTCGCCGCCCAGCCGCAAATCGGCTTCGCTCTCGGCGAGCCGGTCGACGAGGCTCGGCGCGAGATAATGGCTGAATGCTCTTTGCACCCGCTGGCGGCGGCGCTCCTCGACCAGAAACCGGATGATGTAGGCCAGCAGCATCGATGCCGCGGCGCCGGCTGCCGGAATGGCGATCGGGAACCAGAGCCCATAGGGCAGCAGCACGAGCGCGAGGCCGAAAACGGCGGCTGCCACCGCGGCGACGCCGAGGATGGCGATCCAGGGGGCGACGGCAAAACCGAGCAGCGAGCCGCACAGGCTCGCCGCCACGGCCACCGCCGCTCGGCCGACCGAGGGAAGCGGGCGAACGATGTTCCCGGTCATCACCGATTGCACGGCGGCGGCATGGACGAACACGCCGGGGGTCGTGCCGCCCTCGGGATGGGAGGCGCCGAGACGGCCGAGGCTGCAGCCGCCGTCCTGCGCCGCGGCGCCTTTCGGCGGCGGCATGAACCGGTCGGGGGTGCGCTTGCGGTCCTCCTCCGCAAGGTTGCTGCCGATCAGCACCACCTTGCCCGCGAGCGCCGCTTCCACCGCAGCGGGGCGGTGTTCGAGGCAACGCAAGACATCTACCAGCCGGTAGGTGGGGATGGTTTCGAGCGGCGCGGACGGCGCCAGCAACACCGGGTCCGGCATTGCCGGCGCCTTGGCGCGGGCGAGCAGCGCGGCCGAAAAGGTCGGCAGCAGCTGGCCGTCGGGCGTCGACAAAGTCGGGGTGACCCGGCGCTGCACGCCGTCGCCGTCGGGGATCAGCTCGGCAAAGGCGATCGCCGAGGGCTCGTCCCTCCCGGCGTCCTCGTCCAAATCATAGACCGCCGCCTCGACCGGCGCGGCGACCGGGAGCCCAGCCGAACGCGCCAGCACCAGCTGCTCGTGATGCTGCGCCAAGGCGTCGTAAAAGCCGCGGTCGTAATGCGGGTCGAGAGCCGAAAAACGGTTCGCCGAATAGCTGAAGATGATGTCGAACCCGATCGCCCTGACGCCGGTTTCGGCGAGCCCGTCGATCAGCCTGGCCCAGACCGGCCCGAAAAGGACGCGCGGCGTCGGCGCGAGGTCCTCCGAGGCGAGGCTGCCGCGGTCGAGCGCGATGACTGCGACCGGCTCCCCGCCGCCCCCTGGCCGCACCCGGTTGATCGCCAGGGACAAATCGTAAAAGAACCCGTCGACCCACCCCATCCTGCTCCCCCAGGCGAGGCTCGCCGCGAGCGCCAGCACTGCCGCCACGAGGGCCGTGATCTCGCGGTGCCGGCGCCGCCACAGAAAAGTGTGAGGCACGAACGGGCCGGGTCAATCTACGTGGAGGACGACCAGCGAATCCGTGTTGCCGGAGGCGACGGCAATGAAATCGTAATCAACCGGTTGCGCTTCGTCGCTGGTGGTGATCTTGAGAACATAATGCCGGTTCGGCGATAGCGGGGCAGCTGCGCGCGGGGGGATCGCGCGCTGATCCGCCAAATCGAGCCGGTAGAGCGGGCGGTCGGCTTGACCCTTCTCGTAGATCGCCGCCTCGACCACTTGGCTGCCCCGGCTCCCCGCGAAGATCAGTTCGGGATCGACGGAAAGGCGCAGCAGGTCGCGCGCGACCCAGCTGCCGCCGGTGCCGGAGAGCTCGTAAATGCGCGGGCAAGTCCGGCTCTGCTGGCTCTTGACCTCGCCGTCGGTAGTGAAATCCGTCTTGCTCAGCTTCAGTGTTCCGCCGACCACCGTGACCAGATCGCAGCGGGGAGGATAGTGCAGAAAGGTCAGCTCGGTCCCGGGGGCCAGCTTGATCTTGACGTTTGCCGGGATTTCCTCGCGCGGCGGCAAGACCGGATCGGTTTCGCCGGTCACCTTCATGACGATCCCGACCGCGTTGGGGTCGGCCGCGCCGGCCGGCTCTGCAATCGTCAGAAAAACAACAGCGACAAGCACCAGAAGAAGTCGAACGGCAGTCATCAGACCCTGTCCTTCATTTGCGGCGAGCATGACTTTACGACGGGTCGGGCGCCCATTGTGTGGCGCAGGTCACTGAAGGGCGGCAATCGGGAAGTCGGGAATGGTTTTCGGCTTTGCCGAGGTCGCGTGCTGGCGCCCTCCGGTCAGCTTCTTGACCCGCTCGGCCAGCCAAACCTCGAGCCTGGCGACCGTGATCACACCGTCGTCGAAGCCCGTCCCTTGACCGCCGAGCGCCTCGAGCAATGCCATGCTGAAGGCGCCGTGGCCCCACTCCTCGCGTTCGAATGCCGATTCCCGGCCGGTCGAAGCGGCAAACACTACAGTGCCGTTCTCGGCGCTCGCCAGCTCGTTCACCAGGCCGTTAATGTCGGGGGCAATCCCGCGCTGGCCTGGCATGACCGCCCCGGAATGGCAGGTATCGAAAAAGAACAGCGCCTTTCCCGCTATCCGCCGCAAGCTGTCGTAGATGTCGTTCTGCGGCTCCGCGGTGCGCCGCAGCCGGTTCAGATCCACGTCGGTCGGCAGAAAGTAATACTTGTCCTCTTCGGTCATTCCGTGCCCCGCAATAAAGACCAGGGCTACATCGCGCGATGTCGCTTGTTCGGTGATCCAGTCGAGGCCTTGGGTGATGGCGTGCAGGGTCGCCTCGTCGTCCCGCAGCAGCTTAACCTCGACCACGCCGTAAAGCCTGCCCTCCTGATTTTTCAAGGCCGCAGCGACGTCTCCGGCGTCCTTGGCGGCAAACTTCAAGCTGAGGTTGGAGTCCTTGTATTGGCTGACCCCGATCGCCAGCACGTAGAGCTTGGGCTTCAGGATGTCCTTCTTTGCGGTGCCCTTCCACAGGATCTTGACGCTCGCCGCCTCGCTTACCCGGTCGCCGCCCCGTGCGACCAGAGTGATCGTCGAGTTCGCGCCGAGCGGGACGGAAGCGGTCCCCTGGCGCTCCCCATCGGGGCCCGCACCGCGATCGTCCCCGCTTGGGCCGGGTTGCTCGACGACCGACCTGCCGTCGATTTTCACATCGACCGCGGTCACCGGGTCGCCCGAAGGCGAGCGGACCGAGTAGCGGATTTCGACCGGCGATTTGGTGACCGCTTCGCCTTCCGCGGGGGAGAGGATGCGAATGACCGGCGGCAGCAATTGCGGGGCGGGCGGCTTTGCCGGCGCCTTGGCTTCGCGCAGCGTCTCCTCGGTGTTCTCGCCGCGGAGCAGCGCTTCGACCACCTTCGGCCGGTAATAGCGGTCGCGAAAACGGCCCACGCCGAAGAAATCGGCCGCGTGATCGAGCCCCCGATTGATGTGCCAGCCGATCAGGTCCTCGCCGCCGGGAGAGGCGTCATAGGGGCCTTCGGGTGTCCACATCACCCATCGAGTCCCCCCGCGATCCATGAAGAGCGCCAGTAGAGGCCGCCCGTCGTGAAAGCGGTACCAGCGGATCGTGCCGTCCGCCAGCGCGGCGACCGCGAGCCGCCCGTCCGCGCTGATATTGACAGCCCAGGCGGCGCCGGGCAGCCGGATCGACCAGATCGGCTCGCCGCGGTTGCCAAAGCGGCGCAAATACCACTCCGTCCCGAGGACAAAGGACCGCCGATCCGGCGCGATCGCGAGGCTGCGCGACGTCTCGTTTTTTTCGAGCGCCAGCGGCTTGCCGGCGAGCCGGGGCGCCGGGGTGTTCTGCCAATCCCGGATCGGCAAGCTCCCGGTATCGGCCGGGCCCAGGTCGCGCGGCGTGTTCTCCGATCCCGAGGCGGCGCGCACCGACATCGAACCAAGCCGGATTGCCGCCCCCCTTTTCGAGCCCGAACGCCACTCGCCCGCCATCCGCGGAGAGGCGAAGCCGGTCGAGCTGCCCGCGGAAATCGGCGATCGAGGAGCGGTGGTCGAGCACCCGGTCGAGCCCGGCGGCATAGCGGCCAAACGCCGGATCGGCGGTGACGTAGACAAAGCCTCCGTCCGGCAGCGGGACCAGGCCGGTGACGGTGCCGTCCGCCGCCCCGAGCATCGCTCGCTTGCCTTGGCCCAGCTGCGCCCAGCGAAAGATCGGCGAGCCGAAGCTCTCGGCCCAATGGGCGCCGCCCGCGATCAGCGCCCCGTCGCGTGTCCAGGCGACCTGGCTGAGGCTGCCGCCGGCCAGCCCGGCGATGTCGGCCCCCGCGATGCGGCGCAGCTCGGGAACCGAGAGGATATCGACCGTGAGCGTGTCGCCGTATCCGAGGGCGATCACGCTGCCGTCCGGCGAGAAAGCGAGCGAGTAGGGATGCCCGCCCCCCGGCGCCTTGACCCTCGCGGCAGGCCGGAAATCCGCGCGGTAGAGGCGGATGCCTCCGTCAAAGGCCGCCGCCGCCAGCGCGCCCGATGCGCCGAACGCGAGGCCGTAGACCGGTCCCGTGTAATCGCTGTCCGAAAAGACCGCATGCCAATCGCCGGTCTCGAACACCCGGATGCCGTTGGAGCCGGCGAGCCCGGCGGCGACGTACCGCCCATCGGGCGACCAGGCGAGCCGATTGATCACCTGCGGAAGCCCGCCGATGCGGCGGATCAGCTGCCCCGTCGCGGTCTCGAATATGTAGAGGCTGTTGGCCTTCTCCCATTCGAAGCCGGTCCAGCCGCCGGCCACGACAAAGCGCCCGTCGGGCGACATCGCGACCGCGAAGAGCTCGCCCTCGGCGCCGGAGCCGATCGCGGGGCGCAGCACGCGCAATTGCTCGCCGGTATCGAGCGACCATAACCGCACCGTCTTGTCGAATGACGCCGTGGCCAGGAGGCGCCCGCCGGCATCGACCGCGGCGGCCCGGATCGGCGCGGTGTGCATGCCGGTCTCGAGGCGCAGGATCGGCGGTGCGCTCGGCTGCTCGCTCCACGCCGGCCCGGCAACCGCCAACCCGAGCGTGACCAGTAGCAGCATTCGCAATCTTCGGTTCATCTCCAGGGCACCCGGCGTTCCATCCTCCCCAGTCTACTTCGAGGCGCTCCAATTTGGGATATCCCACGGCGCGCGTTATTGGGTAATCGGGTGGAGCCTTCCGTCTTCGAGCGCAACGATCCGGTCGAGGCGGCGGGCAAGCTCGAGGTTGTGGGTTGCGATCAGTGCTGCGAGGCCGGTGCGGCGGACGAGGTCGAGCAGCGTGTTCAGCACGCCTTCGCCGGTCGCATGGTCGAGGTTGCCGGTCGGCTCGTCGCCGAGCAGCACCTTGGGCTCGTTGGCGAGCGCCCGGACGATTGCGACCCGCTGCTGCTCGCCGCCCGACAACCGCGCCGGCCGGTGCGAGGCTCGCGGGCCAAGCCCGACGCTGTCGAGGAGCTCAGCGGCCTTGCCGCGCGCGCGGCGGCGCGCGACCCCGGCGATCATCTGCGGCAGCATGACATTTTCGAGCGCCGAAAACTCCGGAAGCAGATGATGGAACTGGTAGACGAAGCCGATATACGAGCGCCGCAACAGGGTGCGCCGCTCGTCCGGCAGGCCGCCGCAATCCTCGCCGCCGATCAGCACCGCGCCGCCATCCGGGCGCTCCAGCAGCCCCGCCACGTGCAATAACGTCGATTTTCCGGCTCCGGACGGCCCGACCAAGGCCACGACCTCGCCGGGGCGCAGCATCAGATCGACCCCGTCGAGGACCCGTAATTCCGTCCCGGCCTGCCTGTAGATGCGGCGGACCCCCCGCAGCTCGAGCGCGGGTCCGGCGCAGCCCTCGCGGGTCACTCGTAGCGGAGCGCTTCGACCGGGTCGAGCCGGGCGGCGCGCCATGAGGGATAGAGCGTGGCGAGAAACGACAGGGCGAGCGCCATGACCACGACGGCGGCGACTTCGTCCGCCTCGATCCGCGCCGGGATGCGGGTGAAGAAATAAATCTCGGCGGCGAACAGGTCGGTGCCGATGATCTTTTGCAGGGCCTGCCTGATCGCCTCGATGTTGCGGGTGAAGACGACGCCCAGCAGAAGCCCGGCGATCGTCCCGACGACCCCGATGCTGGCGCCGCTCAGCACGAAGATGCGCAGGATCATCGCGCGCGAGGCGCCCATCGTGCGCAGGATCGCGATGTCGCGCCCCTTGTCCTTCACCATCATGATCATGCTGGAGATGATGTTGAAGGCGGCCACGACAATGATCAATGTCAGGATCAGGAACATCACGTTGCGCTCGATCTCGACGGCATTGAAGAGGCTCGAATTGGCCTGCTGCCAATCGACGATCCGCACATGCCCGCCCAAGGCCCTGGCGATCAGCCGGCGCTGCTCCTGCACCCGGTCGGGGTCGGCGGTAAAGACTTCGAGGCTGGAGACTGCGTCGGGCAAGCGAAAGAACAGCTGGGCCGCTTCGAGCGGCACGTAAAGAAAGCTGTTGTCGTATTCGTACATCCCGACGTTGAAGAGCGCGACCACATGATAGGTCTTGACCCGCGGCATCGTGCCAAAGGCGGTGGCGGTGCCCTGCGGGGAGAGGAGCGTGATCGGGCTGCCGACGGTCACCCCGAGGCGGCGCGCCAGCCGGTCGCCGAGCGCGACCCCATCGTCCGCCGAAATCGCCGAGCGAACCCTGGACGATATGGTCGGCCAGCAGACGGCAACGAGCGCAGATCCGCCGGGCGGACGCCGCGCACCAGTGCGCCGGCGGCGCCGGCTTCCGAGGTGGCCATGACCTGGCCCTCGACCAGCGGAGTGACCCGGGTCACACCCGGCAGGTCGCGGACCTTTTGCGCGGCCGCATCGAAATCGGAGAGGCCGCCGGTGAAGGCGTAGACCCCGAGATCGCCGTTGAGGCCGAGAATGCGGCCGAGCAGATCGGCGCGGAACCCGTTCATCACCGACATCACGATGATCAGCGTCGCGACGCCGAGCGCGATCCCGAGCAGTGAAAAGATCGCGATAACCGAGACAAAGCCTTCCTGCCGCCGTGCCCGCAGATAGCGGAACGCCACCATCCGCTCGAATGTGTTGAAGATCACGCGTGTCCTGGCGTTGACGCCGCTCGTCCCGGCCGCTATTGGGGTTCTTGCTTCTCGCCGCTTTGCCCCCGCCCTTCCCTCCCCCGCTCGCGGGGGAGGGTTGAGGACGACAGTGCCCTCCCCTGCTCGCGGGGGAGGGCTAGGGTGGGGGTGTCATGGGCGGGGATCAGATGATCGAGCGCGGTCTCAAGAGAAAGTTCCCGGCGCTCGCCGGAGCGGCGGTTTTTGAGTTCGATCGTGCCGGCGGCGATCCCGCGGGGGCCGATGACGAGCTGCTCGGGCAGGCCGATCAGATCCATCGCGGCGAATTTGGCGCCGGGCGATTCGTCGCGATCGTCGTAGAGCGCCTCGACGCCGGCGCCGAGCAATTTGGCATAAAGGTCATCGGCGGCGGCGCGGCACCGGGCATCGGCCGGAGCGCAGATTGATCAGCCCGACGCGGAACGGCGCGACGCTGTCGCGGCCAGATGATGCCGGCGTCGTCGTGGTTGGCCTCGATCAGCGCGCCGACCAGGCGCGACACGCCGATCCCGTAGGAGCCCATTTCCAGCGCGACCGCCGTCGCCGTCGGGCCCGGCCGACCATCGGCCCCCATCGGCCGCGAATACTTGTCGCCAAAGTAAAAGATGTGGCCGACCTCGATGCCGCGGGCGGTCACCAGCTGCTCCGGCGGGACCGGGCACGCTGCGTGGTCGTGCTTTTCGTCTGTCGCGGCGTAAAGGCCGGTCCAGCGCCGGAACATCGGCTCGAGATCGCCGCGGTAATCGACCTCGGCGGCGAGGATGTCGGTCGCCAGCCAGGCGCGGTCGCAATAGACCGCGATCTCGCCGGTTTCGGCCAGGATGATGAATTCGTGGCTGAGGTCGCCGCCGATCGGCCCGGTATCGGCCTGCATCGGGATCGCCTTGCAGACCCATCCGGGCGAAGGTCCGCAGATAGGCGACGAACATCTTGTTGTAGGACCGCTTGGCGCCGGCCGCGTCGAGGTCGAAGCTGTAGGCGTCCTTCATCAGGAATTCGCGGCCGCGCATCACGCCGAAGCGCGGCCGCACCTCGTCCCGGAATTTCCACTGGATGTGATAGAGGATCTTCGGCAGATCGCGGTAGCTCTTGACCGCGGCGCGGACGATCTCGGTGACCTGCTCCTCGTTGGTCGGGCCGTACAGCATTTCGCGGTCGTGCCGGTCGCGGATGCGCAGCATTTCCTTGCCGTAATCGTCGTAGCGCCCGCTCTCGCGCCACAGCTCTGCCGGCTGGATCGTCGGCATCAGGATCTCCAGCGCGCCGGCGCGGTCCTGCTCCTCGCGCACGATCTGCTCGACCTTGTTCAGGACTCGCAGCCCGAGCGGCAGCCAGGAATAGATCCCGGCGCTCGATTGGCGGATCATCCCGGCGCGCAGCATCAACCGATGCGAGACGATCTGCGCCTCGCTCGGGTTCTCTCGCAGCAACGGCAGGAAGTATTCGGAAAGACGCATCAACTCACCCCGGCGACCCGGGCGCACTCTATGTAAGAGACGGGAAGCTGTCCATCCGCGGCGAGCGTCGCTCAGGCGCACGGGGCGGCTTCAGTGCGCCCTTAGCTGTTGCTGTATCGAGCTTCGGCAGCAACCACCTGTGCGCTTCCGAGGCTGGATGGTTTGGCCGAATTCGCGCTCAAGGCAAAGATCATCGTTAAGCAAGAAGCGGTAGCGGGGCTCGCGGCCAATGGCCGCAGATTGCTGCCGCCGCGGGTTTCACTTTGACAAGCGAGGCCATAGCAGTCTATCCACTGCGGTTGAAAAGTGGTTTCCTTGAAGTGACGGTCGCGCAACTAGACGAAACCTGTCCGTCGAGCATTGCTTCCCCAGCTGAGTTTCCCGATGGCTGAAACCCCCGCGATCACCGACCGGAACCTCGAGGCGACGACGAACATTTCGCTGAAGCGGGAACCAGCCTGTTTCGCCTTCCTGTCGCCGCGATCGGTCGCGCCGCCGATGCCGATCGATTCGATCAACCTGGACCTTGCCTCGGCGGATTACTTCGATGGCCGGGCTTCGCTATGGACCACCCTCGAGATGCGCTCGTCGGTGAGCGATGACCGCCCGACTGCGATCCTCGGGTTTGACGAGACATTTCTGCGTCCTTTCGCCCGGGCGCTGATCGAGGCGGCGACGACGCGGGCTGCCTACAGAATGACGATATTGCAGGAAGCGCGTTCCACCGAACGATGCCGGGTGGTCGAATACGTCACCGGCCCAGGCAAGGCGCTGGAAGAGCTGATGCTGCAGCCTTTCGATAATGTCGTATTAGTGAGCGCCGCCAAGTCGAAGGACGGTGACGAGACACTGTTCCAATTGCCGCGAACCGACAGCTTTCTACGCGCCTTCGCCAAGATGGCCTATGTCGCCGATCAGGCGTTGCATGATTTGCTGAAGGACATGGAGCGGGTCGCAAGACAGCGCCAGCAGGTCGCGGATAGCTGAGCCGGATCTCGGCTCCGCAACCAACAAAAGAAACGGGGGGCTTTCGCCCCCCTTCTTCCATACTGTCACCTCGGACCGGCGCCGCTGGCGCCGGAGGTCCGGGGGCCAGGCTGGTCCATGGACCGGGGAGGTGACGGAGCCATGCTGGGCGCCATACTAGTTGCTGGCGGAGCCGACGGGTTCGAGAAATTGCCGGCCTGCAACCGTTGCAACTCTTCCTGGTTGAGCTGGTTGGCAGTGCTGCCGGTCAATTGCGGACCCTTGCCGTGGCGCGTAGCGTGCCCCGCCATCTTGCCGTGCGAGGCCTTGCGCGCATGACGGCGGCTTGGCGGCGTCGCCGAACTGGTGTCGGACATCGAAGGCGCCGACATCGAAGAAGATGACGGAGCCGAGGCCGCAGGAGGCGGTGCCGCCGGGCGGGCCGGGGCGGCCCCGCTGCTATAGGGCGTCAGGCCTGGCCCCCCGGGGTTCGGGCCCGGCATGCCCATAGGGTTTCCGCCGGATGGATTGGCCGGCTGCGCCCATACTGGCGCCGAGATCGCAAGCGCGGCAGCAATCGCCGCGCTGGTCAGGAGATGCTTCATTCTCTGGTCCTCTCTGTCAGTCCGGAATTGGACATCGTCTGATCGTGCTGGTAGCTGATGAACCTCTTGCCTCCGCCATGGAGGAACCGACTTGGCGCTTCATGGCCATAATTTCCCACGTCGCAAACAGCGGGGCGTGAGTTTAGTTCCCGATCCCGCGAGCTCTCACCGCGCATGCTGTCACTGCCCGGCTCTGATGATATGGCGACCGAAACGTTTTTTCAAGCGCAGGGGTAGCCCCAGCATGCAGTCGAATAACCGTATAAGCGAAAATTCCTTGCTAGGTTCGATACGGCGAGGTGTTTTCGGGGGCGCCTTATTTGCGTGCCTCGCCGCGCTCGCTCCCGATCCCGGTGAAGCCGCCGCGGAAGGCCGGGAACTGACGATCGGTATCATTCAATTCCCCGCGACGCTCAACCCCAGCATCGATGCGATGGCCGCCAAAAGCTACGTGCTCGGTGCGGCGCTGCGCCCGTTTACCGTCTACGATGCCGACTGGCAGCTTGCATGTCTTCTTTGCGTCAAAGTCCCCTCCCTTGAAGATGGCGACGCGGTCCCGGTTGATCTGGCCGACGGCAAGAAGGGGATCGACATCACCTTCACCATCCGGCCGGACGCTTTCTGGGGCGACGGCGTGCCCGTCACCACCCGAGACGTCTTATTTACCTATGCCGTAGGGCGCGACCCGGCCAGCGCCGTCACCAACGGGGAACTCTATCGTCGGATCAGCGGAATAACCGTCAAGGACGACAAGACGTTCACCTTGCATGTCGACAAGCTCACCTTCGATTACGCGGCCATCAATGATTTCGTGCTGTTGCCCGCCCATCTCGAGGAGAGCGCGTTTCGGGAGCCCGCGCAATACCGGCTGCGCACCCGCTACGATACCGAACCGACCAATCCCGGTCTCTACAACGGACCATACCGGATCAGCGAAGTCGCCCCGGGGTCGCACATCCTCCTCGAGCCCAACCGCTACTGGCACGGCTCGAAACCGCAGCTTCAGCGCGTCACGATACGGGCTATCGAGAATACCGCGGCGCTCGAGGCCAACCTTCTCTCCGGCACGATCGACATGGTCGCCGGCGAGCTCGGCTTCCCTCTCGACGAGGCGGTCGCGTTCGAGAAGCGTCACCCCGGAGCGTATCGCGTCCTCTATAAGCCGAGCCTCGTCTACGAGCACATCGACTACAATCTGACGCTTCCTGCCCTCGCCGACCGGCAGGTGCGGCAAGCGCTGATCCTGGGGCTCGACCGCGAAGCCATCAGCCGCCAGCTCTTCGCCGGACAGGAGCAGGTCGCCGACAGTTTCCTCAGCCCCCTCGACCCGGGCTACGCGAACGATATTCCGCGGTATCGGTACGACCCCGAGCGTGCCGCGGCGCAGCTCGAAGCCGCCGGCTGGACGGCCCAGTCGAAGGGGCCGCGGCTCGACTCGAAGGGCAATCGGCTCACCCTCGAACTGGTGACAACTGCCGGCAATCGCTCGCGCGAACTGGTCGAGCAGGTGGTGCAAAGCCAGTGGCGGCGGATCGGCGTCGAAGTCAGGATCAGGAACGAGCCGGCGCGCGTCCTGTTTGGCGAGACGCTCCGGAACCGCCGCTTTGAGCTGGCAATGTACGCCTGGATCAGCTCCCCGGAAAACGTGCCTCGCTCGATCCTCCATTCAAGCGAAATTCCGAATCCTGCCAATGCGTTTTCCGGCGAAAATTTGGCGGGCTTCAACAATCCCGAGATGGACCGGCTGATCGATGCGCTCGAAATCGAGCTCGACCGTGGCAAGCGCCGTCAGCTGTGGGCCGAGGCGCAGCGCCTTTATGCAACCGAGCTGCCGTCTCTGCCGCTCTATTTTCGCTCTTCGGTCTTCGTTCTGCCGAAATGGTTGTCGGGGGTGCGACCCACCGGCAACCAATATCCGACCACGTTGTGGATAACCGACTGGACGGTCGAGCCGTGATGAGATGGTGCTGGCGCTCCTGCTAGTGCGGGTTTTTCGCTCGCCGGATCGGCGGCGTCAGCGGCGCCGGCCTGTCGAGGGCACGCAAGGGTGATCCGCTTTGCCGCCATCCGCCTGGTCGAGATCGCCGCCGTATTGGCGCTCATGTCATTCGTTATTTATGGCTTGATCGGATTGATGCCGGGAGATCCGATCGACCTGATGCGGTCGGCCGATCCGCGGGCGACTGCGGCCGATATGACGCGCCTCAAGGCAATCTATGGGCTCGACCGGCCTCTGATGGAGCGCTACCTCGCCTGGGCGGGCGCCGCGCTCGGCGGCGAGCTAGGCTATTCGCGCTTGTTTGCCCAGCCGGTGCTGGCGGCATTGTGGCCCCGCCTGGTGAATTCGCTGCTGTTGATGGGGACGAGCTTCACGCTGGCCTTCTCGCTGGCTCTCGTCCTCGGGATCGCGGCGGCGCGCCGGCCGTGGTCGCGGCTCGATACTGCGATAAACCTCCTGACCTTTGCCGGCATTTCGATGCCTGCATTTTGGCTGGCATTGCTTTTGATGCTGCTCTTTTCGGTGGAGCTCGGGTGGTTGCCGGCGAGCGGGATCGCAACTCCGGGCGGCGGCGGCATCGCCGACCGCATCCGCCACCTCGTTCTTCCGATCGCCACGCTTACCCTCGCCAATCTCGGCGGCTATACGCGCTTCATCCGCGCCGCGATGCGCGATGCGCTCGCTCAAGATCACATCCGCACCGCGCGAGCGAAGGGCGCCGGCGAGCTGCGCGTCATCCTTCATCACGCGCTGCGCTCGGCGCTGGTCCCACTGGTGACGATATTGGCCTTGTCTTTTGGCGGGCTGGTCTCGGGCGCGCTGGTAACCGAAACGATGTTCTCCTATCCCGGGATGGGCAAGCTGATCTTCGACGCGGTGATGGGAAATGATTACAATCTCGCCCTTGCGAGCCTGCTCCTCGCCACCGCCGTGACGTTGGCCGGCAATTTCGCCGCCGATCTTGCCTACTGCTGGCTCGATCCGCGGGTGTCCTATCGGTGAAGGGGCCGCTTCTCACCCTCTGCGTGATCGCTGCGGCTTCCTTCGCGGGGCCACTGCTCGCCGGGCTGCTGGGGACCGAGCCACAAGCCGTGGATCTGTTCAACCGAGTCGCCGGCCCATCTGCCGCGCACCCGCTGGGCACCGACGAACTCGGCCGCGACGTGCTGCTGCGGCTGCTCGAAGGCGGGCGCGTATCGCTCGCAATCGGCAGCGCGGCGGCGGTAGCGGCGGCGGCGCTCGGCGCCTTCATCGGCCTCACCGCCGGATATCTTGGCGGATGGGCGGACCGCATCCTGATGCGGATCACCGACGGGGTGATCGCCTTGCCGTTGTTGCCGCTGTTGATCGTCCTCGCGGCGATCGACCTGACAAAGCTGGGCCTGCCGCCGGATTGGGCGCAGTCGGAAGAGGTCAGCCTTTTTCGCATCATCCTGCTCGTCAGCCTGGTCGGCTGGACGACGGCGGCCCGGCTGGTGCGCGGCGCGACCCTGATCACCCGAAACCAGGATTTCGTCCGTGCCGCCCGCAGCCTAGGTGCGGCGGTGCCGCACATACTTTGGCGGCATGTCCTGCCGAATGCCATTGGTCCGCTTATCGTAGCAACGGCGCTCAGCGTCGGCGACATCATCTTGCTCGAATCTGTGTTGAGCTTCTTCGGGCTGGGAATTCAGCCGCCGATGGCGAGTTGGGGCAGCATGCTGACTAACGCCCAGGCGCTGATTGCCAGCGCGCCGCTGCTCGTCATCTGCCCCGGCATGATGATTTTCCTGACGGTGATGTCGTGCAACCTCTTGGGCGACGGGCTGCACAGGCGGCTCGACCCGAGATTTGCCGGCCGGAGAGGCTGAAGCCAGCCGAGCTGCACCGCCCATGCCAAGCGTTAGGGATGATGCCCGCAAATTTGGCGAGAGGGCCTTGCTCACCCTCGATATCGTATTTCCAAATTATCGTCACCCCCGCAGAAGAGGCTGTCAGGAAATTGACCATTGGCTGAATCGGCCCCGTGCATCGTTCGAGACGGCCACTTCTCGACCTCCTCAGGATGAGGAATTTCCTCAATGCCACCAATAAAGGTCCCTGATGCTGAGGAGCGCCGGATCAGACGCGTCTCGAAGCACGCAGGACGCCGACGCAACCTTGATGTTGGGTCTGCCGATTTGGTTACAGCCATAAATTGCGGGAATGACGACAACATATTTGCGGGCCAGAAAAATTATCCTGGCCAGCCTCTTAGCTCACTGTGTGCCGCGCGTGCTTTTGCTTGGCCGAGCTGGACTGGGTGGTGGAGGGCTTTTTGGATTTCTTCTTGGCGTGAGATTTCGAGGATTTCTTTTTCTTGGTGCTAGTGGTCGGAGCGGTCGAGCTCGAGGTATCCGGGGCCATGGTCTGCCCCGTCCCCATCGTCTGGGCGTAGGTTTCAATGGGCAAGGTCGAT
Organism: uncultured Alphaproteobacteria bacterium; assembly: GCA_963836845.1. Classification (GTDB taxonomy): domain Bacteria; phylum Pseudomonadota; class Alphaproteobacteria; order ATCC43930; family CGMCC-115725; genus AP-15. The sequence continues at coordinate 58,598 of CAWILK010000009.1, read as the reverse complement.
CCGGCAACAAACGCAAGCAACGCAACCGCCGAGATAAGCGCCTTCATGAGGGGACTCCTGGGTGAAACAATTATGCGTCGTTCATTCCGCGCTCGTAAGGAGCGCAACGTCACGGTACTGCGTATTAGTAGCGGCTTTCAGCCGCCCGATTACCATATCACGTTTCCGGCCAACACAGTTTGAAATCAGGGGTCGGAAAACCGCCCACCGTCGCCTCTAGGATAAAGCCCAAAAACTGCCGCTTAGCAATCCGCGCCCGCCTATTGTAACGTGTGAAACGCGGAGTAGCTCTCTTATAGGAAGAATCGATCTCTCGCCAAACCCACAATCGCAGGCGAATCGTCTACCGCCATTGCTCGTCTCCCACTGCGCTAAAAGAAAAACCGCCGCGGGTTCCGCGGCGGTTCCCGGGGGCCACATGGGCCCCCGGATTTCGAGTAGGGAGACCGCTTTAGGGGAAGACGATCTCGACGCGCCGGTTCTGGGGTTCGCGTACGCCGTCCGGCGTCGGCACACGGAGGTCGTTTTCACCGCGGCCGCTGATCGCCATGTCGCTGCGCGCCACGCCGAGGCGGACCAGCGCAGTGGCGACGGCGTTGGCGCGACGTTCGGAGAGCCTCTGGTTGTAGCCGGGCGATCCCGAGGTGTCGGTGTAGCCGGTGACCGTTAGCCGCACCGAGCCGCCCGCCTTGTACTGGTTGGCCGCGAGCTGGATGATCTGCATGCCCTCCGGCGTGATGTTGTACTTATCCCAGTCGAAGAACACGAGATAGACCTGCTGACGCGGCGGCGGCGGGGGTGCCGGGGGCGCCGGCGGCGGCGGCGCCGGCGGCGGCGCGCCGAACTTCATCGTCAAGCTGGCGACGATGTTCTGCGTCTGGAACCCCGTCTTGTATTTCGTGGTGCCCGGCGGGAACCCGACCCCAGGGAACGGGAAAACACCCTTGTTGTTGAAGGTCGGGTCGGTTGTCGCGAGATAACGGTAATCGACGTCTAAGGCCAGCAGAGGGTTTATGTCATATCGGAAACCGGCGATTGCCTGGTATCCGAACTGCCAGCCGGTTCCTTTCAGCAAGGTCCCGCCGATCGGAATACCTCCGCCGACAAGATTTTGCGAAGGGCCGTTAGGCGTATTCCCGGGCGTCCGGAACGCCAGATTGGTGCCAGGCAACGTGTTGAACGGGTTCAATGTGATGCTGTCGATGATATCGACGGCACCGATACCAAAGCCGATATGCGGGCTGACCGGCCAGCCGAGCGTGAAATCATAGATGAAGTTGGTCATCAGGGAGTGGCTGGTCCGATTCCCCGAGAACAAATTATTGTTCCCGGTGCTCGCCCCGCCGAAATTGGACAACCCGTTGTGCCGGTAGCTGTATTCTTCTTCGATGCGCAGCGGCCCCCATTGAATGCCGGCACGCGCGCCGACATTGTAGCCGCTGTCGTATTTCGAGTTGAACTGGAAGAGGCCTTGTGTCGGACCGTTGTTCACAGTGAACGGCAGTGTAGCAACCGTGTTCTTTTGGTTCGAGAGGCTGGTCCACCCGCCTTCAGGTCCTATGTAATAGGACACCGGGTAGGGGCCCCCCATAAAAGCGAACTGGGCGTTCGCCTGCGCGCCCCCGAGCGCCACGGCGAGCGCTGCTCCAGCGCCTAGCAGATAGCGACTTTTCATCCCTTACCTCCGGCCGCAAATACGCGTGTGACGATGGTCATGCCGCCACCGTTGGGCGATCTTCACCATCCACCTTGCCGATGGCAAACTGTTTTTTGCCTCAACGCGACCCGCTTGCCGGCAAATCTATGCAGAACGGGGAGCACTGAGGCATTCGCGCAACAGTTTGGCCGTAACTCCACCGAATTCCGCCTGCAGGCCGCGTGCTTTTTTGCAACACCGGAGCACTGACCATGATCCCACGCGAGTGTCCGCCGGCGGTCCGGAACTCGCCCGAAGGTGGCAGCGTTCACCCGCCCTATCCTGTCCGCACCCCACGATGGACCGGGATTATTCAACGTGGCGGTGAAGCAGCGCGCCTGCATCGCCGCGCGTCAAGGGTCGATCAGAACCCCCGGGTTGAGCAATCCCTGCGGATCCACCGCCCGCTTGGCGGCCCGGAGCGCGTCGGCAAAGAGAGGCGGCCGCTGCCTGTCGTACCACGGGCGGTGGTCGCGGCCAACCGCATGATGATGGGTGATCGTCCCACCCGCAGCGATCAGCGCCTCGCTGGCGGCGCTCTTGATCTCCCGCCACTGTGCGGCCAGCTGGCCGTGCCGCCCGAGGGCATGGAACGTGAAATACGGCGCCGGGCCGTCGGGGTAGACATGGGTGAAGCGGCAGGTCACCTGCCCCCGCCGCCCGGTCGCCTCGCGAATGGCCGCTTCGGTCGCCGCCTTGACCTTGTCGTGAAACGCCTCGAAGCGTTCCCAGGTGATCGCGGTCTCGAAGGTGTCGGCGATGATCGCCTGCTTGACCAGGTGCTCGCGCACATAGGGCATGCGGATAAAGGCGTTGCGCCACACGCCCGCGGCGCCCTCGCGATGCGCATCGGCCTTGTCGGGGTTTTCCGGCGTGCCTGCGTGATCGGCGCAGCATTCCAACGCCCGGCCCATCCAAGGGTCGAGAGGGTGGTCGCCGGATTCGAAGGCCAGCACCAGGATTGCCGCCGTGCCATCGCCCGCCCCGGTGTTCTGCGCCTCCTGCGGGTCTAGTATTCGGCAATTGGAAGGATAGAGCCCGGCCTGGGCGATCGCTCTTACGGCGCGGGCGGCGGCGAAGAAATCGGCGAACTCGACCGCGCCGCCGGCGCGAAACCGCGGCCTGTCCTGCAGCCGCATCCAGGCCTCGGTGATCACCCCCAAAATGCCCTCAGAGCCGATGAACAGGCGGTCGGGGCTGGGGCCGGCGCCGGAGCCCGGCAAACGGCGGGTTTCGACGATGCCGCGCGGAGTGACGACGCGCAGGCTTTCGACGAAATCGTCGATATGAGTATAAAGGCTGGCGAAATGGCCGCCCGACCGGGTCGCGATCCAGCCGCCCAATGTCGAATACTCGAAGCTCTGCGGAAAATGCCGCAAGGTCAGATCGTGCGGTTTCAGCTGGGCCTCGAGGGCGGGGCCGAACACGCCGGCTTCGATGCGCGCGGCGCGCGAGGCGCGGTCGACCTCTGCGACCCGGTCGAGATGTCGCAGGTCGAGGGAAACGGCTGCCCTACACGCAGTACCGTCGATCCTCGGCTCGACCCCGCCGACGACGCTGCTGCCCGCCCCGAACGGGATCACCGCGGCCTGAATCCCCCCGGCCCAATCAATAACCGAAGCCACCTCCGTTTCATTGCGCGGAAAGGCGACGACATCGGGGGCATTGTCATAATGGCCTGTGAGCCCCTGCGCATAGTCCGAGAACGACTTGCCGAAGGTATGGGCCGCCCGGTCATAGGCATCGCTAGAACAATGCGGGGCGAGGGCGGGGGGCGGCACGATCCGTGGCGCCCGCAGCTCGATCTCGGAAAGCGCCGGGGGAGCCGCCTCGTCGAACCGCTCGACGCCGAACAGGCGGCGGTACCGGTCGAGAGCGCCCGCAACCTCTTCGGCCGTCAACCCCTCGCCCTCACGGCCCCAGCCAAAATGTTTGAGCCGCGGTTGCGTCATAGCACCCTCCCCAGGCGTTCAGCCCCGTGTCGAGAATAATCGCTGGCGGGGAGGCGCACTAGCCTGCTGTCCTCCTGATCTTTCAGGGGGAAAACAGGTGGAGCTGCGACGAGCGCCGCATAAACCCTCGATTTCCGGCGATCCGGGCGACTACGACAGGATTGCCTCGATCTATACCACCCCATTACGGCAATTCTCAGGCCCGCCGGGCCATGACCCTTCGAAGACGCGCTCCCGCTGCGCCGGATCGCTCCTTTTTTACTAAAACCAGTGCCGTCTGGGCCTGCCGATATACGTCTCGAAGATGCCGAGCTGGCGGGCTCTATCTGAGTCGGACACCCTTTTGCTGCGATTGCCTTCATAGGTGCTGAGGATCTGCTCCTTCAGCAAAAGGAACGCCGCGCCGACGCTGTTCCCGGTCGTCGAGATGTTCAAATCCGGCGCTTCGGCGACAAATACCTTGTCGCCGAGCGACTCGACGAGCACGGGTATCGGCTTGAGGAGCTCGTAATTCTGCAGCGAGTTGATGGCCAGCTCGATCCTCTCCAACCTCGACGGCCGGGATGCGGGTTGGCTCGGCGCCGCCCCGGTAACGGTGCTCGGCGGTGGATCTGCGGGCGCCTCGGGCGCCGCTATGCCCTCCATTGCAACCGTGGATTGAACCGCCGCCCATCGCGGGCGACGGGCGCCGCTGCTCAGCCGCAAGGAGCGCAGATCACGGTTGGAGCTGATCACCGCATTCGAAGCGGCGAAAGCGATCACGAACACATCCTCCTGGCCGCTGTCGACCCGCGATATCGTCGCGGCGAGGGGCGAGCCGGAGGAGACGAATACGGAAGGCGTCCATTTGCTCGAATGAGCGATGTTGATGTTTTTCATCGCCTCAGCTCGATTTCAACGACGCCGGCGCCCTCACGTCGGTAATGAGAGTGGATTTCATATTGTATACCGGCTCTCCGTCCGACGTGTACTGTCCGTCGGCACGAAAGACTGCAATCATTACCGGTTTCAAGCGCAATGTGGTGCCATCCGCCAGGCGGTACTCGCTCCACCTTTCCTTGGCTTCGAGCATTTCGATTTCGGTCGCTTGCTGAGGGGGATCCGTCCTGATGTCGCTCAATCGTCTCTCCAGCTCCTCGTATCGGCGGCGCCTCTCCATGCCCGCTCGATGGTGCTGCTAACCTGAGGCAGGGTGGTTTCGCAGGAGTTAACGGTGCGAACCGGCTTGGCGGGGACGCGATAACACGCTAGAAACCCCACCTGCTGCGCCACGGCCGTTGCTCGCCGGTCGCGTCGCCCCGGTAGCTCAGCGGTAGAGCACCCGCTTCGTAAGCGGTAGGTCGTTGGTTCAAATCCGACTCGGGGCACCAGCAGGTCGATCGTATTGGTTGGCGCGATGCGCAAAGTTGCCCTGCGCCCACTTTCGTAAAACCACGCGCCGGACGGCGGGGCCAAAGATGAGACAATCAACCTTACTCGAAACCATCGCAACACGACTGCTGGCGCGGCAGGGCATCGGGGTGATCTGGCAGCTTCACTTGCGCGCCTCAGCGTCTCATCTCAACGGAAACTGGCTCTCGGCGGCGGCTTTGATCGGGATTGCCGACGCTGCGGAGAGACAGTGGGCGCGCCGTGTAGGCTCGCCCTGATTGCTCCGCCCCAGGTTTTCGGACAAGTGGGTTTCAGGTTTACAAGCAATGTATGTCGCAGGCTCGAGGAGAGGAAAATGATCCAGACGACCGGGGTCGATCACGTGGTATTGCACGTCAGCGATGTCCAGCGCTCGAAAAAGTTCTACACCGAAATCCTCGGCATGGTCCCTTATCGGGAGGATGCAGGTCAGGTGTTCATGCATGCGGGGCAACAGGGCGTCGCACTGTTCGAGAAACGGGGTGATCCGCCGTTGGCGGGCAATGATCTGAACCACCTCGCATTGAACGTGGGCGCAGGAACCTATGAAACGCTGAAAGCCGAGCTGGAGCGGGCCGGCGTCGCCGTGAATGGCCGCCCTGGGCAGGAGCGCTGCATTTACTTCCGTGACCCCGACGGGCACCGGCTGCAGCTGATGATGCGCCCGTAAGCTGATGCTCAGATGCATCCAGATGATTCAGTCTCAGCCTAACCGTCTGTCTGGGTCTGAGCGCTAGCTGCTCCTACAGCTTGCAGAAACCCGTGCGGATGGAAGGCCCTTCCGAGCTTACCCGTACAACGCTCGCAGTTCTGTTTGTCGGCGGATTGATCGCCACGTCCTTCTGGATTCTGTGGCCCTTCCTCCCGGCGGTGATCTGGGCGACGACCCTGGTCGTGGCGACCTGGCCGATCATGTTGCGCGTCCAGCGGCGGCTCTGGAACAAGCGCGGGCTCGCCATTGCGGTCATGACGCTCGCTCTGCTGGTGATCTTTGTGCTGCCCTTCTGGCTGGCGATCGCCACGATCACCCAGCACTTCGATCGCATTGCCGAATGGGTGACGTCCCTGGCGGCGTTCAAGCTGCCGCCCCCGCCGCATTGGTTGGCCGGCCTCCCGTTTTTCGGCCAGCAGGCGGCCTTGTTCTGGGCGAATGCCGCAACGAGCGGCGTCGAGCCGCTGGTCGCAAAGGCAGCGCCCTATGCGGGCGGCGCGGCTGCCTGGTTCGTCAGCGCGCTCGGCGGCTTCGGGATCCTGTTCGTTCAGTTCGTGCTGACGGTATTCATTGCGGTGATCCTCTACGGCAGCGGCGAGCGGGCTGCCGCGCTGGCCCGCCGCTTCGGGCGCCGGCTGGCCGGCGAGCGCGGCGAACAGTCGGTGCTATTGGCGGGTCAGGCGATCCGCAGCGTCGCGCTCGGCGTCGTGGTGACCGCAGTCGGGCAGTCGCTGCTCGGCGGGCTCGGATTGGCATTGGCCGGCGTGCCGCTCGCTGCAGTATTGACCGCGGTCATGTTCATGCTGTGCATCGCGCAACTGGGACCCTTGCCGGTGCTGGTGCCGGCAGTGATCTGGCTGTACTGGAGTGGCGAATCGGTATGGGGCACCGTTCTTGTGGTCTGGAGCATTCTGTTGAGCACGGCGGACAGCGTAGTGCGCCCGTTGCTGATCAGGATGGGCGCGCACCTGCCGGTGTCTCTGCTGCTCGCCGGGGTGATCGGCGGGCTCATTGCCTTTGGCCTGGTCGGGATTTTCCTTGGCCCGGTAGTGCTCGCGGTGGGATATACCTTGCTGCTCTCGTGGATGGCCGAGGACAGCATCGCTGCGCAGGGGGGTGCGCTGCGTCACCGCAGGTGACCGGCTCGCCGCGCCGCTCGCCAGCTTGCCGCGGATCAGGCCCCATGCTAAGGGAGGCAAGAAGTCGCCGCAATGCAGTTGCGGAGACAGCCGCCCTCGATTGCGGCTCGCGTTGCCCCATGGAGTAAGCCAATGCTTTTGGGATTCTGGAGAGCCTGCCGTCTGCTCGTGCTATTGTCGGCGCTCGCAGCGGCCACTGCGGCGGGCGCGCAGACGGCTCCGAGTGCTGCGAAACCGGAGACCCCCCGTTTTCTCGTGTATTTCGAGGAATTCAGCGCCAACCTTTCCGACGAGGCCAAGAGCATTATTGCGGACGCCGCCAAGAATGCGCGCCAGTCGGGCGCCAAAGCGGTTGTCGTCCAGGCGCGCGCGAGCGCGACAGGCAAGGCCGAAACCAACAAGTACCTCGCCCAGACGCGCGCCTCGATCGTTACCGACCAGCTCGAGGAGGACGGCGTCGCGAGAACCATGATTCGGCAGGAACCGATCGGCCAGACGGGATCGAGCGATCCTACGGTCTACAATCGCCGGGTCGACATCATCCTGGAGCGCTGATCCCTGGGTCGGTCGGGCGAAGACACGGCCCGGTTTGAAATGGGCCGGCCGTCTCTGGATCTGCGGAACGTGCGCGGCACGCCGCATAGTGCTGCCCGAGGCGTCTCGGCGGTGAGCTGGGTGCGAGCACGAGGGAGGAAATGGTGATCGCCCAATCGATCGATATCGCCGCCGGCGAAGGCCGCGCAATCTTCGCCCATCTCGCTGTGCCTGACGCAGGGAGCGGGCCCGGGCTGGTCCTCTTCCACGACCTCTCGGATGATGACGGGGGGCTTCGCGAGCTCTGCGAATTTTATGCCGAGGAAGGCTATTTGGTGCTCTGCCCGAAGGCGTTCGCCGTCGCTCGCGGCGCCGGGGACGTCGTGACGGCGGTCGCCGCGCTGCGCGGCCGCGCCGAATGCACCGGCAAGGTTGGCGCGCTCGGGTTTGGGCTCGGCGGCAAGCTCGCTTGCCTCGCTGCGGCCGAGGCCGGGGTCGACTGCGCTGTGTCCTATTATGGCTTCGGCATTGATTTTGGGCTCAATCTTGTATCCCGCATAAACTGCCCGATGGCCTTCCACTTCGCCGAGAACGATTCACAGATCCCGCCGACAGCGGTGGCGCGGATCGAGGACGCCTTTGCCGGCCGTCCCGAGATTGCGGTCCACCTCTATCCCGGCGCCGCTCCCGGTTTCGATCGCAGGGCGCGGCCAAATTACGATCGGGTGGCCGCCGGTCTGGCGCACTCTCGCTCGATCGCGCTGCTGCGCCGGGTCATCGGCCCGCATTACGATCTCGAGGCATTGTGGGACAACCACACGGCCTGCGAGTTCGGCGCCCGCGATGTCGCCGCGACGATGCGGACAATGGTGGCCGAACCCTACGTCAACCACATTCCGACGATGACGGGCGGAGTTGGGCGGCGCGATCTCGCCCGTTTTTATGCGCACCATTTCATCCCGAAATGCCCGGCCGACCTCAAATTGGTGCCGGTTTCGCGAACCGTGGGTCCGGACCGGCTCGTCGACGAGATGGTGGTCTCGTTCACCCACGACATTGAAATCGACTGGATGCTTCCCGGTATTCCCCCTACCGGGCGACGCGTCGAGGTCCCGCTCGTTGCGATCGTCGGTTTCCGCGGCGACAAGCTGTTTCACGAGCACATCTTTTGGGATCAGGCGAGCGTCCTCGTTCAGATCGGGCTGCTCGATCCCAAAGGGCTGCCGGTCGCCGGGAGCGAGGCCGCGAAAAAGTTGCTCGACGACGCCCGGCCCTCGAATACCTTGATGAAGCGCTGGGGGGAGAGCGCCCCGACGGAGTGTGGAGACACATGATGACGATCTATCTCGAAAGGCGGGCTTTCGTGCAGGCCGGCGCGGCGCTCGCCACCGGGGCGGCCTTTGCCGCCGCCATGCCCTCGGCCGCGGCGCAGCCTGCGAGCCAGGTGCCGCCCGCGGCGAAGCCGATGAAGTTCAATGTCAAGCCTCTACCCTTTGATCCCACCAAGATAAAAGGGTTGTCCGAAAAGATGCTTGTCAGCCATTACGGCAACAACTACGCGGGTGCGGTCAATCGTCTCAATGCGATCGCCGAGCAATTGGCCGCGATCGACTTTGCCAAAGCTCCCGGTTACTTGATAACTGGGTTGAAGCGCGAGGAATTGATCGCGACCAATTCGATGATCCTGCACGAAGTGTACTTCGCCGGCCTCGGACCGGAGGAGAGCCACCCGGGGCCGGCGCTGGCGGACGCCCTCGCTCGCGACTTCGGCAGCGTCGAGCGCTGGCGCGCCGAATTCGTCGCGATGGGCAAGGCCGAAGGCGGCGGCTCAGGCTGGGTGCTGCTGACCTGGGACCCGCGCGACAAACGCCTCGTCAACAGCTGGGCCGCCGACCACACCACGACCCTGGCAGGAGGGCAGCCGGTCCTTGCGCTCGACATGTACGAGCACGCCTATCAAATGGATTACGGCGCCAAGGCCGGCGATTATGTCGAAGCCTTCATGCAGGCGATCCGCTGGGCCAACGCCGACAGCCTTTACGCCCAGCACGCCCATAGCTGACCCAGCATAGGAGAGACCGAGAATGGCTGTCGTCGAAACCGAGCGCCACGGGCAGATACTGGTGGTGCGGATGAACCGGCCCGAGCGCCTCAACGCGCTCAACCATGAGATGCGCAGCCGATTGGCCGAGACGTGGACGGAATTCCGTCACGACAACGGCCTCGAGGTCGCGATCTTCACCGGAACCGGAAGAGGCTTCTGCGCCGGGGAGGACATGAAGGAGTCGCTGCAGAACCGCACGCCCGGCGGCAGGCGGCCGGCGATCGAAGACCCGTTCATGTCCGGGGAATTGGAAAAGCCGGTCATCGCCGCGGTCAACGGCTATGCGATGGGCGGCGGCTTCATGCTGGTGGAGCGGACCGATTTGCGTGTCGCGGTGCGCGAGGCGGTGTTCGAGGTCTCGGAGGCCAAGCGCTGGCTGCTCGGCGGCTACAATCACGGGCACGTCGCCAATCTGCCCTATCCGATCGCGATGGAGATGGCGCTCGGCTTTCGCTTTACTGCCGAACGGTTTTACGAGATCGGGTTTCTCAATCGCCTGGCCGACGCCGACCAGCTGATGCCGAGCGCGATTGCAATGGCCGAGCATCTGTTGACCTTGCCGCCGGCCTCGCGCGTCAACACGGTCCATATGATGCGCCAAATGCGCCCGGTCCCTTCATCGGGGCAGCAGCGCCTCGCCGCCGCGCTCAAGGACCACGGCGCCAAGAGCGACCTGATGGAATCCCGAGCCGCCTTCGCCGAGAAGCGCCGGCCCAACTGGAAAGGCTGGGACGATCCCGAGGACCGCTACCGCCTGCCAACGCTCGACAATCTGAAGACCTGATCCAGCCCCTCTCCACCCTTCAGGGGGGAGAGGGAGGGACCCAGCCCGCAGGGCTGGGAGGGTGAGGTGGGTGGCGGCCTGTAAGATTTCGTCGGAGAGGCCCCCTCACCCCGACCCTCTCCCCCGGCCGGCGGGGGAGAGGGAGTTTTCTGGGAGGATGAAATTTGGCTGATCCACCGGGACAGGGTCCCCTGCACGGCCTCAAGGTGCTGGACCTGACCGAGCACATGGCGGGGCCGTTTTGCACGATGATCCTCGCCGATATGGGCGCCGAAATCGTCAAGCTCGAACGGCCGGGCCGCGGCGAACTCGGTCCGCGCCTGGGGCGACGGCAGCGAGCGCAACCCCTATTTCCGCTACATCAACCGCAACAAGAAGGGCATCACGCTCGACTATAAGCAGCCCGAGGGGAAGGCGCTGTTCCTCAGGCTGGCCGCCGGCATGGACGTTCTGGTCGAGAACTATCGCCCGGCGGTGCTGCCGCGCGCCGGGCTGGGCTGGGAGGCGCTGCACGAGCTGAACCCGCGCCTGATCTATGCCCAGCTCTCCGGCCTCGGCTATGACGGGCCCTATGCCGGGCGCGGCGGGTTCGACCTGATCGCGCAGGGCATGGGCGGCATCATGCATGTGACCGGCGAGCCCGACGGGCCGCCGACCTCGGTCGGCCTGCCGATCTGCGATCTCGGGACCGGCATGTGGGCGGTGCAGGGCATCCTCGCCGCGCTCTACGAGCGCCAGCGCACCGGCGTCGGCCGCCTCGTCGAATGCTCGCTGCTCGAAACCTCGGTTGGCTTCAGCTCATGGACCAGCGCCCAATGGCTCGCCGACCACGAGGAGCCGACCCGGCAGGGCTCGCGCCACCGCCAGAACGCGCCCTACCAGCGGATGCGCACCGGCGACGGCTATCTGATGATCGGCGCGGCCGGCGAGGCGATCTGGGTGCGCTGCGCCGAGGCGCTGGGGCACAAGGAATGGTGCGACAACCCGCGCTTTGCGACCAACCGGCAGCGGCTGCAGAACCGCGAGGCGCTCGAAGCCACGATGGAAGCGGTGCTGACGACGAACACGACCGAGCATTGGGTCGAGGTGCTGGAAGCCGCCGGCGTGCCCTGCGGCCCGGTCTACAATTATTCGCAGCTGTTCGCCGATCCGCAGGTGCGGCACCGGGAACTCGTGCAATACGCGGCCGACCCCGAGCTCGGCGACGTCCCGCACATCCGTACTCCGGTCAAGATCGGCGACGGCATTCGGGTGCGCACCGCCGCGCCCAAGCTCGGCCAGCACAACGCCGAAATCTTCGGCCGGCTCGGGGTGACCGAGGCGGAAATGAAAGCGCTGAGGGACAAGCAGGTGGTGTAATCAGATGGCGATCTCGGTAGTCGCGGTGCATCCCAATAAGACGATCCCCCCGGATCTGGCGTCAGGCGGTTTGCAAATCCTGAGCGGCATTGTCGAATGCGTGTTTAATGGCGATGACACCGGAGCGGTCACGCGAGACACGCTCTCTTTCACCGTGGGGCGGGTAAATTTTCCGGGATTGACCCTGCCCCCGGTAGCGAGCTGCACGATGTCGCTGGCCAGCATCGCTTTCGATGGTGGCGTGAACAACGCATTATGGGCAATCGACAGCACCGAGGTTCCGAGCTTCGCCAATGTCGATAGCGGCAGCGGAACGGCGGATCTGCGGGTCGTCGCGCATCTCGCCGTCAGAGGCCGCAACGGGTTGGTGCTCAGAGCGAACTACATCCTGTTCTATCTCCCGATCGTGTCCTAAAGACTATTCCGTCAGATGGCCGTGGCCTCGTTGCGAGGAGCGTTTGGCGCGACGAAGCAATCCCTGGGCAGATTACCGCTCGGCGGCGCGAGATTGCTTCGCTGCGCTCGCAATGGCGCCCAATCACGATAAGGCGCGCAGATCGGCGCGCAGATCCTGCGGGTCGCACCGCGCCAGCAGGCCGTCGATTGCTGCGTGGGTGTCTCGCCATACCGGCACCGCCGCCCCCAGAAGAGCCTGACCGGAGGGTGTCAGCCGCAGGCGGCGGGTGCGCTTGTCTTGATTGTCGACGGCAATCTCGACCAGCCCACGGCGTTCCAAAGGCTTGAGGTTCGCGGTCAAGGTCGTGCGGTCCATCGCGAGCAGGGCCGCGACACTGCCGATGCTCGGCGGCTCCCGGCGGTTGAGCGACATCAGCAGCGAGAATTGGCCGCTGGTCAGCCCCAAGGGGCGGAAAGCCGCGTCAAACCGCCGCGCCACCGCCCGCGCCGCCCGTTGCAGATGCAGGCACAGGCAGGCGTCGCGCACCTCGATGGTGGACGCGAAGGGAAGGTGCTGGGCACTTGACATGGGTCAATTATGTTGATATCAACATAGAAGATCAAAGGAAATCGCATCAAATGCCGACGGTTTTGTTCACCTCCGCGCTACGGCGCTTTTTGCCTGCTCCGACGACGCGGGTGAGGGGAGAGACGATCGGCGAGGCGCTCGATGCGGTTTTCGTGTCGCAGCCGAGGCTGCGCGGCTATGTGCTCGACGACCAAGGGGCGCTGCGCCGGCATGTCGCGGTTTATCTGAACGGCCAACCGGTCGGCGACCGCATCCGGCTGAGCGATCCGGTCGGGCCGCATGACGAGATCTACGTGCTTCAAGCGCTGTCCGGCGGTTAGTGGAGGGGGAGATGACGGACCGGCTTTATGTCGCGACCCACAAGGGTCTGTTTGAGGTCGCGCGCCACGGCGGCGGCTGGGATATTGCCGATGCACACTTTCTCGGCGACCCGCTTTCCGCGGTGCTGGCGACTTCAGATGGCGCGATCTATGCCGCGCTCGATCTCGGCCATTTCGGGGCAAAGCTGTGGCGCCGCGACCCCGGCGAGAGCTGGCGCGAACTGCCGGTGCCGGCGTTTCCGCCAAAGCCGGAGGATACCCGCGACGATCCACATCCGTGGTCGCTCGGCAAGATCTGGGCGCTCGAGCCGGGCGGGGTGCCGGGGCGGCTATGGGCCGGGACGATGCCCGGCGGGCTGTTCCGCTCCGATGATGGCGGCGGGTCATGGGCGCTGAACGAGCCGCTTTGGCGTATGCCGGAGCGCCGGCAATGGTTCGGCGTCGCGGGTGGCGAGCAGCCCGGGATCAACTCGGTCCTCATCGACCCCCGCAATCCGTCTGATATCCGCATCGGCGTCTCCTGTGCCGGGCTATGGGCCAGCACTGATGAAGGCGCTTCGTGGCAGGTGATCAACCACGGCATGTACAACGAGTATATGCCGCCTGAGCAGCGCGGCGACCCGATCGTGCAGGACATCCACCTGCTCGCCCGCTGCGCCGCGCACCCGGAAATCGTCTGGTGCCAGCACCATAACGGCGTCTTCCGCTCGGAAAACGCCGGCGCCAACTGGCGCGAATTGACGGCGATCCGCCCATCGAAATTCGGCTTTGCGGTCGCCGCCCATCCGCGCGACCCCGATACTGCCTGGTTCGTGCCGGCGGTCAAGGACGAGCGGCGCATCCCGGTCGACGGGAAAGTGGTCGTCACGCGCACCCGTGACGGCGGCCGCAGCTTTGAGGTATTGAACAGAGGATTGCCGCAACGCCACGCCTACGATCTGGTGTGGCGACATGCGCTCGCGGTCGACGGGACCGGCGAGCTGCTCGCCTTTGGCTCGACCAGCGGCGGGTTGTGGATCTCCGAAGATGCCGGGGATTCCTGGACGATGCCCGAGGCGCGGCTGCCGCCGATCGCGGCGGTACGCTTCGCCCCGGCCGAACATTGAACAGACCACCCCTTTTCATTAGGAGCTGACATGCTGGTCCAACCCTACCTGTCATTCAACGGACGTTGTGAAGAGGCGATCGAATTCTACCGCAAGGCGGTCGGCGCCGAGCCGGTCATGGTGATGCGCTTCAAAGAGAGCCCCGAACCCCCTCCGCCCGGCATGGTCCCCCCCGGTTCGGAGAACAAGATCATGCATGCGAGCCTGCGCATCGGCGACAGCACGGTGATGGCGACCGATGGCGGCTGCCAGGGGAATGAGACTTTTCAGGGCTTTTCCCTGTCGCTGACGACATCCAGTGAAGCCGAGGCTGAGAGGGTGTTCGCCGCGCTCGGCGAGGGCGGGGAGGTGCGGATGCCGTTGACCAAGACCTTCTTTTCGCCGCGCTTCGGCATGCTCGCCGACCGCTTCGGCGTGGGTTGGATGATCCTCGTCGAGCACAAGGAAGGCGCGTAGCGATGCGGTTCATGATCTTGCTCAAGGCGGACAAGGACACCGAGGCGGGTGTTCCGCCCAGCACCGAATTGCTCGCCGCCATGGGCAAGTATAATGAGGAGCTCGCCGAAGCCGGCGTGCTGCTCGCCGGGGAAGGTCTCCAGCCGAGCGCCAAGGGAGCGCGCATCAAATTCTCCGGCGGGAAGCGGATCGTCACCGACGGGCCCTTCCCCGCGGAGGGCCTGATCGCCGGGTTCTGGATGTTCCAGGTGAACTCGAAGGAAGAGGCGATCGAATGGCTCAAGCGCTGCCCCGACCCCCTTCCCGGCGGTCAAGCAGAGATCGAAATCCGCCAGGTGTTCGAAGCGTCCGATTTCGAGACCATGACCCCTGAGCTCAGGGAGAAAGAAGAGGAGCTGCGGGCGGCCATCGAATCTCGGAGGCGATAGGCCGCGCGGCCTACGTCAATATCGCCTGAGCTTCTGCGACGAGCTGCTCGACCAGCTGGCTGGCCGGCAGCTCGCGCAAGAGCGGGGCGGCTTGGCCCGCCCAGACCGGCATGAACTCGGCTCGCGCCGCTTCGCTCGGCACCTGCCAGAGCGGTGCAACAAGGCTCGCCTGCAGGGGAAAATCCAAGGCTTCGGCGTCGGCCATCTCGGCGATAAAGCGATTTCGTAGTGCGCGTGCCGGGCGGCCGGTATATGCGCGCGTCACCTCGGTGCCATCGTCAGCAGCATCTCGCAGCCGAGCGCGGTAGACCGGCGACACGATGGCTTCCGGACAGCCAAGAAAAGCCGTGCCGATCTGGACACCGCTCGCCCCCAGGGCGAAGGCCGCTGCCACTCCCCTACCATCGGCGATACCGCCTGCGGCAATCACCGGGACCCGTACGGCGTCGGCGATCTGAGGCACCAGCGCCATCGTGCCCACCATCCCCGCTCCGGGACTGTTGCTGAAATTGCCGCGATGGCCGCCCGCCTCAAAACCTTGCGCGATGATCGCGTCGGCACCGTCGGCTTCGAGCGAGCGGGCCTCGGCCACGGTTGTTGCCGAGCTCAGTATTATGCAGCCGGCGTCCTTGATTTTGCGGACCGCGGAAGCCTCCGGAAGCCCAAAATGGAAGCCGGCGACGCGTGGCCGGAGTTCGAGAACAAGGTCGAGCCGTTCCGCGTCGAAACTCGGAAAGGGCTCTTTTGGCTCGGGGACGGGCCCCAACCCATGCTTATCGAAATACGGTGCCAACTTCGCCCGCATCCGGGCCGTTGCGTTGGCATCGGCTCGTGGCGCGCTATGGACAAAAAAGTTGAGATTGAAGGGATGATTTGTCGATTGCCGCAAGGCCGCGACCTGCTCTCTGACCGCCGCCGTCGGCACCCCAGCACTGCCGATCGAGCCCAAGCCGCCGCTGTTGCAAACCGCCGCAGCCAGCGCCGGCGGTGCGAAACCGCTCATCGGGGCCTGAATAATCGGATGGGTGATGCCGAGTAACTCCAGCAAATCGGTGCGCGGCCACATCACTTCACCTCCTCTTCGACGCAACACCGCTCTACCCCTGGAGGTCGTCGGCCTTCTTATTGAGCGAGGTGATCAGGCCGTCGATGCCGCTGACCCGCAGGATGTTGGCGAACTCGGAGCGTCGCGTCGCGAGCTCGCTGATCGAGCCCGACAAATAGGCGTCGCGGATCTGCCAGGCGTGGTCGTTGTCGTGCAGCACATAATTGACCGACACCGGCTCGCCGTTGGATTTGATGATCTGCGTCCTGACCAGGGTGCCGTGCTTGATCTTCTGCTCACCGAGCACCTCGAACCGCTCGCCCGAATAGCTGTCGAACCGGGTGGCGTAGAGGGCGGCGATATAGCGTCCGTAAGCGGCTGCAGCTTGCCGTTTCTGCTCCGGCATCAACCGCGACCATGACGGCCCGACCGAGAGCCGCGCCATGAACGGCACGTCAAAGCTCGCGAGCATGACGGGCTCCAGCTTCTGGTACCGCCCTCTCGCCCCGAGGCTCGCCGCCCGCTGCATCGCATCGAGCAGCTGGGCATAGAGGTTGCGTACGACCTCGCTCGGCCCCGGCGCTGCACCCGCCGTGCCCGGAGCCAGCAGGAGCAATCCGACGAGGAGAAACCCGAGGCGCCTGCTGCGCGACAAAATCTGCCAAGGCTGCATCTTCACTCCCGATATCAGCTGCTCTCCAGTGGCACGGCGAGCAAGGACCTAGGCGGCGGGCCGCCACTTCTCGCCGGATCTTACCAGCGGAGCCACCTCGGCCGGAAATTCATTGTCGACGGAATACTCGTAGCACCGGATGCGGTCGGCCTCGGGATAGGCTGCGGTGATCGCGGCGAGCGCCTCGGCCAGCGTGTCGAAATCCCCGGTGTATTGCTGCCGGGTGTTCCACACGCCTCGCCACGCCCAGGCCAGCCGCCCGATCGGGGCCTCGTTGGTCTCGGGCACGCGGTCGATATAGGCGGTGATCTCGATGCTGACCGGCCCGGTTTCGCGGGTCTCGTCGCGAGTAACCTCGACCCGAAATGTTTGATATGCCATCAGCCCAGTTTATGTCTGCTCGGTGCTATGCGCCAGATCTTGAAGCGGCGGCAATACCTGAGAGAGCGTAACTTCCGGGGCGTGGTCGCGGCGGTTTCGCGAGATCCGGGCTCGCGAGCGTTCGGATGCCTGCAGCGCAATGCGGCGTCGTGCTTAACGCCTTTGAGAAGATGCGGCAAAGCGGCGAAACGGGACTTGGACTTGCCCGGCGAGAGCGTCTGCGGGCGGCGTGCGGCATCAGGATTGCGGATGTCGGGTGCACGATCTCGGATCTCAAGAAGGCGCAGCTTGTTCAAAACATCAACGCATCTGGCTTGGCGGAAGCCGCCGACGCTTCGCCCCAGCGTCCAGCCCCCTCCGGCATCTCGCACAAAATAGGTGCAGGCGCGGCCAACCTAAACACATGGCGAAGACACCAAGGGTCGGGGTTCGAATAGCTATCGATCGCTCCGGGGTTGGACAGGTTGGCCTGCTCAACCGCTGATGTTAACCTTAATGCTCCATGGCATGTATGTGTTGGCATAGGCCCCAGCAAAACGGGAACATCCGGCAGTCGAGAAACGTTATGGTCGCGGGACCGCCTTTGGAGGAGAGGGAATGCTTGGCTCGACAATCGGGACCGCTGGGCGAGGCTTTGTCGCATTCTTCGCCGGCATTGTGATAGGCGGGAGCGCACTCGCCCAGGCCACGGCGCCGATACCGACGCCGTCGGCGACGCCCCCCAACGCAGCAGCCACGCCGCCCGCGGCGCCGGCAACTCCTCCGGCGGCGCCACTGCTGAGCCCGGGCCAGCTCGAGCAACTCCTAGCGCCGATCGCGCTCTATCCTGACCCGCTGCTCGCCCAGATCCTGGCCGCCTCGACCTATCCGCTCGAAGTGGTCGAGGCCGCGCGCTGGGTCAAAGTTCCCGCCAACCGGAAACTGACCGGCGACGCGCTGACCAACGCGCTGCAGGCGCAGAGCTGGGACCCTAGCGTCAAGGCGCTGGTGCCGTTCCCGCGGGTTCTGCAGAATATGAGCGACCAGCTGCAATGGACCGAGCAGCTCGGCAACGCCTTCCTCGCGCAGCAGGCCGACGTGATGGCCGCGGTGCAGAGCCTGCGTCATGAGGCGATGGCGGCAGGCAACCTCAAGCAGACCCGGCAATGCCGCTGCGTAATCCAAACCAGCGGCGAGACCATTTCAATCCTGCCGGCCGAGCCGCAGGTGGTCTGCCTACCGGTCTACAGCCCTGCCGTGTATGGAGCGTGGCGCTCTCCGACCTATCCGCCTTACTCCTTTCCGGTCCCGGTCGGGTTCGCCTATGAGCCAGGATTCTGGATCGGCTTTGGACCGCCGATAGTACTGGCGTCATTCGGGCCGCTATGGGGTTGGGGCTCGGTGGATTGGGGGCATCACGACATCGCCGTCGATCCCGGCCGCTACGCGCTCGCCGCCGGCGGCCACGCCTCCTTCTCGGGCAGCGCGTGGGTGCATGACCCCGCCCATCGCGGCGGCGTCGCCTATGCCGACCCGGGCACGAGAGCGCGCTTTGATGCTGCGCGGGTTTCTGCCGTGGCAGCGGGCGGTCGCTCCGGCGCGGGCAGAAATGCGACCGCCGCGCCGCGGTTTGGCGGCGCCAGGGGCGAGGCCGCTCCCGGCGCAGCCGGGCGTTTCGGTGGGGCGGCTGCGATCCACGCGGGCGCGGCAAGGTCGCACAACAAGGCGGCCTACCATGGCGGCGAGGCGCTCCGCGGTGGACAGGGGTTCCATGGCGGACACTCAGCCCACAGCCGTGCGGCATTCCACGCTGGCCCCGCCGCGTTCCACGGCGGGCCCGGATCTCACGGCGGCGCAGCATTTCATGGCGGCTCGCATGGCGGTGGCGCGCCGCGCTCCGCGATGGGCGGGCCGCATGGCGGCGGTGGCCCGCATGGCGGCGGCGGCTCCCATGCCGGCGGCGGCCCGCATGGCGGCGGTGGCTCCCATGCCGGCGGCGGCGGTCCGCACGGCGCTGGGCAGCATGGCGGCGGGAAAGGCGGGCACCGCGGCTGAGCTGTTGAGCTGGCCAGGCGAAGGTAGCCGGCTCACAGCGCCTAGAGCACTGGTCCAGGGCTGCCGAGGGCGTTTTCGGTGAGGCCCTTTGTAATGATGTCGTAGGCTTGGTCGAGCGAGTCGGTGCGATGGAAGAGGTCGAGGTCACCCGGGCTGATCGTGCCGTATTTCACCAGCCCGTCGAAATTGATCATCTCGTCCCAGTATTTGGAGCCGAAAAGCACGATCGGCATGCGCTTGCGCATCTTGTGCGTCTGGACGAGGGTCAGGATTTCGAACAGCTCGTCGAGCGTGCCATAGCCGCCGGGGAACAGTACGACCGCCTTGGCCAGATAGACGAACCAGAATTTGCGCATGAAGAAGTAGTGGAAATAGAAGTGCAGTTCCCGGCTGAGATAGGGGTTGTCGAATTCCTCGTCGGGGATCGAGATGGTCAGTCCGACACTGAGCCCCTTCGCCTCGGAAGCCCCGCGATTGGCGGCCTCCATGATGCCTGGACCGCCGCCGGTGCAGACGACGAAGCGGCGCTCCTTATGGTCGAGCTTCTTCGACCAGTCCGTCAAGCGGTGGGCGAGCTCCCGTGCCGCTTCGTAATAGATCGAGAGCCGGAGGGTCATCTGTGCGGCCTCGATGCCCTGCCCCGCTCGCTCTGCCTCCGCCAGCGCTGCCTTCGCCGCCTCCTCCGAGCGCAACCGAGCCGACCCCATAAAGACGATGGTGTCCCGAAGGTTATGGCGCTGGAAGCGGTAGAGCGGCTCCAAATACTCCGCAAGGATGCGCAGGGCGCGCGCATCCTTGCTCCCCAGGAAACGGGTGTCCTCATAGGCCTTGGGTTGACGACGGGCTGGCTTGGCGGGTTTGTCCAATCTGCACCTCGATTTTATCGGTTTTCGTCCTTGATGAAGGACAAGTACTCAACTCAACAGCGGCAGAAGGCGGCCGGCGTTATCGCACCGACCCCGATGTGGCCCGGCGCCAGCCGCAGGGCGAGGGCGTTGCCACGTGCTGCTTTAGCACAGAAACCGTCATCAGTCGGTCCGCGAACACCCGGCGCGTCTCAAGGCGCGCGCACCTTGACCTCGCTCAGCGCATTGGCTACTGGCGCGAAGCGCTGGTCGAAGCTGACGAAGGCTTCGCAACCCCCCGCCTTCACCAGATGCAGTGCCTCGGCGAAATCCAGCCCGCTCCGCGTCCATTCCAATGCTTTGCCAGCCAACGCGGGGTCCTCCAATGTGATGCGCGGAAGTCCCGCGAAGGCGGTCAGAGCAGCGATGATTTGATCGCGGCCGAACCGATAACCGCGTCGCAGCACCCACTCGGTCTCGAGCAGAACGGTCGTGCAGACGTACACATCTTCGCCGTCGATCAGCGCACGCGCTTTCGCGAACTGCTCCGGGTCGTCGGCGGTCAGGTAGCGGACGATAATATTAGTATCGAGCGCCAGCACGGCGCCGCTTTACTTCGGCAGTTATAGCGGCGTCCATCTCTTCCAGCGTCTTCGCCGGCCCGCGGTAAGCCAGCATTCCGGCGACATCCTCCGGCCGCGTCGGGGCAAAAACCGGCGCCGGCTTCAACAGCACCCCCTCGGGAGTGTCCTCGACCACCAGTCGGGTGCCGGGCTCCCAATGCCTCCGCTGCCGAATTGCCTTGGGCAGGATGACCTGTCCCTTAGTCGACACGGTGGTCGTCAGTGTTTCAACGGCTGCCACGAGCGGTCTCTGACGCGGCTGGTAAGACCAGGGTAGGATTACGGCGGCGGAGCCAATATGCAAGTGCCATATTTCCCAGGAAGAATCGTGGCGATCTCCGCGAACGTGTCATACTGAGTGGCTCCGGTCGGCCAATCGAGGAGGCGATCATGCTAAACCCGACGAGCCTTCTGGCAGATGCTCTGGGTCGGAACCTGGCCGAGACCTACCGTAAAATCTACGGCGACCGGGAGCCGCACATCGCCTCGGGCCTGGACGAAGCCGCCCGGCTCGTCATCGAGCGCATCGCCAGCAGCGACGCGCTCTATCACGATGTCCAGCACACGGCGCTGGTTACGCTTTGCGTCCAGGACATTTTGCGCGGTCGTCGCCTCGAGCGCGTGGTCACTCCGAGCGATTGGGGCCATACCATATTGGCCGCGCTGACCCACGACATCGGATATGTCCGGGGCGTCTGCCCCGGCGACGGAGCCGAGCATTTTGTTATCGATAGCGCCGGCAACACTGTGACGCCGCCGCGCGGAGCCTCCGACGCGTTTCTCACGCCTTATCACGTGGAACGGGGGAAGATCGTCGTCCGCGAGCGTTTCGCACCCGTTCCGTTCCTTGATGAGGAGCGGATTGCGGACGCGATCGAGCTCACCCGCTTCCCGGTGCCGGACGACGAAGACCACGCCGCGACCGATACCGAAGCGGCCCTCGTCAGGGCCGGCGATCTGATCGGTCAATTGGGCGATCCGCTCTACCCCCGCAAGCTCAACGCGCTCTATCACGAATTCGCCGAAACCGGTGTCAACGAAAAGCTCGGCTACGATAGCCCCGCCGACATGGTCGACCGCTATCCGCAATTCTATTGGAGCAAGGTCGAGCGCTATATCGGCGACGCGCTGCGTTATCTAGAGATGACGATGGAGGGTAGGCAATGGGCCGCGACCCTCTACAGCCACATCTTCGCGATCGAGCACAACCGCCTGCGGATGGGACCGCAGCCGGGCCCACTCCAGCGTCAGGGGTGAGGGAGCGCACTACGCCCGGCGGCTGGCCGAGCCGTATCATCTTCAAGGCTCCGCCCAGCGGTCCGTGCGCGCCGGCCAGTACGAAGGCGGCGATCCGCCAAGCATGATCAGGCCGACATGTTCTGGTGCTCATATCATGACCTGCCAGCCGGCTTGGCAGTTGCCGATCCGGCACGGCTGGCGCTGGCGCGCCTGGGGCCTGACGCCAACAGGACAGAACGACAGACCACCCGAGGTCTGGCTGACGCTCGCTGCCGTCACGGATTTAGATTAAAGTCGTGATCGTGTCGTGGCGACTGAGCGCCAGGCGCTTCATTCTCGACCCGAACTCACACCGGGTGATGTGCCGATGACGCGTAAAAAGGATTTGGTCAAGGGCGGCTCGACGCGGTGGCTGACCTCGGCCTCGTCTTCGGAGCGGTGGGCGCGCTCCTTCTGGTGTTGATTTCGACGGCGTGTCAGAAGGAGGAGAAAGCTGCGGCGGCCGTCATCCGGCCGGTGCGCACGGTCACCGTCGAATTGCGGGAAGGCGGCGACACGGTGTCGCTGACTGGCGAGATCCAGCCGCGCTATCAGGCCGATATCGGCTTCCGGGTCAACGGCAAGATCCTCGAACGGCCGGTCGATGTCGGGACGCAGGTCAAAAAGGGCGACCTGCTCGCCCGGCTCGACCCGCAGCAATACCGCCAGGATTTCGAGGTCGCCAAAGCCGAGGTCGCGACAGCGGAGGCCGAGGTGACGCGGAGCGAGGCCCAGGAATGGCGCCAGCGCGAGCTCCTCAAAAACGGCAACACGACGCGGGTGCAGTACGATCAATCGCTCAAGACCTTCAAGACCGCGCAGGCTCAGCTTGATTCCGCGCGCGCCCGCCAGGTCCAGGCCAGCGAAAATCTCGACTACACCGATCTCAAGGCCGATAATGACGGGGTCATCAGCGCCATCGGCGCCGATCCCGGGCAGGTGGTCAGCGCCGGCCAGATGGTCGTCAAGCTGGCGCAGCCGGGAGAACGCGAGGCCGTCTTCAACGTCGCCGAGGCGGCCTTCAAGAACCCGCGCCGAAGGACCCGACCGTCGACGTCAACCTGGTCAGCAATCCCGACATCAAGTCGGCGGGCAAGGTCCGCTATGTCTCGCCGCAAGCCGACCCGACGACCCGAACCTATACGGTCCGCGTTTCGCTGCCCGATGCGCCGCCCCAGATGCGGCTCGGCGCGAACGTCGTCGGCAGCGTGACCATGAACGAAGGGCAAGGTCGTCACGATCCCGGGCAGCGCGCTCTTCCAGAAGGACGGGAAGCCGGCGGTCTGGCTCGTCGACAAAGGACGGCACGGTGCAGCTGAAGCCGATCACCGTGCAGCGTTATCAGGACGATACGTCGTCGTCGGGAACGGGCTCGCGCAAGGCGATGTGGTGGTCACGGGCGGCGTGCAAAAACTCCTGCCCGGCCAAAAAGTCCGCCTGATGCAGGCGAGTGCCGGGCAATGACGGGTTTCAACCTCTCCGAATGGGCGATCAAACATCGCTCCTTCGTGTGGTACCTGATGCTGCTGTTCGTCGTCGCCGGCGTCCTGTCCTATCCCGAGCTCGGCCGCGAGGAAGATCCAGCCTTTTCGATCAAGACGATGATCGTGCAGACCAATGGCCGGGCGCCACGATCGACGACACGATGCTGCAGGTGACCGACCGGATCGAAAAGAAACTGCAGGAAACGCCTTGGCTCTACTATCTGAAGAGTTATACCAAGCCCGGTGTCCTCGACTATTTATGTCAACGTACTTGACAACACGCCAAAGGAACAAATCCCGGATATCTGGTATCAGGTTCGCAAGAAGATTGCCGACATCAAGAGCACGTTGCCGCAAGGCGTCGTTGGACCCTACTTACAATGACGAGTTCGGCGATGTCTTTGGTATAATTTATGCATTCACCGCCGATGGGTTTACCCACCGCGAATTGCGCGATTATGTCGAAAATATCCGCACCGAGATCTTCACCGTAAAGAATGCGGCGAAAATACAACTGCTCGGCGCTCAGGACCAGAAATTCTACCTCGAATTCGACAACCGTCAGCTCGCCGGGCTTGGCGTAACCCACGACCAGATCATCCAGACCCTGCGCGAGCAGAACGCCGTGACACCTTCCGGCGTCGTCCAGACCCCTCAGGAGAAATTCGCCGTACGGGTTTCCGGGTCGTTCAACTCGATCGAAGATCTGAAGCGCATCAATTTCTTTGCCAACGGCAAGTTTTTCCGGCTCGCCGACGTGGCGACGATCAAGGAAGGCTATGCCGATCCGCCGCAGCCGATGTTCCGCTACAACGGCGAGCCGGCGATCGGTCTCGCCATCTCGATGGCTCAAGGCGGCAACAATCTCGTCTTCGGCGAGGCCGTCGCGCACAAGATGGCGCAGATCACCGCCAATCTGCCGATCGGGATCGAACCGCATCTCGTCGCCGACCAGTCGGTGGTCGTCGAGGAGGCGGTCGGCGGGTTCACCAAGGCGCTCTGGGAAGCGATCGCTATCGTCCTTGCCGTAAGTTTCTTGAGCCTCGGGCTGCGCGCCGGCGTGGTCGTCGCCTGCTCGATCCCGCTCGTGCTGGGCATGGTCTTTGTCTACATGGAGTTTTCCGGCATCAGCCTGCAGCGGATCTCGCTCGGCGCGCTGATCATCGCGCTCGGCCTCCTCGTCGATGACGCGATGATCACGATCGAGATGATGGTCAGCCAGCTCGAGGCAGGCGTCGATCGCGAGCATTCGGCGACGCATGCCTGGGTGACGACGGCGTTTCCGATGTTGACGGGCACCCTCGTCACGGTTGCCGGCTTTGTGCCGATCGGCTTTGCCAAGAGCGGCGCCGGCGAATATTGCTATTCGCTGTTCGCCGTGATTGCCGTCGCTCTGTTGGCCTCATGGATCGTCGCAGTCATGTTCGCCCCGGTGATCGGCGTTACCATTCTCCCGAAAGACGATGAAGTCGCATGGCGGCGGCCATGGCGAGCCGGGCCGTTTCATGCGGATCTTTCGGGCCACCCTCGTCTTCTGCATGCGCGCTCGGTGGCTCGTTATCGCCGTCACGATCGGGCTTTTTGCTCGCCTCCCTCTACGGCTACGGGTTCATCCAGCAGCAATTCTTCCCGGCCTCCGACCGGCCGGAGCTTGTCGTCGATCTCACCCTTCCTCAGGACGCCTCGATTTACGCAACCGAGCACGAGGTCGAACGGTTCGAGGGGCTGTTGAAGGACGACCCGAACATCGATCGCTACAGTCTCTATGTCGGGCAAGGCGCCGTCCGTTTCTATCTGCCATTGAATGTGCAGCTGTCCAACGACTTATTTCGCCCAGGCGATCATCGTGACCAAAGGCATCAAGGAGCGCGAGATCGTCAGGGCACGCCTGGAAAAGGCGCTCGACACCGAATTCGCCAATCTCAATTCCAGGATTTCCGCTCTCGAGCTGGGGCCGCCGGTCGGCTGGCCATTGCAATACCGCGTCAGCGGCACAGACCCCGGAGGGTACGCGCGACGCGGCGTTCCTCGTCGCCCAAACGATGGGGCAAAACCCGAACACCCGGCTGATCAATTTCGACTGGAACGAGCCGATGAAGAGCCTGCGGGTCCAGGTCGATCAGGACCGGGTCCGCCAGCTCGGCGTCAGCTCCAAATCGCTCGCCGAGGCCCTCAACGCCGTCACAACCGGAATGGTCGTCACCGAGGTTCGGGACTCGATTTATCTGACCGATCTGGTGGCTCGGGCACTCGACGAGCAACGCGAATCGCTGCAGACGCTTGAGAAACCTTCAAGTGGCGTTGGATAACGGGCAGACGATCCCGCTGAGCCAAGTTGCGACGGTGCAATACGAATTCGAGCAACCGGTGATCTGGCGGCGCGATCTTCTCCCCACGATCACGGTTCAGGCCGATGTCGTTCCCGGCATCGAGGCGAAAACGGTCAATACCCAACTGGCGCCGGCGCTCGCCGAATTGGCGACCAAGCTGCCGGCCGGCTATAAGATCGAGGCCGGCGGGACCGTCGAGGAAAGCGCGAAGGGTCTGCGCTCCATCGCCGTCATTTTCCCGATGATGATCTTCCTGATGCTGACGATCCTGATGGTTCAGCTGCAGAGCTTCCAGAAGTTGTTTCTGGTCATCAGCGTGGCGCCGCTGGGTCTGATCGGCGTCGTCGCGGCGCTGTTGCCCACTGGCACCCCGATGGGTTTTGTCGCGATCCTCGGGATCATTGCGCTTGAGCGGGATGATCATTCGCAATTCGGTGATCCTGATCGATCAGATCGACATGGATATGGCCAGAGGCCTGCACCCCTGGGACGCGGTAATCGATGCGACGACCAACCGCTTTCGGCCGATCGTGCTGACCGCAGCCGCCGCCTCGCTCGGCATGATCCCGATTGCCTCGGAAGTCTTCTGGGGGCCGATGGCCTATGCGATCATCGGCGGCCTGTTCGTCGCGACCTTGCTGACCCTGCTGTTCTTGCCGGCCCTTTACGTCGCTTGGTTCCGCATCAAGGAGCCGGCAAAGGAACGGGAGCTGGCCGGCGAGGAGCGGGCCTCTGCGGTCGCCCTTTGACGCGATCTCTGCAATTGAACTTAGCCTGGAGGCCGCGCGCGATCAGCCCGGCCGGCGCAACCACGGGGGTCGACAATGGCAAACACACTTTCTGACCAAGAGCGGAGATTGATGGACGCGTACTGGCGGGCCGCCAATTACCTGTCGGTCGGCCAGATCTATCTTTACGACAACCCGCTGCTGAAGCAGTCCCTGACCAAGGAGCACATCAAGCCGCGGCTGCTCGGTCATTGGGGAACGACGCCGGGGCTGAACTTCATCTATGTCCACCTGAACCGGCTGATCAAGCAGCGCGACCTCGACATGATCTATGTCACCGGCCCGGGGCATGGCGGGCCGGGCCTGGTCGCCAACGCCTACCTCGAAGGCACCTACAGCGAGGTCTACCCGAACATTTCCGCCGACGAGGAGGGGATGAAGCGCCTCTTCACCCAGTTCTCGTTCCCCGGCGGCATCCCGAGCCATGTGGCGCCGGAGACCCCCGGCTCGATCCACGAGGGCGGGGAGCTCGGCTACGCCGTCTCGCACTCCTACGGCGCGGCCTTCGACAATCCCGACCTGATCGTCGCCTGCGTCGTCGGCGACGGCGAGGCGGAGACCGGGGCGCTGGCGACGAGCTGGCATTCCAACAAATTCCTGAACCCGGCGACCGACGGCGCGGTTCTGCCGATCCTGCATCTCAACGGCTACAAAATCGCCAATCCAACCGTCCTCGCCCGTATCAGCCACGAGGAATTGGACCACCTTTTCCGCGGCTACGGCTACACGCCCTATTTCGTCGAGGGTGACGAGCCGGAGAGCGATGCACGAGCTGATGGCCTCGACCCTCGACACGGTGATCGAGGAGATCCAGCGCATCCAGTCCGATGCCCGGCACAATGGTTTCAGGGAGCGTCCCCGCTGGCCGATGATCGTGCTGCGCACGCCGAAGGGCTGGACGTGTCCGAAGGAGATCGACGGCCGGCGCACCGAAGGCTACTGGCGCGCGCACCAGGTGCCGATGGGGGAGATGCACGAGAACCCGGCCCATGTGCGGATCCTCGAAGATTGGATGAAGAGCTATCAGCCGGCCGAGCTGTTCGACGGCAATGGCCGCCTCCGGCCCGAGCTCGCCGAGCTCACGCCAAAAGGCAACCGTCGCATGAGCGCCAACCCGCACACCAATGGCGGATTGCTGCTGCGCGACCTCAAGCTCCCGGATTTCCGCGATTACGCCGTTCAGGTCGCCGCGCCCGGAGCCGCTGATGCGGAATCTACCCGCCTCATGGGCACGTTCCTGCGCGACATCATGAAGATGAACATGGAATCGCGGAACTTCCGGCTGTTCAGCCCCGACGAAAGCAATTCAAATCGCTGGCAGGACGTGCTCGAGGTCACCAACCGCGCCTGGGTCGCCGAGACCGAGCCCTATGACGACCATCTGGCGCCCGACGGACGGGTCATGGAGATGCTCAGCGAGCACCAGTGCCAGGGCTGGCTCGAAGGGTATCTCTTGACCGGCCGGCACGGGTTCTTCTCGTGCTATGAGGCCTTTATCCACATCATCAATTCGATGTTCAACCAGCACGCCAAATGGCTGAAGGTGTGCAACCACATTCCGTGGCGGCGGCCGATCGGCTCGCTGAATTACCTGTTGTCGAGCCATGTCTGGCGGCAGGACCATAACGGCTTCAGCCATCAGGACCCCGGTTTTATCGACCACGTCATAAATAAGAAGGCCGAGGTCGTTCGCGTCTACCTGCCGCCCGACGCCAACTGCCTGCTGTCGGTCACCGACCATTGCCTGCGCAGTCGGAATTACGTCAATCTGGTCGTTGCCGGCAAGCAGCCGGCGCCGCAGTGGCTGACGATGGACGAGGCGGTCAAGCACTGCACCAGCGGGCTCGGGATCTGGGAGTGGGCGAGCAACGACCATGGAGCAGAGCCCGACGTCGTGATGGCCTGCTGCGGCGACGTCCCGACATTGGAGACATTGGCCGCCGTCGACCTTCTGCGAAAGCACTGCTCCGGAATTGAAGATGCGGGTCATCAATGTCGTGGACCTGATGAAACTGCAGCCTGCGAGCGAGCACCCGCATGGGCTCTCGGATCCTGAATTTGACGCGCTGTTCACTGTCGACAAGCCGATCATCTTCGCCTTCCACGGTTATCCGTATCTGATTCACCGGATGACCTACCGGCGGAACGGCCATCACAACATCCATGTCCGCGGCTACAAGGAAGAGGGCACCACGACGACGCCGTTCGACATGTGCGTGCTGAACGACCTCGATCGCTTCCATCTGGTCAGCGACGTGATCGACCGCGTGCCGAAGCTCGGGGCGCGAGCGGCTTACGCAAAGCAGGCGATCCGCGACCGGCTGATCGAGCACAAGCAGTACATTTCTCGATACGGCGACGACATGCCCGAGATCACCGGCTGGAGGTGGGGGCAGGAAGCAGCATCAACCGGAGTCCGTTCGACAGAGGCCGACAACGTCTGACCGAAGGAGGCGAAAGCGCGACCCCCATTACCGGTGATCGGCAGGGACAGGAGGGATGACGGTATGAGCAAAACCGAGGAACGCACCACCCCTCAGTCGGCAGGCTCGGATGTTCACCCGGAACTTCTCGAGCAATATGGCTGCGGCCCGGTCCGGTTCTCCGGCGCCAATGAAGGCCTCTACGAGCGCCACTTGCTGTTTGACGATGTGGTCGCTCCCTCCGCCGCCGGAGCGCGCGAGCGGTTCAAGGCGGTGGCGCGCTCCGTCAGGGATGTCCTTTCGCAACGCTGGGTGCGCACCGAGGCCACATACCACCGCGAAAACCCCAAGCGCGTGTATTACCTCTCGATGGAGTTCTTGATCGGGCGGTCGCTGGGCAACAACGTCACCAATCTGCTGCTCGATCCGGTCGTCAAGCGTGCCGCCGCGCAACGCAACCTCGACTGGCTCGGTCTCATCGAGGAAGAGCCCGATGCCGGCCTCGGAAACGGCGGGCTTGGCCGGCTGGCGGCGTGCTTTTTCGAATTCGATGGCAACGATGCAGCTGCCGGCAATGGGTTACGGGCTGCGTTACGAATACGGCATCTTCAAACAATCGATCAAAGACGGCTGGCAGCTGGAGGAGCCCGACAACTGGCTGCGCGACGAAGATCCCTGGGAAGTGCCGCGGCCGAGCGAGAAAGTCGAAATCGGGCTCAACTGCTCATTTGCCGTGCACGACGGCACCTTGCGCGCCGTCACCGGCAGGCCGTCCACCGTGATCGGCCTCCCCTTTGACCGACCGGTGGTCGGCTATGGCGGAAAGACCATCAACACCTTGCGATTATGGGCGGCGGCAGCACCCGAATATTTCAATTTCCAAGAATTCAGCAGCGGCGACTTCGTAGCGGCTTTGGCCGGGAGGCTGGCGGCCGAGTCGTTGACGCGGGTGCTGTACCCCGACAACTCCACGAGCCTCGGGCAGGCGCTACGCTTCATCCAGGAATATTTCCTGGTCGCCTGCTCCTTGGCCGATCTGGTGCGCCGGTTCCGCCGCAATAACGCCGATTGGGAACAATTCCCCGACAAGGTGGCGATCCAGCTGAACGACACGCATCCGGCTATGGCGGTGCCCGAATTGATGCGCATCCTGCTCGACGCTGCCGGGCTCGGGTGGGAGCAGGCCTGGGGCCTCACCCAGCGCAGTTTGGCGTACACCAACCATACGCTGCTGCCGGAAGCCCTAGAAAAATGGCCGCTTGCCTGGTTCGAGCTGCTGCTGCCGCGCCATCTCGAGATCATTTTCGAAATCAACCGGCGCTTCCTCGACACCGTCAGGGCCCGGTTTCCGGGCGATGAGGGGCGCGTCGGCCGGATGAGCCTCATCGAGGAGGATGGCGGGCGCCGGATACGCATGGCGAATATGGCCATCGTCGGGTCGCACAGCACCAACGGGGTCGCGGCGATCCACTCCGAGCTGCTGCGAAAGACGACGGTCAAGGATTTGGCCGAGATGTTTCCGCAGCGTTTCAACAACAAGACCAA
Source organism: uncultured Alphaproteobacteria bacterium (assembly GCA_963836845.1). Lineage (GTDB taxonomy): Bacteria > Pseudomonadota > Alphaproteobacteria > ATCC43930 > CGMCC-115725 > AP-15. The sequence continues at coordinate 28,164 of CAWILK010000009.1, read as the reverse complement.
CGGCGTGACGCCTCGGCGCTGGCTGCTGCTGGCCAACCCGGCGCTCGCCGGCGCGATCACCGAGGCCATCGGCAGCGGTTGGGCGACCGATCTCGAGGAGTTGCGCAAGCTCGCGCGCAATGCCGGCGATGCAGCCTTTCGCGATGCGGTCCGCAAGGCCAAGCGCGAGGCCAAAGGGCAATTCGCCGATTGGCTCAAATCGTCCTCGGGCCTGACGGTCGACCCGGACACCATCTTCGACTGCCAGATCAAGCGCATTCATGAATACAAGCGTCAGCTGCTGAACGCGTTGCGGATCATCGTTCTCTACAATCGCCTAAGAGAAAACCCGAGCCTCGATGCGCTGCCGCGGACATTCTTCTTCGCCGGCAAGGCGGCGCCCGCCTACCATCTCGCCAAGCTGATCATCAAATTCATCAACAATCTGGCCGGCACCATCGACGGCGACCCGGCGACGCGCGGCCGGCTCAAGGTCGTCTTCCTGCCGGACTACAATGTTTCGCTCGCCGAGCGGCTGATCCCTGCCGCCGACGTCTCGAACCAGGTCTCGACGGCGGGGTACGAAGCCAGCGGCACGAGCAATATGAAATTCATGATGAACGGAGCGCTGACGATCGGCACGCGCGACGGTGCGACGATCGAGATGGCCGAAGAGGCAGGCGAGGAGAATTTCTTCCTGTTCGGCCTCAGCGCCCAACAAGTCGCGGAGAGCGGCCGCTGGTACAGTCCCCATTGGCATTACGAGAACGACCCGGAAATTCGCGCGGCGCTGGATATGATTTCGTCGGACTACTTCAGCCGCTACGAGCCGGGGGTTTTCGCCCCGATCCATGACGCGCTGCTGGCGCATGGCGACCACTACATGCACCTCGCGGATCTCAAATCCTATCTCGACGCCGACGAGAAGCTCTGCGAGCTCTACGCGAACGGGGATGAATGGGCGCGCAAGGCAATTCTCAACATTGCCGGCTCGGGCAAATTTTCGAGCGACCGCACCATTGCCCAGTACGCGGCGGAGATATGGAAATCGGAACCGTGTCCGATCAGCTAGTTGTACGGCGCCGACGACAATGGTTTGCCAGCGAGGCCAGAGCTTTCCACTGGGGGCGGCGCTCGTCCCCGGAGGCGCCAATTTCTGCGTCTTTGCCAAGCATAGCACAGCGGCGCAGCTGCTGCTGTTCGACGGGGCGGACGGCGCGGCGCCGTCGCAAGTCATCGATCTCGATCCGAGAAAAAACCGGACATACCACTACTGGCACGTTTTCGTGCCGGGCGTCACCGCCGGCCAGGTTTATGCCTACCGCGTCGCCGGGCCTTTCGACCCGGAACGAGGGCTCCGGTTCGACCCGAGCAAGCTGCTGCTCGACCCCTACGGAAAGTGCATCGCACGCCCGCCGCGCCGCTCTCGCGACGCGGCACGCAGACCGGGCGGCAACATGGCGACGGCGCTGAAGAGCGTGGTCGCCGATCCGAGCCGCTACGATTGGGAAGGGGACACGCCTCTCGGCCGGCCCTTTGCCAAGACGATTATCTACGAATTGCATGTCGGGGGGTTTACCCGGCATCCAAGCTCGAACGTCAGTCCGGCAAAACAGGGCACCTACGCCGGATTGATCGAAAAGATCCCGTATCTGCAGGATCTCGGGATCAGCGCGGTGGAACTGCTGCCGGTATATGCGTTCGACGAGCAGGACGGCCCGCCGGGGCTCGGCAATTACTGGGGATACCAGCCGCTGTCGTTCTTTGCGCCGCATGGCGGGTATAGCTCCCGAACGGATCCGCTCGGCGCGCTCGACGAGTTCCGCGATATGGTCAAGGCGCTGCATCGTGCCGGGATCGAGGTCATCCTCGACGTCGTCTACAATCACACCGCGGAAGGCGACGAGAGCGGTCCGACGATCTGCTTCCGGGGTTTGGCTAACGAGACCTATTACATTCTTGCAGAAGACAAATCCCGTTACGCCGATTTCACCGGTTGCGGCAACACATTGAACGCCAATGACCCGATCGTGCGGCGGCTGATCATCGACAGCCTGCGCTACTGGGTCAGCGAAATGCATGTCGACGGCTTCCGCTTCGATCTCGCCTCGATCCTGTCGCGCGACGAGCGAGGCCGCCCGATGGCGTCGCCGCCGATCCTTTGGGACATCGAATCCGACCCTGTGCTCGCCAATGTCAAATTGATTGCCGAAGCCTGGGACGCCGCCGGCCTCTATCAGGTCGGCAGCTTTGTCGGCGACAGCTGGAAGGAATGGAACGGGCGGTTCCGCGACGACCTACGCGCGTTTCTCAAGGGCGACAACGGGACGGCGCGTGCACTGGCGTTCCGATTGACGGGAAGCCCGGACGTCTACCGACGCGACGAGCGCGAACCGGAGCAGAGCATCAATTTCGTGACCTGCCACGACGGCTTCACGCTCAACGACCTGGTCTCGTTCAACGGCAAGCACAACGAGGCGAATGGCGAAGGCAATCGCGACGGGGCGGATCAAAATTTCAGCTGGAATTGCGGCGTCGAAGGGCCGACGGCCGATCCCGAAGTGGAGCGGCTGCGCAATCGGCAGGTCAAGAATTTCCTGACATTGACATTGCTGGCGACCGGCACGCCGATGCTGCTGATGGGCGACGAGGTGCGGCGCACCCAGGGCGGGAACAACAACGCCTTCTGCCAGGACAACGAAATTTCCTGGTTCGATTGGACCCTGCTCGACAAGCATTCGGATATCCACCGCTTTGCCAAGGCGCCTCATCGCGTTCCGCATGAACCGTGACCTGCCGGTCGAACGGCTCGACATGACCTTGAACGAACTTGCTGCGGCGCCAGCCTTTTCAGTGGCATGGCGTGATCGTGAACGCCCCGGACTGGGGACGATGAATCGCACACATCTGGCGGCCACGTCCGGCTGCTCGGATATCCCACTGCTATTGCACATCATCGTGAACGCCTATTGGGAGGCGCTCGACTTCGAATTGCCTGTGCTGGACGAAGCGCAAGGGTCGTGGCGGCATTGCATCGACACCTTTCGCGATCCTCCGCACGATATTTGCGGCTGGACCGACGGCGAGGGTCTGCAGACCTCGGCCTGCCGGGTTCAGCCGCGCTCGATCGTCCTGCTGCTCGCCCGCGCTTGAAACGTGATCGACGCTATTCGATCCCGTTCAGCGCGAAATCGAAGATATCGAAATTGCGCAAGCGCCGCGTCGCTGCAATGCGCCGATATTCGGGGGTCAGCGGCCGCGACAGGATGAACGGCACCGAGCTGCTCGCCAAGCCCGCCATGCGAGCGCAGGCGATGCCCGGCGAGCCCCGAAAGGTCGTGCTCGGCGCGCGAGGCGCCGATCGCGGTGTTGTCGTCGCCGAGCACGACGAAATCGGCTTCGCGATCGAGCGGCAGCTCGAAACGCCGCGCCGCGTCCGCCCGGTCGAGCACCAGAGCCACTCCGGGCAGCGCCGCGCTCGCCGCCATCAGCGCGGGATGTCGGCCGCGGTTTCGCGCATAGCCGCGGACAAATGATCCGAGCGCGCCGTGATGGCGCACGAACGGGTCGGTTATCGGGCAGATCACCCGCACCGACCCGGCGCCGAACCGGCTGTTCAGCTCGTCCTCGAGAAAGATCACATTGGGCTCGCCATCGGGCTTGGCCTTGTCGTTCATGCCGTGATCGGCGACGAGGCCGACCGACCGCGCCCAGCTCGACGAGCCGCCGCACCCGGTCGTCGAGCGCCCGGTTGAAGTCGTCGGCCTCCGGGGCGCCCGGCGCATGCGCGTGCTGGACGTAGTCGGACAGCGACAGATAGAGCAGCGTCGGCATGCGCCCCGCTCGAGCAGCGCGATCCCGGCATCGAGGACGAACAGCGACAGATCGGCCGAATACATGTCGGGCCTGCCGCGGCCGACGAGCGCCTCGATTTCGGCGATCGGCGCATTCGGACGAAAAGCAGATGCCGTCGAGGTTGCGCCCGAGCAGCTTGCGCAACTTGTCCTTGGCGGTGATCGCGGCCGTCTTGACGCCGGACGCGCGCCATCAGTGCGAGGATTGTCTCGCTGCGCATCAGGCTTTCGTCCGTCATCATGATCTCGCGCCCGCTCTCGCGATCGAGACAATAGTTGCCGGCGATGCCGTGCACCGAAGGCGGCGCCCCGGTCACGATCGAAACATTGTTCGGGTTGGTGAACGTCGGCACCACGGCGTCCGCCGTGCCGAGATGGCCCTTGCCGCGCAAACGAACCGATGATCGGAAATACGCCGTCCGCGATGCCGCGATCGATATATTCGGGGATCGCATCCGTCGACGCAGATGACCACGGTCGGCCGCTGCGGCTTGCGGTATCTGTCGCCCGTTGAGCTCGATCATCTCGGACATCAGCCGCTCCCAACAGGCATGGGCCCGTCGCTCAGTGCTGGAGCGCTGTCAAACGATCCCGCGCCGGAGACGCGCGGCTACAGATTTTCGGCCTTGCGAGGCGCGCCAAGCTGGTATCGTCCCCGCATCACATAGAAGGAGACGCATCGCATGCAGTCGAACGGCAAGGTCGCCCTCGTGACGGGCGGCGGAAGCGGGATCGGCAAAGCGGCCGCAGTCGCGCTCGCCAAGGAAGGGTTCGCCGCGGTCATCGCCGGACGGCGCCCGGACCGGCTCGAGGAAGTCGCGCGGCGAGATCGAGGGTGCGGGCGGCCAGGTCTTGGCGGTGCCGACCGATGTCACCGATCCCGCCTCGGTCAAGAACCTTTTCGCCAAGACCAAGGAGCGCTTTGGCCGCCTCGACGTGCTGTTCAACAATGCCGGGTTCGGCGCGGCGGCGCCGATCGAAGAGCTGGCCTTCGACCGCTGGAAAGCGGTCATCGACACGATCCTGACGGGCTCGTTCCTGTGCACCCAGGAGGCGTTCCGGATCATGAAGGATCAGACGCCGATGGGCGGGCGGATCATCAACAACGGCTCGATCTCGGCGCACGCGCCGCGGCCGAATTCGGCCGCCTACACCTCGGCCAAGCACGCGATCACCGGCCTGACCAAATCGACCTCGCTCGACGGCCGCAAATACGACATCTCCTGCGGCCAGATCGATGTCGGCAACGCGCTGACCGAAATGACCGCGCGGATGCAGCGCGGCGTGCCGCAGGCCAACGGCACGGTCATGGAAGAGCCGACGATGGATGTCGAGAACGTCGCCAGGGCGGTGGTGCTGATGGCGACCGTCACGCCCGAGGCCAATGTCCAGTTCCTGACCGTGATGGCGACGAAGATGCCGTTCGTCGGACGCGGCTAAAGACCGGAGACGACGGGCGCCCGGCGCGCACCGGGCGCCCCCATCGCGGGCAGCGCAAGTCTCACCAGTGAAGGCGGGTCAACAACCCCAGCAGCAGAACCAAGCCGACCAGCCACACCGCCTCGAGCAGAGCCCAGACGACGATCTTCCAATTTCCATCGTCTTGCCGGGCGGCCAAGCGCCGCATCTCGGCCTCGATTTCCCGCTTCCATTCCCGGACGATACGTTTGCTGTCGCGCTCCATCGACGCGTTCCCGATCCCGGCCAGGCGGGCCCACGGAAAATGACAGCATATCATGGCAGGCTAGCTGAAAGCGCGCGCATGCGGGTCTAAACCGGTAGAAAAGGCAAAAGGCTTTTTCAACTGGATAACCTGTGATTGGAGCGTGACTTCCACCCCCAACGTCTGGTCTATGGCTGTTAACAAAGCTTAACGGGCTGCGGAGATTGGGCTGCGCAGCCGCCAACCGGGGGAAGCCTATGCTATCGCGGGGGATCTATTGCCTCGTCTGGGGGCTATTGCTCATTGCCGGGCTCGCGACACCGAGCGAGCCGGTCTCGGCGGCCAATTGCGCCCTCTACGTCCGTGCCGAGACCGGCGTCGCGCTCCACGGCCCTGCGGGCGGCTGGTGGGGCCAGGCCCAAGGGCGCTACGCGCGCGGGCAATTGCCGGCGGTCGGGGCGATCCTGGTCTTCAAGAAAACGGGGCACATGCCCTCCGGCCACGTGGCGCTGGTCACCAACCTGGTCGGCCCGCACGAGATCCTGGTCGACCACGCCAACTGGCGCCACGGCAGGGTGAGCCGGGGCATGTCGGTGATCGACACCTCGCCGAACCACGATTGGACCAGCGTCGCGGTGATGGAGCCGCAAGCCGGCAAGCACGGCCGCGACAATCCCACCTTCGGCTTTATTTATCCTGCCGCGCCGTCGACCGAGCCCGGCGAGCTGATCAGCTTCGCGGTTGCGACACAGGCTGTGGACGACAGCGCTGCGGCCCCCGGAACTCACCACCGCATTAAGGCGCGGGCTACCCGGATGTCCGCCCGCCCCACACGGCAGTAGCCCTGGATCACACGTGCCAGGCGGGGCCGGGATCGGCGACGTTGCCGCCGCCGATGATGATGCTGGTCCCGTTCAGCTCCCAGATGACGACCTGACCGCTGCTGTTCTGGAAGAAAAGTCCGCGGGAGTACTGCCCGGCGACTATGAATTCCTTTGTCTCGGCCGAAGTTCCGTCGGTCACCCATAAATTGATGTGGCCGATCGGGTCTTTACCTGAAAATAGCACCCGATAAGTCGTCATCGTAGAAACCTCAAACCTTTATTGGTGCCGCAAACCTCACCATCCCCTTTTGTGTCCAGCCCGCGCGATCCATCGTCGGAGCTTGATTAAAGTGATGCTCGTCATAAGGGACGTATCAACCCACTCTGCGCCAAGCCGATCAGGCACGGGAGAATTCGCGCTATCCTGGACGAGTGGATTTCGTGCCACCATTCTCCTCAAGCCCGTTCTCTCTCCGGCCCCGTCAGGCGGAACAGCGACATTACCATCGTGATGACCAGCAGCACGGTGAGCCCTGCCATCATTCCGGCGAAACGGTCGATCCCCGGAGTAGGAGAAAGGGGCGGGCCCTGGCCCTGAATCATGCTAAGCAGAAACGCGAGCCCGGCCTGGGTCCCGACATAGCCGATGCCGGTGATGCCCGATTGGATCTGAGAGCTGAGCCAGACTCCGGCCATCAACAGCAGCAGCCAGACAAGAAAGTTGGAGCCGACCCAGTAGAGGCAGAAAAGACCCATCAGTGCACCGAGCGCGCAGCCGACAAGGCGATAGGCGGAGCGCTGGACAATCGTCCGTGCATCGGGCTCGATGACCGCGGTCGTCGGGACAGCCAACACGGCGACCGCCGTCACTGCCATTGTGCTGGGGCCGAGCGGAGCCAGCGAGCTCGCCAGCAGCGGCAACAGCATTACGGTGAGACCGCCGCGGCAGGCGTGCAATATCAGCGGCCAAATCGAGCGTAACCAGCGTTCAAATTCGGCGGCATGGCGGCGTGTCCAAAACAGCAGGGGTGGCGGGGTTGGCAGGGCCGAGGCCGGACTGGGGACTACGCTGTCCTCAGGAAGGAGAAAGGTGACGAGCAGCGACGCTGCCGTACCGATCGTTACCTCGAAAACACGGTTCACGGCGATCGTAAACGTGATTTGCGGCTGATCGAGTGCCATCAGCATCACCAGATTGCCGGTAATCGCTCCGACCAGCCAAGCATAGCCGTGGCGCGAAGTCGCGAAGCCGATCAGGCCAGCGCACGCCAACGCAAACAGGCACAGGCAGAATGGCAGCGGATCATAGACGAACAACCCGATGACAATCACGGCGATTGTGGCACCCACGGCGCTGCCGATAATGCGCATCGCTCCTCGCGACAGCGAGACCGCCAAGGACGACCGGGTCACCATCCAGGCGGACATCGCCGCCCACCAGGGTTCGTCGGAATGCAACAGGAGCGCAGCAAAGACGGCGAGAGACACAGACATCGCGGCCGCCAGAGCCGCGGTGCCGCGCGGTCCGCGAGCCTCGAGCGAGCGGAACTCGGTGTTCAGCGCGCCGGCGATCCCGCGCAACATCGTCGGATTTTCAGTAAAAGATCATCGTGCGCGCGTCGGAGCCCATATGGAGAGTGATGTCCGGGCTCTGATTCTGCAATACCAAGGTCATTTAGATCAAGTTGCATGCCTCTCCGGGTCCTTCGTGCGCACACTGTGATAATCACGCTCTCTACCAACTGCTCGAAGTGCGACCACAGCTGATCCTCCCTGCGGGTTCGGCGGCGAATTCTCGGCTTTTGCGGAGTGTCGAGTGGGGCGCGAGCCGGGTCAACCGTTCGAGGCCGGTCCGGCTGCCCGGGCGGAGCGCTGTTTATTTGTTGCTGTTCCAGATGTCGGTCGCGAGCTTCCAGTCGGGGCCGATTTTGCGCCAGAGGACGACGTATTTACCGGTGATTTCCTGGGGTGGCTGGCTCTTTGTCTTGAGCGTGACAGTGCCGATTTCGCGGGCCGCGTCAGGGCCCAAGGGCAGCACGTCGAGGGTCGTCAATTTGGCGTCGCCCAACTGCTGCGCCGCTTGCCGCCAGAAGGCTTCGATGGCGGCGCGGCCCTTGACCATTTCGGCGCCCGGCGGAAGCAGGTGGGCGTCCTCGGTGTAGAGCGTGGCGACCGCTGCCGCGTCGCCCTTGTTGAAGGCCGCCGTCCAGGCCTCGTTGAGCTTCTCGATCGTTGCCTTGTCCTGCCCCAATGCCGGCGCTGCAGCGAGCGCCAACCATCCCAATACCATCGCCAGCCGGACCATATTGTCCCTCCCAACCCTAAGCCATCGTCCCCCTTGCCCGTCATGCAGCGGGGGAAGCGGGAATGACGCTAACGCATCGGGGACCAGAGCGTCTATTGTCGGCGAGCTTCCAGCGGCGGAGGATCATCGGATGAACGAATTTCGGCTGCTGTCGACGAGCGGCATCCTCGGCTACGGCTTTCCCGAGGCATCGCTGCAGACGGGGCGCGAGCGCAAGCCCGACGCGATCGGGGTCGACGGCGGGAGCGTCGATCCCGGACCGCATTACCTCGCCTTCAGCAAGCCGTTCTGCTCAGCACGGGCCGGTGCTCGAGGTCGAGATCCCGCTGTGACCCTCATTTCTCCCGGAACTGCGCGCTGCGCCACCTGACGGCGGCGGGCACGCCTTCCGCGGCGACCATGTCCCGGAACCTCTGGCCGAATTCGGTCCGGGTGGCGTAGAGCGGGCCGACCACGTCGAGCCCGGCATAAAGCGCCGTGCGGAAGCCCGCCGCGTCGGCGCCGCGGTTGATCGCGCGCTTGGTCGCGTAGAGCGCTTCGGGCGAGATCAGCGACAGGCGCTTGGCCCAGCGCAGGCTCGCCTCGGGCAGTTCGGCGAGCGGCACGACGCGGTTGACCATGCCGAGCGCGAGCGCCGTCTGCGGCATCGATCGCATCGCCGAAATAGAGCAGCTCGCGCGCCTTCTTGTAGCCGATGATCATCGGCATCACGATTGCCGGTCCGACAGCCGAAAACCGCACCTCGGGCTCGCCGAAGGTCGCATTGTCGGCCGCGATCGTCAGGTCGCACAGCATGACGAGCTCGCAGCCGCCGCCCATCACGTGACCCTGCACCGCGGCGATGACCGGCTTTTTCATCGCCCAGGGCGCCATCTCGAAATCGAGCTGGACGCGCAGATGGTCATGCGCCTTGGTCGGGTCGCTGCGCCAGTCGTCCTGGCCCGGCGCCCTTGCCGAGATGTCGTAGCCCGCGCAAAAGCTGCGCCCTTCGGCGCGCAGCAATACGACGCTGGTCGCGGCATCGGCGTCGGCCCGGGCGAACGCCTCCAGCAGTTGCTGCTGCAGCTCGGCGCTGATCGCGTTGAGCTTTTCCGGCCGGTTCAGGGTGATCACGCTGACCTTCTCATCCACCTCATACAGGACCAAGCGATCGGCCATCTCCGCCTCCTCCCTTGAGAAAGAGGGCAGATTACCGGGCGGGCGGGCGAAAAGCTCGCTTGCTTGCCGCCATCTGCGGGGGTGATCAGCGGTTTTTGCTGCTTTACCCGAACGCGCCGGCCTCCCACGATCCGCGCGCAAACAGGCGAAAACGACCCGGAGAGAGTTCGGCATGAGATATCGACATGCACGCTTGGCGGCATTGGGCGGCCTGCTGATGGCGCTGGCCGGCGCCGGCCCGGCATTGGCGCAGAAGCAGGGCGGCACCTTGCGGGTCTACCATCGCGACAGCCCGGCCAGCATGTCGATCCACGAGGAGGGCACGGTCGGCGTCATCATGCCGATGATGGGCGTCTTCAACAATCTCGTGATCTTCGACCAGCACGTCCCGCAGAACAGCCTGCAGTCGATCGTCCCCGAGCTCGCCACCAGCTGGGCATGGAGCGAGGACGGCACCGAGCTCACCTTCAAGTTGCGCGACGGCGTCAAATGGCATGACGGCAAGCCGTTCACCGCCGAGGACGTCAAATGCACCTTCGACCTGCTGACCAACCAGGGAAAGGAAAAGTTCCGGCTCAACTACCGCGAGACCTGGTGGGTCAATGTCGCCAAGACCACGACCAAGGGCGACCAGGAGGCGACCCTTCATCTGAAGCGGCCGCAGCCGGCACTGCTCGCGCTGCTCGCCTCGGGCGACACGCCGATCTATCCTTGCCATGTCGCGCCGCGCGACATGCGCCAGCACCCGATCGGCACCGGCCCGTTCAAATTTGTCGACTACAAGCCGAACCAGAACATCAAGCTCGCCCGCAACCCCGATTACTGGAAGCCGGGCCGGCCCTATCTCGACGGCATCGAATACACGATCATCCCGAACCGCTCGACGGCGATCCTCGCCTTCATCGCCGGGAAGTTCGACATGACCTTCCCCTATGAGGTGACGATCCCGCTGTTGAAGGACATCAAGACCCAGGCGCCGCAGGCGATCTGCGATATCGGGATGGCCAGCGAGTCGATCGGCGTGCTGGTCAACCGCACCGTGGCGCCGTTCGACAACGCCGATCTGCGGCGGGCGATGGCGCTGACCCTCGACCGGAAATCCTTTATCGATATCCTCGGCCAAGGCGAAGGCGAAATCGGCGGGGCGCTGATGCCGCCGCCCGAAGGCGTGTGGGGCATGCCGACCGAGAGGCTGCAGAGCTTGCCCGGCTATAGCGGTGACGTGAAGAAGAACCGTGAGGAAGCCCGGGCGATCATGGGAAGCTCGGCTATGGGCCCGACAATCGGCTCCCGGTCAAAATTTCGACGCGCAATCTTGCCGTCTATCGCGATCCGGCAGCAATCCTGATCGACCAGCTGAAGGAGATCTATATCGACGGCGAGCTCGAAACCGTCGAGACCGCGAACTGGGTTCCCAAGCTGATGCGTAAGGATTTCAAGGTCGGACTCAATGTATTGGGCACCGCGGTCGATGACCCGGATGTCTATTTCTATCAGAACTACGTGTGCAGTTCGAGCGCGCAATTACCTGGGTTATTGCGACAAGGAATTCGACAAGCTGGTCGACCAGCAGTCGATGGAAGCCGATCCAGGCAAAGCGCAAGAAGATCGCGCAGGACGCCGATTACAAGCTGCAGCAGGATCTAGCTCGCCCGATCATCTACCATTTGCGCGCCGCAACCTGCTGGCAGCCCGAGCTCAAGGGGCTGACGATGATGACCAACAGCCAGTACAATGGCTGGCGCTTCGAAGACGTATGGCTCGACAAATAGCCCGGGAGGCAAAGCGATGACCGATACTGATGAAACGAGCCTGGTCGAATACGCCTGCAAGGACCAGATCGCGACCCTGACCCTGAACCGCCCGCAGCGGCTCAATGCCTTCAACGACGATCTGGTGCGGCATCTGGCGGATGCGCTCCGGCGCTTCGATCTCGACCCTGAGGCGCAGGTCGCGGTGATCTGCGGCAACGGCCGCGCCTTTTCGAGCGGCGCCGATGTGCATCAGCGCCAATTGCGCCGGCGCGAGGAATTCCTGGAGCATGGCGGGCCGCAAGGCTGGGGCGCCAATTCCGGCGATCTGTTGACCCGCTCGGTCAACTGGAAGCCGGTGATTGCGGCGCCGCACGGCTATGCGATGGGGCTGGCGCTCGGCATCGTCCTCGAATGCGACCTGATCGTCGCCGCGGCCGGCACCAAGTTCCAGGTGACCGAGACCTCGCGCGGCCTCGGCGGCGCCAAATACTGGGCGTTGCTGAACTTTCGCGGGTCCGCCGCCTTTGCCACCGAGGTGACGCTGACCGGCCGCTTCTTCACCGCCGAGGAGGCGCATGCGGCCGGCATCATCAACCGGGTCGCGCCGGAAGGCCGTCACCTCGAGGCCGCCTACGAGCTCGCCGCCGAGGTCGCAAAGAACCCGCCGCTCTCGGTGCGCGCGACGGTGCGCACCCGCCGCTGGTACATGGACCAGCTCGAGCGCGAGGTGAACATGCAGACCGCCCCGCTGAAGCTCTACCTGACCGAGGACTTCCACGAAGCCGCCCGCGCCTTCGCCGAAAAGCGCAAGCCCGGCCCCTTCAAGGGGCGCTGATCGGCCGGCTCAGCGCCGCAGCAGCTGGAGCAGCAGCTCGGTCACCCGCTCCGGCTGCTCCTGCTGCACCCAGTGCCCGGCGCCGTCGATCAGGTGGCAGCCGAGCATGCGGGTGCAGGCGCTCTGCTGCATGCGCTCGAACGCGCCGGGGCGCTGGTAGGTGCCCCAGTCGCTCTTGCCGGCGATAAACATCGACGGCACGTCGATCGTGCGGCCGGAGAACAGCTGCAGTTCGGATTCGTAGAGGCCGCCGGTGCGGGCGCGGTACCACTGCAAGCCGCCCTGGAAGCCGTTGCGCTCGTATTCGCTGCTGTAGACGCGCGAGCTCGCCGTCGGGGAGCCATCGGCACGCCGCGATCTCGGCGGCGGACGGCATCACCGGCACCACGGTCTCGGCCATGTTCTTGTCGAGATCCATGATGTAGTAGGTCGGCATCTTCGCCAGCTCACCGGCGGTCCAGGATTGCAGCGGGTAGGGCTTGTTGCCGCTCCAATCCGCGCTCTTGTAGTGGAAATAGCCGCGCAGAAAGGCGTGCACACCCTGCGGGCAATGCCACATGTCGTTATTGGCGGGCCGCGTCGAGTAATACCATTGGTAATGCTTGCGCGGGCGGTCGAGCCGCGCCAGCCCGGCGTGAATGCTGGGACCGGTCGCAGGCGGCTGCGGCGAGGTGTCGGCAGTATCGAAGGGCATTTCCGGCGGTCCGGCGAAGGGCGCGCTCATCAATGCGACCGAGCGGAACACGTCGGGGCGCACGAGGGCGCACCAGGCTGCGACCGAGGCGCCGAAATCATGCCCGGCGACCAATCGCGACCTCGCGATGGCCGAGCGCCGAGACCAGCCCCAAGCGCATCCCGAACTGCGTTCAGTATCCGAAACGAGCCGAGGTCGCCGTCGTAATCGGCGTCCCAGCCGGCCGTGCGCCCGTAGCCCCGCTGGTCGGGGGCGGCAACGCGGTAACCGGCGGCGGCGAGCGGCAGCATCACCTTGCGCCAGGAATAGGCGAGCTCCGGAAACCCGTGCAGCAGCAGAACCAGCGGCCGGCTGCGGTCCTCAAAGCCCGCCTCCAAGACATGCATGCGCAGGCCGTTGATGTCAGGCACAAAGCGCGAGCGTATCCCGGGCGGCAGCGCCGAGGCTTCGAGCGGGGCGAGCCCGGTCATGCCCACCCTCCTAGCGCGCCTCGGTCCAGCTTTCCGAAAAGGCCAGCGCGCAGGTGCTGAAGGGCCGCCCTTCCCGCTCTCTCGGCCAGGGGCGGCCGGCCGCCTCGACGCCGTTCCGGGTCAAACGCGCGCCGAGCGCCGGGATCAGCAAGGTGCACACCCCGTAGGGCCGCCCAGGGTCGGCATTGGGCTGGGTGTGGATCAGCAGCGGCTCGCCGATCTGGTACCAGGTCAGCGCGATCTCCTCGTTGTACGAGAAGATCTGCTCGGTCCAGAAATAGCGGGGGTCGCCCGATTTTGTGAACTCGGCGTCGATTACCGGGATCTCCGGGTCCTTGGTCTCGGGGTTGAGCATCCCCTGCACGGTCGACTGCAGCCAGCGCGCCATCGCAATATTGTCCGAATAGATGCGCCAGCGGTTCTCGGTCAATTCGCTGGTCATATAGAGCACATGCCCCGGCCCCGCCGGGCAGGTGATGATGCGCCAGAAGCTGGCATTGGTGGTCAGCGGATCGCCGTCATTCTTGCTAAGGCGGATAAACGGGTTCTCGCCGGTCAAGATCACGCGGTTCGCATCGGCAGGCATCGGCGCCCTCCCCTGAAAATGGCTGTGGCGGCTCAGCGCCGCTCCGGCCAGGATACCCGCATCGGACGGCTCATGAAACGGCAATGCCTAGTGCTTAGATGCATTCAGATGATTGAATGCGCCTCCTCCTCGTCCGCCCCTCCTCGTCTTCCCGGCGAAAGCCGGACCGATAGCGGGCCATAAGCACCGGCTTTCGAGGCTGTCAGGCGAGGCTGTCAGGAAATTGACCATCGACTGGAGCGGCTCCGTGCGTCCTGCGAGACGGCTGCTTCGCGGCCTCCTCAGGACGAGGTTTTCTTAATGTCATCAATAACATCCCTCATGCTGAGGAGCGCCCGATAGGGCGCGTCTCGAAGCACGCAGGATGCCGATGCAACACGAGTTCGAGCATTCCCGTGCGGTTTGACCTTTTCGCAACATGCTGTATTATGTACGGGTCCACAAATTGGAGGTGAGTGGTTGTTTGGCTGTAAATTCCCTGCAGAAAACAGCAAAAACAGCCAGCTCGTGTTCCGATGGCCGAACGCACCGGTCGCTATTCCCTCGGCATTACGTCGAGGCGCACGACGATGCCTTCGAGCTCGGGGCGCGGGGCCGGGTATTGGCGCATCACCAGCGGGTCGTGCCCGGGGACGATGTGGTGCGGGCTCGGGGCGTGCGCGCGCAACATGTCGTAGGCTTCGAGCATGTCGCCTACATGAAAGGCGGCGGTGAAGGGCCGGCCTTTTTCCATGTTCTCGCATTAATGGGTGACGTCGGAGGCGAGCACGACCCAGCCGCGGCTCGTATGAACGCGGACGAACTGCATACCGGGCGTGTGGCCGCCGACCGGGTGCAGCGTGATGCCGGGGCAGAGCTCGGCGGAGCCGTCATAGAAGCTTGACGCGGCGCGCAAAGTTCGGCCGCACGCTGAACGGCCTCGGGATTGCGCCGGCACCGCCGCAGTGCGAGCCTATGGCTGCCGCTTATAGCCGAGGCGAGGAACCCGAGCCATGACCGAATCGTATCTGGGCCCCTACCGGGTCGCAGCGTTCAACGCGTCGAAAGAATCCGAGAACAAGATCCACGACGATGCGGTCGCGCAACGTTTCGGCTTCCGCGGCGGGCTTGTCCCCGGTGTCGACGTCTACGCCTATATGACCCATCTGCCGGTGCTGCGCTGGGGCCGCGCCTGGCTCGAGCGCGGCAGCGCCGAGTGCCGCCTCCTAAAGCCGGTCTATGACGGCGACACGGCGATCGTGACCGCCGCCGAGAGCCCGGCGGGGCTCGAGCTGCGTATCGAGAGCCACGGCGAAATCTGCGTCACCGGCCGCGCCGCGCTGCCGTCCGGGGCCGTCGCAGCGCCCGGCGATTTCCGCGAGGGTCCGACGCCGCCCGCCCGAGCGCCCGCCGGCCAGATGAAGAAACGCTCGCGACCGGGACCCGGCTAGCCATAAACCCGTTCCGGGTCACCGACGAATATGCCGAAGAGTATCTGCAGACGGTGCGCGAGACCGAGCCGCTCTATGCCCGCGAACGGCTCGTGCACCCGGGCACGATCCTGCATATCGGCAATTGGGCACTGCGCCACAATGTCGTGCTGGGGCCGTGGATGCATGTCGGCAGCACGGTGCAGCATTTCTCGGCGGCGCGCGTCGGCGACGAATTGACGGCGCGGGCCGTCGTCACCGCCAATTACGAGCGCAAGGGCCACCGCTTTGTCGAGCTCGACATGCTGGTCTACGGAGGGCGCGACAAGGTTGTCGCCCGCATCGGCCACATCGCGATCTATCGCCCGCGCCAGCTCGCCAGCGCCGCCTAGACAAAGGAGACGCCTACGCCATTCCCTGCGCCGCCGGCGGCGCGAGCCCGTCCGGCGGCCAGACCGCGACACCTTCCGCGAGCGGAATGCGCAGGTTTCTGAACAGCAGGGAAAACATCATCCAATTGCCCATCGCGATGATGAATTCGACCTGCTGCGCCGGGTCGGTGACGTGCTTTGCCACCTCGGCCCAGGCCGCGTCCGAGATGGATTTGCCGGCGAGGCACTCGTCGGTGGCGGCGAGGATCGCCTTGTCCGCGGCGGTCAACCGCTCGGAATTGCGCCAGTCGCGCACCGCCAGAATATCCTCGGGCGGGAGCCCCGCCGTCGTCGCGACCCGCCAATGCTGCGTCCACTCGTAAGCCGAGCCGGTGACCCAGCCGATCCGCATGATCATCAATTCGCGCAATCGGGTGTCGAGCTTGTTGTTCTCCAGCAATTGGATCAATTGGGTATACGCCACCCGCGCCACCCCGGGATTGTTGGCCAGCACGCGAAACGCTTCGCTCTGGGTGCGCCGCGCCGGCATGCCCATCGCCTCGCCGAGCTCGCGGGCGTGCTCCGCCGACACCATCGGCACGCGTGAGGTCATCGTCTCTCTCCCGTTTACCGCTTCCGCTGTCGTGCTATAGGGCAGCCGGCGCTCCGCAATACACGTGCGGTAAGGCAGACGTCCGCACGCGCTGGAGCTTTGTCGGACCCTGACGACCCTAATATTGAGCCCACGTTCCGCCTTCAGGCGCCGCGCCCGATTGACCCGCGGCGCCTCAGCGCCGCGGCCCTAACCGGGCGTTTTCCTCGATCTCTGCGGCCGCTATCGCGCGGGAGAGGGCGGCGCTCAGCTCCTTGGCCAACTCAAGAGTAAGCTCGACAGCGACGCGCGCGCTCGGCCCGAGGGCGCGAGTTCACAAAATCGATCGTGATCGCCTCCTCCAGCAGAGCATGGTGCGGGTGGTCGTAGGACACCACCGAATGGGTCAGCTCGAACCACCCGTCACCGCCCTTGCCGGCGCCCTTCGCGCCGACGATCTCGACGATCGAGGTGCACATGAGGCGCCTGCTATGCGGACAGGTGCTTCTCGAGGAACGCGAAGACCTTCTTCCACCCGTCGACCGCCTGCTCGATGCGGTAGGCCGGCCGGTCGTAATAAAAGAAGCCGTGCCCGGCGCCGTCATAACGGTGGAACTCGTACTGTTTGCTGTATTTCTTCAGCTCGGCTTCGTGTTGATCGACCTGCTCCGGGGTCGGCGCCCGGTCCTCATTCCCGAACAGGCCGAGCAGCGGGCACGACAGTTTTTGCGTGTATTCGATCGGCGCGACGGGTTGCTTAGGGTTGAGCTCCTCCTTGCTCATCACGACGCGACCGCCCCACAGGTCGCAGGCGGCGTTGATGCTGTTGGTGTGGCAGGCATAAAGGAAGGTCTGCCGGCCGCCCGAGCAGGTGCCGAACACGCCGACCTTGCCGTTGAGCCAGGGCTGCCCCTTCAGCCATTGCACGGCACCCTCGGTGTCGCCGATCACCTGCGCGTCGGGCACGCCGCCCTCGGCGCGGACCTTCGCGGCGACATCGTCAGCGTTCCCGGGCCCGGCGCGGTGATAGAGGTTGTGGCTGATCGTGGCATAGCCGTGATGGGCGAATTTGCGGGTGGCTTCGCGGTACCACTCGTCCCAGCCCGGCGCGTGGTGCAGCAGCACCATGCCCGGGAACGGGCCCGAGCCGAGGGGCCGCGCGACATAGGCCGAGATTGGCTCGTTCTTGTCGCCGTCGATCGTGATGGTCTCGGCAATCATTCCTTCGTAAGGCATATCCGCTCCCCTTCCCGGTTTGCAGGCAGGCCGCCCCCGGCGGGCGACCGTTTGATGGAGCTCAATCGTTAGCGCAGACGCGGGTCCGGGTCCATCCCCGGCGTGTCAGCTCCAGGCGAGGATTGCCCGAACGCCGCGCATCATGCCAAATACGCAGCGACACGATGGCTATCAGCCGAGGCCGCGCGTCTTCTCGAGTGTAGTGGCTTCACGGAGGATGAGGGTCATGACATCGACGGCCAACGACAAGATGATGGCGCAAATGTCCGGGAAAGGCGGCTTTATCGCCGCGCTCGACCAGAGCGGTGGATCGACGCCCGGCGCCCTGCGCCTCTACGGCATCCCGGACAGCGCCTATAGCGGCGACGCCGAAATGTTCAGGCTCGTTCACGAGATGCGCGCGCGCATCATGACCGCGCCGGCATTCGCCGGCGACAAGGTCATCGCGACGATCCTGTTCGAAGGCACGATGGACGGCGAGGTGCGGGGCAAGCCTACGGCGTTGTTTCTGTGGGAGGATCGGGGCGTTGTTCCGTTTGTGAAGGTCGACAAGGGGCTAGAGGCCGAGAAGGACGGTGCCCAGCTGATGCGGCCGATGCCCGAGCTCGATGCGCTCCTCAGCCGGGCGGCAAAGCTCGGCGTCTTCGGCACCAAAATGCGCTCCGTCATCAACCTGGCCTCAAAGGAGGGCATAGCCGCCAATGTGGCCCAGCAGTTCGAGGTGGGCGCGCGGATCGCCGAGCATGGGCTCATGCCGATCATCGAGCCGGAAGTCTCGATCAAGAGCCCGGACAAGCGCGGCGCTGAAGCGATCCTTCTCGATGAATTGACCCGCAAGCTCGACGCCGCTGCCGGACGGCCGCCGGGTGATGCTCAAGCTGACGCTACCGGATGTTCCGGATCTCTATCTACCGCTGACCAAACATCAGCGCATCGCGAGGGTTGTCGCGCTCTCCGGCGGCTACACGCGAGCCGATGCGTGCAAACGCCTCTCCGCCAATCACGGCATGATCGCGAGCTTCTCGCGGGCTCTGGCCGAAGGCCTCAAACAGTCGATGAGCGGTGAGGAGTTCAACGCGGCCTTGGCGCAATCCATCGACGAAATCTATCGGGCCTCGACCGTTAAGGTCTGAGGCTCGGGTGAAGAGGCGGGACAGCCATTCGGGCTTAGGAAGGCGGCGCGATGCCTGTGGAGATGATCGGCTGGATCGCGCCGCGGGTCTCGTCGGAGCTGATCCCGCCCTCCGGGCCGCCCTTCGATGCCGGGGTAGTCGCCGAAACGGCGCGCATTCACGAGCGCGCCGGCTTCGACCGCGTGCTGATCGGCTACTTCTCGGCTGCGCCCGACGGGTTCCTCGTTGGGGCGCACGCCGCCTCGGTCACCGAGCGGTTGGGTTTTCTATTGGCACATCGACCGGGCTTCGTGGCGCCGCCGGTCGCCGCCCGCAAATTGGCAACCCTGGACCAGCTGAGCGATGGCCGGCTGGCGATTCACGTGGTTGCCGGCGGCAGCGACGGCGACCAGGCCAAGGACGGCGACTGGACCGACCATGAGGCCCGCTATCGTCGCGCCGCAGAGTACCTGTCGCTGCTTCGCCGGACCTGGACCGAACCGGCGACCGTTCGACCATGGGGGCGAGTTCTACCGCACCCGCGGGACCTTTTCGGAAATCCGCTGCCGGCAGCAGCCGCATATCCCGATCTATGGCGGCGGCGGCTCCGACGCGGCGATCCGGGCGCTGGCCCCGCATGCCGATGTCTTCATGCTGTGGGGCGAGCCGCTGAAGGACACAGCGCGATTCATGGACCGCGTTCGGCAGGAGGCGGCGCTCTCCGGCCGCAGCCCGAGCTTCAGCCTGTCCACCCGCCCGATCCTGGCGGCAACCGAGGGAGCGGCCTGGGACCGCGCCAGGGCCATCCTCGACCAGGTGCTGATCAACCGCGGCGGCGCGCCGGCGCCAACCCGCCAGAATGTCGGCTCCCAGCGGCTGCTCCAGGCCGCCGCGGAAGCCGAGGTGCACGACACCTGCTTGTGGACCTCGCTGGCCGTCGCGACCGGCGCGCAAGGAAATTCGACGGCGCTCGTCGGCACGCCCGAAACGGTCGCGATGGCCTTGCTCGAATACTACAAGCTGGGCGCCACCAGCCTCTTGATCCGTGGCTACGATCCCCGGCCCGACGCTGTTCAGTATGGCCAGGAGCTGATCCCGCGCCTCCGCGAGCTGGTGGCGGAATATGACGCCGCGAGCGGCGCCACCAGGGGAAAACCTGCAGAAGCCGGCTAGGTTCCAGCGAGGTGCACTAGCTGATCAGCTGCCGGCCGGCTCCGTATTTTCATCCGCCGCACTGGGTTCGAGGATGAACCCTGCGGTCCGGAAGCGGGCCGCTTTTCCGCCCGTCCGTAGAACGCCACTGCCGCTCTAATTTCAACGAGTACGTCAAGGAGTCAGCCCGAAAGAATACGCGGCGTGGAGAGATCAAATGACGCGAGTTCCGCAGGAAAAACTGATGCACTTGTCATCTGTCGGCTTCCGAACTAAATAACCCGCATTCGGGGATGGGCAGACTCCCCGGCAGGCGATACCCGCCCAAGCTCTGCGCCTCTCGCCAAGCGAGGTGCGCGCCGCATGGGTGGACCCAACCCAAATCCTACTGCCGCTTCCGACCGTTACGCCATTATCGAGACCGTTGAGGCCTCGCTGATTCGGCGCAAGAGTCAGCCGCTCGCCGCCTATTGCATGCAACGGCCGTGTGCGCACAGCTGAGCCGCAGCCGGAGCAGGCCGAGCCGGAGTCGCATAGCGCTCCGGCATCGCCTCGCCGCCTCAGTATTTCGGGCGGTGCGAAACCGCCCATTTGCGGGCGTGCTCGATCGGCCCGCGCGGCGGCTGGGCGGCGCGAAAGCGCTGGACGGTCGGCAGCGCCTCCATCTTCTCCCGCCATTCCCGGACCGCCGGGAAGTCCGCGTACATCGCCTTCGCTTCGGGAGCGAAGCCAAAGGCGTAGGTGCTGGGCAGCAGGTAATAATCCGCGAGACCTACCTCGCTGCCGAGCAGGAAACCCTGCCGGTGCGCCAGCTGGCGCTCCATCACCTGCAATGCGACCTCGATCTTCGGCAACGCGTGCGCGACGACCTTCTCATCGGACGGGATGCCAAGCTGCGGGAAGACGTTACGCTCGTGCGAGACGTGATAGCACATGTACGGGTAGTAGTAGGAATTGACCGCACTGATCCACTGGTTCATCCGCGCGCGGTCCTGGGCAGACTGTGGCTGCAGCGACGGCGTCGGAAACATCTCTTCCAGATAGGCGACGATCGCGCTCGTTTCGTAGAGCGTGAAGTTGCCGTGCTGCAGGATCGGCACCCGGTCGAACGGGTGCAGCGCGAGATGCACCGGCGAACCCATGTCGGGTTCGAGATCGCGGAATGTGTAGGGCAGGTCTTTGTGTGTCAGGACCAGACCCACGATCTGGACGAAAGTGCTGCGGGGAAAGCCGAGCAAAGTCAGGTCGGACATGGTTTTCTCTCCAATCGTGTATGTCCTCAATTCACTGCGGAAACCGGTGCGGGAGGTGAGGACGCGTGCCCGCCCGGGAAGTCGGAGGGCGCGCTAGAGCCGCCAGAAGGCCTTGTCGGCTTCTCGCAGCGCCTCTTCCCGCGAGACGCCGATGTCCTTGAGCAGATGAGGGTCGTTGCGCTCGGCAATTTCGCGCAGCGCCCGGAGCTGGCGGGAACGCGCGAACCATCGGCCGACTGTCGAGCGCGTGCCGGCGACGAGCCCGCTGATCCGCGCTTTCGAATGAGACGGGCCGCTTGGAAAGACGATCCTGAAGGGCTGTCTGTGGGCAATCGGGTCGGCCATGGCAAAGGCTCCGAACTAGGTGCCGGGCCGGGCCGCTGCCCGACCGGACGGAGCCGGATCAATAGGAGCAGGCCGACCCCACCGGCAAAGCATCGTTTCTCGGGACTGCCCTAATTTTATTCATGGAGGCGGTGATGCGTCGCTCTCTGCCACCGCTGAATGCGCTGAGGTCGTTTGAGGCTGCGGCGCGGCACCAAAGTTTCACCCGAGCGGCGGACGAGCTCTGCGTCACGCAAGGTGCTGTGAGCCATCAAGTGAAGGCTCTAGAGGCCGAACTCGGTCTGAAGCTCTTCAATCGCGAGCGCCAGGGCCTGGCCATTACCGAGGCCGGGCAAGGCTACTTGGCCGTGGTGCGGGATGCGTTCGACAGGATCGCGCTCGGCACCGATCGCCTGCTTCAGCGCCAGCGCTCGGGGGTGATCACCGTCAGCATGTCACCGGATTTTGCCGCCAAATGGCTGGTCAGCCGGCTCGGGCGGTTTGCCGAGGCCTATCCGGAGATCGAGCTGAAGGTCTCGGCGACGATGCACCACGTCGACTTTGCTCGCGAGGATGTCGATCTCGCGATCCGTCACGGCGCCGGTAATTGGGCCGGCCTCGCTGGGGTCAATCTGTGCTCGGAAGAGCTGTTTGCGGTCTGCAGCCCGGCTCTTCTCCGCTGCCGGCGCGGCATCCACAGTCCGGAGGACGTGCTGCAGTTTCCACTATTGCATTTGAACGACCGGAGAGACTGGTCGAGATGGCTGGAAGCGACAG
Organism: uncultured Alphaproteobacteria bacterium; assembly: GCA_963836845.1. Classification (GTDB taxonomy): domain Bacteria; phylum Pseudomonadota; class Alphaproteobacteria; order ATCC43930; family CGMCC-115725; genus AP-15. The sequence goes on along the minus strand of CAWILK010000009.1, from coordinate 5,816 downwards.
GCGCATCGGCGAGAAGGGCTCTTGCACGGTCCGATCCTGAACCACGCCAGCATGCTGATCGATGCCGCCATCGACGGTCAGGGGATCGCACTTGCCCGTACCGCTCTTGCCGCGGCCGATCTGATCAATGGTCGCTTGGTGCGGCCGTTCCAGACCGCACTGCCACTGAAAAATACCTATTGGATCGTGTGCCCCAAGGCGACTTCGGCACTTCCAAAGATCGTCACGTTCCGTGACTGGCTCCTGGCGGAGGCAGCGGCGGATGCGCACCAGCTCGACGGGGCTCCCGTCAAGTGGGCAGCTCGGGTCGAGAGCCCAACGCTTGTGGCGTAGGGATCGATCGCGGGACGCACAGTGACCCGGGCGGTCGTGACTGCAGTTGCTATCACCTTCAGGGAGACGACATGGCCAGTGTGAAACACTATAGAATTGCAATTCTCTGGCGCGGCGATCGCGAGGGACGGCGAGCTGCAACACCCCAGAACAATCGCTTTCACCGCGTCTTCGAAGAGCTGGCGGCGGTTGGCGTTCACGCCGAGCCTGCGGTTTATGCCGACGACATTGCCGACGAGGTGCGTGAGCAGCTGTTGGCGGTCGACGGGGTGCTCGTGTGGGTCGACCCGATCAGTGGAGGCAAGACCCGAGCCCTGCTCGACGCAATGTTACGTGATGTTGCATCGCGCGGACCCTGGGTCAGCGCGCACCCCGAGGTGATCCTCAAGATGGGTGTCAAAGAGGTCCTGCACCGCACGAAGCATCTTGGGTGGGGCACCGATACCCACCTCTACCGCACGGCGGCCGAGTTCGACGACGCGTTCCCGTCACGGCTCCAATCGATAGGCCCGCGTGTCCTCAAGCAGAACCGGGGCAATGGCGGCCAAGGGGTTTGGAAGGTCGAGCTGGTTTCAGCGCCGGCCGGCAAGGCGAGTCTCGTGCGCGTCTTGCATGCGTGCCGGGGAGCGTGCCCGAAGAAATGCCGCTTGGGGAGTTCATGACACGCTGCGAGGCCTATTTCGCGTCCGACGGATGCATCGTCGATCAACCCTTTCAGCCGCGCCTGCCTGACGGCATGATCCGTTGCTACATGGGCGCCGACAAGGTTGTTGGTTTCGGACACCAACTCATCAAGGCGCTGCTCCCGCCGCCGCCCGAAGGCTCGGACTCCCCGGCCGCGCAGCCGGGTCCCCGTATCATGCACGGCGCCGACGCGGAGCCGTTTCAGATGCTCAGGGCCAAGATGGAAGCCGAGTGGACGCCGCAGATGATGCAGGTCCTGGGGATCGACGCCGCATCGCTTCCGATCATCTGGGACGCCGACTTTCTCTATGGACCACGCACCGCGTCGGGCGAGGACAGCTACGTTTTGTGCGAGATCAACGTCAGTTCCGTCTTCGCGATCCCGGACCAGGCACCGGCGGCTATTGCGCGTCGGGCGTTGAGTAGGTTGCGCAGCGCACGAGGAGAATGATGGCTTCTCCTGCCGAAGCGGCCAGCTGCGAAAACTTGCCCGCGAGGGGACCGGTGACCGCCGCGAATTAGTACTCGCCTGCGCCGGCACATCGCGATATGAGGGCTCGCGCCGGAACCGATACGGGCTCGTGCGTCTTCCGGCGCAGGCCAAAGCATGAACGTAATCTCCTTGCCCGCGTTCTCCTTGTAGCCGAATGGCCTGAGAGGACCGAATGGACAAATACGAGATCGACCTGACGATCAATGGCCGCTTGCAGCGACTTTCGCTTGATCCCAGGACCTCGCTGCTCGACGCGCTCCGCGACCATCTCGACCTGACAGGCACAAAAAAGGGCTGCGACCACGGCCAATGCGGCGCCTGCACAGTGCTGGTCGGCGGCCGACGCGTTCTTTCGTGCCTGACCTTGGCTGTCATGCAAGAGGGCGCAGAGGTCACGACGATCGAAGGCCTGGCAGCGCATGGAGTCCTTCATCCGCTGCAGCAGGCCTTCATCGACCATGACGCGTTCCAGTGCGGCTACTGCACGCCGGGCCAGATCTGCTCCGCCGCAGGATTGATGGCCGAAGCCAGGGCCAAGACTGCCGACGAGATCCGTGAGCTGATGAGCGGCAATATCTGCCGTTGCGGGGCCTACCCCAATATCGTCGCAGCGATCCAGCAGGCGATGAGGCAAGCATGATCAATTTTCAGTACGCGCGGGCGAGCGATGTCGCCGACGCGGTGCGCCAGATTGCCGCCGATCCGGCGGCGAAATTCATCGCCGGCGGCACCAACCTGATCGACCTGATGAAGGAGGATGTCGAACGGCCGTCGACGCTGATCGACATCACGCGGTTGCCACTGAAGACCGTCGAGGAAACGGCCGACGGGGGATTGCGGGTCGGCGCGCTCGTGCCGAATTCCGACCTCGCCTATCACCCGCTGATCGAGCAACGCTATCCCTTGCTCGCGAGCGCGATCCTGGCGGGTGCGTCGGCGCAGCTGCGCAACATGGCGTCGACCGGTGGCAATCTTCTGCAACGCACGCGCTGCTACTATTTTTACGATACCGCAACGCCGTGCAATAAACGCGACCCCGGCACCGGCTGCTCCGCCATTGCCGGCCTCAATCGCATGCACGCGATCCTCGGGACGAGCGAAGCCTGCATTGCGACCCATCCCTCCGACATGTGCGTGGCACTGGCTGCGCTCGACGCCACGGTCCATGTCACCGGACCGACAGGCACGCGCAAGATTGCGTTTTCGGATTTTCATCGGCTGGCAGGGGACACCCCGCAGCGCGACACGAACCTGGAACGGAACGAGATCGTTACGGCGATCGAGCTGCCGGCGCGGGCCTTTACGGCAAATTACACCTACCTGAAGATCCGCGACCGCCTCTCCTATGCGTTTGCGCTCGTATCCGTCGCGGCCGCGCTCGAGCTCGAAGGAGACACGATCAAAGAGGCCCGCCTGGCGCTCGGAGGTGTTGCGCACAAGCCTTGGCGCGACTCGTCGGTCGAAGCCGCGCTATGCGGGCAGGCCGCCGACGAGTTGGCGTTCACCCGCGCAGCGGACCTCGTCTTACGCGATGCCAAGGGCTTCGAGCACAACGCCTTCAAGATCGACCTGGCGCGCCGTCGTCGGATGTGTTGGCGCCGACGAAGTGCCACCACACCAGCACGACGGTGACCAATCCGTCGAGTGGGGTGACCGACCACCATCGAGCAGGCAAGAAGCGCTTGACGCCTCGGCCGTCGGCGGTGTCGAGAACGTGAAGGGCGCCGAGCGCGACGACTGTCAGGGCTACGCCGACGATCATCGCCAGCATCTTCAGCAGCGTCGGAGAACTGCTGTAGCGGGAATCGATGGTCGCGGAGAACTGCAGGCCCGGTGGTGCGGGCCCGGACAGGTCGGTGAACACGCCGACAATCTGCGGCCGGAAGTCGTAACCACTGCGTTCGCCGCGCAACGGTTTGCCGGGGTCGTCGGAATCGCGACCCTTCACCAGGCCGACGAATTCACCGGTGACCTTGTCGGCGTGCGCGGTGAACGTCAGTCGCTGGCACGCCGGGCTGAGCCCTGGTTCAGCGGGGCACTGACCACCGGGGTGTTGCGGACGATGACGAGCAGATCGTTATTGACCCGTTCGATGAGCAGCCCGCGGTCGACGGCCTTTGGCGCCTGCTTCGGCACCGTGGAGAGCAGCACGGTCTTGCCCGTATTTTGCGGGCCGGCCAGTCCCGCGGCCGCGCTGCACGGCACGGTGATGTTGAGGTCGGTGGCGACGTATCCGATCAGCGGGGCGTTGACGCTCTGCAGCACACCGTTCTGTGGCCAGTTGAGCTGCGCGGTGGTTTGCGTCACGGGCAGCAGGGGCGTGGCGATCGCCAGCGCCGCCCCGAGCAGGCCGGCGACGATGGCGATGAGGCGCGCGGTGCGATGGTTGACCGCAGCGGTTGCGGGGCTTGATGGTAATTGGCCTGCTCAGGCGCGGTGTCCATGGCCATCAGCCGGTCGGCTTCCGGATCGCCAGCACGAACGGCCCCACGGTGGACACGTCGAAGCGCGGATCGTCGAACAGCGCGTCGTCCAGCGCGATCTGATAGCGGCGGACGTTGGGCTGGTTGGGGTACACGTCCGACGCCAGCCGCAGCGTGTAGGTGTCGTTGGCGCCGCGGCGCATCAAGAACACCGTCGGCGGCTTCCACGGCAGTTTGTCCAGTGCGGTGATGAACTGATCGGCGCTGGTCAGCGTGGCCAGCTTCTTGATCGCATCTGCCCGCCTGTCGAACTGCGCGAGCGGGTTGGCGTAGTGCGACGTCAGGCCCTGGAAGCCGTAGTAGGGGTAGTAGGACAGGAAGCTGTAGTCGGCGGTGAGCACGACGGTCTCGCTGCGCGGCAGGCCGGTGGTTCGGAGGATCTTGGTGTCGATCTCGCGGTAGTACTGCTCGGCGCCGGGCGGTCGCCGGTCGGCGCGTTGGCCGTAGCCGTCGGTGTCGGTATACGCGACGACGATGTCGGAGCGCAGCACGTCGGGGATGTCCTGGCTGAAGGTCAGCGCGCCGATCGCGCCGAGCGTGGCGGCGGCCGCGACGATGCGGCGGCCCGTCTCGGGTTGGTAGCGGCGGGCGATCGCGAGCGTGGCTTCGATGAACCCGAACGCACCCGCCGCGGTCAGCAGGATCGTCAGAGTCGGCTGCAGCCGGAACGACAGCAGCGTGGTGCCTGCCAGGGTGGTCAGCATGGACAGCAGCGACCACGCGTATAGGGCCAGCACCGCGATGGCCAGCGCACCGGCTCTGGTCGAGCTGCGGGCGCGCACCACCAGCCACAGCGTGCCGACCATGCACAGCGCGCCGAGCAGCGTGAAGTGCAGCATCGGGAATTCGAGCTGGGCTCCCGCGGAGGGCAGATAGTGCTGAGCGGTGCCGGAATCGGCGGGATGGCCGTTGACGGCGGCCACCAGGTACGGCCCCCAGCCAAGGAGGGCGATCGCGCCTGCGATCACCGCGATGACCGCGAGCCGCAGCAGTGGTTCGAACCGTCTGCGTGCCACGGCCAGCACCAGGGCCATGATCGTCAGCGTGAACGCTGCGTAAGCCAGCAGCAGGGTGTAGAACAGCGCGGCGACGCCGAGGAAGACGCCGACTCCGATGATCGCGGCCCGACCGCCGCTTCGAGTCGCGGCGCGCAGGCCCGACCACGCGAGCACGAACACCGGCGGCAGTAGCACGGCGATGATCGCGGCGTAGGGCTCGGTGGGTGAGTACGCCAGCGTCGCGGCAGCGGTGGCGGTCGATACGATCAGCGCGTAGTCGAAGCGAATCATGCTGGCCCACAACACGAACGCCAGCACCACGGCAATCGTGATGGAGACGATCGCCCATGGCTTGAACATCTCCCACGCGGGTGTGCCGGTCAGCGAGGCGAGCCGGCCGCCGATCCAGAACCAGCCGGGCGGATAAACGGCGGCAGACCGTAGTAGGTCATGTCGTGCGGACCCGCGGTGTCGGTGAGCCGGGTCAGGTACTCCGTGCGGAACTGCTGGTCGACCGAGATGCCGAACAGGTAGAGCTTGGTCGCGCCCAATGGCATGGCGAGTGTGACAACGGAAAACGCCGACAGGAAGAGAAGCGCGAAAGCCCGTGACAGCAACCGGCGTCCGCGACGCCAAATCCACCCGCTTGCTAACAACCCTGCCAGGCAACCGAATTGGCCGACCGTGGTCAACGCGTGCAGTTGGTTCGACGAGTTGTACGCCGGCCATTCCACCCGCGATATCGCGACGAGGGCGATCACCGCAACGACCACCGCCACGGCGACCGCCACCGCCATCTGGCCGATCACGGCCAGCGCGCTACGC
>CAWILK010000008.1:0-229820 GCA_963836845.1 uncultured Alphaproteobacteria bacterium | reverse complement strand
CGACCCGCGCCGGCCGGATGCCTTCCAGCACGCCGGCACCTTCAACAACAATGTGCTGACGATGAATGCCGGGCTCGCCGGACTGACCGAGATCTACACGCCCGAGGCGCCCGAGCGCTAATGCTCGGGCGACCGGCTGCGCGAGCGCCTCAATGCGGTGGCGCGTCGGCATGGGCTCGCGATGCAATTTACCGGCCTCGGGTCGATGCTTTCGGTGCACATGACCGATGGGCCGATCCGCTCGCAGGCGGATGCCGAGCGCGGCAATACCGCATTGCGCGACCTCTTCTGGTTCGACCTCGTCGCGTGCGGCATCTGGTTCGCCAAGCGCGGCATGTTCGCACTGTCCCTTGCTCTCGACGACGCCGACCACGAGAAGCTTGTCGACGCCGTCGAGACTTCCCCCAGACGCGCACCCCACTACTCGAGGCGTTTGGTCTCGGCTGAGCCGTGCAACTGCTAAATCTGAAGCAGCCGGTAGCTTCGATATGCTCGGCTTGGCTCAAAACAGACTGCGCTCGGGAAAAGGTCCCAGGCACGAGCCCTGCTGCCGCCTTAATGCCCAATTGGGCTTGTGGCGCCAAGACCGATGACGGGGTGACCGACTGATGCTGCTTGACCAAAAAAGCGCGCTGACCAAATACCCGAGGAGCTTTACAACGAGCCGCCACAAGCTCTTGGGCAGTCGGATCAGATCGCCGAATTTTGCATTTCTCGCGCTGTTTCTGGCAGCACTCGCCGGGTGCGGGTGAGGGATGCAGGGAACGCTAGCCTCGGACCGAATCCCGGGCGAAGAGGCCTTTTACTGTCCGCACAATGTCTACCTAGGCTGCGTAAACCCCTAGTGGTACTAACCGGACCGAATAACTCCGCGCTCATTCTCGTCGCCCCCGCGAAAGCGGGGGCCCAGAGCCTGCCCCTGGCTTGAACGGGGGCTGCAGCCGCCGGATCCGCCCCTCTGGATACCCGCTTTCGGGGGCATGACGATGAGGAGGGGTGGGAGCCGAATGTTAGAAGCCTACCACTAGCAGCAAGGTCAAGGACGGCGTGCCGTCGCGCTTTTAGTCGAAGGTCAGCACCGTGCGGGCGACCTCGCCGGCTTTCATGGCGCGGAAGGCTTCGTTGATGTCGCCGAGGCGGCCGCGCCTGGTGACCATGTCGTCGAGGTCGAGGCGGCCCTGGCGGTAGAATTCGAGGTAGAGCGGGATGTCGTAGCGGAAGCGGTTGGAGCCCATGCGCGAGGTCTGCACCTTGCATTCCGGGCGGATCGCCATCCACGGGAACTCGATCATCGCGTCGGGCGGCAACACGCCGACGATCGTCGCGGTGCCGCGGATCGCCAGGCTCTCGATCGCCTGGCGCACGAGCTTGGCGTTGCCGACCGCCTCGAAGGCGTGATCGACCCCGGCGCCGCCGGTCAGCGCGCGGACCGCCTTGACCGGGTCGTCCTCGCCGCTGTTGACGAAATGGGTGGCGCCGGCGCGCAGCGCCATCTCGCGCTTCGATGCCGAACATGTCGACGGCGATGATCTGGCGCGCGCCGCCGATGCGCGCTCCCTGGACGATCGACAGCCCGACCCCGCCGCAGCCGAACACCGCCACGGTCTGTCCCGCCTCGAGCCCCGAGCTGCGCAATGCCGCGCCGACCCCGGTCAAGCACGCCGCAGCCGACCAGCGCCGCCTGGTCGAGCGGCAGTTCCGGGTCGATCCGCACGAGCGAATTCTCGTGCAGCAGCATCTTTTCGGCATAGCTCGAAATGCCGATGAATTGGCGGAGACGGCTGGCCCTTTTGCGACAGCCGCGGGCGCTGCGTTGTCGGGCCGGGTGACGATGCCGCCGGTGCACAAATTCGGATGGCCGGAGAGGCATTGCGGGCAGTTGCCGCAGAACCCGGAAAGACAGGCGACGACGTGATCGCCGGGCCTGACCGTGGTCACATCGGCGCCGACCGCCTCGACGATGCCGGCGCCTTCGTGCCCGAGCACGATCGGCCGGTCGAGCGGGAACCGCCCGACGCCGTCGACGACATGCAGGTCGCTGTGGCAGACCCCGGTCGCCGCCGTGCGGACCAGCACCTCGCGGCCCCACGGCTTGTCGACCTCGACCGGCTTCGATGGTCAGCGGCTCGTGCACCTTGCGAAAGACGGCGGCCTCGATCTCCATCGCTTCCTCCCTGACCTGTGCCAGTCGGCAGCGGCGCTCTGCCTGCTGCCGCTCATAGCGCCGCGCTGGCGTGTTTATCGGCTCGACCAGTATCGGAGCGCCGAAAGATGCGGCTTTGCGCTCGGCGGGGGCATCGCCGTAGAGCGTCGTGCGCTGGCGCGGCTCGCGGCCCAACGAGCGGATCAGCGCCTCCATGCTTTCGGGCGGCATCTCCTGGCCGTGCACCGCGCCGGCGGCGCGGGTGATGCTCTCGTTCATCAGGGTGCCGCCGAGATCGTTGGCGCCTGCCGCGAGGCAGGCGGCGGCGCCGCCCTCGCCCATCTTGACCCAGGAGGTCTGGATGTTGCCGATGACCGGGTGCAGCACCAGGCGCGCGACCGCATGCATCAGCACCGCCTCGCGGTAGGTCGGGCCGCGCCGTGCCCGGCCCTTGAGGTAGATCGGCGTCTCCATCGGCACGAAGGGCAGCGGCACGAATTCGGTGAAGCCGCCGGTGCGCGCCTGCAATGCGCGGATGCGCAACAGATGCCGCGCCCAGTGCTCGTAGCGGTCGACATGACCGTACATGATCGTGACCGTGCTGCGCAGCCCGACGCCATGCGCCGCCTCCATGACCTGGAGCCATTGCCCGGTCTTGATCTTGTCGGGGCAGATCACGGCGCGGACCTCGTCGTCGAGGATCTCGGCCGCGGTGCCGGGCAAGGAGCTGAGCCCGGCCTCCTTCAGCTCGCGCAGAAAGTCCGGGATCGGGCGGCCGAGGGTCTTGGCGCCTTGCCAGATCTCGAGCGGCGAGAAGGCGTGGATATGAATGCCGGGCACCGCCTCCTTGATGGCGCGGCAGACCGCGAGATAGGTCGCGCCCGGTGTATTCCGGGTGGATGCCGCCCTGCAGGCAGACTTCGGTGGCGCCGCGCTCCCAGGCCTCCTCGACCCGCCGCTGGATCTCGGGAAGGTCGAGGTCGTAGGGCCGGCCGCGCAAATTCTCGCTGAGCTTGCCCTTGGAGAAGGCGCAGAACTGGCAGCGGAAGTAGCAGATGTTGGTGTAGTTGATGTTGCGGGTCACGACATAGCTGACGACGTCGCCGTTGACCCTCTGCCGCAGCTGGTCCGCCGCTTGGCACACGGCATCAAAGGCCTCGCCGCGCGCCGCGAAGAGCCGCACGATGTCGGCTTCTGGCCAGCTGCTCGCCGGCCGCCGCCCGGTCCAGGACCGCGCGCGAGCCTACCCTCACCCACCAAGCCCTGCGGGCTTGGTCCCCCGCTTGCGGGAGAGGGGAGAAGTCCCTCGCCCCGCCGCAGCGCGGAGAGGGTCCGGATCGGGGCAGGCGGGTGAGGGTCGGCGGCTCGGTCCCGGAGCCGGCAACCCAATCGTCGGGGCGCGCGAGCCCCTCGGCATCGATCGCGCGCAGCACCGCGGGGCGCAGTGCCGGGTCGAGCCAGCGCTCCGGGTCGCGTGCGTAAGCGGGGTAGATCGCCAGCCGCTCGACCAGCAGCTTGCCGGCCCCGGCCGTCTGCTCGGCCAGCCGGTCGAGCGCCGGCCACGGCCTCTCGGGGTTGACGTGGTCGGGCGTGACCGGCGAGACGCCGCCCCAATCGTTGATCCCGGCGGCGATCATCTCGGCGAGCGCGCCGGGGTTGAGATTGGGCGGCGCCTGGATGTTCATCTCGCGGGCCGAAGATCAGCCGCGCCACGGCGATCGTCCACAGATGCTCGTCGAGGTCGGGCTCGGGGGCCTGCGCCATGCGGGTCCCGGGCTTGGCCCGGAAATTCTGGATGATGATCTCCTGCAGGTGCCCGTAACGGTCGTGCAGCTCGCGCAACGCCAGCAGCGACTCGATGCGCTCGCGCCGGGTCTCGCCGATGCCGATCAGGATGCCGGTGGTGAACGGCACCGCCGCCTCGCCCGCCGCGGCGATCGTCGCGAGGCGCGCCGCCGGGTCCTTGTCGGGCGAACCGAAATGCGGCCCGCCGCGCTGCCGCAGCCGCTCGGCCGCGCTCTCCAGCATGATGCCCTGCGACACCGAGACCGGCCGCAGCCGATCGATGTCGGCGCGGGTCATGACGCCGGGGTTGAGATGCGGCAACAGCCCCGTCTCGCGCAGCACCAGCCCCGCCATCTCGGCGAGGTAGGACAAGGTCGTCTCGTGGCCGAGCCGGGCCAGCGCGTCGCGCGCCGCCGCATAGCGCAGTTCCGGCTTGTCGCCCAAAGTGAACAGCGCCTCGTGGCAGCCGGCGCGCGCGCCGGCGCGGGCGATATCGAGCACCTGCTCGGCGGTCAAGTAGATGGGCTCCCCCGGGCGCGGCGGATGGGCGAAGGTGCAGTAGTGGCAGACGTCGCGGCACAGCTGGGTCAGCGGGATGAAGACCTTGCGCGAATAGGAGACGAGACCGCCATGCGCCGCGTCGCGCCATGCCGCCGCCAGCCGCATCAGCGGCCGCGCATCGCTGCACTCCGCCAGCTGCAGGGCGTCCGGAGCCGAGAGCCGCCGCTCCGCCTCGGCCCGTGCCAGGATCTCTGTCGATGGTCATCGCCAATGATCTCCTGTGGGCGCACCCGCGCGCTCGTTAACATTCAGCATACCACTCTCGGCCAGCAAGGCGCGCGCGCGGGTCGGCGATGGCAGCAACGCAAAAGCGGCAAGATCCTCGGGCGTGTCGACATCGAGCGCTATGCCCGGCAGATGCAGCACCGTGGGCCGGATGCCGCAGGCCTCCGCCGCCCGCAGATGCGGGAAAAAGCTGTCCTCGCCAAAGCGCAGCGGCACCGCATCGGGCGGCGAGCAGATCACCGCATTCGAGCCGCGCTCGTCGCGCGACGGCGCAATCGTGAAGGCCGGAGCCGGGCGATGCGCCGCGAGCAGGCTGCGCGATCTCCCCGGGAGTGACGAGGGGGACATCGCCGGGCAAGGTCAGCATGCCGGACGCACCCTCTTCCGCGAGGAGCCGCGCCGCGGCCGATGACGGCGCCGGTATGGCCGTCGCGGGCGCCCGTTTCGATCACGCGGGCGCCGTATCTGCCCGCCAGCCATGCCGCCGCCGGCTCGACCGTCACAACCGCGATGCCGGCGAGGCCGCGGCGTTGCGGCGAGCGCGGCCAGCACGTCTTCCAGCATCGCCAGCATCAATTCCCGCCGCAGCTCGGCCGGCAGCACCGGCGCCAGACGCATCTTCGCCCGATCGAGCTCCTTGACCGGCACCACCGCCCAGATGGCGGGATCAGCGCCATGCGTCCTTCGAGACAGCTCGCTGCGCGGCTTCCTCAGGATGAGGAATGTTGTCTTGATGCCATCAAAGGCTTTCCTCATGCTGAGGAGCGCCTGGAGGGCGCGTCTCGAAGCACGCAGGATGGTGATGCAGCGCCGCGGTCGGCTGCCGCCAGCACAGCCCTTGCCAGCGCCTCGCGGTCTTCCAGCGTCTGCATCAAGGTGCGGGTCAGGGCGACCGGGATGCCGAGATCGCCGATCTCCCGCGCATCCGCCTCGTCGGCGATGTAGATGTCGAGGATGTCGGCATAGTGCCGCGCGACGGCCGCCGCCCCGACCGGCAGACCGAGCTCGGCCATCATCTTGGCGGTCGGGCCCTTGACCGCCTTGCCGCCGATGATCGGCGACACCGCAACCACCGGCGCGCGGCAGGCGCGCAATGCCTCGCGCACGCCCGGCAGGCCGAGGATCGGGTCGATGCTGAGAAACGGGTTCGACGGGCAGATCACCACCAATGCGAGATCGTCGTCGCCGAGCGCCGCCAGAAAATCCGCTTGTGGCCGGGCCTCCGGCGCGCCGGCATAGGCGATCTCGCGGACGACCGGCTCGGCGCGGCGCCGCACGAAATAGTCCTGAAATTCGAGCCAGCCTTCGTCGGTGCGCAGCCGGGTGCGGACCCGGTCGTCGGTCATCGGCAGAATGCGCGCCGAGATCCCGAGCCGGCGGCGGAAATCATCGGTGATCGCCGACAGGCTCTCGCCGGCGGCGAGGCGGCGGGTGCGCTCGACATGGGTGGCGAGATCGCCGTCGCCGAGCTTGAACCAGGTCTCGCCGCCGAGCGCCTCGAGCGCCGCCATGAAGGTCCAGGTCTCGCCGCGCCGCCCCCATCCCATTCCGGGTTGTCGAGGCCGGCGAGCGTATAGAGCAAGGTATCGATATCGGGCGAGATCGAGAGGCCGAGATGCTCGAAATCGTCGCCGGTGTTGGCGACGACGGTCAGCGAGCCCGGCGGCAGGATGCGGTAGAGGCCGAGCGCCAGCTTGGCGCCGCCGATGCCGCCCGACAGCGCCAGCACCTTCATCGAAAGAGGTCGTGCTCGGCCGGTCGGATCAAGGCGGCGGCCGGGGCATCCGGCGCCGACCAGCGCAGCCCGCGGACCAGCACCATCGGCACCGCCTCGTCGGCCTGCCCCATCAATAGCCCGGCGGCGGCGGCGATCTCGTCGGCAAAGCCGGTCTCGGTGACCAGCAATTCGCGCCCGAAGAGATCGGGATGGCCGCGCAAATCGATCAGCGCCGGCAGCCCCGCTGCGCCCAAGCGCAATGCCGACCGTGCCCTTGCGCCAGGGCCGGCCAAAGCTGTCGCTGATGATGACGGCGATATCGGTCGCCAGAAGGCTTCGGCGAGCTGTTGCCGCAGGCGTCGGGCCGAGCCGTCCGGGTCTCGCGGCAGCAGCAATACCCGCTCGACGCCGTCCGCCATCGGCAGGTTCGAATGATCGATCCCGGCATTGGCCATCACGAAGCCGAGGCGGTGCTCGACGATCAGCAGGCCCGGCCGGCGGCGCACCACCCGTTTGGATTCGGAGAGAACCACCTCGACAAAGCGCGGATCCTTGTCGACCTCGGCGGCGAGCGAAATTGCTTCCCCCGAGGGCTCGACCGTGGCGATTTCGACATAACGCCCCTCGGCCTTGGAGACGATCTTCTGCGCCACGACCAGCACGTCGCCCGCCTCCGGCGCCACCCCGTTCGCCGCGAAAGCGGCGACGGCGATCGCGCCGAGATCGTCCCCCGGCTCGACCAGCTTGATGCCGGCGAGCGCGTGAGGATCAGCCTGCGAGGCGGCATGCTCCGCTCCCGCAATCGCTGCATTACCGATTGCGCAGAAATCCCAATGCTGTCATTCCGGGGCGCGGGCGCAGCCCGCGAGCCCGGAACCCATGAACACAGGTCTATGAAGGCGAAGGAAAAGCCGGTGTTCATGGGTCGGCGGCCCTGGGCCTCCCGGATGACGATGAGTGGTATCTCAGCAGCATGGCGCGCCATCACCCGAGCTTCGAGCGCAGCAGCGGCAGGACCTGCTCGGCGTAGAGCTTGAGGAAGCGGGGCTGGTCGGGGCCGGGCGCGTGGAAGACGAGATGGGTGAAGCCGAGCTCGACATAGGGCCGGATCTTGGCGAGCTGCTCCTCCGGATCGGCGGAGACGATCCAGCGGCTCGCGGCGCGCTCGAGCGGCAAAGCGTCGGCGAGCCGCTCCATTTCGATCGGGTCCTCGACACTGACCTTTTCCTCGGGTGTCAGCGCCAGCGCCGCCCAATGCCGGGTCAATTCCTTCGCCTGCCGGGCATCGCTGTCGAACGACACCTTGACCTCGATCATCCTTTCGAGATCGGCGGCGCCGCGGCCGGCCCTCGCCAACCCCTCGTCGACCTTGCTCGACAGGTCGGTATAGAGCTGAGGGTTCTTGCCGCTGGTGCAGATGAACCCCTCGGCGATCTGGCCGGCCATCATGGCCGCGAGCGGGCCGGACGCCGCGATCCAGATCGGCACCTTCTCTTTCGGCTTGTCGTAGATCGTCGCGTTTGCGGTGCGGTAGAACTGGCCCTCGAAGCTGACCCGGTCCTCGGTCCACAATTTGTTGATCAGCCGCACCGCCTCGCGCAGCCGGTCGCGCCGCTCCTTGGCCCCCGGCCATTCGATGCCGGTCGCCGGCACCTCGTTCAGCGACTCGCCGGTGCCGAGGCCGAGCACGACGCGGCCCGGAAACATCGCGCCGAGCGTGCCGAAGGCCTGCGCCACGATCGAGGGGTGATAGCGGAAGGTCGGCGTCGCGACGCTGGTGCCGATCGTCACCCGCCGGGTCCGCGCGCCGAGCGCGCCGAGCCAGGCGAGCGAGTTCGGCGCATGCCCATCGGTATGCTTCCACGGCTGAAAGTGGTCGCTGACAAAGACCGAGTCGAACCCGACCTCCTCGGCGAGGCAGGAGAACTCCAACAGCTCGCGCGGCCCAAACTGTTCGGCCGACGCCTTGTATCCGAGCTTCAGCATTGCGGCTCCTTCGAATTGGGCTCCAGCTACACCTTCGCCAGCACGTCCTCGCGGAAACGACGCATATTGGCAAGCATCTCGTCGGCGCTGGCGCCCGGGAAGCCGAAATCGACGTGCTCGACGCCGAAATCGCGAAACGCCCGCAGATCGCCGAGGATATCCGCCGTGTCGCCGGAGAACAGGCGCCGCTCGCCGTCATCGGCGCGCGCCGGCAGCGACTTGCCCCAGGCGGAGACCCGGTAGGCGAGCGCGATCTGCGACGGGTCGCGCCCGGCCTCGCGGGCCAGCCGGCGCAGCCGCTCGACCCCGGCCTGGAAGCGCTTCATCGAGTCGAGACGGTGCTGCGGGTTGGTGCCGATCGGGTACCAGCCATCGCCGATCCGCGCGGTGCGGCGCAAGGCCGGGCCGCTCTCGCCGCCGACCCAGATCGGCGGATGGGGCTTCTGCACCGGCTTCGGCTCGAACAGGATATTGGCGAATTTGACGTAGCGCCCGTCGAACCGCGGATCCTCCTTGGTCCACAGCTCGCGGCAGGCGTCGAGATATTCGTCGGTGACCGCGCCGCGCTCGGGGAAGGGCGGCAGCCCGAGCGCCTCGAACTCCTCCTTCATCCAGCCGGCGCCGATGCCGAAGGTCAGCCGGCCGTTCGACAAGACGTCGATCGTCGCGAGGATCTTGGCCAGCAGCACCGCCGGGCGATGCGGCACGACGGTCACCGAGGTGACGAGGCGCAGCCGCGTCGTCTTGCCGGCGATAAAGGCGAGAGCGGTCAATTGCTCGTGCCGGTCGACCCGCGAGCCCGCCGGGAATTCGCCGGTATCGCTGTAGGGATATTTGGCCTCGATGTCGCGGGGGATCACGACATGGTCGCTGAACGAGGCGAAATCGTACCCGATCGGCCTCGCCTTCCTGCGCGATGCGGGCGAGGGTGCCCGGCGTCGAGAGAGGTCCCGCGACCGGCGCGCTGAACCCAAACTGCATCTCTTCCTCCCAGCAAGGAACGGAACAGCGGCTACGGTAGCAGGCTCGGCGAGGTTTGGCGCGAGCGAATCTTGCGCGGCGTTCCGCGGGGGTGATGCTGCGTCGAAAGCATGCGTGCAGGATGTCGATGCACCCGACAGCCGCGAAAGCCGGCGCCCATGGGTCCCGGCTTTTCGCCAGTGCGACAGGGCTTTTGTGTCGGCATTCGACTGGTGAATTTTGTGAATGGGTGCAGATGCGCGAGGATGCAGCCGGCCTCGACGGTCATCGTGAAATTGACGGGGTCGATCGCACGAATACGGTTCATGCGGCCGAGCGCGAGAACGATATTATGCCCGTCTTCCGGCGGGACACCGCCGCCGACCAGGCCGGTATTGCCCCCTTGCGGCACGATCGGAAGCCCGGCTTCGGCGGAGATCCGCACGACCGCGGCGACCTCTTCGGTCGAGGCCGGGCGGACCACCATCCTGGTGGCCCCGCGATAAAGCCGGCGCGCCTCGACGAGATAGGGTTCCTGCTCGCCGGGGTCGGCGACCCAGCCCCGCGGACCCACCACCGACTTGATCCGCTCGAGCGCTGCCTCGATCTCCATCCCCACTCCTCCACTGCCGCGCGGTTCATTTAGTCAGCACGCGGGTTGCAGGTAAGAGAGGGTCTACTCAGCCGGCCCGGGGAGCGGCGGCGCGGCGGAGCCGGTCGTTGATCGCGCGGCCGAGGCCGTATTCGGGGACAGGCATGACGGCGATCCCGCTGAAAGGCCCGCTGTCCGCTCGGCGCAGCATCGAAAAGAGGTTGGCAGCCGCCTCGGCGAGATCGCCGGACCGGCTCAGCCACAACACCTCGGCAAAACCGGCCGGCGCGTCCGGACCAAAGGCGAGCAGGGCCTCGCCCGGGCGAGCATCGATGGCGCCGAGGCGGAGCGGCAGGGCGGGCGCGTAATGGCTGGCCAGCATGCCCGGCGCTTTCGGCAGGGCGGAAGCGGGCGCCGAGATCGGGCCGAGGGCCTCGGTCAGCTGCTCGACGGACACGCCGCCGGGGCGGAGCAATGTGGGGCTCGTTCCGGAAAAATCGAGAATGGTCGATTCCAACCCCACCGGGGCGGGCCCGCCGTCCAGAATGAGGGCCACAAGGTCGTCGAGCTCCTCGGCCACGTGGGACGCCTCGGTCGGGCTCACCCGACCCGACCGGTTGGCGGACGGGGCGGCGAGCGGGCGGCCCGTCTCGCGCAGCAGGCCTTGCGCCACCCGGTGGGCTGGAACCCTGAGCGCCACGGTGTCGAGCCCGGCGCTCGCCAAGAGCGATAATCCGCATCCTTCGCGGCGCGGCAACACGATCGTCAGCGGCCCCGGCCAGAACTGGCCGGCCGCGCGGCGTGCAAGCTCGCTAAACTCGGCCAAGCTTTCGGCTTCGCCCACATGCTGCACATGCACGATCAGCGGATTGAACCGCGGCCGGCCCTTTGCGGCAAAGATATCGGCGACGGCATGCTCGCTGGTCGCATCGCCGCCTAGCCCGTAAACGGTCTCGGTTGGGAAGGCCACGAGCCGCCCCGCGCGCAACAGCGCGGCCGCATGCACGACCGCTTTCCGGGTTGCGCGCAAGATCGTGGCGGCCATCTATTTCGTTCCACTCTGATTGCATCGATATCAGGGGTTCGGTATAACCGCCCGCTTTTTGAGGACGGTACGATGAGAGAAGGCATTCATCCGGATTATCATGAGATCACCGTCGTGATGACCGACGGGACTTCGTATCAAACCCGTTCGACCTATGGGAAAGCCGGAGACACCCTGCGGCTCGATATTGACCCGAAATCCCATCCGGCCTGGACCGGCGGGCAGCAGCGCCTGATCGATACCGGCGGGCAGCTCGCGCGCTTCAACAAGCGTTTCCAGGGGTTTGGCATCAAGCGCTGAGATTGGGGAGAGTGCGGGAGCCCCTTGATCGACACCCTCCGATCACCATTTTAGCGTTGCGCGGTTGCCCATGATGGGAACTGCGCAAATCCCAAGAGGCGCCGGGCCGCAACGGCAGGTGCCGCAACCCATGTTGCTCAATGGAGAATGTGGTCATGGATCGTTTCGATTTCTCTCCCTTGTTCCGCTCGACGATCGGCTTCGATCGGCTGACCCGCTTGGTTGATGCGGCGACGCGGGTCGACAACTCCGCGCTCGCCTATCCTCCGTACAACATCGAGAAGACCGGAGAAGACGCCTATCGTCTGACGATGGCGGTTGCCGGATTTTCGCCCGATGAGCTGGACATCACCGTTCAGGAGAACACCCTGCTGGTGACCGGAAAGGCGAAAAAGGAGCAGGAGGAGAACCGCTTCCTGCATCGCGGCATCGCTCGGCGCGCTTTCGAGCGCCGCTTCAGCCTCGCCGATCACATCAAGGTCGTCGGCGCGAGCCTCGTGAACGGCATGCTGCATGTCGATCTCGCCAGGGAAGTTCCCGAAGCCGCGAAGCCGCGCAAAATCCAGATCGGCGCCGGATCGCCGGAGCAGGTGACCGTCGTCCCGCAGCACGAAGAGGTCCCGCAGCAGCAAGCTGCCTGATCAGCCGCGGTTTCCATCTGGGAGCGCCCCCGAGATCTCGGGGGCGTTTTCTTTTGCCGCGGCAACACCCGATTGGTGATGCCGCCCGCCTATCTTCGAGCCCGCCTATCTTCGAGATCGGGAGAGGTGCGGCGCGTCGAGCCCGACCCCGACGAGATGGCCGAACAACGCTCGGAGCTGCCGGCGGTCGGTTTCGGGCAAAGGCGGCTTCAGGATCGAGGCGATATTGGTGCGCAGATGCTCCGGACTGCCGGTGCCGAACAGCACGACGTCGACCCCCGGCTCGTGCCGCACAAAGCGATAGGCGGCGTCCGGCACCGAGCTCGCCCCGCCTTCATGGATCAAAAAGGATAACGGTTCCGCCGTCTCGGCGAGGCATCCCGGGACCTCACCCGCCGCCGCAAGATCGCGCAACGTCGCCCGGAGGCGATCGGGCCGCGAGAAGATGTTGCGCACCGCAAACATCAGAAGCGTGCCGACCCGATTGGCGCGGGTTGCCGGAAAAACCCGGTCGCGGGCATTCTGATGCATCATGTGAAACCCGACCATGACCACGTCCCAGACCCCGTCCTGCGCCGCCCGGTGCAACGACTGGTGATCGAGATCGTGAGGCGCCGTCTCGGTGATCCCGAGATGGCGGAACTTCCCCTTCTCCTTTTCCTTGAGCAGCACCGGCGCGAGGTCGCTCAGCGCGTGGTCATAGGCGCCGGGCGGCACCCCGTGCAGCTGGTAGACGTCGATGTAGTCGGTATCGAGCTCGCGCAACGAGTTGTCGAGGCTGGCGACGATGCCCTCGGGGGTCGAGTTCGGGTTGCTGAAGGCGAACGGCGCCTTTGTGCAGATGACGACGTCTTCGCGCCGCACCGATTTGACCGCCTTGCCGAGCACCGCCTCGGTGCCGTAGGCCGCCGCGGTGTCGAACAAATTCACCCCGAGCTCAAGGGCCAGGCGGATGATCGCAATGGCATCGGCCTCGCTCTTGCCCTGCGCCAGACCCAGCTGGCTGAACCCGCCGCAGCCGAGCCCGGCAACACTGACCCGCAATCCCGTTCTTCCGAGTGTCGCATACTCCATCGGTCACCTATTGTTCCTGTTTTCTCTTTGAGCGCCTAAGCTGCAATTGCCCGCGGTGGAGCTGCGGCGGTTGCTTGGCTGCCAACATGCCCGAGGCTAGTTTGGGCCTGGAGATAGCCGCCAGAGGGTGAATTCGATGCCGTTCGCTCGCAATACGCCGGCAAGGATCGAGGATCGATTGATCGTCGCGCTCGACGTGCCGAGCATCGACCAGGCGCGCACCTTGATCGGCAAGCTCGACGGGGTGGTTTCCTTTTTCAAGGTCGGTCTCTGGCTGCAGTTCGCCGCCGGGTTCGACGGGCTGATCGACGAGCTGCACCGTAAAGACAAAAGGATTTTTCTCGACGCGAAGATGTACGACATCGGAGAGACCGTCAAACAAGGAGTGGCGAGAGCCGCAGAACGCGGTGTCACCTTTGTCACCGTCCATGGCGACACCGACATCATGAAGGCCGCTGTCGAGGGCCGGGGTGGTTCGGCGCTCAAGATTTTTGCAATCTCGGTGTTGACTTCGATCGATCAAGACGGGCTGGGTGAGCTCGGTTATCTATGCACCGTCGAAGACTTGATTTCGCTGCGGGTAAGAAGGGCCGCGGAATGCGGCTGCGACGGGATCATTGCGGCGCCCCACGACAACCCTGACCAGATGCGCGAGCGCGCGGGAGCTCCACAGCTGCTGGTCGCCACTCCGGGGGTCCGCTTGCCGGGAGCATCGGTCGACGATCACAAGCGGCCCGGAACCCCGGCACAAGCGATCGCGGCGGGAGCGGACTACCTCGTCGTCGGCCGCCCGATCGTCAGAAGCGCCGACCCCGCCCGTGCTGCGGCGGCGATCATCGAGAACATGCGCAACCCGGCTTAGGCGCTGGTAATGGTTCGTTCAATCTCGTGAAGCGCCTCTGGACATCGCGTCGTCATGGGCTCAGTATAGGAACCTGTGCTGACGTTGCCGGGGGTCAAACGAGAGCTGCATCGTCGTCGTGCGTGCTTCGAGAGCACCCTCGCGGGTGCTCCTCACCATGAGGGAAGTCACTGATAGCATTAACGGAATTCCTAGTCCTGAGGAAGCTGCGGAGCGGCTGTCTCGAAGGACGCACAACGCTGATCCAGCCTTTTCGCCCATCTTTCGCACACCCTAAACGCGGGCGCCAGGCGGGCGGGCACGAGTGTCGTGCTATGGACCCGCGCTTTCCGTGGGGTGACCGATCCAAATCGCATCGGCATTCTGACTCGTAAAAATGCCCAATTTATTTTGCAGCCTAGGAGTTTCGGTCGGGCGGCTGAGATCGACGCAAGGGCAGGCCTTGCAACCAGAGGGAGAGTTTAGCTGCAGATTTGCTGCAGACATGCGGATCTCCGTAAGTCGCTCAATTTGAGGTGGCCGCCGGCTTCTGGGGAGGAGATCGGGAACGCCTGAAGACGCACTACCGCTCGTTGATAGGCTGAGCCGGAATATGTTAGCATTTTGGTCAACCCTCTTGGTGCGTTCCGTGCTCGGGAACGGGGAGTTTGGGATGACGATCAGGCGTTGGTCTGCCGCGCTCGCGGTCATCGGCTTCGGGCTGGCGCTCAGCGGCGCGGCACAGGCCGGGCCGACCTTGGACAAGATCAAGCAGGCCGGCCAGATCGTGTGCGGCGTCAACACGGGCCTCGCCGGGTTCGCGCAGCCGGATAACCAGGGCCGCTATACCGGCCTCGATGTCGACATCTGCAAGGCCTTGGCGGCGGCCCTCTTCGGCGACGCCGGCAAAGTCAAATACGTGCCGCTGACCGCGCAGCAACGCTTCACCGCATTGCAATCGGGCGAGGTCGATCTCCTGTCGCGCAACACGACCTGGACCCTGTTGCGCGACACCGATCTCGGGCTTGAATTTCACGGTCGGTCGTCTTTTACGACGGCCAGGGCTTCATGGTGCCGAAAAAGCTCGGGGTCAAGAGCGCCAAGGAGCTGAACGGCGCAACCGTCTGCGTGCAGCCCGGCACCACCACCGAGCTCAACCTCGCCGACTATTTCCGCGCCAACAAGATGCAGTTCAAGCCGGTCGTCATCGAGAAGCTCGACGAGGTCGAGAACGCGTTCTTCTCCGGCCGCTGCGACGCCTACACCACCGATCGCTCGGGGCTCGCCGCCACCCGCGCGGCGCGGGCGCCCAACCCTGACGACTATGTGATCTTGCCGGAGGTCATCTCGAAGGAGCCGCTCGCCCCAGCCGTGCGCCAAGGCGACGACCAGTGGAACGATATCGTCCGCTGGGTGATCTATGCGCTGTTCGAGGCCGAGGAGAAGGGCATCACCTCGAAGAACGTCGACGAGATGGCAAAGTCGGACGACCCGACGGTCAAGCGGCTGCTCGGCGTCACCCCGGGGATGGGGAAAGCGCTCGGCTTGGACGAGAAATGGGCCTACAACGCGGTCAAGGCGGTCGGCAATTACGGCGAGATCTTCGAACGCAATGTCGGCGAGGACTCGCCGCTCAAGCTCGACCGCGGGCCCAACAATTTGTGGACTCAGGGCGGCCTGATGTACGCGATGCCGATCCGCTGAGCGGATGCACGCAGCGGAAGGCGCATAGACCAGCCTTCGGGCGCAGAACATGGCGACGGAACCTGCAAGCGCCGGCTTACGGCCGACCCGCCCCCCGTTTTGGAATGACGCCGGCGGTCCGGGGGATCTTCTACCAGGTCCTGTTCGTCGCCGATCGTCGTCGCGGTGGGCGCCTTTCTCGTCCACAACACGCTCGTCAACCTGCAGCGGCAGAATATCGCCACCGGGTTCGGCTTTCTCGATCGCGAGGCCGGGTTCGGCATCGGCGAGTCGCTGATCCCGTATTCCCCGGCCGACACCTACGGGCGCGCCTTCCTCGTCGGGCTGCTCAACACGCTCTACGTCGCGGCGCTCGGCATTGTCGCTGGCGACGGCGCTCGGCACCGTCATCGGCATCGCCCGGCTGTCGAGCAACTGGCTCGTCAGCAAGCTGGCGCAGATCTATGTCGAAACCTTCCGCAACATCCCGCTATTGCTGCAGCTGTTCTTCTGGTGGGCGATGCTGCGCGAGAGCGCGCCCGCGCCGCGCCAGGCCTGGGAGCCACTGCCCGGCGTGTTCCTCAGCAATCGCGGCATCATGTTTCCGCTGCCCGAGGCCGACCCGGTGCATTACTGGATGCTGCTGGCGCTGGCACTGGGGGTGGTCGGTGCCGTTGCGCTGCGGCGCTGGGCAAAGCGCCGCCAGACCTTGACCGGCGCGCAGTTCCCGGCGCTATGGGCCGGCGTGGCGCTGGTCATTGGGCTGCCGCTGCTGGTGTTTCTCGGCGGCCGGCGCGCCGCTGCGGCTCGATTGGCCGGAGCTCAAAGGGTTCAACTTTAGCGGCGGCCACGCCGTCTCCCCCGAATTTACCGCCCTGCTGATCGGTCTTACCGTCTACACCGGCGCGTTTATCGCCGAGATCGTGCGCGCCGGAATCCTGGCGGTCAGCTGGGGACAGAGCGAGGCCGCGCAGGCGCTGGGCCTGCGCTCGGTCGCAGACGATGCGCCTCATCGTATTGCCGCAGGCGCTGCGGGTCATCATTCCGCCGATGACGAGCCAGTACCTGAACCTGACCAAGAACAGCTCGCTCGCCGTCGCCATCGGCTATCCCGATCTCGTCTCGATCGCCAATACGACATTGAACCAGACCGGCCAGGCGGTCGAAGGCATCGCGATGATCATGGCGGTCTACCTGGTGATCAGCCTGACGATCTCGCTGCTGATGAACTT
Source organism: uncultured Alphaproteobacteria bacterium (assembly GCA_963836845.1). Taxonomy (GTDB): domain Bacteria; phylum Pseudomonadota; class Alphaproteobacteria; order ATCC43930; family CGMCC-115725; genus AP-15. The sequence continues at coordinate 213,035 of CAWILK010000008.1, read as the reverse complement.
CTACAACCGTTCCGTCGCGCTGGTGGAGCGTTAGGCCGTGACCGACGCGACCAGAGAACCTGCCGCTCCCCGCAGGCAAGGCCGCCCGCCGCATCGGCCGGCCCGATCGCATGGCTGCGCGCCAACCTGTTCAACAGCCCGCTCAACACCGCTCCTGACCCTGGCGGCGGCTCTACATTCTGGCGGTGACGATGCCGCCGGTCGTGCGCTGGGCTTTTGTCGACGCAATCTGGATCGCCGATAGCGGCCGCGCCTGCCGCGGCGACGGGGCGTGCTGGGCCTTCATCGCCGAGAAGCTGCGCTTCATTCTGTTCGGCCGCTATCCCTATCAGGAGCATTGGCGCCCGCTGTTTGTCGTCGTGATCTTTGTTGCATTGATCCTGGCCAGCTGCGACCGCCGGCTGTGGGGCCGCCGCCTGGCGCTGCTGTGGATCGCCGGGCTGGCCGCCGTCGGGGTGCTGATGTGGGGCGGCGTCCTCGGCATGAGCTATGTCGAGACCGCGCTGTGGAACGGCCTGCCGCTGACCCTGATCCTCGCGGTGGTCGGCATCGCTTTCGCCTTCCCGCTGGCGATCCTGCTGGCGCTCGGCCGGCGCTCGCGAGTTGCCGGCCGTGCGGGCGATCTGCGTCGCCTATATCGAGCTGGTGCGCGGCGTGCCGCTGATCACCGTGCTGTTCATGGCGTCGGTCATGCTGCCGCTGTTCCTGCCGACCGGCATGACGATCGACAAATTGCTGCGCGCGCAGGTCGCGTTCATTCTGTTTTCCGCGGCCTACCTGGCCGAAGTCGTCCGCGGCGGGCTGCAGGCGATCCCGAAGGGCCAGATCGAAGCGGCCGATGCGCTGGGCCTCGGCTATTGGCAGCGCACCCGCCTGATCATCTTGCCGCAGGCCTTGGCGCTGGTGATCCCGCCGCTCGTCAACACCTTCATCGGCACCTTCAAGGACACCTCGCTGGTCATCATCATCGGGCTGTTCGATCTGCTCGGCACCGCCAACGCGGCGTTGACCGACGCGAACTGGCGCGGTTTCTACCTCGAAGCCTATGTCTTCACCGCGGCGATCTATTTCATGCTTCTGCTTTTTCATGTCGCGCTACAGCCAGATGCTGGAGCGCGAGTTCAACAAGGGCCGGCGGCGCTGATGCAGGCGGAAATGAGCACGGCGGAGCAGGGGCCGATCATCGAGCTGCGCCATGTCGACAAATGGTATGGCGAGTTTCATGTCCTGCGGGACATCAACCTCGAAGTCGGCAAGGGCGAGCGGGTCGTCGTCTGCGGGCCGTCGGGCTCGGGCAAATCGACGATGATCCGCTGCATCAACCGGCTCGAAGAGCATCAGCGCGGCCAGATCATCGTCGCCGGGATCGAGCTGACCTCGGATGTAAAGAACATCGAGGCGATCCGCCGCGAGGTCGGCATGGTGTTCCAGCAGTTCAACCTGTTCCCGCATCTGACCGTGCTGGAGAACCTGACCCTGGCGCCGATCTGGGTGCGCAAAATGCCGCGCAAGGAGGCCGAGGAAACGGCGCGGCTCTATCTCGAACGGGTGCGCATCCCGGAGCAGGCCGACAAATATCCGGGCCAGCTCTCGGGCGGCCAGCAGCAGCGCGTCGCGATCGCCCGCTCGCTGTGCATGAAGCCCGAGATCATGCTGTTCGACGAGCCGACCTCGGCGCTCGACCCCGAGATGATCAAGGAAGTGCTGGACGTGATGGTCGAGCTCGCCGAGGAAGGCATGACGATGGTCTGCGTCACCCACGAGATGGGCTTCGCACGCACCGTCGCCGACACGATGGTGTTCATGGATCGCGGCGAGATCGTCGAGCGCGGCCCGCCCAAGGAATTCTTTGCCAATCCGAAGAGCGACCGCACCAAACTATTCCTGAGCCAGATCCTCGCCCATTGAAGGCGAGACGGGCTGACTCTCAGAGTCTGGGAATGACGCTCTAAGCTGTTGGATCTGTGTAGATCATTCTCAGTCACCCTCGCAGGGTCCCGTCATCCCCTGCTTAACCGCCCGAGCGGTTGATCGCTCGCGTTTGGGGCGATACGGTCGCGGCCGGACAACGGAGGGGGACGCAGTGCCGACGGACATCGATATCTCGCCCACCGAAAGACTGGTAGCGCTGATGGACCATCTCGGGCTTCGCGCGGCCTATTTCGGAACGCCGATCCCGCGGGACATCTCAGGCATGGCAGCGGAGCACCCCGAAAGAGTTGCCGGGATCGTCCTATGCGTGCCGAGCCGTCTCGACCCGGCGCCCTTCGCAACGATTGCCGATCGCGTCCTGATGATCGCTGGCGAGCGCGGCCCGGCAGCCGAAGCGACCGCCCGCGCGGTGGTTCGCCTGCCGGGTGCCGACGGTCGGTCCTTGCCGGGTACGATGCCCCCGGCAGCTGGGCCGACGCGGTGGCAGACCGCACCGGGGAAATCACCGAGCAGATCATCGCGCTTTCTCGGCCGTCCGGCCGCGGACGGGCACCGCGCCGGCACACCCCGTGCGGTCCCGGCGGAGGGCATCTGCGCCGGCATTTCGTATCGCGTCGCGGGCGAGGGTCCCGCTCTGGTGCTCCTGCCGTTTTTCCTCGCCCCGTCACAATGGGACCCGGCGATCCCGCGCCTTGCCGAGCACTTCACCGTCGTGATGCTCGGGGGCCCGCATTTGGGCGGGGTCGCCTCGCTCGAGGACCGCGCGCAGATGCCGACCTACCAGGCGATGTTCCGGACGCTGATCGACACTCTCGCGCCGGGCCCCGGCGAGACGATCATCGAGATCGGTTGCGGCGCCGGATCGCTGGTGCGGCAATTGGCGCGGCGGCTCGGCAAAGCCAACGCGATTACCGCGGCCGATGTGAACCCGTTCCTGCTGCGCGAAGCCGAGCTGCTGGCCGAGGAGGACGGGCTCGCCGGCCTGATCGAATTTACCGAGGGAAACGCCGAAGCCCTGCCGTTCGAGAACGGCTCCTTCGATTGCGTCTACTCCGTCACCGTATTCGAGGAGTGCGACGCCGACCGGGCGATCAGCGAGGCCATGCGGGTGTTGCGGCCGGGCGGCCGGGTCGGGCTCGCCGTGCGGGCGTTGGACATGCCGCAATGGTGGAACATGACCTTGCCCGAGGCGATCCTGCGCAAGGTGGAAGCGCCGCCGCATTCCGTGGGTCCTGCCGGGGTTGCCGACCGCAGCCTCTACCGGCGGATGCGCGAGGCCGGCCTTGTCGATCTCGTCTGCTTTCCCTTCCTGGTGACGCTCGACCGCCCGGGCGGGCCGATCTGGCGCAACCGCGAAGACCATGTGTTGTCGCAGCTGTCGCCGGAGGAGCTGGCGGTGTGGCATGCCGAACGCAACCGGGCAGCAACGAGAGGGGCTCCTCTTCATGGCCCACCCGCTGCACTGCGCCGTCGGGACCAAGCCCCGCGAGCGACAGCTGAAGCTTAAACGTGGGACCCCGGCAGGATTCCGCGTTTTGCGCGGATCGTCGAACGACACCGGCGGCGGGCGTAGACGACGAAGCCGGCCCGCTGATAGACGCCGAGCGCCTTCGGATGATCGAAGGTGGAGGTGTGCAGCCAGAAGCGGTCGATCGGCCTCGACCAGGCCTGGTCGATTGCCGCCTGCAACAGATAGGGGCCGAGGCCGCGGCCGATGAAATCGGGGATCAGGCCGAAATAGCACAGCTTGGTCTCGCGCGGCGCCGCCGGCATCGAGCTCGAAATAGCCCGCGGGCACGCCGCGCACGTACAAGACAAATATCTCGACCGTCGCTTTCCCGATCTGCTGGGCCAGCGCCGCATCGTCCAACAGCCGCCGCTCGAACCACAGCCAGGGCTCGCCGACCGTGTCGTAGAGATAGCGGTAGAACGAAACGGTGCAGCCTTCGGCGCGCATCAGCGCGAGCTTCTCGCCGGGCGCCGGCACCCGCCGCCCAACCGGCCGCTCCAGCATTTCCAGATAGGTGATGACGTCGTCGAGCATCGTCAGGATGATGGCCTTGGTGGAGCGGGGCCGGTCTCGACAGGCGTATCCCCCGGCAATCCCCATTCGGACCATGACCCGTCATAGACGGCGGCCCCGGGTGCCCGATCAGATGCAGCGCAAAGGCGAGCGCGCAGGCGGTGACGCCCGACCCGCAGCTCGTAACGATCGGCCGGCCGAGATCGACCCCGGCGGCGCGGAACAGTTGAGCCAGCTCCTCGGCGCCGAGCAGCTGACAGGTCTTGCGGGTCGGTGACGCGGTCGTAGGGTAGGCTGCGGCTCCCGGGAATGTGGCCGCGGCGCAGCCCGGGCCTGGTTTCCTCGGCGGTGCCCTCGAAGCGGCCGGAGGCGCGGGCATCGACCACCTGCTCGCGCCCGGTCGACAGATTGTCGAGCAAGGCGCGTTTCTCCCGCACCAGCGAGGGGTCGAACCGCGGCGTAAACCGGCGCTCCCGCGGGCTCGGCGCCATGGTGCCGACCGGCCGCCCTTCGGCCTTCCATTTCGGCAGACCGCCGTCGAGAAGCGCGACATCGCCGTGGCCGAACAGGCGCAGCATCCACCAGGCGCGGCCAGCCGAGGAAAGCCCGGCGCTGTCGTACACGACGACCCGGTCGCCGTCGCCGATGCCGAGCGCCTCCATCTTGCGCGCGAAGAGTTCGGGCGACGGGATCATGTGCGGCAGCGTAGTGCCGGGCTGCGCGATATCGTCGATATCGAAAAACACCGCGCCCGGGATGTGGCCGCGGTCGTAATCCTCGCGCGCGGTCGGGGTGATGCCGGGCAATTTGAACGAGGAATCGACGATGCGGATCTGCGGATCATCGAGACGGGCGGCGAGCCACTCGGTGCTGACGAGCGCCTCGGGATGGGCGTAGGGCATCGGCGGCTCTCCCTACTCGGCAAAAGCGAGGATCACGCGGCGGTTCTGCTTGCCCTTGTTCTCGATCTTGGTGACCGCGACCGGGCCGATCTCGGCGGTGTTGCGGATATGGGTGCCGCCGCATGGCTGCAGATCGACGCCCGCTATCTCGATGAGGCGCACTCGGCCGGTCCCCGTCGGCGGCTTGACCGACATCGTGCGCACTAGATCGGGTTGGGCGGCAAGCTCGTCATCGGTGATCCATCGTGGGCCGACCGGCCGCGCTTCCAATATCAGCGCGTTCAGTTGTCCGGCAATTTCCCCTTTGTCGAGGCTCGATCCGGGGACATCGAAATCGAGCCGCCCCCTGCCGTCCGAAACCTGCCCGCCGGTCACCGAACCCGGCACGATGCTGCACAGCAGATGCAAGCAGGTGTGCATCCGCATCAGCCGATAGCGCCGCTCCCAGTCGATCTCGGCGACCAGCTCGGTTCCGGCCTCGGGCAGCGCCGAGCCCGGCGCCGGAATGTGGATCACCTCGTCGGGGCCGTCGCCTTTGATGGTGTCGACGATCGCAATCGCGCCATCCAAAGGAAGCCGCAACATCCCGGTATCCCCCGGCTGGCCGCCGCCCGTCGGATAAAACACCGTGCGGTCGAGCCGGATGCCGCGCTGGTCGACCCCCGCAACCCGCGCGGCACAGGACCGCATATATCCATCGTCGCGAAAGAGCAGAGCAGCCATGTTTGTACGACCTTCCGATATGCGCTGTCCCGGCGGAAGCCGGGACCCACTCCTGGCATCTCACGGGCAACTGGCTCTCATCTCGAAATGCTGGCGTAGAGATCGATCCAATGCGGATTGTCCTTTTCGATAAGCTCTATTTTCCAAGATCGCTTCCAGCTTTTGATCCGCCTCTCCCGTTGCATCGCTCCTTCCAAGGGTGTCGTGAGCCTCAAACCAGACGAGCCGATCGACGTCATATTTTGCGGTGAAGCCGGGAACCGCTTTCGTCTTGTGTTCCCACACCCGCCGGACAAGGTCTGAGGTAGACCCGATGTACAGGGTCCCATGCGGTTGGCTCGCGAGGAGATAAACGAAAAACATCGCTCGGAGGTGGGTCCCGGCTTTCGCCGGGACAGCGACAGGAGTTCTATTAGAGCCATGGTGGAGTGGGAAGGTCGCGCGCCTTCAGGAATTCGGGGTTGAACAATTTGGATTGGTAGCGTGTGCCGGAATCGGCCAGGATCGTGACGATCGTGTGCCCGGGGCCCAGCTCGCGCGCCAGTCGGATCGCGCCGCACACATTGATCCCGGTCGAGCCGCCGAGCACCAACCCTTCCTCCTGCACGAGGCTGAACAGGACCGGGAGCATTTCCGCGTCGGTGATCTGGTATTGGCCGTCGGGTGCGAACCCTTCGAGGTTCTTGGTCTCGCGGTTGTTGCCGATGCCTTCGGTGAGCGAATTGCCTTCCGGCTTGAACTCGCGGCGGGCGTACCAGCTGTAAATGCCCGAGCCCATCGGATCGGACAGGTAGATCTGCACTTTGGGATTGCGCTCCTTGAGCGCAATCCCCACCCCCGAAAGCGTCCCGCCGGTGCCGACCGAGCAGACAAAGCCGTCGACCTTCCCAACCGTCTGTTCCCAGATTTCCGGGCCTGTGGTCTCGTAATGACCGCGCCGATTTGCGGGATTGTCGAATTGGTTGGCCCAGATCGCGCCATGCGGTTCGGAGGCGGCGATCTCCTCCGCGAGGCGGCCGGAGTAGCGGACATAGTTCATCGGGTTGGCATAGGGCACTGCCGGGACGAGCCGCAGATCGACGCCGCACAACAGCAGCATGTCCTTTTTTTCCTGGCTCTGCGTTTCCGGCATCACGATGACGGTGCGGTAACCGCGCGCATTGCCGACCAGCGCGAGGCCGATACCCGTGTTTCCCGCGGTGCCCTCGACGATAACGCCCCCTGGTCTGAGCAGACCACGTTCCTCGGCATCCTTGATGATGAACAGCGCCGCCCGGTCCTTGACCGACCCGCCCGGATTGAGAAACTCGGCCTTGCCGAGAATGGTGCATCCCGTCTCTTCGGAGGCGCGCCGCAATTTGATCAGCGGTGTGTTGCCGACCGTATCCACAAAGCCGTCGCGAATCTTCATGCCCTGCTCCGTCGCCCGAGCCTGCGCGGCAACACTATCGGCGCGGAGAGAGCGGACGCAAGCCCAGGGAGGGAGTAAGTCGGCCACAGCCGTGTCGGTCCGCTCCGCCGACCGAACCGCGTCCGACCCAATCCAATGTCATCGCGGGCGCGGCGAGGTAATCCCCCGCTCAATCCGGGCTGGTCATCGCCGCATAGACCATGTTGCGGAAGACGCGGCGGTAGGGAGCGCCGATCTCGCTCGGCGCCTGGATCATCTGGATCGCGATCAGCTTTTCCCGCGGGTCGATCCAGAACGTCGTGCCCCACGCCCCGCCCCAATAATAGTTGCCGACCGACCCGGGTAGCGGATTGCGGCCGGGCTCGGTGCGCACGGCAAAGCCGAGTCCAAACCCCTGGCCCATCGCCGGAATCGGCGAGTTATCGCCAGGCCTCGCCAATATGCGCTCGGTATAGCCGACACCCGGCGGCAATGCGTCGGACGTCATCAGCGCAACCGTGTGCGGCGCCAGTATCCGCACGCCGTCGAAATCGCCTAGATTGAGCAGCATCTCGCAGAAGCGGAAATAATCGCCAATGCTGGCGACCATGCCGCCACCGCCGGAAAGCAGCTTCGGTTTTTTCGTGACATCGGGCGGCATGCGCGCAGTGCTGTCCGCCGGCGGTTTCTGCGCCTCCGCCAGCCTCTCGAGGTTCGCCTCATGCACGTAAAAATCGGTTGCATTCATATTCAGCGGCCCGGTGATCCGCTCGGCAACGAACCGGTCCAGTTCTATGCCCGACACGATCTCGACGATCCGCCCGAGCACGTCGACCGATACGCTGTATTCCCACACCTCGCCCGGCTGGTGCGCGAGCGGCAGTTTCGACAATTTGGTGACCATCTCGGCCAGGGTGTCGTCGCGGTTGCCGATTTTGGCGTCGCGATAGGCCAAGTGGACCAGCTTTTCGCCAGGCTGGCCGTAGACCAGCCCGGAAGTGTGGCGCAGCAGATCCTGAACGGTCATCGGCCGCTTCTGCGGCACCAGGGTCAGCGCTGGCTTGCCGGTCGCCGGGTCGGTCTGCTCGACCCCGACCTTGAGGTCGGCAAACTCCGGCAGATACTTCGCTACCGGCGCAAGCAAATCGAGCTTGCCGTCCTCGACCAGCATCATGACCGCGACCGAAACGATCGGCTTGGTCATCGAGGCGAGACGAAAGATCGCATCCGTCTTCATCGGGGCATTCTTGCCGCGGTCCTGGTAGCCGATCGCTTTCAGGTAGACGATCTGGTTGTCGCGCGCGATCAGCATGACCGCGCCCGGCAGTTCGCCGCGATCCACATAGCCCTGATAGGTCTGCGTTATCTTGTCGAGCCGCGCCGGGATGAACCCGAGAGCCTCGGGCTTGGCGACGGGCGCCGGCTCTTGCGCAGCGGCGAGGTTCGCGCAACCGAGCGCGAACGCCACCAGCAACATCCGCATCGCGTGTTTCATCGCAGCCTCCCCTCAAAAACCGACACTCCCCGGATTCCCGGCTCGTTGGGTGTGACTTTCCGTCTCATCGCGCTGCGCCGCAAGGGAATTCGATCGCGACCGCCTCTGTTCGCAGGCACGTCACCGGGTTAGCAGAATTCGTTGCCGATGGCAAAACAAGGCGGCGGCGAAATCCGGAGGTGAGGCGAGGATTCTGAGCGCTATTTCCGAGGGGCAGCCATTGGCTTAGAACCGTTCTCGTCCTAGTGGAACGCAGCTTTCGCGAATGACCGAACCGAAAGACGGCGACTTTTTTCCGACCCCGGATCCGGCGGAGGCCGACCGCCAACGGGATGTGACGACCGGGCTGTTGCCGTCGCAGATGTTGCGCGAGGCGGTGGCGCTGGGGCGCGAGATCCTGTCGCCGCAGCCGATCGGCGACGACCAGATCCAGCCGGCGAGTATCGATCTGCGGGTCGGCGAGGTCGCCTACCGGGTGCGGGCGAGCTTTCTGCCCGGCGGGCGGGCGCGGGTGCGCGACAAGCTCGACCTCTTATCGATGCACCGGATCGACCTGATCGGCGGCGCGGTGCTGGAGAAGGACTGCGTCTACATCGTGCCGCTCTGTGAGTATGTGGCGCTGCGCCACCGCACCTCGGCCTTCGCCAACCCGAAGAGCTCGATCGGCCGGCTCGATGTCTTCGCCCGGGTGATCACCGATTACGGCACCGAGTTCGACCGGATACGCGAGGGCTATAAGGGCCCGCTCTATGCCGAAATCGCCCCACGGGCTTTCAGCATCCTGGCGCGGACCGGCTCCCGCCTCGTCCAGCTGCGCATCCGGCGCGGCTCGCCCGGCTTCAGCGACGCGGCGTTGCGGCGCCTCAACGACGAGGTCGGCCTCGTCGAGCCCCGCCCGGGATCGTCCGGCGGGGCGCAGACGATCCGCAACGGGCTCGCCTTCACCGTCGATGTTGCCGGGGACAAGGCGACCGGGATCGTCGGGTACAAGGCGCGCCGCCATACCGACGTGATCGACATCGACCGGGTCTTTCACTACGACCCCGCCGAGTTCTGGGAGCCGGTCTATCCCGTGCGCGGCGAGGGGATCGTGCTCGATCCGAATGATTTCTACATCCTGGCCTCACGCGAGGCGGTGGTGGTGCCGCCCGACCATGCCGCCGAGATGCTCCCCTACGACACCTTTGTCGGCGAATTCCGGGTGCATTTCGCGGGGTTCTTCGATCCCGGATTTGGCGCCGCGGAGACCGGCGGCAGCGGCAGCCGCGCCGTCCTTGAAGTGCGCTCGCATGAAGTCCCGTTTCTGATAGAGGACGGCCAGAGCGTCGGCCGTCTCGTCTATGAGCGCCTGATCGCCAGGCCTGACAAGCTTTACGGGGCCCAGATCGGTTCGTCCTACCAGCAGCAGGGCCTGGCGCTGTCGAAGCATTTCAAAAGCTTCACGCCCCGCTGAGCCGCCGTCAATCTATCCAACAGTTCCGCAAGGAGAGAGGTGACGAGCGAAACGCGGCTGCGCAGGGGATTGGCGAATGGCGGGTTGCCGGATGCCGGTGACGAACTCTTCTTCGATGCGCAGAACACGATTGCAATCTCGTCCTGGCGTGAGCGGCCGAGGCGGCGTGCGACAGAGGTGGTGCCCGCCAACTTCCTCGCCAGCAACGCCGCTTCCATGACCGCCAGGACGAGAAGGCTCGATGGTGGTAGGCCCGGACCACATGGTGAACGCCACAGAGGCCTACACGGCTGATGGTAGTGTGCAGAGAAAGACCAGGCCGATAGAGATCGGCGGCGTCAAAACCGTCGCCGACATTGGGCTGAACGCCAGCTCGAGAAAAGGGAACACGACAAAGGTGACCCGGGGGCTCACCGATCGCTTGGCGACACTATTGCCCGCAGCTACGATGTCAGTCACAGGACGATCATCCACGGCTCGTGGCTTGACACGATCAGGCGCCACGCGTCTCGGCGTGGCGCATCCGGGCTCGGGATATCAGCTTCTGCAAGGAGAGAGTGCCATGCCGTTCTACGAAAAAGGCGACGTCCGCATCCGCTACGAGGAGGCCGGCTCCGGCTTTCCGTTGCTGGTCACTCCCGGTGGCGGCCTGAATTCGCGGGTCAGCAATTGGCCGACCGCCGTGTTCAATTCGATGGAGAACTTCAAGAACGACTTCCGTTGCATCACGATGGATCAGCGCAACGCGAATGGCGGCGAATCCACCGGCCCGGTCCCGGTCGACGACCCGTGGGCCGCCTTTGCGGACGACCAGCTGGGGCTGATGGATCACCTCGGCATCCGCGAGTTCTTCTATATGGGTTACTGCATCGGCGGCTGTTTCGCCGGCAAGCTTCTCGAACGGGCTCCCGACCGTGTCGTGGCTGCTGTGTTTTGCCAAACTGTGGGGCATCGGCCGGATGATCCGGACGTCATGTACCGATCCGGCAAGGATGTCTGGGCCCCCGAATTCTTGCAGCGCCGGCCCGATGTGACGATGGAAACAATCGAGAAATACCTGCACAACCTGTATCGCGTGCGGCCCGACTTCCTGTACAGCGTGTCGCGCGAGTTCATTCGCAATTGCCGAAAGCCGATCCTGGTCCTGCCGGACGACACTCCGGCGCATCCGTTGCAGACCTCGATCGATGTCGCCTCGCTGGCGCCCAATGCCGAAATCGCGGTGTTCCCGTGGAAAGAGCCGCCGGAATTGCTCGCCCGCACGATCAATCGGGTTCGCGCCTTCCTGCGGGTGCAGCAGCCGATGAGAGCAGCCGCCCAATAAATTCGTACCGGAAGAGATAAAGGAGAAACCCTCATGCCGTTCTACCAAAAAGGCGATGTTCGCATTCATTACGAAGAGGTCGGCTCCGGCTTCCCGCTCATGGTCATCCCCGGCGGCGGATTGAACTCGACGGTTGCGGGCCTCGTGAACCACCCGTTCAACCCGATGGACGAGTTCAAGAGCGACTACCGCATCGTCTCCGCGGATTTGCGTAACGCCAATGGCGGCCAGTCCTCGGGCCCGCTCGAGACCGACCGGCCGTGGGACGCCTACACCGACGACCACATCGGCCTCATGGACCACCTCGGAATCGGGGAGTTCATGGTGCTGGGCTTCTGCATCGGCGGCCCGTTCATCTGGAACCTGTTGAAGCGCGCCCCCGGCCGCATCGTCGCCGCGGTGCTTGCGCAGCCCAGCGGCTTCCGCCCGGAGATGCCCGACCTCTTCTACCAGAACAACATCAAGGGCTGGGGCCCGCCGCTATGCGAACGCCGGCCCGACGTCACGATGGCGCAGGTCGATGCCTTCCTGAACAAGATGTACCGCGCCAACGCCGATTTCGTGTTCACCGTGACGCGCGATTTCGTGCGCGCCTGCCAGACGCCGATCCTAGTCCTGCCGGACGACGTCCCGGCGCACCCCTATGCCGTCGCAATGGAGAGCGTGCATCTCGCGCCCAATGCGCAAGTGAGCCTCTACCCGTGGAAAGACACCAAGGACAAGATCCCGCTGGCGGTGCGCCACATCCGTACCTTCCTGCAGGCGTATCTGCCTCGTGATGCGGCGCATCCATCAATGGCAGCCGCCGCTCAGTAGGACGGGTCTCGAAAATGACCGGGCGGCAGGGACCAGCTCTGCCGATCCAGCCCCCGCTAGACAAAAAGAGATCAGCATCAAGCCATTGATATTCCGTAATTCCGTTTGCCGGAGCAGGGAAGAGACCGGACCCAGCGGGGCGGATCGGTCTTGAGGTGGTAGAACGCGTGTTCGAGGCCGGCCCCGTCGATGGCGAAATACACCGCGTAAGTCCAGTGGCCCTCGCGGATCGCGCGGATATGGCCGCCGGCGACGCCGGCTGGATCCCGGGTTTCGAGGCTCTCATGAAATTGACCATTGGCTGGATCGGCTCCGTGCGTCCTTGTCAACGGGGCTTACGGAGGCCTCTGCGGGTCTCGATCAGCGCCTTCGCGGTGCGCAGCTGACCGCCCGCGCCGTCCAGGGTCCTTACCGCCTCGTCGATTTCGCACCCCGAGAGCAGCAGAAAGGCGATCTTGACGTTGCCGTTGGCGCGATGGAGCGCTTCGCGCACCTCGTCGCGGCGGCGGCCGGAGAGCTCGACCAGGATCTTTTCGCTGCGCCGGACGAGCTTGTCGTTGACCGCCGTCAGGTCGACCATCAGACCCTGATAGACCCGCCCCAGCCGGATCATCACCAACGATGACAACAGGTTGAGCGCGATGCGCTGTGCTGTCCCGGCTTTCATGCGGGTCGATCCGGCGATCGGCTCGGCCCCAGTATCGAGCCAAATCGGGTGCTCGGCTTCGTCGAGCAGCGGCGTGCCTCGATTATTGGCGATGCCGACCGTCAGCGCGCCTTGCGCCTTTGCCTCGCGCAGACAAGCCAGGGTGAAGGGCGTCGTGCCGCTCGCCGCAACGGCGATCAGCACGTCGCTAGCATCGACGGCGTGGCGCCGCACCAGCTCGACCGCCTGATCGGCCTCGTCCTCGGCACCCTCGATGGATTGGACGAGCGCCTCCCGGCCCCCGGCGATCAGCAGGACGAGCCGCTCTTTCGGCCAGCTGAAGGTCGGCGTCAATTCGGCGCCGTCCTGCACCGCCAGCCGGCCGGAAGTCCCGGCGCCGGCATAGGCGAGCCGGCCGCTGTCGCGCAACCGCGTCTCGATCGCGAGCGCGGCTTGTTCGAGCGCGGGGCGGGCAGCCCGCACCGCGGCGACGGCGGCGAATTGCCCCTCGATCATGGCGTCGAGAACGTCCACGGGGCTCCAGACGTCGATCGCACGATAGCGCGGGGAATGGCGTTCGGTATCCATGGGCTCGGCTCGGAGCGCGTTCGGGACTATAGGATAACGTCCGTGTCTGGTTTATGTTCAACTAAAGAGTGTCGATCCCGATGCAGTTCGCGGTCGCGGCCGATCATCTGTTCGACGGCAAGACGGTTCTTCGCGACCACGCGGCGGTGGTCGACGGACCCGTTGTCCACCGCGTCATGCCCCGCACCGAATTGCCCGACGGCATTCCGGTTCGCCATCTGCCGGACGGCGCCTGGCTGACGCCTGGATTCATCGATGCGCAGGTCAACGGCGGCGGCGGCCTGCTGTTCAACGACGACCCGAGCCCTCGGACAATCCTTGCAATTGCCGCGGCGCACCGGCGTTTCGGAACGACGGCACTGCTCCCGACGATGCTCAGCGACACGCCGGAGAAGATGCGCGCTGCCCGCCGCGCGATCGATGCCGCGGCCCAACTCGACCCGAGTGTGATCGGGGTGCATTACGAGGGGCCGTTCCTCTCTCCCGAACGGCCGGGTGTGCACGATCGCGCGATGATCCGCAGGCCGGAGCCGGCGGATCTCGAGTTCCTGACCGCCCGAGCCAAAGGCGTGACTATCGTCACCTTGGCGCCCGAGGAGGTTCCGCCGGGTTTCATTCGGAACCTCGCAGCCGCCGGGGTGCGGGTTTCGCTCGGGCATTCGGTGGCGACCTATGCGCAAACCCGGGCGGCGCTGGCCGAAGGCCTGAGCGGCTTCACGCATCTCTTCAATGCGATGCGACCGCTGGCGAGCCGGGAGCCGGGGCCGATTGCGGCGGCGCTGGAAGAGCCTCGCGCGTATTTTGGCCTGATCGCCGATGGCGAGCACGTCGCTCCGGCAATGCTCCGGCTGGCATTGCGGGGCGCCGGCAGGCCGATGCTGGTCAGCGATGCGATGCCGCCGGTCGGCAGCCGTCTGAGAACTTTCCGGCTATGCGGTCAGGACATCACGGTGACCGGCGGGCGGTGCACGGCCGCAGACGGCACGCTCGCCGGCTCCACCCTCGACATGGCGAGCGCCGTCCGAAATTGCGTCAACCTCCTCGGGCTGCCGCTTGCCCGAGCTTTGGCCCTCGCCAGCGCCTCCCCCGCGAAATTTCTGGGGGTGGACACCTGGCTTGGCCATCTCGCGCCCGGCTATCGCGCCGATATGGTGGCGCTCGACCCGGAGTCGGTCGGGGTATTCGAAACTTGGATTGCCGGAGCCTCGTCTTGCACGGCGTGACACGCGGCCATATGGCTTGAGGCCCGGAAGCGAGGCACCGGCGCGACGAGGCGGCAATCGGCCAGCCGGCGGGCACAACGGGGTGCAAAGCTGCAGCCCGGCGAAAGGCGGCGCATGTCGGGCGGGCTGCCGGGGATCGCGTCGATGTCGCGGTCGCGCGGCTGCCCGTGGACGGTCGAAGCGAGAAGACCCCGGGTGTAGGGGTGCCTCGGTTCGCTCAGGATGCGGGCGACCGGCCCGCTTTCTACGATGCGGCCGGCATACATGACGGCGATCGTGTCGGCGATCTCCGCGGCGACGCCGAGGTCATGGGTGACAAAGATCATCCCCATGCCGAGCTCGCGCTGCAGCCGCCGCAGCAGGATCAGGATTTGCACCTGCACGGTCGCGTCGAGCGCCGTGGTCGGCTCGTCTGCCAACAGCAAACGAGGGTTGCAGGACAACGCCATCGCGATCATCGCGCGCTGGCGCAGGCCGCCCGACAGCTCGTGCGGATAGGCGTTCAACCGGCGCTCCGGCGAGGGAATGCGCACCAGCTCCAACAGCTCCAGGGCGCGCTCGCGCGCCGCATGCGCGCCGCAGCCGGTGTGGCGGCGCACCGCCTCGCCGATCTGCCGCCCGATCGTGTAGACCGGATCGAGCGCCGTCATCGGCTCCTGAAAGATCATCGCCACCAGGCCGCCGCGCAGGTCGCGCAAAGCGCGTGGCGACATCGCGAGGACATCCCGCCCATCGATGCTCACTTCGCCCGCGATTTGCGTGCGCCGCGGCGGCAGGAGGCGCATCAAGGCGCGCAATGTGACGCTCTTACCCGACCCCGACTCGCCGAGAATGCACAGCACCTCGCCCGGGTTTACGGCGAAGGTGACGCCGTTGACCGCGTGCACAGTGGCTTCGCGGGTCACAAACCGCACCGCGAGATCGCGGATTTCGGCCAGGGGCATTCAGTCAGGGGCATTTCAGTCAGGGGCATTTCAGACAGGCTCATATCCGCTGTGGCCGGACAGCGGATCGCGCATATGGCATGCAGCGGCGTGCGCTTGCTGCCCTTGCGAGGAACCCAGCGCCGGATCCGTCGTCTCGCACACCCTCTCCGCGAACGGGCAGCGGGTGTGAAAACGGCAGCCGGAAGGAGGGTCGATCGGATTGGGCGGATCGCCGGTGATCGGCGGCTCCTCGATCCGTCTCGCCGGGTCCATCGATGGGCGCGAGGCCAAGAGAGCGCGGGTGTACGGGTGCAGCGGCCGTTCGAATATCGCCTCGATCGGGCCGATCTCCACGATCCGGCCGAGATACATCACCAGCACGCGATCGCTGAGGTATTGCACGACGTTTAGATCATGGCTGATGAAGAGGTAGGTCAGGTTGAACTGGCGTTTGAGCGCGCGCAGCAGGTTCAGCACCTGGGCCTCGACCGACTTGTCGAGCGCCGAGACGGGCTCATCGAGGATCACCATCCGCGGCGCCGTGGCCAAGGCGCGGGCGATATTGACGCGTTGCTTCTGGCCACCCGACAGCTCGTGCGGGTAGCGCGGGCCAAAAGCCTCCGGATCGAGCCCCACCCTAACGAGCATGTCGCGGGCAATCTGGCGCGCCTCTCCCTTCATCTTGCCGTGCACAAAAGGGCCGAAAGCGATGGAATCGCGGATCGGCATGCGCGGGTTGAGTGAGGAGTACGAGTCCTGGAACACCATCTGCACCTGGCGGCGCAGCGCCTCAGCGGCGATCCCGGAGGAAGTGCCGACCGGATCGCCATCGAACACCAACTCGCCGGCATCGGGCTTGACAAGATGCAGGAGCAGGCGAGCGAGGGTGGATTTGCCACAGCCCGACTTGCCGACAACGCCCAGGGTCTCGCCCTTGCCGACGGTGAACGACACGCCGTCCACAGCCTGCACGGACTTGCCGCCGCTCCCCTTCACCGGAAAATGCTTGCGCAAATCGCGGACGATCATCATTGGCTGATTTTGGCCGCCGCGGTCACGCGGATCATGCATCGGCGATCTCACGGCTACATCCGCACGTCCATTGCCGCGCGCAGGCCGTCGCTGACGAGATTGCAGCAGATCGAGGTGATGAAGATCGCAACCCCCGGCAGAGCGCAGACCAACGGAACGACGTAGATCGACTGGCGCAAGGTGCTGAGCATCAGCCCCCAATCCGCCATCGGCGGCCGCACGCCGAGGCCGAGAAAAGACAGGCCCGAGGCCAAGAGGATACTGACGCTGACCAGCGAAGAGGCGTAGATGAACACCGGCCCCAATACATTGCCGAGCACGTGGTAGCGGATGATCGTGGTCGTGCGGGCGCCGGTGGCGCGCGCCGCCTCGATGAAATCGAGCGCGCGGATTTGCGTCGTGGCGGTCTCGGCGACCCGGCACATCGGCGGGATGAACACCAGGGTCAATGCCAGCATGCCGTTGGCCATGCCGCCGCCCATCGCGCCGGCGATCGCCACAGCCAGCAGCACCGACGGAAACGCGTAGAACACGTCCATCGTGCGCATGATCGCGGTATTGGTGCGTCCGCCGACAAAACCACCGACGACTCCCAGCATGCCGCCGATTAACGAGGCAATCACGACCGGCACGACCCCCATCAGCAACGATACGCGCCCTCCATAGATAAGGCGGGACAGCATGTCGCGGCCCAATTCGTCGGTGCCGAGCAGATGGCCGCGCCAGCCGAACGGCTTGAGGCGCCCGCCAATGCTTTCCTTGTACGGATCAAACGGCGCGATCAACGGCGCAAAGATTGCGGCCAGGACGATCAGCAGCACGACTGCGGCAAACCCCAGGGTCACCCGATCATGCCGCAGCCGGTAAAACACCGACTGCCAATAGCCGCGCACCTGCGTCGCAGGCAGCGCCTGCTCTTCGAATGAAACCCGACCCTGTTCCGAGCTAATGACGTCACCCCCGCGGAAGCGGGGGTCCACAGCCTGCCCCTGGCTTGAACAGGGGGCAATCGACGGAGCCCCGTCCTCCTGGATTCCCGCTTTCGCGGGAATGACGGAGAAATAGTCTGTCACGCCCGTCGGATCCGGGGATCGATGAGCGACTGCAATAGGTCGACGACCAGGTTGGTGGCGACAAAAACCATAGACAATACGAGGATGGTGCCCTGCAATACCGGCACGTCGCGATTGATGATCGCCTTGCTCAACAAAAACCCGCTGCCCGGCCAGGTGAACACGGTCTCGACCAGGATCGAGCCGCCGATCAAATAGCCGAATTGAAGCCCCATGACGGCCAGCACTTGCGGCATCGCGTTCTTCAGCACGTGACGGGTCACCGCCCATTCGGAAAGACCCTTGGCGCGCAACGTCTGCACAAAATCCTGATTGCGCACTTCGGCGACGGCTGCGCGGGTATTGCGGGCGAGAATTCCGATCGGGATCATCGACAGGGTGATGACCGGCAGGACCAGGTACTTCGCGTCGCCCCAGCGCCAAATATGGAAGTCGCTCGATCCGCTCGGCCCCATCCCGGCTGCGGGCAAGGCCATGATTTCGACCGCAAAGACGATCACCAGCACGATGCCGACCCAATAGTTCGGCAAGCTGACGCCGAAAACCGCGGTGCCGGTGACGACCCGGTCGATCCAACGCCCGGGAAAAGACCCGGCAACGGCGCCCATTGCATAGCCGATGCTGAAGGCAATGGGCACCGCGAACGCTGCCAGCAGCCCGGTATTGGCCAGCGCTCCGGTGACTTCGAGGATGACGGGCCTTCGGGTCGCGATCGACATGCCGAAATCGCCGGTCACGACCCTGCCGAGCCAGATCGCAAATTGCACCGGCAGCGGCTTGTCGAAACCGTACGCCTTTTTGACGATCGCGATCGTCTCGGCGGTCGCATCGGGCGGCAACACGGTCTGCAGCGGGTCTCCCGGCGCGAGGTAGACGAGCGAGAAGCAGACGACGCTGACCCCGAACGCGATCGGGAGCGCGTAAAGGATGCGCCGCAGGATATACCGGCCCATCGGGGGCGCTTCAGCGCCGGCGGCTCAGGGCGTCACGCTGACCGGGGTCAAATCCTGAAACCAGCTCTGCGCCTGAACGAACCCGGTGACTTTTGGCGACATCGCCCGCGGATTGAGATCATGGGCGACAAAGATCATCACCGCCTCCGCGCTCATTGTCTCGTGCAATTTGGTCAGCAGCGCGAGACGCTTCGCCGTGTCGAACTCGCCGAGGATGGCTTCGATCAGCTCATCCATCGCCGGATTGCCGTGATGGCCCCAATTGGCGCCCTTGGGCGCCCAGGCGCCGGTCCAGACATGCCGGATCAGGGCATTGAATGGGTCTTGCGAGGCCCGGCTGATGTTGATCGCGCTGATTTCGGGGCTGGCGTCGACCCCGCCGCGCCCGACCTGGAGCAGAGCGTTCCAATCCATCGACTGCAGCGTGACCTCAAATCCGGCGGCGTCGAGCTGGGACTTGACCAACTCGTTCATCGGCAGCGACTGCATCTGCCCTGAGCCCGAGGTCGAGATCGCGAACGTCACCTTGCACGGCAGGCAGCCCGCCTCCTTCAGCAGCGCCTTCGCCTTAACGGGATCGTATTTGTAGAGTCACCGGATGGCCGTAATACGGCGTGGAAGGCGGTACCGTGGCGTATTGCTCGAGCATCAGCCCGTTCAGCAGGTCCTTCATATCCTCGCGGTTGAGCGCGTAGTTGGCAGCCTGACGCACCCGCTTGTCGGCGAACGGGCCCTTGACGAAGTTGAGCTGATACGACCAGCTGTGCGGATAGACGCGGGTGACGATCTTCATCCCGGCGGCTTTGAGCCGGTCGACCGCGTCGGGCGACGGCGCCTCGATCCAGTTGACCTGGCCCGACAGCAGCGCGGCGGTGCGGGTCGAGGCTTCCGGCATCGGCAGCAGGACGAGCCGGTCCTGTTTTGGCACACGCGCCTTGTCCCAATATTCGTTATTGGGGACGAACTCCAGCCGTTGGTGCGGCACCATCTTGTCGAATTTGTAGGGACCGGTGCCCGACGGCTTCAGCGCGTATTCGGTCCAGTTGTTGTTGACCTCCTTGGCGCGGCACGGGCTGATCATCAGCACGTAGCTCATCATGTAGGGAAAGAGCGCGTCAGGCACCTTGGTGGTGAAAGCGACCGTATGGTCGTCGATCTTTTCGACCCCGGCATAGGTTCCGAGATAGGCCCGCGTCTGGGCGAACTGCGCCGCATTGAACTGCGGCGCCTTGTCGTCGCTGTTGTAACCGAAGTTCCACACCACATCGTCGGCGGTGAACGGGCAGCCGTCGTGCCACTTGACGCCCTGGCGCAGGGTGAAGATCCAGCGCTTGCTGTCGGCTTCGTCGACATGCCATTCGGTAGCGAGGCCGGGCTTGATCTCGGCGGCCTTGTCGCCGGCTCCCGACAGGTCCCACAGCACCAGCGAGTTGTATAAGTTGTAGCCGACGAAGCGGTAGCCTTCGAAGCCCTGGTCCGGATTGCCGGTCGTCACCGGCAGATCGCCCGCGGTCATCCCGACGACCAGGGTGCCGCCGGCCCAGGCTGCCGCGCCCGGCAGCAGAGCAGCGCAGAATGCGAGCACCGCCCACGAGCACAGACGCGATGGGCTCGGAGCCGTGGCGGCCGGTTTCTCTGAAGATAGGCCCATCGATCGTCCTTTCCGCGATGGGCTCGAACACCCACGCGGCATAGAGGAGCAAGGGCCGTGCCAAGATTTGGGACCGGTCCGCCTACCCTCGGACGTGGTTCGAGGGGGATCCTGGGCGCTCGGCGCTCATTTGCTCAATCACTGAGCAGCGAGGTTGTTATTGCACGCCGAGAAGCTCGACATCGAAGATCAGCGTGGCGTTGGGCGGTATGACGCCGCCGGCGCCGCGCGCCCCGTAGCCCAATTCGGGCGGGATGACCAAGGTGCGCTTGCCGCCGACCTTCATTCCGGCAACCCCCTCGTCCCAGCCGGCGATCACCTGATGCGCCCCCAGCGTGAACTGAAACGGCTGGCCGCGGTCGACCGAGCTGTCGAACTTCTTGCCCTTGGCGCCATTGTCCGACAGCCAGCCGGTGTAATGCACTGACACCTTCTGGCCCGCCGCGGCGGCCGCGCCCTCGCCGGTTTTGCTGTCGGTGTACTTCAATCCGTCTGGCATATCGATCACCTGGTTGGTTGCCGCATCGCTCCGCCCGAATGGCGCAACGGCGGCAAGGACGGCAAGCGCCACAGCGGCGCACGCGAAACGATGCAGTGTCATGGTTACCGGCTCCGGCGAAAACCCAGCATTTGGTGTGAAGTCATCCTGGCCAGCTCGTGCGGACATCGGCAGCGATTTTGACCGCACGAGGGTGATCGATCGCATCGAGCGCGTCGAGCACCGGCTCGGTCAGGCTCGGCACGGTACGCGCGACCCGCCCGAGCAGAATTATGCACCCCTCGTCGGCGATCGCAGCAATCGCGTCGATCACTTCGGCCGACGGCGTCTCCCGCAGGCAATGGGCGAGAAGCGCGCGTGCCTCGCTGTGCCCCATTTGCCCGAGAGCGCAGGCGGCTGCCGTCCGAACTTCCGGGTGAAGGTCGTTGAGCAGGTCGCGCAACCGGGGAATGGCCTCCCGGCAACCGTGAGAACACCGGCAGCCATCGGCGCGGATTCGCGGGTCCTCATGATGCAGCAGCTCCGGAAGCATGGCGGCCGGAAGTCTGGCCCGCAGCCCCGCAGCGGCGGAAACCGCGTTCCGCAGACATGGCCCCTGCACGGCTCTGCCGACGATCAACCGGGCGACCGTGAGGGCCGCATCGCGACCGCCGACCGCGGCGAGCGCATCGATTGCGGCGGCCTGTTCGGGCACGATCCGATCGGCGCCGAAACCGGAAAAGCGCCGACAGAGCGCTTCGAGAGCGGGGATTGCTGCGGTCGATCTGCGCCGGCCCGCTTCGGCGGCCAGCGCGAGCACATCCGAGATCCTCGCCTCGTTGATTGCGGCGATCAGACTATTGTCGTCGAGTGATGCGCATTCCAGGTCGCGTCGAATCGGATGCCCGGCAGAACCCCGTTCCGTCCGGTCAGCGCCGGCGACGAAGAGGTCCAGCTGAGCGCTCGCCGCGGCGCTCGCATAGGCCGGGCGGCGTGAGCCGTTCGTGAGCGCCTTCATCGGCCCGTTATACAGCGCGCCACCCTCCGGTGCCAAAAACAGGCGGCGCAGCGGCCTCGGCTCCAGGGATCGGCGCGCGGTCATCCGAGAGGCGCATCATAAGCGGCCCAGGCTACCGGGGTTTCCCGCAAGACGACCCTCAGGCTGGTGATGCCTCCGTCGCCGAGCTCTCCCGCCGTGATCCGAGCGGCCAGCCTCCGATGAATTTCGCCGGCGAGAACCTCGGTCGTCGTGTTCCGTCCGCGAAATTCGGGCACGTCGTCGAGGTTGCGGTAATCGAATTCCACGAGCACCGCCTTCAGCAGGTCGAGCGCGCGGCCGATATCGCAGACGATGCCGTCGGCATCGAGCGCCGAGCGGCGCAGCTCCGCCTCGACGACGTAGGTCGCGCCGTGCAGCCCTTGGGCCGGGCCGAAGACCTCCCCGGCGAGGCTGTGGGCGGCCATGAAATGATGGCTGACGGTGATGCTGTACATGCCGATCGCCTCAATCTCGACCATAGGACACGGTATGGCAGAGCGCGCCGCCGGGCTCCGCCGCCAGTCGCGCCATCAGCTCTGGCATTTCGGCAAACGGGCTCTCGCCCGAGAGCAGAACATCGAATGCCGGATCGCGCAGCAGCGACATCGCAAGCCCTAAGCGCCGGCGGCGGGACCAGCGCCGCTGCCGGGCGGCGGGGACCGCCCCGACCTGCGACGACCGCACCGTGAGCCGCCGGGAATGAAAGGCGCCGCCGAGCGCCAACGGAACCGAGCGGGTGCCGTACCAGCTCATCTCGACGATTGTCGCCTCCTCGCCCGCGATTGCGAGTGCGGTTGCGAGCCCGTCCGGCGCTCCGCTAGCGTGAATGACGAGGTCGGCTTCGCCACGCGCCTCGTGCGGCGGGGCGAAATGGCAGCCCAGCCGGCTCGCAATGCGCTCGCGATTGTCATCGATATCGATCAGCTCGACCTCCGCTCCGGGGAGCCGCGCCGCCAGCGCAGCGACGAGGCACCCCACCACGCCGGCGCCGATCACCGCGATCCTGTCTCCCGGCCCGGGCGCGGCGTCCCATAGCCCGTTGACTGCCGTCTCCATATTGGCGGCCAGGGTTGCGCGACGATTTGGGACCTCGTCCGGGACGGCCAGGACGGCATCCTCAGGCACGACAAAGCGGTCCTGATGAGGATGAAGGCAGAAGACGCGATGCCCGATCTGAGCGGCGGGGCCATCCTCGACGATGCCCACGGCGGCGTAGCCGTATTTGACGGGGGCCGGGAATTCCCCCTCCTGAAACGGGCAGCGCATCCGCCGCCATTCGCTCTGCGGCACCTCGCCGCGGAACACCAGGCTTTCGGTGCCCCTGCTGACGGCGCTCGCGACGGTGCGGACCAGCAATTCGCCCGGAACGGGCGGGCGCAGCGGCTGCGGCCTGATTTCGCCGCGGCCCGGCTGCACCACCCAAAACGCCCGCGCGTCACTCATCGAATAAATCCGGCCCGAGGGCAGTCTTGGCGGAGGGCTGCTTGTCGATCGGGTCCCGGCACGGCACCATCGCGAGATACACCAAACCCATGACAATGTCGATCCTGACCGCCTCTCCCCCGATGCCAGCCACCCCTGCGCTGATGCGCGAGGCACGCTCGGTGGTTGCGCGTGCGCTCGGCCTCGCCATCGCCGCGACACTCGTTCCGGTGCTTTGGGGGGTGGTCGGCACCGGAGCTGCCCTGAGCGGCCTCTTGCTGTTCGCCGGTTTGCTGTTCGGGGTCGAGCGCGGGCTGGCCAGCTACCACCCGCACCCCCGCCTGGGCACGGCCAACCGGATTACGCTGGTTCGGGCGGGAATTGCCTGCCTGATCGCCGCCCGCGCCATCGATCCCGATCCACTCGGAGCCCCGGAACGGTGGCTTCTCGCGGCCATCGCGCTGGCCGCCCTGCTGCTCGACGGCGCCGATGGCTGGGCGGCCCGGCGCCAGGGCCTGGCATCGGCCTTCGGCGCACGGTTCGATATGGAGGTGGACGCCTTCGCCATCCTCGTTCTGGCGACGACGGTGGCCAAAGCTTCGGCGGTCCCCTACTGGGTCCTCGCGATCGGGGGGATGCGCTACCTTTACCTCGCCGCGGGATGGCTGGTGCCGCTGCTGCAGCGCCCCCTGCCGTCTTGCTGCTTTGCCGACCGGCGCCGCAAGACGGTTGCCGTGATCCAGAGCATCGCGCTGATCATGGCGCTGGCCCCCGCCACCACGCCGAGCTGGGCCGCCGCGGTTTGCGCTATCGCGCTTGGCCTGCTCGGCTTTTCCTTTGTCGCAGATGTCGCTCTGCTGCTCTCGCCCGCCCGCATAGGTGAGGTCGAATAAGATTGCTGGAGAGCGCGGCGGCGCGCCATATGATGGCGGCGAAGGAGGAGTGCGTGCTCCAGTCCAATAGAGCCGAAGCCGAAACGGCGAAGCCCGGCCTCTCGGCGCCGCGGCCGAGCACTGGCCGGGCTCTCGGCGAAGCGGTCACCGCGCTGCGCCGGGGCGAGCCGGTCCTGATCCGGGATGACGGGATCAGCGTCTTTGCGATCGCCGCCGAGCTCGTCACCGAGCAGAATTTGGCTCGGCTGCGCGAGGTGTGCGGTGCGCCGGCGCGCGTCGTGCTGACCCGCCGCCGCGCCGTGGCGCTCGGGCTTGCCCCGCGCGACGAGCTGTCGGGGGCATTGACGATCTCCGTTTCATCGGATTTGCCGCCCGCGGTGATCCGCAACCTTGCCGATCCCGGGGCCTCGCTCGGAGCGGAGCCGCCCGGGTTCGGCCCCAAGCCGCTGCCGGCGAAAGGCGGCGCGCTCGCGGCGGTGGCGCTCGCCAAGCTTGCCTCGCTATTGCCGGCCGCGCTGGTTTTGCGGGCTGGCCCCAGCGATATCGCGGAAGCCGAGCGCTGCGGCGGCATTGCCGTGATCGACGCCGCCGCCGTCTACCAGCGCGATGCGGCAACAGCGGGGCTGGAGCGCGTTGCGGAGGCCCGCGTGCCGCTAGCCGATGCCGAAAATGCGCGGCTGATCGCGTTTCGGCCGCGCGACGGTGGGCTCGAGCACCTCGCGATCCTGATCGGGTCTCCCGATCCCTCAGCGCCGGTGTTGGTGCGGCTCCACTCGGAGTGCTTCACCGGCGACCTGCTCGCCAGCTTGCGCTGCGATTGCGGCGACCAGCTGCGCGGCGGCATCGCGGCGATCGCCCAGGCAGGCGGCGGGGTGCTGCTCTACCTCGCCCAGGAGGGGCGCGGCATCGGCCTCGTCAACAAGCTCCGGGCCTACCGGCTGCAGGATGCCGGGTTCGACACGCTCGACGCCAACGAGCAGCTGGGCTTCGACGCCGACGAGCGGGTCTATCTGCCCGCGGCGGATATGCTTCGCCAGCTCGGGTTCGGCATCGTCCGCCTGCTGACCAACAATCCCGACAAGGTCGCGGCACTCGAGCGCTACGGCATCCGGGTCGCCGAGCGCGTGCCGCACGTCTTCCCGTCAAACGGCCACAACGCCCGCTATCTTTTGACCAAGGCCACCCGCAGCGGCCATTTCCTTTAGCCGGTCCCGCGGGCGCCGAAGATCGCGGTGCCGACCCGGACGTGGGTCGCGCCGAAGCGGATCGCTTTTTCGAAATCGGCGCTCATCCCCATGCTCAAGACCGCGAGGCCGTTGCGCCGCGCGATTTCGCGCAGCAGGGCGAAATGCGGCGCCGGCTCTTCGTCGAGCGGCGGAACGCACATCAGGCCGATGATCGGCAGGCCGAGGCGGTCCCGGCATTCGGTGACGAACCCGTCCGCTTCGGCCGGCAAGACGCCGGCCTTTTGCGCCTCCTCGCCGGTGTTGACCTCGATCAGGCAAGGCGGCCGGCGGCCGCTGTGCTCCATCTCCTTCGCCAGAGCATGGGCGAGGCGAGGCCGGTCGACGGTCTCGATAACGTCGAAATTTGCCAGCGCGTCGCGCACCTTGTTGGTCTGCAGCGGGCCGATCAGGTGCAAGGCGAGGTCGGGAAACGATTCCCGCAATTCCGGGTATTTCGCCTCTGCTTCCTGGACCCGGTTCTCGCCAAAAACGCGATGCTGCGCCAGCAGCGCGGCGCGCACCGATAGGGCCGGATGGGTCTTGCTGACGGCGACGAGGCTGACGCTCTCAGGCGCTCGGCCGGCCGACCGCGCTGCCGCCTCGATCCGCTCCCGGACGACGGCCAGATTGGCCGCGATAGCCCCTTCCATAGCAGCTCCATTCCTGGCAAAGATCACGCGATGCTCGTCCATTACCGCCCGTCCGCCGCCCTCGCCGCAAGCCTTTCGTTGACCCTCGCCGCCTGCACGGCGAGCCAGCCGGTGCAGCAACAAGCGGGGCAAGCCCAACAGGCTGCGGCCAGCGAGCCCGAGGAGATCGATACCGAGTTCGAACATTCTGACGCTTCTCGGGCTGGCCAAGAAGGAGTTGGTCAAAGAGCCCGGGCCGCAGACCGGCAGAACGGTCAGCCCGATCCTGTGGCAAGCGGCGCTCGATACGCTCGACTTTGTCAAATATTCCTCGGAGGATCCGCTCACCGGCTCGATCGTGACCGAATGGTACTCGCCGCCGGGCAAGCCGAACGAGCGTTTGAAGGTCAACGTGTTTATCCTGGCACGGGCATTGCGGTCCGATTCGGTCACGGTGACGGTGGATCGCCAGGTGCTCTCGAAGGACGGCCGGTGGTCGGAAACCACGATCGCGCGGCAGGTCGAGACCGATCTGGAAAACGCAATTCTGAACCGGGCGCGTCAGCTCAAGCGCGCTTGGGCCTCGGCGCCGAGTTGACCGCGCCCCGCGCTTTTGCTCGGGCGTGAATAGCAGGCTTGCGCGGCGGCACAAATCGAGCCAGATCCCCAACCATGTCGCGATACAATTTCCGAGAAACCGAAGCCAAATGGCAGCGCATCTGGCGCGAGCAGCGGCTGTTTGAGGCCGCAGCCCAACCCGGCCGGCCGAAATACTACGTCCTGGAGATGTTCCCGTACCCGTCCGGCAAGCTCCATGTCGGGCATGTGCGGAACTATACGATGGGCGATCTCGTCGCGCGTTATCGGCGGGCCCAGGGGTTCAACGTGCTCCACCCGATGGGCTGGGACGCCTTCGGCTTGCCGGCCGAGAATGCGGCGATTGCGGAAAAGATCCATCCCGCCGCCTGGACCTATGACAACATCGCGACGATGCGGGCGCAGCTCCAGCGCATGGGCTTTGCCTATGACTGGGCGCGCGAGATCGCCACCTGCCACCCGGAATATTACCGCCACGAGCAGAAGATGTTCCTCGACTTCCTGGCGGCGGGGCTCGCCTACCGCAAGGAGTCATGGGTCAATTGGGACCCGGTCGAGAACACCGTCCTGGCCAACGAGCAGGTGATCGACGGCCGCGGCTGGCGATCGGGAGCAATCGTCGAAAAGCGCCTGCTGTCGCAGTGGTTTCTCCGCATCACCGCCTTCACCGAGGAATTGCTAGACGCGATCGCCGGGCTCGAACGCTGGCCGGACCGCGTCCGGCTGATGCAGGAGAACTGGATCGGCCGCTCGGAAGGCGCGCGCGTGTTCTTTCCGATTGCCGGAAGTGGCGAGCGCGTCGAGGTCTTCACGACGCGGCAGGACACGCTGTTTGGCGCGTCATTCCTGGCGGTCTCGCCGAACCACCCGTTGGCCCTGCGCCTCGCCGAGAAGGATCCAGCGCTTGCCGGCTTTATCGCCGAATGCAACCGCATGGGCACCAGCGAAGCGGTTATCGAGACCGCCGAGAAACGCGGCTACGCCGACCGGGCTCGAAGCGGTGCATCCGTTCGACGAGACCCGCAAGGTCCCGATCTACGTCGCCAATTTCGTGCTGATGGAATACGGCACCGGCGCCATTTTCGGCTGCCCGGCGCACGACCAGCGCGACCTCGAATTCGCCCGCAAATACCGGCTGCCGGTGATCCCGGTCGTCCTCCCGACGGGCGCGGACCCGGCCCGGTTCACGGTCGGCGACACGGCTTTTGTCGAGGACGGCACATTGTTCAACTCCGCCTTTCTCGACGGGCTGCCGGTTGCCGAGGCAAAGCGGGCTGCCGGGGAGCGGCTCGAGCAGCTTGGCCGCGGCGAGCGCACGACGGTCTACCGGCTGCGTGACTGGGGGGTGTCGCGGCAGCGCTATTGGGGATGCCCGATCCCGGTGGTGCATTGCAATGAATGCGGCATCGTCCCGGTGCCCGCGGAGGATCTGCCGGTCAAGCTGCCCGAGGATGTCAGCTTTGATGTCCCGGGCAATCCGCTCGACCACCACCCGACCTGGAAGCATGTCGATTGCCCGCGCTGCGGCAGGCCGGGCCGCCGAGAGACCGACACCTTCGACACGTTCTTCGAATCCTCGTGGTATTTCCTGCGCTTCTGCTCGGCACGCTCGCCGGCCGCATTCGAGCGTGGTGAGGTCGATTACTGGATGCCGGTCGACCAGTACATCGGCGGTGTCGAGCACGCGGTGCTGCATCTTCTTTATTCCCGCTTCTTCACCCGGGCATTGAAGCAGTGCGGCTATCTCGATCTCGACGAGCCCTTTGCGGGGCTCTTCACGCAAGGCATGGTCTGTCATCAGACCTATCAGAGCGCGACCGGGGAATGGCTCTTCCCGGAGGAGGTCGAGACCGCCGCCGACGGGATGCCGGTCGATGCCGCGGGCCGCCCGGTGACCGCCGGCCGCTCCGAAAAGATGAGCAAATCCAAAAAGAACGTGGTCGGCCTCGACGCGATCGTCGAAACCTACGGGGCCGACACGGCGCGGCTCTATCTGTTGTCCGACAGCCCGCCGGAGCGCGACCTCGAATGGACGGAAACCGGGATCGAGGGGATCTGGCGCTATGTCAACCGCCTGTGGCGGATGGCGAGCGAGCCGCCTGTCGGCCTCCCGCCCGCCGGCTCGCCAATCCCGCCGGACCTGTCGCCCGCGCTGGACGCGATCCGCCGCACCACGCACAAGACGATCGCCGCGGTCACCGACGATCTCGACAAGTTCCGCTTCAATCGCGCGGTCGCGCGGATTCGCGAATTGACCAATGCGCTGGACGAGCTCCCGGCGGACGAGCGCGGCGCGGCCGAGGTGTTTCGCGAGGGTCTCGAAACCCTGGCGCGCCTGCTCGGGCCAATGATGCCGCACTTTGCCGAGGAGATGTGGCTGACCTTGGGAGGCGCCGGCCTGCTCGCCGATCAGCGATGGCCAGAGGCGGACCCGGAATTGACCCGGGACGAGCAGGTGACGATCGCCGTCCAGGTCAACGGCAAATTGCGGGCGACGATCGACATCGCACGGGACACGGAGCGCGCCGGGGTCGAGAGCGCCGCTCTCGGACTGCCGCAGGTGCTTCGCTGGCTCGAAGGCCGCCCGCCGCGCAAAGTCATCGTCGTGCCGAACCGCATCGTCAATATCGTCGCGTGAGGATTTCCTGCGTATTGTCGGCGCTTGTCATGTTGGCCGCGCCGGCATTCTCCGGTTGCGGCTGGACGCCGCTCTATGCCGATGTCGCGTCCGGCCCGGCGAGCGTGGAATTGCGCGCGATCCGCGTCGATCCGATCCTGGAGCGCATTGGCCAGCGTCTCGAGATCGCGCTGCGCAATTCGCTGAACCCGACGGGTGAGCCGACCCCCGAGCGCTATCGCCTCAAGACGACGCTCGCCAGCTATCTCAGCAATCTCGGCATTCAGTCCCAAGGATTGGCCACCCTCGGCAAGCTGGACGTCTACGCGACCTATTACCTGGTCGATGTGCAGAGCGGGAATAATCTTCTCGCCACCACCGTGCACGTCGCCAACACGTTCGACCTCAACCCGAACCAGTATTCGACGGTTGTCGCCGAGGATGATGCGGCGGTCCGCAGTGTCGCCGAGCTCAATGAGGAGATCGTGACGCGGTTGACGTTGTTCCTGCAGCGCCGCAGCGCCGAGAAAAGTGGGAAGCCCGGCTGAGCCGAAATGAAGCTGGCGTCGTCCCGGATTGCCGCATTCTTGCAACGGCCCGACCCGGAGATCCGCGCGGTCTTGCTTTACGGTCCGGATGAGGGACTGGTGCGCGAGCGCGCCGGCATAGTCGCCCGTTCGGTCTGCCCCGACCTCAAGGACCCGTTTCGGGTCGCCGATCTGAGCGCCGCCGCCCTGGCGGCCGATCCTGCCCGGCTTGTCGACGAAGCCGCCCAGCTGAGCTTTACTGGCGGCCGACGGGTGGTGCGCGTGCGCGGCGCCGTGGACGCGCTCGCGAAATTGTTCGCCGAATTTCTGGCGACCGCGTCCGACGACGCACTGACAATTGCCGAGGCCGGCGACCTGTCACAGCGCTCGGCGTTACGTCGCGCATTCGAAGCGGCCCCGGCCGGCGCGGCGATTGCTTGTTACCCGGACACGCCGCGCGACCTCGCGGCGGTGATACGAGAGACTTTGGCGGCGCATAGGGTGACCGCATCGCGCGACGCCGGGCAATTTCTTGTCGAGCATCTCGGGAGTGACCGGCAGCTGACCCGTTCCGAGCTCGAAAAGCTTGCGCTCTATGCCGGGGACGGCGGGCGGGTCGAGCTCGAGGACGCGCGGCTCTCGATCAGCGACAGCGCCGCGCTCGAGCTCGATGACGCGGTAATGGCTGCGGCCGAGGGTGATGCAGCCAGGGTCGAGCGCGTCCTCGGCCGCGTCCTCCAGGAGGGAGAGTTGCCGGTCTCGATCGTTCGGGCATTGCTGCGCCACCTCCAACGCCTGCACGTTCTGGCCGCCCGGGTTGCCGCAGGTACCCCGATCGACGCGGCAATCCGCGCCGCCCGCCCGCCGATCTTCTTCAAGCAGGAAGACAGCTTCCGGCGGCAGCTCGGGCTGTGGAGCGAGGCGCGGCTGCGGCCGCAGCTCGATCGCATCGCCCGAGCCGAGCTCGACATCAAGACCACGGGCTATCCGGCGGAGACGATCTGCCGCGAGGCGATGCTGCGGGTCGCGCAGGAGGCACGCCGGTAATCGCAAATAAGCCAACCGAGCCCCGAAGGGGCTCAGCCGGCGCGAAGCAGGCTCAGCACCCGGTCGAGCTGATCGAGGCTCGCATAATGCAG
This sequence comes from uncultured Alphaproteobacteria bacterium, assembly GCA_963836845.1. Classification (GTDB taxonomy): domain Bacteria; phylum Pseudomonadota; class Alphaproteobacteria; order ATCC43930; family CGMCC-115725; genus AP-15. The sequence goes on along the minus strand of CAWILK010000008.1, from coordinate 182,318 downwards.
GGTCAGCGCGCCGCCGCGCCTTCTCTGCGTGATCGTGACACGGAGCCCGAGGCGAATACCGAGCTCGCGTTCGAGCGCTAAGCTGTCGGCGTCGCGCGGGCGGCGCTTCGGGGGCGGCATGGCGGACCGGCGCTGGACCAGCTTCTCGGTGGCGCGGACATTGAGGCCGCGGCGCATGACTTCGGTGGCGAGCGCCGCCGGGTCCGGAGCGGCGAGGAGGGCTCGCGCATGCCCGGCCGAAAGCTCGCCATCGTCGAGACGGCGGCGCACCGGCTCCGGCAAGGTCAGCAGCCGCAAGGTGTTGGCGACATGGCTGCGGCTCTTGCCGACCGCCTCGGCGAGGCTTCCTTGGGTCCGGCCGAACTCCTCCATCAGGCGGCTATAGGCTTCCGCCTCTTCCAAAGGCGACAGATCCTCGCGCTGCAAGTTCTCGACCAAGGCGATCTCCAGCGCCTCGGAATCGGCGAGCGTGCGGACGATGACCGGGACCTCGTGCAGGCCGACGCGCTGCGCCGCCCGCCACCGCCGCTCGCCGGCGACAAGCTCAAAATCCGCTTCCTCCTCCGCCACGGGCCGCACCAGCAAGGGCTGCAGGATGCCCTTTTCGCGGATCGACTGGGCGAGGGCGTCGAGCTCGGCCTCGGCAAAACGCTGCCGCGGCTGAAAAGCCCCGGGGCGGATCCGCTCGACCGGCACCCGGCGCTGCAGTTCCTGATCGGCCGGCCGGACATTATCGGTCTCGCCGAACAGCGCCGCCAGCCCGCGGCCGAGCGGCAGCCGTCTCGCGCGCTCGCTCATCGCGCCGCCGGCGCGGTGCGCCGCAGCATCTCGGCAGCGAGCCGCATATAGGCTTGCGAGCCGGCGCATCCCTGATCATAGATCAGCACCGGCTTGCCGTGGGACGGCGCCTCGGCGACCCGCACATTGCGCGGGATCATCGTGTCGAAGACCTTGGCGCCGAAATGGCCGCGCACATCGGCGGCGACCTGGTCGCAGAGATTGTTGCGCTGGTCGTACATCGTCAATACGACACCCTGCAATTCGAGGCGGGGGTTGAGGGCACGTTGCACCCGTTCGATCGTGCGCATCAGCTGGGTCAGCCCTTCGAGCGCGTAGAATTCGCATTGCAAGGGCACCAGCACCGAATTGGCTGCCACGAGCGCATTGATGGTCAGCAGGTTCAACGAAGGCGGGCAATCGACCAGCACCTCGTCGTAATCGCGCAACCGGCTGCGGATCGCCCGGCTCAACAGAAACTCGCGCCGCTCCCGCCCGGCAAATTCCAGCTCGGCGCCGGCCAGATCCTGGGAGGCCGAAACGATCGACAGCCGCGGGATCCCGGTCGTTACGACGACCTGATCGAGCTCCGCCTCGCCGAGGATCAGCTCGTAGCTCGTCATCGCCCGCGCGGTGCGCTCGACGCCGAGGCCGGTGCTGGCATTCCCTTGTGGATCGAGGTCGATGACCAGCACACGGCGGCCCGTGGCCGCGAGCGCCGTCGCGAGGTTGATCGCGGTGGTCGTCTTGCCGACCCCGCCCTTCTGGTTGGCGAGCGCGACAATGCGCGCGCGGCGCGCCGCCGGGCCGGCGCGCGCCTCCGCCTCAAGCCTGGCGAGGCTCACGGGCAACCTGTTGCAAGCGAAGAATGACCCCCCGCCGGTCGGACAGGCTCGGTTCGACCGACACGTTCATTGTCCAGGCTTTGCGCGCGGCGGTCAATTCATCCGCGAACCGCTCCCCCTTCGGAAACAGGCAGAGCGTGTCCAGGGCCAGGAAACGCTCGGCGAGACCGAGCAGGCGGTCGAGCGGGGCGCAGGCCCGCGCCGTTACCACATCGGCCGGATGCGGCGGGACCGCCTCAACCCGACAGGCGCGGATCGTCACATCGGCTTCGGCTATTCGCGCCGCCTCGCGCAGAAAGGCGGCTTTGCGCGAATCGGCTTCGATCAGCTCGACACCGGGGACACCGAGGATTGCCAGCACGAGCCCCGGCAGGCCGGCGCCGCTGCCGAGGTCGATCAGGTTGCCGGCGGAACCCGGGACCCAACGGTAAAGCTGCGCCGAATCGAGGATATGCCGGCGCCACAGATCAGGGAGCGTGTCGCGGCCGACGAGGTTGATGCGCGCCGACCACCGGATCAGCAGCTGCGCGTAAGCCTCGAGCCGGGAGAGTGTTTCACGTGAAACAGGAACAAGCTCGGCAAACCCCTCCGGGCCGAGCGGCACACTCACGCCGCTTCGCCCTCACCCGTCTCCCGCATTGCGGGAGAGGGCTCGCAGAGCTGGGTGGGTGAGGGTACCGACACGCCGCTTAACATGCTTCAGCAGCGCCACGAGCGCGGCCGGGGTGACCCCGGAAATTCGGGCTGCAGCGCCCAAGGTAGCCGGCCGTGCCGCGGCGAGCTTGTCGCAAATCTCGCGCGACAGGCTGCCGACCGAGGCATAATCCAGTTCCACCGGGAGCAGCAGCGCCTCGTCGCGGCGAAAGGCGGCGATATCGCGCTCCTGCCGTTCGAGATAACCGGCGTAGCGCGCGTCGATTTCGAGCTGCTCGGCGATCTCGGGAGCGATCGACCCGAGCTCGGGCCAAACCTTTGCCAGCCGCGCGAGGTCGATCCCCGGATAGGCCAGCAGCTCCGAAGCGCTGCGCGGGACGCCGTCCTCGTTTACTGTGATCCCATGGCGCTGCAATGCCGGCGGCGTCAGCCGCAATTCCGCCAATTGCCGGCGCGCTTCGCCCAGTGCCGTGATCTTCGCAGTAAAGGACCGCTCGCGCTCTCGCCCGGCGCAGCCCAGGCGCAAACCGATCGGGGTCAGCCTCTGGTCGGCATTGTCGGCCCGCAAGGTGAGCCGGTATTCGGCGCGCGAGGTGAACATGCGGTAGGGCTCGCTGGTGCCGCGGGTCACCAGATCGTCGATCAGCACGCCGATATAGGCGTCGGCGCGGTCGAGCACGAGCGGCTCGCCCCCTGCCGCCGCGAGGGCGGCGTTGAGCCCGGCGATCAGGCCTTGCGCCGCAGCTTCCTCATACCCGGTCGTGCCGTTGATCTGGCCCGCCAGATAGAGGCCGGGGATCCGCCGGGTTTCCAGGCTCGGATGAAGCTCGCGCGGGTCGACGAAATCGTACTCGATCGCATAACCCGGGCGGCGCATCGCAGCCCGTTCGAGGCCTGGGATGGTGCGCAGCATCGCCTCCTGCACCTCGCGCGGCAATGAGGTCGAGATGCCGTTCGGATAGACCGTGTCGTCGTCGAGCCCCTCCGGCTCGAGAAAGATCTGGTGCCGTTCGCGCTCGGCAAAGCGCACCACCTTGTCCTCGATCGACGGGCAATAGCGCGGCCCGGTGCTGCCGATCTGCCCGGAATACATCGGCGAGCGGTGCAGATTGCCGCGGATCACGGCATGCGTCTCCGGCGTCGTAGTGGTGATGTGGCAGGCGACCTGCGGCGTCACAATCCGGTCGGTGAGGAAAGAGAACGGCGGCGGCGGGTCGTCGCCGGGCTGCACGTCGAGCCCGGCCCAATCGATCGTCCGCCCGTCGAGCCGCGGCGGTGTGCCTGTCTTGAGGCGGCCAAGCGCAAATCCGCGGCGCCCGAGAGTTTGCGACAGGCCGAGAGAGGGGCGCTCTCCGACCCGGCCCGCCGGGATCTTTTCTTCCCCGATGTGGATCAGCCCGTTCAGAAATGTGCCCGTCGTCAGCACGACGCGGCCCGCCTCGATCCGCCTGCCGTCGCCGAGCACGAGGCCGCGGACCCGGCCCGCGCCGTCAAGCAATAGATCCTCCGCCGCCCCCTCGACGATTTCGAGACCGGACGTTTCGGCGAGAAGCTCGCTCATCGCGCCACGGTACAATTTCCGGTCGGCCTGGGCGCGCGGACCCCGCACGGCCGCCCCTTTGCTGCGGTTCAAGATGCGGAATTGGATGCCGGCCCGGTCGATTGCCCGGCCCATGACGCCGTCGAGCGCATCAATCTCGCGCACGAGATGCCCCTTGCCGAGCCCGCCGATCGCCGGATTGCACGACATCTCCCCGATCGTCGCCCGCTTGTGCGTCAACAGCACCGTGCGCGCCCCGAGCCGCGCCGCCGCCGCCGCCGCCTCGCACCCGGCATGCCCCCCGCCGACCACGATAACTTCGTAATGGTCCTTCATGTCGGAGAATCTATGGATCGGGCCGCGCCATGTCGACGAGCATCGAGGAGAGATCGCGCCCCTCCGAATTCATCTCTTCAATCAGCTGGATTTTCCAATCCCGCCGCCACTTTTTGAGCGCCTTCTCGCGTGTGATTGCTTGTGTCGGATCCTCGTGAGTCTCGAACCAAACCAGCCGATCGACGCCGTATCTGGCGCTGAAGCCCGGAACGACCCGGGATTTATGCTGATGCATGCGCCGCACGAGGTCGTTTGTCACGCCGAGATATAGCGTCCCATGCCTGCGGCTCGCGAGCAGATAGACGTAATACGGCACTCCGCCCTCATCCTGTCATTCCGGGACGGCCCGAAGGGCCGGGCCCGGAACCCATGAACACGGATCTATCAAGAAAAAAGCAAAGGTCGGTGTTCATAGGTTCCGGGCTCGCAGCTTCGCTGCGCCCCGGAATGACATAAATACTCTACCAAAGCTGCTGTCTTACTTCCCGATACAAAAATCGCGGAAGATGGTGTCGAGCAGGTCTTCGATGTCGACGGCGCCGGTGATGCGGCCGAGGCTGCGCAGGGCGAGGCGCAGGTCTTCGGCGCGCAGCTCGGGGAGCGGGGCGGTGAGCGACCGGCTCAGCGCCGGCCGAGCACTCCTCCAATGCTTGGCGATGACGCGCCCGGGTCAGGACCGGGCCTTCGATGCGGTAGCGCTGCGCGACTTGTTCGCCGAGCGCCGCCATCAGCGTATCGAGCCCTTCGCCGGTCACAGCCGAAATGGGAATCGAGCCTGCCGGGAGATCAGGCGCCTCGATGAGATCGATCTTGTTCGCGATCAGCAATGTGTCGGGTCGCGACCATCGATAGGCGGCGCAGGCGCCGGCCTCGAAAACGAAGAGCCTCAGCTCCGCTTCATCGGCGCGCCGCAGCGCGCGCCGCAGCCCCTCCTGCTCGATCGGGTCTTCGCTCTCGCGAAGGCCGGCGGTATCGGAGAGCACGACCGGATAACCCTGCAGATCGATCGCGACCTCGATCACGTCGCGGGTGGTGCCGGGGATCGGCGAGGTGATCGCCGCGTCGCGCCGAGCGAGCCGGTTCAACAGGCTCGATTTTCCTGCGTTCGGCGGCCCGATGATCGCGACATCGATCCCGTCGCGCAGCCTTTCGCCGCGATGGCCGTCGGCGAGATGATTGTCGATCTCGGCCGACAGGACGGCAATTTCGTTCGCGATCCCGGTCTCGATCTCCGGCGGCAGATCCTCGTCGGGAAAATCGATCGCGGCTTCGAGATGAGCGAGCGCGCGGGTCAAGCGCCGGCTCCAGCCGCGGTAGAGGCCGCCCAGTTCGCCGTCGAGCTGGCGCAGGGCCTGGCGGCGCTGCGCTTCGGTTTCGGCGGCGACGAGATCGGCGATCGCCTCGGCCTGGGTCAGGTCGAGCTTGCCGTTCAGAAACGCGCGCCGGGTGAACTCGCCGGGCTCGGCAAGCCGCAGTCCGAGCCCGCGCAACGCCTGCGCCATGGCAGCAAGCACGGCGCGGCTGCCGTGCAGATGAAATTCGGCGACATCCTCGCCGGTGGCGCTGCGCGGACGCCGGGAACCACAGCACCAGCCCGTCATCGAGCGGTTCGCCGGTAGCCGGGTCGCAGAACCGGCTATGCCTCGCCAAGCGTGGCGGCGGCAGACTGCCGGTGAAGGCCGCGACGGCCCGTCCCGCGGCAGGTCCGGATACCCGGATCACCGCGACCGCTCCGATCCCCGGCGCTGTCGCCGGGGCGAAAATCGTGTCGGTTAGCGCTGCGCCCCTCAGTGCTTCGGCGGCAGCTGGTCGGGCTGCAACATCAGCCGATCGACGCGACCGCCATTCTTGACGTGCACCTCCAGGATCTCGTCGATGTCCTGGGTCGACTCGTATTTGTACCAGACCCCCTCGGGATAAATGACCATGTTGGGGCCGAACTCGCAGCGGTCGAGGCAGCCGGCGGCGTTGCAGCGAATCCCCTCGATCCCGAACTCCCGAGCCTTCTCGCGGGCGTAGGCCCGCAATTTCTCGACGCCGCCCGCCGGTTCGGCACGCGCGCTGCAGGAGCCTCGCGGATGGCCCGCCGGCCGCACATTGGTGCACATGAAGATATGATGCTTGTAGAACAGCGCCGGGTCGGCGGGCTTTTCGGCCATTCGGGATTCTCCGTTTTTGCGGCGGAGCGGCTGACGCCCTCCGCCGTTCTGTGTCTATATGACGAAGAGACCCTAACCCGTCGTCGCGCCCGCAGCAACTTATCCGGCTGCAACCCGGCTCCTAGGATTGATCATGCACGACCGCAACCGCCTCGGCGAAGAGACCAGCCCGTACCTCCTCCAGCACAAGGACAACCCGGTTCACTGGCAGCCTTGGAGCGAGGAAACGCTCGCCGGCGCGAAAGCCGCGCAGAAGCCGGTCCTACTGTCGATCGGCTATGCGGCCTGCCATTGGTGCCATGTGATGGCGCATGAGAGCTTCGAAAATCCGCAAATCGCCGAGCGGATGAACGAGCTCTTCGTCAACATCAAGGTCGACCGCGAAGAGCGGCCCGACCTCGACTCGATCTACCAGCATGCGCTGGCGCTGATGGGCGAGCAGGGCGGGTGGCCGCTGACGATGTTCCTGACCCCTGACGGCGAGCCGTTTTGGGGCGGCACCTATTTCCCGCCGGAGCAGCGCTGGGGCCGGCCGGGATTTGCCCAAGTCCTCGACGCGATGAGCACTGCCTTCCGGCAAGACCGCGACAAGGTCCTCAAGAATATCGTCGTGCTGCGCGAGGCGTTGCAGCGGTTGGGCAAGCCGGAGCGCGGCGGCGGCGATCACCCCCGAATTGCTCGACCGCATTGCCGAGCGCCTGTTGCGCGAGGTCGACCAGTTGCATGGCGGGATCGGCAATGCGCCGAAATTCCCGCAGACCGGCATCTTGGAATTGCTGTGGCGGGCCTGGAAACGCACTCGTCAGGCGCCCATACCGGGACGCCGTCACCAAGGCCCTCGACGCGATGTGCCAGGGCGGGATTTACGACCATCTCGGCGGCGGGTTCGCCCGCTATTCGACCGATGCGCGCTGGCTCGTGCCGCATTTCGAGAAGATGCTCTACGACAATGCCGAGCTGGTCGACCTGCTGGTGGTGGTGTGGCAAGAGACCAAGAGCCCGCTCTACCTGCAGCGTGTGCACGAGACGCTCGAATGGGTGCGGCGCGAGATGGCCGCGGCCGAGGGCGGCTTCGCGAGCAGCCTCGATGCCGACAGCGAGCACGAAGAGGGCAAGTTCTACGTCTGGTCGGAAGCAGAGATCGATGCGGCGCTGGGCGAGCGCTCTGCGCTCTTCAAGCGATACTACGACGTAACCGCGGAGGGTAATTGGGAAGATAAGACCATCCTCAACCGGTCGAGCATGCCGGAATTCGGCGACGAGGAGACCGAGCGAGAGCTCGCCGCATGCCGCGCGGTCCTGATCCGGGCGCGCGAGGCGCGGGTGCGGCCCGGGTGGGACGACAAGGTGCTGGCCGACTGGAACGGATTGATGATCGCCACGATGGCAAATGCCGGGCTGGTCCTGGAGCTGCCGGAGTGGACCGACCTCGCCCGTAACGCCTTCGATTCCATCCGCACCAAGATGACCGCGGTGGACGGGCGGCTATTGCACAGCTGGCGCGCCGGGCAAGCCCGGCATCCTTCGAGTGTCGATGATTACGCCAATCTGTGCCGCGCCGCGCTGGCATTGCATGAAGCCACCGGCGACGAAGATTTCCTGGCCCAGGCGCGCGACTGGATCACGATCCTCGATCGTCACTATTGGGATGAGGAAGGCGGCGGGTATTTCTTTGCGGCGAACGATACCAAAGGGCTCATCGCGCGCGCAAAAACCGCGGCCGACTCCGCCGTTCCGGCGGGCAACGGCACCTTGGTCGGGGTATTGACGCGATTGGCGATCCTGACCGGCGAAGAGGCTTATCGGCGGCGCGCCGAGGCGATCGTCGAAACGTTTGCGGGAGAGGTCGCGCGCAATTTCTTCCCGCTCGCGACTTTGCTCAACAACATCGAGCTGCTCACCAAGCCGCTTCAGGTCGCCGTCGCCGGAAACCGTGGCGACCCCGCTTTCGAGGCGCTCCTTCGCGCTGTCTACGGCGTCTCCTTACCGAACCGGATCGTGCTCGCGGTCCCACAGGGAAGCTCGCTCCCGGCCGACAACCCGGCTTTCGGGAAAGCACTCGTCGACGGGAAACCGGCCGCTTACATCTGCGAAGGGCCGGTCTGCTCATTGCCGGTGACCGATCCCAACACATTGCTCGAAACTCTCGCCCGGGTGCGCTAGCGTCCTCTTCTTTCCAATGCGGAGGGGAGTGGGCGATGGCTTACGCGATCCGTTTCGAGAAATCCGGCGGCCCTGATGTGCTGTCGTGGCAGCAGGTCGAAGTCGGCAGGCCCGGCCAGGGACAGGTCCGGCTGCGCCATACGGCGGTTGGGCTCAACTATATCGACACCTATCAGCGCAGCGGCCTCTACTCGCTGCCGATGCCGAGCGGGCTCGGCTCCGAGGCGGCCGGCGTCATCGAGGAGGTGGGGCCGGGGGTCAGCGGGCTCAAACCCGGCGATCGCGTCGCCTATGCCGGCGGGCCGATCGGGGCTTACGCCGAGGAGCGGGTGATGCCGGCCGACCGGCTGGTTCCCGTGCCTGCCGCGATCACCGACCAGCAGGCCGCCGCGATGATGCTGAAGGGAATGACCGCCTGGTATCTCGTCCGCCGCACCCATTCGATCAAACGCGGCGAGACGATCCTGATCCATGCCGCCGCCGGCGGGGTCGGCCTGATCGTCTGTCAATGGGCAAAGCATCTCGGCGCCACCGTTATCGGCACCGTCGGCGACGAGGAAAAAGCGGCTTTGGCAAAGCAGAACGGCTGCGATCATCCTGTCTTGTACAAGAACGAGGATTTCGTCGCCCGGGTCAACGAGCTGACACAAGGCAAGAAACTGCCGGTCGTCTACGATTCGGTAGGCAAGGACACATTCTACAAATCGCTCGATTGCTTGGCGCCGCTCGGGCTCATGGTGTCGTTCGGGCAGTCCTCAGGGGCGATCGGCCCTGTCGATATCGGCATTCTCGCCGGCAAGGGCTCGCTCTTCCTGACCCGGCCCACTCTGAACACCTACACGGCGAGCCGCGAAGACCTGCTGACCGCCGCCCGGGAACTGTTCGAGGTCGTGCAGAGCGGAGCCGTAAAGCTGGCAATCAACCAGACCTACCCGCTGCGGGAGGCCGCTCGCGCGCACCGCGACCTTGAAGGCCGCAAAACCACCGGATCGACGGTGCTAACGGTTTAGCGCGCCCAATCGTTCTCGTCATACGGGCGACGAGCAGAGCCGGGCTAAGTATTCATTGCGTCGAAGAACTCGGAGTTGCTCTTCAATTCCTTGAGCTTGTTGATCAGGAATTCGAGGCCGTCGACGGTACCCATCGGGGTCAACACGCGGCGCAAAACCCACATCTTGGACAGCACACCTCGGTCGACCAGCAATTCCTCCTTGCGGGTGCCGGATTTGGTGATGTCGATCGACGGGAAGGTGCGTTTGTCGGCGACCTTGCGGTCGAGCACGATTTCCGAATTGCCGGTGCCCTTGAATTCTTCGAAGATCACCTCGTCCATGCGCGAGCCGGTGTCGATCAGCGCGGTCGCGATGATCGTCAATGACCCACCCTCCTCGATATTCCGTGCCGCGCCGAAGAAGCGTTTCGGCCGCTGCAGCGCGTTGGCGTCGACACCGCCTGTCAGCACCTTGCCGGAGGACGGCACGACCGTGTTGTAGGCGCGCGCGAGGCGGGTGATCGAGTCGAGCAGGATGACGACGTCGCGCTTGTGCTCGACGAGGCGCTTGGCTTTCTCGATCACCATTTCGGCGATCTGGACGTGTCGCTGCGCGGGCTCGTCGAAGGTCGAGCTGATCACTTCGCCACGCACCGACCGGGCCATATCGGTCACCTCCTCGGGCCGCTCGTCGATCAAGCAGCACGAGAAGGTAGACCTCGGGGTGGTTCGCCGCGATCGCATGCGCGATGTTCTGCAGCATCACCGTCTTGCCGGCGCGCGGCGGGGACACGATGATCGCGCGCTGGCCCTTGCCGAGCGGCGTAATCAGGTCGATGACCCTGGTCGTCAGATCCTTGCGGGTCGAATCCTCGAATTCGAGGGTCAGCTTCTCTTCGGGGTAGAGCGGGGTTAGATTGTCGAAATTGATCCGCTGCCGCAGGCGATCGGGCTCATCGAAGTTGATCGCGTTGACCTTGAGAAGCGCGAAGTAGCGCTCCCCGTCGCGCGGCGACCGGATCTGTCCCTCGACCGTGTCGCCAGTCCGCAAACCAAACCGCCGAACCTGGCTCGGGCTCACATAGATGTCGTCGGGCCCCGGCAAGTAATTAGCTTCCGGAGATCGCAGAAATCCAAACCCGTCGGAAAGGACTTCGAGTACGCCGTCGCCGGAAATCGGCACGTCATTCTCGGCGAGTTGTTTCAGAATCGCGAATAGCATGTCCTGCTTGCGCAGCGAGGACGCATTCTCGATTTCGAGCTCTTCGGCGAAAGCCAGGAGCTCCGCCGGGGTTTTACGCTTCAATTCCTGTAGATTCATGGGGTTCGCGTCGAGCTGAGGACAAGGATCGCCTGTCTAGGAGGCTCCTGCAGGTAACGCTTCCAGCAGGGGCTATGGTTCAGGCAGGGATTGGCGGGGATCGGCAGGAGGAACCGGATTTCCGGAGCGGCCGTCCCTTTACGCTATCGAGATAAGCAAGTCAAATGACATTGCAAGGTCTTAGCGCATCAAGAAGCGCATAGCATCGGGTTAAAAAGGCTTAATGACGACGAGCAAGACGATCGCTATCAGCGCCAAGGTCGGGAGTTCGTTGACCATCCGGAAAAAACCGGTCGAACAAAGGTTGCGATCGGCAGCGAAGGCTGCGCGCCACTGTGCGAGCAGGACGTGAAACCCGGTCAGCGCTAGGACGAGAACGAGCTTCGCCCAGATCCAACCCATGCGCCAATCGACCACCCCGGGCGTCCACGCGAGCGTCAGGCCAAAGACCCAGGTCGCAATCATTGCCGGGGTCATGATGCCGCGCTGCAAGCGACGCTCCATGACCTTGAAGGTCTCCGACAGGTCGGATCCGGCTGCCGCCGTCGAATGATAGACGTAAAGCCTCGGCAGGTAGAGCAATCCCGCCATCCAGGCGACCAGGCTCACAATGTGCAGCGACTTGATCCAGGGATAGGCCTCCGCAAGCCAGCCGCTCAACCCGCGGCCCCGGAGAGGGCGCACCAGGGGTGGCGAGAGGCACACCAGCCGACCCGGTTGGCGGTTCGCACGCGATCGACCAGCCGGGCAAGGCTCCGAATGAAGGCCGGCGCGACCCCGACCGTCGGCACCCGGTGATAAGCGGGCACCCCGGATCTCTCGGCGAGCTCGCGATAGTCGAGATCGAGCTCGACCAGTGTTTCCGAATGCTCGGAGACGAAAGAAATCGGCGCGACGACGAGCGGAACCCCGTCTCTGCCGGCGCGGCGAATTTCGTCATCGGTTGCCGGCCCGAGTCCATTCCAGCGGCCCGACGCGGCTCTGATAGCAGACCCGCCAATCGAGCCCGGGCCGATCGAGCGCGGCGATGACCGCGGCGGCGGTCGATTCGACCTGGTCTGGATAGGGATCTCCGGCCCGCACGATCCTTTGCGGCAATCCGTGCGCGCGTGAGCAGCAGGCGCGCCGGCCTAGGTCCGCCATGCCGTCGAGCGCGCACCGGATGTGCCCGCGACAACGCTGCGATGAAACCCTGCGTCGCACGGGTAGCAGCAGACGACGCGCATCGCGCAATCGAGCCCATGCGCGCCTCGCAGCTCCTCGCCAATCGGCGAAGGACGAAGCGGTCGTCGTCGTCGAGAATTGCGGATAGAGCGGCAAGCAGACGATCTCGTCGGGAGCCCATTTCGCAACCGCGCGCGCCGTTTCCGTGCTCATCGGATGCCAGTAGCGCATCGCGACAAAACAGCGATGGTCCGGCCCCAGGGCAGCCTCAAGGGCCCGCGCCTGCGCCTCGGTATTGGCGAGCAACGGCGAGCTTGCCGCCGAGGCGCCGATAGATCTCTGCGCGCAACGCGCTGCCCGCCGCCACGCGATCAGCCGGGCCAAGGGCAGGCGCAGCAGCGCCGGCAGGCGATGATCGCCGGATCGCTGAACAGATTTGACAAGAAACGGTCGAACCGCCTGCAGGCGAATCCGGCCCGCCGAGGTTCATCAAGACGACCGCCGTCCGGCGCCATCTCAGCATGATCGGCTGCGGCGAGCAAGCCGGGCCAGCCATCTGCGACATTCTCCGGCGGCGTCTCCGGCAACACGCCATGCCCGAGATTGAACACGTATGGTCCGCCGCCGAGCGCCGCGCGAAGCTCTGCGACCGCCGCTCAAGGCAGGGCCGCCCACGAGCAGCAGCACCGGATCGAGATTTCCCTGAACCGTCATCAGCGGCTGCAAGCTTGTCCCGGGCAAATCCGAGCGGGCACCGTCGTATCGATGCCCAACGCATCGACGCCGGTCTCTGCGATATAGCGCTCGTACAGAAGCCCGGCGCCGCGCGGAAAACCGATGACCGGGCAATGCGGGAAACCGCGCTTTAGCGCCGCAACGATGCGCTTTGTCGGCTCGATGACCCAGCGCCCAAACGCCGTTTCCGGCAGCACCCCCGCCCAGCTGTCGAACAGTTGCACGACTTCGACCCCCGCTTCGATCTGACCGCCGAGATACGCGATCGTCGCCTTCGACGATCAGGTCGATCAGCGCCGCCGAACCCGTTTGGATCCCGATAGGCCCAGCCCTTGACCCGGCGAAAGTCCCGGCTCGACCCGCCCTCGACCATATAGGTCGCCAACCGTCCAAGGAGCGCCGGCAAAACCGATCAGCGCTGTTTCCGCCGGCAGGCCGCCCGGACGCGTTCGACTGTCTCGAACACCGGGGCCAACTGTCGTGCATCGGCCGCGACATCGAGCCGCGCGAGCCCGCATGGTCCGTCGATCGGTTCCAGCACCGGCCCGTCGCCGCGGAACCCGACCTTCTGCCCCAGCGCATGCGGCACCAGCAGGATGTCGGAAAACAGGATCGCCGCATCCATCCCGTAACGGCGGATCGGTTGCAGCGTCGCCTCGGCGGCGAGCGTCGGGGTCAGGCAGAACGCGACAAAATCCCCGCGCCTTGGCTCGAACTCGCGGTATTCCGGCAGGTATCGTCCGGCCTGGCGCATCAGCCACCACGGCGGCGGATCGAGCGTTTCGCCGCGCAGTACGCGACGCAACAGGGCTTTTGGTTCGATGGCTCCAGCATTGCCCGATCCCTTCTTCATATAAAAGAATCTAAGGATGTGGTTGATAGTAGTTGGGGCTGGGGAAAACGGGGATTGCGCGGCATCCCGGGATGTTGTCCCAGATCTCGCGGCGACGGTGCCGAGCGGCTTGCGGATAAGCGTGCAGGAACTCGCTGGAATGTCCGGTTGAACAGGCATGCGGCTGGATCGGTCGGGAAAAGCGGGGAAAATCGGTGAAGATCTCGGATTGTCCCGGCTTTCCCATCTGGGAGGATAAGCGGCTTCCCTAGCTGGGAACAGTTTGGTGGTCGACTCGGCATGACGGGGACAATTTCCGGACTGACAGCCGGCGGCTCGGTTTTCCCCGCATAGCGAACGAATTATCCACGAAGACGCCGGGGATGCGACTGCATGACGCGCTTTCACCTTCATCTCGTGTCCGATTCTACCGGCGAAACGGTGCATTCGGTGGCGCGGGCCTGTCTCGTGCAGTTTGACGACGCCCAGGCGGTCGAGCATGTCTGGAGCATGGTCCGCACCCGCAGCCAGATCGACCGGGTCATCGCCGGGGTCGAGGCCAATCCCGGCGTGGTTCTCTTCACCCTGGTCAACGATACGCTTGCGCCAGCTGCTGCAGGAAGGTTGCCGCCGACTTGCAGGTGCCGGCGATCCCGGTTCTCGATCCGGTGATCGGCGCGCTCGCATCGCTATCTTCACCGCGAAAGCCGCGGCGTGCCGGGCAAGCAGCATCTGCTCGACAGCGAGTATTTCGCGCGGATCGACGCGATGACCTTCGCGCTCAACCACGATGACGGCCAATCGAGCTGGGGGCTCAACGATGCCGATGTATGCCTCGTCGGCGTGTCGCGAACCTCGAAGACGCCGACCTGCCTCTACCTCGCCAATCGCGGCATCAAAGCCGCCAATGTGCCGTTTGTGCCCGGCGTGCCGCTGCCGCCCGAGCTGTTGCCAGGCGAAGCGCCCGCTGATCGTCGGCCTTACCAACGATCCCGAGCGGCTGATCCAGCTGCGCCGAAACCGTCTGACCTGCTCGCATCACGACGACGACGACCGACTATACCGATATCGAGGCGGTGCGCGCCGAGGTGCGCGAGGCTCGCCGCGCCTTTGCTGCAAATGCATTGGCCGGTGATCGACGTGACGCGCCGCTCGATCGAGGAGACCGCCGCGGCGATCATGAAGCTTCTCGCCCGGCGGCATGGCGTGAGTGATTGAGGAGCTGATCCTCGCCTCGGCTAGCCCGACGCGGGCTCGGCTGCTGCGCTGCCGCCGGCATCGACATTCGGGTGATCCGGCGGCAATCGACGAGGGCGAAGGTCAAGCGACGCGTTTCGGGCGGCGAACAGGCTGCCGCCGATTGCGCGGTGGCACTCGCCGAAGCCAAGGCGCGCAGCATAGCAGCGCGGAGCGATCCGGGCGACTCGTCATCGGCGCCGACCAGATCCTCGTCTGCGGCGGTGCCTGGTTCGACAAGCCGGCAGATCTCGGGGCGGCTCGACGCCAGCTGCAGCGATTGCGCGGCCGCACGCATGAGCTGGTGACGGCAGTTTGTGTGATGCGGCGAGCGGGCGCGATTGTGGCATACGGTGAGCCGGCCCAGGCTTGACGATGCGGAATTTCAGTGACGGTTTTCTCGACGAATATCTCGCGGGCGAGGGCGCAGCGCTGCTCGGCTCGGTCGGCGCCTATCGGTTGGAGGGTAAAGGGCGTCCAGCTGTTCGACCGGATCGAGGGCGACTATTTCGCGATCCTCGGGCTGCCGCTGCTCGAGCTGCTCGGTTTCTGCGCGACGGGCGAATGCTTTTGTCCTGACCAGACGAGCGGGCGCTGTTCGCGCGTCGGCCGATGAGGATCACCGGCGCGGCACGGCTGGCCGGGATCATGGGCTGGCCGGTGTCCCATTCCCGCTCGCCCGTGCTGCATGGCTTCTGGCTCGACGAGGCACGGGATCGACGGCGCCTATGTCCCGTTGCTGGTCAGCCCCGGCAGGATCGCGGAAGCTCTTCGGGCGCTCCCTGTGCTCGGCTTTCGCGGCTGCAACCTGACGATCCCGCACAAGCAGGCGGCTCTCTCCGCGGTCGATCGGGTCGAGCCGCAGGCGCGCCGCATCGGCGCCGTGAATACGGTCATTGTGGCCGCCGACGGCAGCCTCGAAGCGCTGCAACACCGATGCGTTCGGGTTTCGCGAGAACCTGCGCGACGCCGTGCCCGGGTGGGATCCGATAGCCGGCCCGGCCGTGGTTCTCGGGGCCGGCGGCGCGGCGCGCGCGGTGGTGGCGGCCCTCGCCGAGGCCGGCGTCGCGGAGATCCGGATCGTCAACCGCACCGCTCGACCGGGCGGAGGCCGTAGCGCGGGATCTCGGCAACGCCGACGGCGCGCATAACCGTCCATTCATGGGACGAGGCCGGCGATGTGCAACGCGAAGCAGGGCTTCTCGTCAATACTACGAGCCTCGGGATGGCCGGCGAGCCGCCTCTGGCGATCGATCTGACGCCTTTGCCTCGCCCCGCGCCGGTTGTCGATATCGTGTATGTGCCGCTCGAAACAGGCCTGCTGGCGGCGGCTCGGAAGCTGGGCCATCCGGTCGTCGATGGCCTCGGCATGCTGCTCCATCAGGGCCGGCCGGGCTTTGAAGCGTGGTTCGGCGCCGCGGTGCGGGTCACCCCGCGCCTCCGCGCGGCAGTTATGGCGACATTGGCGCCGTCGGTTTGATCGTTCTCGGCCTGACAGGATCGATCGGCATGGGCAAGAGCACCGCCGCGGCGATGCTTCGGCGGCTCGGCGTTCCGCTATTCGATGCCGACGCGGGTCGTTCATCGGCTGCTCGGTCCGGGAGGTGCTGCGGTCGCAGCCGGTGCTCTGCCGTGTTTCCAGGCGTGTGCTGTCGGTTCAGGCGGGATCGACCGGCGGCTTCTCGGCCAACGGGTCTTCGGTGATGCGGAGGCTCTCGAGCGGCTCGAGCGCATCCTTCACCCGATGGTGAGGGCGGAGGAGAAACGCTTTCTAGCCCGGGCCCGAGCGCGCCGCGAGCTGCTCGCGGTGCTCGATATCCCGCTGCTGTTCGAAACCGGCGGCGAGCGGCGATGCGATTACGTGGTCGTTGTATCGGCGCCGGCCTTGATCCAGCGACAGCGCGTCCTGCGGCGGCCCGGCATGACCGAGATCCGCCTCGCCGCTATCCTGAAGAAGCAAATGGCCGATCGCGAGAAGCGACGGCGAGCCGATTTCGTCGTGCCGACCGGGCTGGGCCGGAACCTGACCTTGCGCCGGCTGCGCGTCGATCGTCAGCCTTCTTCGCGGTAGAGCGTGGTCCGCGGCGCCGGCAGGAGCCGGCGCATGCCCCAGGACAGGCGACGGAGGCGGTGATGCGCGAGATCGTGCTGGATACCGAAACCACGGGGCTCGACCCGAGCGACGGTCATCGCATCGTCGAGATCGCCTGCATCGAGCTTGTTCACCATGTTCCGACCGGCCGCAAATTCCATCGCTACGTCAATCCCGAGCGGGACATGCCGGAGGACGCGCTCGCAGTGCACGGCATCGACTGCGTCTTCCTCGCCGGGCAACCGCATTTCGCGGCGGTGGCCGACGATCTGCTGGCCTTTATCGGCTCCGGCCCGCTGGTCATTCACAACGCCGAATTCGATCTGGCTTTTTTGAACGCCGAACTGGCGCGCCTCGGCCGTGCCGCCGATCGGCTGCTGCTTTGTCGACACGCTGGGCATGGCGCGGCGTGCGGTATCCCGGAGCGCCGGCGAGCCTCGACGCCTTGTGCCGACGGTTCGACGATCGACTTGTCATTGCGCGACGAGCACGGCGCCGAGATCGATTGCGGGCTGCTCGCCGCTGTCTATCTCGAGTTGCTCGGCGGGCGGCAGCCGGGGCTCGATTTCGTGGCGCCGGCCGCCGATGCGCTCGCCGTCGAGCGAATCCTGCGGCCGCCGCGCCCGCATGCGCCTTCCATCGAAGAGCTGATCGCGCATCAGGCGATGCTGCAGACCATTACCAATCCGATATGGCTGTTCGAGGCCTAGATCCTCACACCACCGCGGTGCCTGCGGCCACTTGAACATCGGCCTGCTGACGCCGGAGCAATTCGGCGAAGTCGATCGGGTTGATCATCAGCGGCGGAAATCCGCCGTCCCGGGTCGCATTGGCGATGATCGCGCGGGCGAACGGGAAAACGATCCGCGGCGTCTCGACCAAGATCAGGGGGCCAGCATCTCCTGCGGCGCGTTCTTGACCGTCACGACCGTCCCGTAAGCCAGCTCGACCAGGAAAACCGGATCGTCCTGCACTCGCGCCGTGGCATTGATGGTCAAGATTACCTCGAACGACGTCCGGCCCGAGGTTCTGCGCCTTGACGTCGACATTGATGTCGACCGACGGTTGGGTGCCTCTGTTGGATCAGGCTATTGCGGCGCGCGCGGGTTCTCGAACGACAGATCCTTGACGTATTGGGCGTTGACGATCAATTGCTGCTGGCCCTCCGGGACCGCCTGCGGCATCTCGCTTTGGCCGTTGCCTTTCGCTTCTTCCGCCATGGCTTTCTCCCTCGGGACCGCGGGCTGGCTAACACGGATGGAGAGCCGCATCAATCGGTGTCCGGGACGAACACGATCTCTGCCGTGCGATCGAGCCGGGTCGGGTCGATCCGCAGGACGGCGCCGTTTGGCACTTCGAGACCGGTCAACGCGCGGATGAACCCCCAATGCGTCACCAAGGCGATCTCGGGCCACGCTTCCGCCGCGATATCTTGGCGGAACCGTTCGGAGCGTTGGAAGATCGCCTCTTCCGTTTCCTCCGCCTGAGGCCACCATGGATCCGGCAGATGGTCGAACGCCAGAACCGGCCAGCGTGCGCGAAGCTCGGCCAAAGGCGAGCCGATGTCGCAGGCGAAGCAAAAGCGCTCGGCGACGAGTGCATCGACCCTGATCGGCAGGTCGAGACGCGTCCCGATGATCGATGCCGTTTCGAGCGCTCGCGCGTAGGGGCTGGCGATGATCCGCCGTAAAGGCAGCGAGCGCAATGCTCCGGCCACAGCCTCTGCCTGCCGCCTGCCGTGGTCCGTCAGATGCGGATCGCGAATGCCCGGATCGCGCCGAGTGACAGCAAAAACTCGATTGAATTCGGTTTGCCCATGGCGAATCAATATCATCGAAAATCTTTCACAATGCTGATGAAGAGGATGCTACCGAGCTCCGAACACTTTTGATCAGAACCGACAACCCAGCCTGCAGCGGTCCATTGGTGGCGAAAACGAGCTTGCCGTGGCGGCATCTGGCCCCCATGTTGTCAAGATGTCGCGGTCGGGGCCGATGCCCGTCGTTTTCGGTATGGCAGCGGGGCGCGGGAGGAGATGGGCGAATTTCAGCAATACTTCGACATCATCCTGTTCGCGATGGTAGCGGTATTCCTCGTGCTGCGGTTGCGCAGTGTGCTCGGCCGGCGCACCGGAAACGAGCGGCGCCGCGATTTGTTCGTACGCCGCCCGAGGCCGGCCGAGACCGCCCCGGACAAGGTGCCGGCCCTCCCCGAACCGGGCAGGGCCGCTGCCGACCCTGCGATGCCTTCCGCGCCTATCGATTCCATAGCCGACGGGCTGAGCCGGATACAGCGATCCGATCCGGGCTTCGACCCTCCGCAGTTCCTGGACGGCGCGCGCGGCGCCTTCGAAATCATCGTCACCGCTTTCGCCGCCGGCGACAAGGCAGCCTTGGAGCCATTGTTGAGCGCCGATGTATTTCGGCAGTTTGCCACTGCGATCGATGAACGGGTCGCCGCGAAGGAGACCCTGGAGACCCGCGTTATTCGGCTTGATCAAGCGGACCTCACCGAAGCCGAGCTCGTCAGGCGCACCGCGCAAGTCACGGTAAAGCTGGTCTCGCAGCAGATCAACGTCACTCGGGCGATGGACGGAAGCATCGTCGACGGGGACCCGGAACATCCCACCGAGAAGACCGATAACTGGACCTTCGCGCGCGATACGCGGTCTGCCGACCCGAACTGGGTGCTGATCGCCACCAGCAGCGGTTGATGCCGTTAGTGGTAGGCGAGACGCGCCCCAGTCCAAGCCCGGAGCAGGCTTTGTCGCGCGCTCCTCAGAGCCCGTAAATCTTTCGCGTAGCCTCCTCCGCGACAACGACGCACGGCGCCGCTCCAGCCCAACGTCAGAATCTTGACGGCCGCTTTCGCGCGGCCGAGGAAAAAGGGCGTGGAGTCATCCGTTTGGTTGGTCAATGACCTCAGTCGCGTTGCGCCTCGCCCTGGGCTCGGCGCTCCTTCGCATTGATCGAGCGGCAGAATAGCCGGTACTTTCGGCAGGCTGTGGGATGCGGAGTTGTGCGTGCGGGTAGCGTTGTTCGTCACGTGCTTGGTTGATCTGTTTCGGCCCTCGGTCGGGTTTGCCGCCGTCAAGCTGCTCGAGGACGCCGGCTGCACAGTGGAGATCCCGCGCGCCCAGACCTGCTGCGGGCAGCCTGCCTACAATTCCGGGGACCGGGCGGATGCGAAGGCGATTGCATTGCGGGTGCTCGACGCTTTTGCCGGCTACGATCATGTCGTCGCTCCCTCCGGCTCCTGCGCGGGGATGATCCGTCAGCATTACCCGGAGCTCTTCGCCGATGATCCGGTCAACCTCCGGCGGGCGCAGGAGCTAGCGAGACGCAGCTGGGAGCTCGTCTCGTTTCTTGCCGATGTGTGCGGGCTGCGGGACGTCGCGGCCGAGTGGCCGCGCCGGGCAACCTACCACGACGCCTGTTCCGGGCTTCGCGAGCTCGGCGTCAAGCATCAACCGCGGCAGCTCCTCGCCTCGGTCGGCGGGCTGGAGCTGACGGAATTGCCGGGAGCCGAGGTCTGCTGCGGCTTTGGCGGCACGTTCTGCGTCAAATACCCCGAGATCTCCGACAAGATGGTCACCGACAAGGTGGCGGATATCATCGGCACCGGCGCTGAAGTGGTTTGGCCGGCGATCTGGGCTGCTTGCTCAATATCGCCGGCAAGCTCTGCCGGCAAGGCCGCGGGATCGAAGTCCGCCATGTCGCGGAAGTGCTCGCCGGCATGACCGACGAAGTCCCGCCGATCGGCGCGCCGCGCTAACGGGCTATGCTCGCGACCAGCCGCAACTTCGAGGCCAACGCGCAGACCGGCCTCGCCAACGAGACGTTGCAGCGGGCGCTCGGGCATGCGCGAACCGGGTTTCCGTTGCGGCGGCGCCTCGCCGTCGAGCGGCTTCCCGAATTCGAGGCTTTGCGCGAGGCCGGGCGGTCGATCAAGGACCATACCCTCGAACACCTCGACTTCTACCTCGAGCTCTACGAAAGCAAAGTCCTGGCTTCCGGCGGCAAGGTGCATTGGGCCGCGACGCCGCAGGAAGCCTGCGACGCGGTCCTGGAGATCTGCCGCTCGGTCGACGCCAAGACGGCAACCAAGGGCAAGTCGATGGTCGCCGAGGAGATCGGGCTCAACGATTTCCTCGAAGCGCATGGCATCACGCCGGTCGAGACCGATCTTGGCGAGTACATCATCCAGCTGCGCCACGAGCCGCCGAGCCATATCATCGCCCCGGCCATCCATCTGGTCAAAGAACAGGTCGCCGAAACCTTCCGGGCGGAGCACCGATCGCTTGCCCCCGATCGGCCTCTCGCCGAGCCGCGCCAATTGTGCGACGAGGCTCGCGCGATGCTGCGGCCGCGGTTTCTGGCCGCCGATGTCGGCATCACCGGCGCCAATTTTCTGGTCGCGGAGACCGGGTCCAGCATCATCGTCACAAACGAAGGCAACGGCGACCTGACCCAGACCTTGCCCGGATCCATATCGTCGTGACGAGCCTCGAAAAGCTCGTCCCTACAATCGAGGACGCGGCCACGATGCTGCGTCTTCTGGCGCGCTCGGCGACTGGCCAGGAATTCTCGTCTTACACCACGATCTCGACCGGACCGCGCCGCGAAGGGGATTTGGACGGCCCCGAGCAGTACCACATCGTGCTGGTCGACAACGGGCGCAGCGCGCTGATCGGCACCGAGATGCAGGAGATGCTGCGCTGCATCCGCTGCGCCGCCTGCATGAACCATTGCCCGGTTTACGCCGCGGTTGGCGGGCACGCCTATGGCTGGGTGTATCCCGGTCCGATGGGCGCCGTGTTGACGCCGAGCCTGATCGGCATCGACAAAGCCGCCCACCTGCCCAACGCGTCGACCTTCTGCGGGCGCTGCGAGAGCGTCTGCCCCGTCAAGATCCCGCTGCCAAAGCTGATGCGGCATTGGCGGGAGCGCGAATTTGCGAGAAGGCTAAGCCCGCCCGCATACCGCACTGGTCTTTCGCTATGGGCCTGGGTGGCGCGTCGCCCGGCCCTCTATCATGCGCTCGCCGAGGCTGCCAGCCGGGCGCTCGGCTGGGCCGGACGACCCCACGGCCGGTTTCGCTCCTTGCCGTTGGCCGGCGGGTGGACTCGGGTGCGCGACATGCCGGCGCCGGAGGGGCGCAGCTTCCACAGCCTTTGGGCAGAGCGGGGGCGTGCGGGGCCGCAAATGAGCGACGGGCGCGAGCGGATCCTGGCCGGTATCCGCAGCTCGCTGAACCGGGGCCGGCTCGATGCAACGGCCGAGGGGCGGCTGCGCGCCCGGGTCGCGGCCCATCAGCGCAATTTGGTCCCGGCGCGGGCGGCAGCGCTCGGCCATCGGCAACGCGTCGAGCTGTTCGTCACGATGGCAGAGGAGGTGCAGGCCACCGTCACGCGGATCGCTGCGCTGTCGGCGGTCCCCGAGGCTGTCGCACGCTATCTTGCCGCGGAAAACCTTCCGGCCGAGCTCGCCATGGCGCCGGACCCGAGCCTCGCTCCGATCCCGTGGGAGTCGAGGCCGCTGCTGCGAATTCGTCGGGGCCGCGCCGGACCCGACGACCAGGTCAGCCTTACCCCCTGCCATGCCGCTATAGCCGAGACCGGAACTCTGATGCTGATTTCCGGGCCGCGCTCGCCGACCACGCTCAACTTCCTGCCCGAGACCCACATCGTCGTTGTCCGCGAGGACCAGGTCGTCGCCAGCTACGAGGATGGTTGGGACCGGCTGCGAGCCAGCGGCCAGACGCTGCCGCGGGTGGTCAATTTCATCACCGGCCCGTCGCGCACCGCGGATATCGAGCAGCACATCGAGTTGGGTGCGCACGGGCCTCGGCGTCTCCATATCGTGCTCGTCGAGGAAAACCAGGCTGCGAGAAGTGTCGAGCGAGACGAGCCCGTCGAGTGACCGGGCGTTATGGCAAAGAGCCATCCGAGATGTGAAACCGTTGCACGGTCGCGCCGCCCCCACTGCTGGGAGCGCGGCGCCGCTGCCGCAACGCGCTCCCGAACCGGCCGAGGAGCCCCAGGCCTGCCGCGCGCACCGGCCGCCGGCTTTCGATCGCTATGCCGGGATCGACCGCGCAAATGCCGAGCGGTTGAAGCGCGGAATGCACAAGATTGAGGCACGTCTCGATCTGCACGGAATGACGCAAGCCGAGGCGCATCAAGCGCTCACCGCGTTTATCCGGGTGTCGAGGGACGCCGGGCGTCGCTGCGTGCTCGTCATCACCGGGCGGGGGCTGGGCCCGAATGGGCACGGGGGTGCTGAAGAGCGCGGTTCCGCGCTGGCTCGCAGAACCTGAGCTGCGGCGGCAGGTGCTCGCGACGGCGGCGGCGCAGCCGCGCCACGGCGGCGCGGGCGCTGCCTATGTGCTGTTGCGCCGCCGCCGATGAAGCAATACGAAAGTTGGTGTATCCGACGATAGCGGGGAAAATCCCGCGGCATTTCGCTTGCAGGGCTCTTCCGGTCCCGTCAAAAGACGGCACCCGTTCCGCATCACGAATTGCCGATGGCCAGCAATAGCGATCTCCTTCCCCTCGTCGACCGACTCAAATCGGCGCGTGTGTTGTGCATCGGCGACGTGATGCTCGACCACTACGTTTATGGCCAAGTCGAACGCGTGTCCCCCGAAGCGCCGATCCCGGTCTTATGGATCGAGCGGGAGCTGAAGAGCCTGGGCGGGGCCGGCAATGTTCTCCGCAACCTCAGGGCATTGGGGGCGGCGACATCGTTTATTTCGGTCGTTGGCAATGATGAGGCCGGCCGCGAGATCGAACGGCTCGTGGAGGCGCAGGACGGGGCCGAGGCGCACCTTCTCGTGCAACCCCAGCGCACGACCACGGTGAAGACGCGGTACATCGCGGGCAACCAGCAGCTGCTGCGGGCCGATCGCGAGAGCGCGATCCCGCTCGATCCCTATATTCGCGAAGATCTGCTGCGGCTCGCGCACGAGCTGGTGGCCGACCACGCCGTCGTTGTGATTTCGGATTACGCCAAGGGCGTGCTGACCGAAGGAATGGCGCTGGAAATTATTCGCGCGGCACGCGAGGCGGGGGCGCGGGTGATCGTCGATCCGAAGGGCGGCGATCACATACGCTATCGCGGCGCCGATCTGTTGAAGCCGAACCGGCGGGAGCTCGCGCACGCCACGGGAATGCCGGTCGAGACCGACGACGAAATCGTCGCGGCCTCTCGGGTGCTGATCGAACGGTGCGGTTTCGATGCGGTTCTGGCGTCGCTCGGAGCCGAGGGGTCGGCGCTCGTCGCCGCCGACGGCACCGTCCATGTTCAGCGGGCCGAAGTCCGCGAGGTTTACGATGTGTCCGGCGCCGGCGACACGGTGGTTGCCGTGGTCGCTGCGGCGCTGGCTGCCGGGGCCGGGCTTGACCGAGGCGGCGCGCCTGGCCAACGCTCGCGGCCGGGATCGTCGTAGGCAAGATCGGCACGGCCGTCGTCTATGCCAAGCGAGCTGACGGCGAGCCTCAATGGCCGGGAGGTGCACGCTGCCGACAAGGTTGTGCCCCGCTCGCACGCGCTCGATCTGGTTGCGCGATGGCGCCGTCACGGGCTCAAAATCGGCTTCACCAACGGCTGCTTCGACCTGCTGCATCCGGGTCATGTGGCACTGCTCGGTCAGGCCAAGGCAGCGTGCGACCGGCTCGTTGTCGGGTTGAACAGCGACGCATCGACGGCTCGTCTCAAAGGGCCGAGACGACCGATCCAGAGCGAATCCGAGCGCGCCGCCGTGTTGGCCTCGCTGGCCGCGGTCGATCTGATCGTGATCTTCGAGGAGGACACGCCGATCGAGCTCATTCGCGACATAAAGCCGCAAGTTCTCGTCAAGGGGGCCGACTACCGCTTGGACGAGGTCGTCGGCGGCGACATCGTCAAGAATGCCGGCGGCGAGGTGCTGTTGGCCAGGATCGTTCCGGGATACAGCACGACGGCGACGATTGCCCGATTGGCCAGCTGACCGCCGATGGGGGTCAAACTCGGTCGAGCAACCCTGCCCCGGGCTCGAGCTGGCGGCGCAGCCGCGCAGCGGCGATACGCGCAAAGCGCAAGGTGAGCGCGCGGCGCCGGGCTGGATTGAGCGCCGTCGCATTGCCGTCGCGCAACACCGCCGCACCGAACGCATCCGCCACCATCAGGCCACATTCCTCTGGGATCAGCGCTCGCGGAAAATCATTTGCTACAGCGAAATAAAGGCGGTCGCAAAAATCGCGGTAGGCGGCCCACTTGCGGTCGGCACGAAAATCGGCCACCGAGCTCTTGATCTCGACGATCACGAACTCGCCGGTCTTGCCGAGGGCGAGAACATCGGCGCGCCGGCCGTTGGCGAGCGGGAATTCAATCAGGCTCGTATAGCCGAGCTGCTCGATCGCGCGGCAAACGCCGCGCGATAGCTGCGCGGCGGCGCTCGGCTCGATGACGAATGCAGTCATGACGGCGCGGGCATCATAGTTCGTAGGGCGAGGCGGGGCGAGGAGGCACGGAGGTGACGATGGCGGCGATGACCAAGCGGGGCTTGCTCCGTCAGGCGTGGGATATTGCCGGGCCGTATTGGAATTCCGAAGAGAAATGGGGCGCTCGTGGGCTGCTCCTCGCCGTCATCGCTCTCAACCTCATCACGGTCGCGCTCAATGTTCGCCTCAACGCCTGGAACAACGACTTTTATGATGCCCTGCAGCAATATAACTGGCCGGAATTCTGGCGGCAGTTCGCCATATTCGGGGTACTTGCGTTTTTGTTGATCGTGGTTGCGGTTTACTCACTCTATCTCAGGCAGATATTGCATATTCGCTGGCGCCGCTGGCTGACCGACCGGTTTCTGCACAAATGGCTGGAGGACCAGTCCTACTACCGGATGCAGCTGAACCAGGCGACGACCGACAATCCGGATCAGCGCATTTCCGAGGATCTCGACCGCTTTGCGACGATATCCCTGCATTTGTCGCTCGGGCTCCTCAGCTCGTTTGTGACCCTGGTCTCATTCATTACCATCCTGTGGTCGCTTTCCGGCGCGCTCACCATTCCGCTCGGCGGCGGCGCCGCGATCACGATCCCCGGCTACATGGTGATTGCTGCTCTGATCTACGCGGTCGCCGGCACGTGGCTCACCCATTGGATAGGCTACCCGCTGATCCGGCTCAGCTTCGACCAGCAGCGCTACGAGGCGGATTTCCGCTTCAGCATGGTCAGGCTGCGCGAGAATGCCGAAAATGTCGCGTTCTACGGCGGCGAGGCGCGCGAATTCGACACGTTTCAAACGCGCTTTGCCCGGATCGTCAGCAATTGGTGGGGCATCATCAGGCGCCGCAAGAAGCTGACCTGGTTCACCACCGGATATTCGCAGCTCGCGATCATTTTCCCGTTTGTCGTCGCGGCGCCGCGCTATTTCGACAAGGCCATCCAGCTCGGCGGCTTGATGCAGATATCGTCGGCTTTTGGTCAGGTGCAGGATTCATTGTCGTTCATCATCACCTCGTATACGGAAATCGCCGAGTATCAGGCGGTCGTCCAGCGGCTCGCCGGGTTCCGTGAGAAAATCGACGAGATCGCCGCGGAACGCGAAGCGGAGCAGCCGATCGAGATCGAGCGCGGCGGCGCCGGGGTCGAGGTTGACGGGCTCGACCTCAACCTGCCTGACGGCAGAGCCTTGCGGCCGAACATCTCGCTTGCGGCGAACCCGGGACAATCGCTGCTGGTCACCGGCGCGTCGGGGCTGGGCAAGAGCACCCTCTTGCGCGCCATCGCCGGGCTGTGGCCGTTCGGCCGGGGCCGCATCCGCGTCGCCGACGGGCCTTCGCTGTTCCTGCCGCAGCGCCCCTATCTCCCGCTCGGGACCTTGGCGGACGCGCTCGCCTATCCCCGGAGCGCCGCCGAGCTGCCGCGCGCGAGCCTTGTCGAGGCGCTCCGTGCGGTCGAGCTGCCGCAATTGATCGATCTGCTCGACGAAGAGGGAAACTGGGCACAGCGCCTGTCGATCGGCGAGCAGCAGCGTCTGGCGTTCGCCCGGGTTCTGCTCGTCCGCCCGGAGATCGTTTTTCTCGACGAGGCGACCTCGGCGCTCGACGAAGCGGCGGAAATATCCCTATACCGGCTGTTGCGAGACGCTCCCTGGCGCCCGACGATCGTCAGCGTCGGCCATCACGGCACCTTGCGGCGCTTCCACGACACGGTCCTCGATCTCGCGCCGAGCCCGGTCTCGCGTGCGGCTGTGGGGTGAGTGATGACGGACCGCGAGCGCCAGTTTCAGGACGGAGAGGATTCGCTGCGCGCTGTCCGCATCGGCAAGCGCGACAGTCTTGCGGCAAAGGGGATCGACCCCTACCCGTACAGCTTCGAGCGCACGCACGAGGCGAGCGAGCTCGATCGGCGCTATGCGGGGCTGACGGCAGGGGTCGAGACTGGCGACCGGGTGCGCGTCGCCGGCCGCATTCGGGCGATGCGCAACAGCGGCATGTTCATCGATCTGCACGACGCCTCGGGGAAAATCCAGATTTTCAGCCATCGTGACCTCATGCCGCCGGACGAGCTGACGACCGTGCGGCTGCTCGACATCGGCGATCTGATCGGCGTCGAAGGGCTGGTGCGCCGCACCCCGCGCGGCGAGCTGACGGTCAACGCGGCTGCCGTCACGGTGCTCGCCAAGGCGCTGCGCCCGCTTCCCGAGAAATACCACGGCCTCGCCGATATCGAGCTGCGCTATCGGCAGCGCTACCTCGATCTGATCATGAACCCGCAGAGCCGGGAGACGTTGCGCCGGCGCAGCCGGATCGTCGCGGCGCTGCGCAGCCGCCTCGTAGAGCGCGGCTACCTCGAAGTCGAAACGCCGATGCTGCACACGATCCCGGGCGGCGCCTCGGCAAAGCCCTTCGTGACTCATCACAACGCGCTCGACATCGATCTTTATCTGCGGATCGCGCCCGAGCTGCACCTGAAGCGGCTGGTGGTCGGCGGCCTTGCCGACAAATTGTTCGAGATCAATCGCTGCTTTCGCAACGAGGGGCTGTCGCCGCGCCATAACCCGGAATTCACCACGCTCGAGCTCTACGAGGCCTATGTCGATTACACGGCCATGATGAGCTTGACCGAGGAGCTCGTCACCACCGTTGCCGAAGCTGTGCTCGGCAACTTCGCGGATCGAGCTATGGCGGGACGGCAATCGATCTTTCGCCGCCATGGCCGCGGCGCAGCATGGCCGAGCTCGTCCGGACGGCGACCGGGGTCGATTTTCTCGCGCTCGAAAGTGCCGAGAAGGCGCGGGAAGCCGCCGCCGATCTGGGGGCCGTGATAACGGGTGCGGAGAATTGGGGGCAAGCCCTCGAAGCGGCCTTCGCCGCGCGGGTCGAGGACACCTTGATCCAGCCGGTCCATGTAACTGGGTTTCCGCGGGACATCTCGCCGCTCGCCAAGGCGGACCGCTCTGACCCGCGCCTCGTCGAGCGGTTCGAGACCTACGTCTATGGCTGGGAAATCGCCAACGCCTTTTCTGAGCTCAACGACCCGCAGGATCAGCGCGAGCGTTTCGAGGCGCAGATGCGCGCGCGTGCGGCAGGGGATGATGAGGCGCAGCCGCTCGACGAGGACTACGTGGCGGCGCTGGAATACGGCCTGCCGCCTTGCGGCGGGCTCGGCATCGGGATCGACCGGCTAGTCATGCTGCTGACCGACAGCCCGTCGATCCGAGACGTGATCGCCTTCCCGACCTTGCGGCCCCGGTAACCCGGTCCCGGGTGCCGCGCCTCAGAGGCAGCGGATCGTCCAATTCGTGAACACGCCCGGCTCGTCGCGCCCCCGGTCGGGAGTATTGCGGTGCACGGCTTGGTCGACGACACGGTAGCCGCTCGGGCAGACCCGCTCGGCCAGTCGCCGGTTGGGGGCGTCTCGAGCCGCCGGGTATGCCCACGCTCTCGATCGTGTAGGTCCGGCTATCGATGCGGCTTACCGAGCTTTCCGAACAAGCCGCTACCGCGACAACGAGAAACAGCAACGGTCGCATACGGGATCACGCAAAAGTGACGGGCTGGCAGGGAAATTTATCCCGACTGGGGCGTATATGCCAACCGAATGAATTTCGATTGCTCGGGAAGCGATCCTCTTTTCTGCGGCGGCAACTCAGGCAGGAGCAGCATGCCAGGAGAACTTCTGATGCCAATTACCTCACCGGCTCCCCGTTGGTGGTTATTGTCTTTTGCGGCGACCTGGTTTCTGCTGACGGCGAACGGTTGCGCCCAGGCGCCCAGCATGGCTTCCGCAGCTGTCCCGTTCTTTACCGCCGGGCCAAGCCCGGGTCTGGTTCTACCGGGAATTCATCCCCTCCGAGAGCCTCAATATGACCGAGGTGCGGATGAACGGCGCCTATGCCGGGTATTCCCGGCTCGGCGGCGCCTTCTATCGCGACGTCGCGCCCGGGCAATATCTGGTCACTGTCGCAAGTTGGGGCGTCGATGTAAACCAATCCGCGTTGATCGCTCTTGTCCCCGGTCAGGAGGCGTTCATCAAGGTCGAATCGCTGCGGAGCTGGTCGACGCTGGGCGAAAGAAACAATGCGGCGCGCGACACCTTTTATGCCCGCCTGATCCCGCCCCAGATGGCCCGTGCGGAAATGTCCCAAAGCACCTACGACGGCGGGAGCTGACGGTATCGAGCAATCCTCACCCATCGACGCTTTCTCCCGAAGCCAGCTTCAAAAATTATCGAGGTTCAGCACCTCGCTGTCGTAGTCATACGCGAAAATTTCGGCGTGCCGGCCCCAATTGATCACAGTATCCAACACCCGCTCGGCTTCCTCCTCCGAGAGATGGTCCTCGAGCTCTCGCAGAAACCGCGCCGCGGGTGCGCGGTGGCCGGGGCGCTCGTCGAGGACGCGGCGGATGTGGGCGGCGAGCGGCACGTGCTTTAGGAGCGCCTCGGCAAAGATTTGCTTGCGCGCGAGCATATCTGCGTCGGCATAGGCCCGACCGAGCGGGGTCAACTCGATGTCGCCGCCGCTGACATGGGCAAAGCCCAGCAGCTGCAATGTCTCGATCAGCGGAAACAGCTCGTCCATCACGAGGTTTTCCTCGTCGGCGACATGCGGCAGGTCGGCGCGCCCGTGGTAGGGGGCCTCGGTCAAGGTGTCGATCAGCCCGGTGAGCTGCTGCACCGAGGCGTCGGGCAGGCGATAGCCGATGCCGATCGGTTCGGGCTTTGCGCCGCGCCGCCCGTCGCGCCCCGGCTCGGTCGTCAACAGGGTGTAGACCTGGTCGACGATTTGCCGGAACCCGGCGCCGTCGGAAGAGCGCGGCCGCGGGAGGGCGATCGGGATCTGCGCGCGGATGCGGCCGGGATCGCTGCTGAATATCAGGATCCGGTCGGCGATTTCGACCGCCTCCTCGATGTTGTGCGAAACGATGACGATGCCTTTGGTCGGGATCCGGCGGTCGTCCCACAAATCGAGCAGGTCGCCCCGCAAGGTTTCGGCGGTCAGCACGTCGAGCGAGGAGAACGGCTCGTCGAGCAATAGCACGTCGGGGTTGACCACGAGCGCGCGGGCAAAGCCGACCCGCTGCCGCATGCCGCCCGACAGCTCCTTCGGATATGCGTTCTCGAACCCGTCGAGCCCGATCAGATCGATCGCGTTTACCGCTCGCCGCCGCCGCTCGGCGCCCGACACGCCCAAAGCCTCGAGCCCGAGCTCGACGTTGCCGAGCACCGTCAGCCAGGGGAAGAGGGCATAGCTCTGGAACACCATCGCAATCCCGCGGACAGGTTCGACGACCCTCCCGCCACGGTACTCGACACACCCCTCGCTCGGCGGCACGAGCCCGGCGAGGATCCGCAGAAAAGTGGATTTGCCGGATCCCGACTTCCCGAGGATTGCCACGATCTCGGCGTCGCTCAGATGGAAGTCGATATGATCGAGCACCAGGCGTCCGAGGTGGTCGGGGGTGCGGTACGTCTTCGATACGGCGTCGGTGCGCAGCAGCGGGGCGGTCATCGGTGAACTCTCCGAGAGCGAACGTCAGTCGAGGCGCAACCGTTCGGCGGCCAGGTCGTAAAGCCGCCGCCACAGCAGCCGGTTGAACCCAAGCACGTAGAGGCACAGCACGCCGATGCCGAGGGCGATCCGGGCGCTGTCGCCCTCGGCCGTGGTCCGGGCGATATAGGCGCCGATCCCGGTCGCGGTCAGTGTCGTGTCGCCCCATTGGACGACTTCGGAGACGATGCTCGCATTCCACGAGCCGCCGGCGGCGGTGACCGCCCCCGTTACATAGGCGGGGAAGATCGCCGGGAGGATGACCCGCCGCCACCATAGGGCGCGCCTGACCCCTAGGTTTTGCGCCGCCCGCCGCAGCTCGATCGGCAATGCGGTGGTTCCGACGATGACGTTGAACAGGATGTACCATTGGGTGCCGAGGATCATCAGCGGGCTCAGCCAGATTTCCGGGTTCAGTCGAAACCGCAGGATCAGCACGACGGCCGCGGGGAAGAACAGATTGGCGGGAAAGGCGGCGGCGAACTGCACGATCGGCTGAACCCGATCGGCCAGGCGCGGCCGCAGCCCGACCACGACACCGATCGGCACCCAGATCAGCGAGGCGAGACCGATCAGGATCAGCACCCGCATGGCGGTGATCAGGCCGAGCAGAAACACCCATCCGATCTCGCCGAGATCGACGCTCTCGCGGATGAACGCGACGATCCAGACCGGCGGCCGCGCCGGCAAGCCCCAGCAAGGCGATGTCGAACGCCCGCGCGAGCGCGGGCCGCGGTCGGCGCTCGACCGGCGCCGCTCGCCGGTTCGCGAGAGCGGTGAGCGCCCCGTCGATCAGCTGATTTGCTTTGAGCACCCCCGCCTGAACCAGGTCGAAGAGCCGGGCGCGCTGCAATACGATCAGGAACCAGGGGCGAATGTTGTCTTCGTCGGCCGAGGGGTCGGCCTGAAACTTGCGCGACCAGGCGAGCAATGGGCGGAACAGCAGCTGGTCATAGAGCAGGATCACGACGAACATGACGGCGACTGCGTAGCCGATCGCGGCGAGGTTGCGCTCGGCGATCGCGGTCGCGATGTAGGAGCCGATCCCGGGCAGCATGATTGTCTGCCCGGCCGCCGTGATCGCCTCCGAGGCGACCACAAAGAACCAGCCGCCCGAGACCGACATCATCATGTTCCAGACGAGCGACGGGATCGCATGCGGCACTTCGAGGCGCCAGAACCGTTTCCACGGCGACAGGTGGTACATGCGCGCGGCTTCGATCAGCTCGGCCGGCACGGTGCGCAGCGACTGGTACACGCTGAACGTCATGTTCCAGGCCTGCGAGGTGAAGATCGCGAAAATCGCGGCGCATTCGACGCCGAGCAGCCGGCCGGGGAACAATGCGATGAAGCCGGTCACGGTGATCGACAAAAACCCGAGGATCGGCACCGATTGGAGGATGTCGAGCACCGGTATCAGGATCTTCTCGGCCTGCCGGCTCTTGGCGGCGAGCGCGGCGTAGGCGAGGCTGAAGACGAGCGAGGCGACGAGCGCCCAGGCCATCCGCAGCACTGTCCGCGTGGCGTATTCCGGCAATCGCCGCGGGTCGAGGCTGATCGGCAAGGCGTCCCCGATCTGATAATGCGCGCTCATCGCCGCGCCGCCCCAGGCGACGAGCGTGATGACGCCGAGCACCATCGGCAACGCCACCAAATCCCAGTAGTTGGGGCGCAGGCGCGACGGCCAAGCGACAAGGGGCAAGCCCCAGCGCTGCTGCATGACCTTTCCTGCAGATGTCGCCGCTGGGCCGGGCGGCGTGTACCAGTAACCCAGCCCCGCCGCCTTGGCGAAGCGTTAATTCCCCGCCCCGACGATGAATGAAAGCGGGCTGGTTGCGTCTAGCCTGTTTTGCGGGGCGACGATAACTCGAGGCCGAAATCTAGGCGCTAGCCGGGCGACAGCTTTCGTAGGAAGCCGGTGCGCTGGGCGGCGCCGGCCGCCATGAAGGCTGCATCCTGGCCGGACAGGATGAAACGGGCGCCCATCTCGATGTAGCGGGGCATGATCGTCTCGTTGTACACCCCGGCCATACCGGGAAACTTTCCGTGCTTGCGCGCTCCCGTGATCATTGTCCGGTAGGCATCGGCGACGCGTTCGTTGCCGAAATCTCCGTGGATGCCCATTTCGGCGCACAAATCATTTGTGCCGATCAGCAGCACGTCCACTCCTGGAACTGCGGCGATCTCTTCGGCATTGGCGATCGCGGTCGGCGTCTCCAGCATGACCACGGTCAGATTGGCGGCGTTGAGCGCCGATGCAGCCTCGCCCGAGCTGGCGGCGCGCAATCCGTAATGCGGGCCGATGCCGCCCATCGAGCGGTGGCCGACAGGCGGGTATTTCAGCCGGTTGACGACCTCGCGCGCCTCGGCTGCGGTATCGACATGCGGCATGACGATGCCAAGCGCCCCATTGTCGAGCGCGCGGGTGGCGATCGCATATTCGCCGTTGGGCACGCGGGCAATCGGCGCAATGCCGGCGTCGAGCGCGGCGGTCGAGATCTGGGCGCAGGCTTCGAGCGACATGACGCCGTGCTCCATGTCGAGAAACAGCCAGTCGAAGCCGGCCACGGCCATCGCCTTGGCGATCTCGACGCTGCGCGTCATGCGCACGCCGACCCCGAGCGACAGCTGGCCTTGCTCGAGCTTCTCGCGGGCGACATTGCGGACGATGGCGGGCATTGAGTGTCTCCTTCTATTTCCGAGGTAGCGATCAGCGGCTCAATAGGCGCCGCATCTCGATCCCGATCTCAGCGTGCAAGCGGCGCGCTCGGGGGGGCCGGCTCCGCGGGGGCTTGCGGCAGCGGGGCGGGCGGGGCGGCAGGAGCCAGCGGAGCGGCGGGGCCGGCCGGCGCCCCCTGATCGATGATCGAGTGCGGGGTCCGTCCGCGATTGTGCACCACCACCAATAGAATGCTGGTCGCCATAAAGGCAGCTGCGAGAATGGCGGTGACCCGCGTCAGCAGGTTCGCGGTCGAACGGCCGGTCATAAATCCGGACATGCCGCCGCCACCCATGCCGAGCGCGCCGCCTTCGCTCTTTTGCAACAGGATGACCCCGACAAGAGCGACCGCGACCAGAATATGAACCGCAAGCAGCAGGATGATCATTCGAATGTAAACCAGGCCGAGCCTTCCGAGATCGGGATCATGTAGTCGCTTCGCGCCCGGCTGGCCAGCGCTGCCTTGCCGGCTCAGCCGCAGCTGCGGACGATGCTCCAGAAATCCTCGGCGACGAGGCTGGCGCCACCGACCAGCGCGCCGTCGACCTCGGCAAGCCCGAGGATCGCTCCTGCATTCGACGGGTTGACCGACCCGCCATAGAGGATGCGTGTTCCGGCTGGGATCCGAGCCCGGATTTCACGATGCATTCCGGCAATGTCGTCCGAGCCGGCGGTCAGCCCGGTGCCGATGGCCCATACCGGCTCATAAGCGACGACAAGACGGTCCGGCCCAGCCCCATCCGGGATCGATCCCGCGAGCTGCGCCGCAACCACTTCAACCGCCGATCCCGACTGACGCTGCTGGCGGGTTTCGCCGACGCAGAGGATCGCGACAAGCCCCGCTCGCCATGCGCCCGC
The DNA here is from genome assembly GCA_963836845.1 of uncultured Alphaproteobacteria bacterium. Classification (GTDB taxonomy): domain Bacteria; phylum Pseudomonadota; class Alphaproteobacteria; order ATCC43930; family CGMCC-115725; genus AP-15. Next base: position 147,856 of record CAWILK010000008.1, on the reverse strand, counting down.
AATCTTGTCGCGAACGGCGCCATCGGTTTCGCCATGATTCTGCCGCCGCTCGGAATGGCCCAGAATGACGTGCGTGCAGCCGAGATCCGCCAGCATTTCCGCGCTGATGTCGCCGGTGGAGGCGCCTTTTGCGAGGCCGTGGCAATCCTGCCCGCCGAGCGTTATGCCGCTCCCAGCGAGCGTAGCCCCAACCTCGCTCAGCAAAGTCGCCGGCGGGCAGACGAGCAGGTCGCAGTGCAATTCGCCCCCGGCCGCAGCCCGATGCGCGAGGGCGCGCGCCAATGCCGTGCCGTCTTCGCGCAACCCGTTCATTTTCCAATTGCCTGCGACCAGCCTCGTCCCAATCGCCATATTGCGACCCCGCTGCCCCGTGACTATCATCCGGGGCATACGATCACACCGGCACTCGGGCAGGTCAACCGGGCCGGCAAACAGAGGCCGCCTGCCTCCATGCTTCAAGCGATCCGCTCCAGAGCGGGATCTTTTATCGTCAAGGCCCTGTTCGCATTGCTGATCCTGACTTTCGCGGTTTGGGGGATCGGCGACATTTTCCGAACGCGGTCGGTCGATACGGTGGCCGCGACAGTCGGCGACCACAACATCCGCGCCGAGGAGTTGCAAACCGCCGTGCGCCGGGCTCTCGAGCAGCTGAGCGTGCGGTTCGGCAGCGCCATGGACCTCCAGCAAGCAAAGCAGCTCGGCCTCATCGACCAAACCCTCACCCAGCTCGTCGATCGAAGCCTGATCGATCAGGAGGCCGCGCGGCTGCAGCTCGACATCTCGGATGACTTGATCCGCAATGTGATTACCGGCAACCCGAACTTCCGCGGCGCCGACGGGCGTTTCGATCGCGCCCTGTTCAACGCGGTGCTCGCCGCAAACCGCCTTACCGAGGAGCAATATGTTGCGCTGCTGCGTCACGACATCCCGCGCAACGACCTGATCCAGGCGGTGACCGCCGGCGCCGTAATCTCGCAACCGACCGTCGATCTGCTCTATCGTTACCGCAACGAGAAACGGACCGCGGAGATTGTTTCGCTGCCCGTCGCGGGGGTCACCGATGTGGGTCAGCCCGGCGAGGCGGAGCTCCAGTCCTTCTACGATGCCCACAAGGATCTGTTCCGCGCCCCCGAGTACCGAAGCTTTACCTTGACGAGCCTGAGCCCGGGCGACGTCTCGAAGGACATCGAGATCCCCGAAGCGAAGCTGAAGGAGGAATACGATCAGCGCCAGGACGAGCTTCAGCTTCCGGAGCGCCGCGAGGTCGAGCAGATCCTCGCGCCCTCGGAAGAAAAGGCGAAGGAGGCCGAACAGGCGCTCGCCGACGGCAAGGGATGGCGCGAGGTCGCCACCACCGTCGCCGGGCAGGACCCGGACACGATCGATCTCGGTTTGCTGAAGCGCGAGGAAATGCCGACGGCGCTCGGCAACGCCGCATTCGAGCTGCCGGCCGAAAAGCCGAGCGAGCCGATCAAGACCCCGCTCGGCTGGCACATCCTGCGTGTGGTGAAGATCGAGCCGCCGGTGACGCAGAGCTTCGAGCAAGCCAAGCCCAAGCTCGAAGCCGATCTGATCCACCAGGAGGCGGTCGACCGCATCTACAAGATCGCGAACAAGGTCGACGACGCTCTGGCCGGCGGAGCGTCGATCAATGACGTTGCGGCCAAATTCAGCCTGAAGACGACCACGGTGCCTGCCGTCGATGTGAGCGGCCAAGACCCGCAAGGCAAACCGGTCGAGTTGCCGGCCGCTTCGAGCGAAGTCGTAAAGCTCGCCTTTGCGACCAGTGAGGGGCAGACCAGCCGGGTTACCGAGACGCCGGACGGGGCAATCTTCGCGCTGCGCACCGACAAGATCACGCCTTCCGAGGTCAAGCCGCTCGACGAGGTGAGGCAGAAGGCGATCGATTTGTGGCAGGCGGACCAGCGCCGGGAAAGGGTGGCAAAAGAGGCTGCGGAACTGGCCGCCGCGGTCAAACCCGATAACAAGTTGGCGAATGTCGCGGCCGAGAAGGGGTTGAAATCCGCCATCTCGGCGCCGTTCACCCGCCATCCCGAGCAAGGCAATGCGGTGCCGCAGGCGCTCGTCCCCAAGCTATTCGCAGCAAAGCCGGGCGAAACTGTTACCGCTTCCGACGCGACCGGTTCGTTCGTCGCGCAGCTCGAAGAGGTCCAGAGGCCCGAGAACGTCTCGCAGACCGCGACGGCGGAGCTGTCGCGCGAACTGGAGCGCGGAACAGCGAGCCGATATTGCGGAGGAGTTCACCCGAGCCTTGCGCGCCCGTTTCCCGGTCGAGATCCACCACGAGGTCGTCGACAGGCTGTTCTGACCGGCCGATCGGAACACCATCTACCAGGGGTGACCCGGCACCCCTCCGAACCGCTCGCCGTTTATCTGCATTGGCCGTTTTGCCGGTCGAAATGCCCGTATTGCGATTTCAACAGCCATGTCCGCGACACCGTGGACAGCGCGCGGTGGACGCGGGCGTTGCTGACGGATCTCGACCACCCAGGCCAAACTGATCCCTGGGCGCGAGGTCGGGCTCGGTCTTTTTCGGCGGTGGGACGCCGTCGTTGATGCCGCCCGAGACCGTTGCGGCGCTGCTCGAAGGAGTGCATTCGCATTGGCGAGTGCTGCCCGAGGTCGAAATCACTCTCGAGGCCAACCCGAATTCCGCCGAAGCCGCCCACTTCCGGTCTCTCGCCGCGGCCGGCATCAACCGGCTCTCGCTCGGCGTTCAGGCACTGGACCCGGCGGGGCTGCGGCTCCTGGGCCGACTGCATAGTCGAAACGAGGCGATTGCCGCGATCGAGCATGCGCGAGAGACCTTTCCGCGGTTCTCGTTCGATCTGATCTATGCCCGCCCCGGGCAAAGTGTTGCGGGATGGGAGGCCGAGCTCGACGAGGCGCTGGGCTTGGCAGGTGAGCACCTGTCGCTCTACCAGCTGACGATCGAGCCCGGCACGGCCTTCTCCACGCTGGCGCGGCGCGGCGACCTGGTCCTGCCCGAGGAGGATGTCTCGGTTGCGCTCTTCGAGACGACGCAGGATCGGCTCGCGGACTGCGGATTGCCCGCCTATGAGATCTCGAACCATGCCCGGCCCGGAGCCGAATGCCGGCACAACCTCGCCTATTGGCGTTATCAGGATTACCTCGGGATCGGCCCCGGCGCGCATGGGCGGCTCACTCGGGACGGGGTCAAAATCGCAACCCGCCAGCATCGGCTGCCCGAGAGATGGCTCGCGGCGGTCGATGCGACCGGAACCGGCGTCGAAGAGGCAACGCCGATCGACCGTGACTGCCGCGGTCGAGGAAATGCTGATGATGGGGCTTCGCCTCGTAGAAGGCATCGCGTGCGCGCGGCTCGAAGAAATTTCCGGCATATCCGCGCGAAGCTGCTGTTCGGGGCCAAGCTCGGACGGCTGATCGACGGCGGCTTCATGAGCCTCGACCAAGAACGCCTCGCCGCCACTTCGCAGCGGTCGGCAGCGCCTCAATGCCGTTCTCGCAGCCCTCCTTGCTTGAGCGGGCTCAGTAGCCGATATCCTGGAAGCTCTGCGGCGGCGGGCTGACCACCACGGGTCCCTGAGGCTCGACTTCGAGCACGGCGAGGCCGCGCTGCACCAGCCCGTTCGGCGTGAAGCGGAACAGTCCGTCGACCCCGGTGAACCCGCTGGGGTTGAGGATCGCCTGCTGCGAAAACGGCTCGCCGGTTTGCCCGCGCGCCAGCACCGCCGCGAGCGCCGCCGAATCGTAGCCGAGCGAGGCGAGCCGCGGCGGAGGGTGGCCGTATGTGGCATTGAACCGGCGCTCGAAGTCGTGCCGCGCCTCGGGCGGCGACGAGGCGAACCAACCGCCGACGAGGGCTGGCTCGCTGCTGATATCGGGAACGTCCCAGAGGCCGCTGCCGAGCAGTCGCACCGGTCTGGTGTCGCCGGCCGCCGCTCCTGACCTGACGCGCGATTTGCTTGAGCCTGGCCCCGCCTTCCGGCACCAGAAGGGCATCGAACGAGGCCCCTGGAGGCGGCCCTGACCCGGAGGCTCCATCGCCGCCGGCCGCCGGCATCAAGTGCTGGATTGCGGTCGACAAGTCGCTCGCCCGCGGGTCATAAAACTCTGTCTTGGCAACGGTGCCGCCGGTCGCGGGCGCGACTTCCTGCAATGCATCCGCCATGAGGTGACCGTAGGGGGAGTTGGGCGCGAGCGCCGCAAAACGGCTCAGCCCCTGCTGGCGCGCATAGCCGACTTCGCGGACGACCTCCTGCCGCGGCAAAAAACCCATCAGGAAGACATTCCCTCCGGCCAGGTTGGTCACCGTGGAAAACGCAATGACATTGAGGTGCGCATCGCGAGCGATCGGCTTGACCGCCTCGACTTCTGGGGCGAGCAACGGCCCGAGGATCAGGCGCGCGCCCTCGCTGATGACCGCGCGCGCGGCGTTTGCCGATCCGGCTGCGTTTCCGCCCGTGTCACGCGGCACCAGCACCAGTTGATCCCCACCGCTTTCGAACAGCGCCAGCTGCGCCGCGTCGAGAAGCGCCTGCCCGAGCTCGGCGTTGGCGCCGGACAGCGGCACGAGCAGCGCGACCTTGACGGGGCCGGGGGCGGCGGGCTGGGCGATTGGCGGCGGCGGGGCGGGCGGGACCGGCGGCGGCGGGAAACGCCCATAATACGGCGATTGCGGGTTGGCTACGGGGGCCGGTACCATCGCCGGTGCGCAGGCGGCAACCGCGGCGGCGGCCAGGATGGCGAGCAGTGAGGCAAACCGCGGGAGAGGGCAACGCGGCAACGTGATCTCCAGCAATAGAAGGGGCGGGAGGGATCAGCGTAACCGCCACCTCGATGCGAGTAAACCCGAGCGGGCGCCGCCCGGGTCGCTCGACGAAGCGGCCAGGGCATTGCCGCCCGCCGATGCATCTGATGCGTCTTTGGAACCCGATCTGGCGCCGGGCCTCTATCTCGTCGCGACGCCGATTGGCAATCTCAGCGACATCACCCTGCGCGCGCTCACCGTGCTGCGATCCGCGGATCGGATTTTTTGCGAGGACACCCGGGTCACCCGAAAGCTGCTGGCGAGATACGGGATCGCGAAGCCGCTCGAAACCTATCACGACCATAATGCCGAAGCGGTGCGGCCCATTATTCTGACGGCGCTGCACGAGGGCGCGAGGGTGGCGTTGTTATCCGATGCCGGCACGCCGCTGGTTTCCGATCCCGGCTTCAGGCTCGTCCGGGCCGCGCTTGCCGAGGGCCTGCCGGTCACTGCAGCTCCGGGCCCCTCAGCTGTTATGACAGCGCTGATTCTTTCCGGCCTCCCGCCCGACGCCTTCCTGTTCGCCGGCTTCCTCCCGCCTCGGCAGGCGGCGCGGCGGCGGGCGCTCGGGCGCTGGGCCGCGGTGGACGCCACCCTGGTGTTCTTTGAAAGCAGTCGGCGCCTTGCCGAATTGCTCGAGGACATGACGGTGGTATTCGGCAACCGGCGAGCCGCAGTGGCGCGCGAGCTGACCAAGCTGCACGAGGAGGTCAGGCGCGGTCGGCTCGCCGAGCTCGCCGAGAATTATCGCATTGCCGGCCCCCCGCGAGGCGAGACAGTGGTCGTGATCGGCCAGCCCGAACGTGGCGAGCCGGATTTGGCAGAGGTGGACGCACGGATGCGGTCGGCGCTCGGCGAGCTCGGTATTCGCGATGCGGCCGCAACGCTCGCCCATGAAACGGGTCTGCCGCGCAACGAACTCTACCGTCGCGCTCTCGCAATCCGGCAAGGAAAGCGATGACGCGGAGCAGGCACGCAGGGGCGCGGCGCCGGCGGCAGGCACAGCGCCGAGGGCGCGTCGCGGAATGGCTCTGCCTCTGGCATTTGCGATTGCGCGGGTACCGTATCGTCGCGCGCGATTGGCGCTGCCCCTCCGGCGAGATCGATATATTGGCCAGGCGGGGCAGCGTGCTCGCGGTGATCGAGGTCAAGTCGCGAAATGACGCCGGGTCTGCCGCCGAGGCTCTGCTGCCGCGCCAAAAGCGGCGGATTGCGCGAGCTGCCGAAGCGTTCCTGTTGTCGCGTCCCGACCTCGCGGGATTGGGCCTGCGATTCGATGTGATGCTGGTCGCTCGGTCCCGGCTGCCGCTTCATTGGCAGGGTGCCTGGCACGCCGACAACTAAGGCCGGGCGCACTGCCGCAAGCTTATTGCCGGGAACGCCTGCGCCAAGATTTGGAAGCAGGCTTCCTTTCGGAAACAATAACGGAGGGGAAATGCTCGCGGGGGCTCTGCTATGTTTAGATCACTTCCGGTCCTTCAACTCATCCTCACGGCTTTTTTGCCGGTCTTGCTGGGGGGCTGCCCGCTGGCGATCGTCGGTGGCTTGGCCGCAGCTGGGGGCGCAGGCTACGCCGCGAACCAGGAGCGCGGCGTCACCGGGACCGCCGACGACATTGCGATCAAGACCAACATTCAGAATGCCTGGCTCCAGGTGAACCCGCTGATGCAGCGCGAGTTCAATGTGACCGTCTATGAAGGCCGCACGCTGCTGACCGGCACGACCTCGGCCCCGGAGCTGAAAGCCCAGGCGACGCAGATCGCGAGCCAGATCCCGGGCGTCCGCGCGGTCTATGACGAAATCGAGCTGGCGCCGCACGAAGGGGCGTGGCAGGGCGTCAGGGATACCTGGATTTCCGCTCAAATCCGCTCCAACCTCGTGTTCAACAGCCAGGTCCGTTCGGTCAACTACACGATCGATACGGTCAACGGGTCGGTCTACCTGATCGGCTCGGCCCGCGGCCAGACCGAGCTCGACCGCGTCACCGACGCCGCAAGAAACGTCCCGTACGTGAAGCGGGTCGTCTCCTACGTCGAGATAAGACCGGGCCAGCCGATTGCGTCCCAGCCCACGCCTCCGCCCGGAACCGGCGCGCGCCCAGCGCCCGGATGCGCCTGCCGCCGCGCCAGCCACCGCTGTCGAGGTGCAGAAACTCTGATATAAAGGGGCTATGAGCGAATTGCCGGAAAATTACGATCCGGAGGCATGCGCCCGCTTTTTGCGCGATCTCGGCGCCTCGGGCGAGGGCGTCCTGCCGATCGCCGAAGCGGCATTGGCGCTCGCCTCGTTCGAGCGCCCGCGCGTCCCTCCGGGCCGCTACCGCGATCATTTGCGGCAGCTCGCGCGCGATGTCGGCCGGCACGTCGAGCCCGGTGGCGATCTCGCCGCCCGAGCCCGGGCGCTCAACGAGATCATCCTCCTGAAGCACGGCTATTCCGGGGACGAGCTGACCTATGACGATTTGCAAAACGCAAATCTCATGCGGGTGGTCGATCGCCGCAAGGGGCTGCCGGTAGCGCTCGGGATCCTCTACATGCATGCCGGCCGCACCCAGGGCTGGGATACCGTCGGCCTCGCCTTTCCGGGCCATTTTCTGATCCGGCTGTCGGACGGTCCCGAGAGGCTGATCCTCGATCCGTTCCACGGCGGCCAGGTCTGCGGTGCGGCGGAGCTGCGCACCTTGCTCAAATCGGCCGCGGGGCAGGACAGCGAGCTGCTGCCGGAGCATTACACCCCGGTGTCGGATCGCGACGTGCTGCTGCGCCTGCAGAACAATCTCAAGGCCCGTCTCATTCAGGCGGAGCATCATGAACGCGCGGTCTCCGTCACCGAGACGATGCTGATGCTGGCGCCTGACCTTCCAGAGCTGTGGCGCGAGGCCGGTCTGCTCCATGCTCGACTCGGCAACATGCGCTCCGCCGGCACGGCGCTGGAGCAGTTTGTGTTGCGCGCGCCGGAGGGAACGGCCCGGCATCAGGCCGCGGCGCTGCTGCAGCAGCTGCGCTCCAAATTGAATTGAACGCTCGGGGCAATAATCGCGCTACACCCCGCGCCTGACGACGTGCGAACACATTCGCGTAGGAGGTCCGGCATGGCTCTCGCCGTCGCGATCCAGATGGATCCGATCGATACGATCAACATCGACGCCGACTCGACATTTGCCCTTGCTCTCGAGGCCCAGGCGCGGGGCCATGCCCTGTTCCATTATCTGCCGGAAGCATTGACCCTGCACGCCGGTCGGCTCCACGCGCGCTCCCGGCCCCTCGAAGTGACGCGGCGGCAGGGCAATCACCACCGCTTCGGCCCCTTTGAAGAGCTCGACCTTGCCGGTGTCGATGTGATCCTGATGCGCCAGGATCCGCCGTTCGATATGGCCTACATCACCGCGACCCATCTGCTGGAGCTATTGCCGGAGGACGGGCCGCTCGTCGTCAATGATCCGGCCGCTGTACGCAATGCGCCGGAGAAGCTCTTTGTGTTGCGGTTTAGAGAGCTGATGCCGCCCACTATGCTGACCCGCGACCGCGACGTGATCCGCGCCTTTTGGAGGGAGCACGGCGACATCATCCTGAAGCCGTTGTTCGGGAACGGCGGCGCCGGGGTGTTCCGCCTGCGGCCGGGAGACGAGAACCTGACGGCGCTTCTCGAAATGTACGAGTCGATACAGCGCGAGCCGGTCATGGTGCAGCGCTATGTGCCCGAGGTGCGGCAGGGCGACAAGCGCATCATCCTGGTCGAAGGGGAGCCCCTCGGCGCGGTGCTGCGGGTGCCGCCGGAAGGCGAGGCGCGGGCCAATTTGCATGTCGGCGCCCGCCCTGTGCGAACCGAGCTGACCCGGCGCGACCGAGAGATCTGCGCAGCGATCGGCCCGACTTTGCGCGATCAGGGGCTGGTCTTTGTCGGGATCGATGTGATCGGCGATTGGCTGACCGAGATCAACGTAACCTCTCCGACCGGCATTCAGGAGATTGCGCGTCTCGACGGCATCGCGATCGCGCCGAAGATCTGGGATGCGATCGAGGCGCGGCTCGCCGAGCGCGCCAACCGCACGCCGGCCTGAGGCAACCTGCGAGGATGCGACATGACCGAGGCGCGAAACGTCTTTGGCGAACCGCTTGCCGAATGCTGCACCAAGCCGATGACCGGGTTTTATCGCGACGGCAGCTGCAATACCGGGCCCGAGGATTTCGGGGTCCATACGGTGTGCACCAAGGTCGACGCCGATTTTCTCGCCTTCTCGCAAGCGGCCGGGAATGATCTGTCGACCCCGGTTCCCGAATTCGGCTTTCCCGGGCTAAAGCCCGGCGATTGCTGGTGCCTCTGCGCCGCGCGCTGGAAGGAGGCTTTCGATGCGGGCAAGGCGCCGAAGGTTCGCCTGACGGCGACGCATGAGGCGACCCTCGAGATCGTCCCGCTCGAGCTTCTCAAGCGCTACGCGATCGACCTCAGCTGAGAGCCTCGGACATGGCCGGCTGGACCGAAACTTGCCGCAGCGTCGTGTCGCCATGGGAATGCGACGTCACCGAGCATTTCACGATCGCCTACTATTTCGACCGGCTGGCGGATGCTGCCGCGACGATCGAGGAGCGCCTCGGCGTGCGGGACTTGGCCCGCAACGCGAGGCGCCGCTTCGATGTGCGGTTCGTCCGCGAGCTTCGCGCCGGCGCCAGTTTCCACATCCTCAGCGCGCCCCTTGGGCTCGGCGAAGGCTCGCTTCGTTTCGGCCATCAAATCCTCGATTCCGCAAATGGGGAGATCACGGCCTGGGTCGAGCAGACCCTCGATCGGCGATCGCCGTTGCCGCCCGATCTCAGCGAGGAAATCGAGCGGCGGCTGATGCCGTGGGAGGGGCCCGAGTTCGAGCGGCGGCCGGAGCCGAGAAACGGGGCAGGGTTCATCCCAACGGTTCGCGACCGGGTGAAGCCGGTGGATCTGGACGCGGAGGGCAGTTTCTCGCTCGCCGCGTTCGTGCACCGCTTCACCACCGCTGTGATCCAAGCGCTGGCCGCGATCGGCGCCAGCTCGTCCTATATGCAGGCGGAGCGCAGGGGCTACTCGACATTCGAATTGGCGCTGCGGGTAACGGGCTCACCGCGCCTGGGAGACCCGATATCGGTTGATACCGGCATCGTGCATCTCGGCAATTCCTCGATCCGGTTTGTCCATCGAATGTGCGATCCCGCGAGCGGAAGCGAATTCGCCCGTCTCGGTCAGTTCGGCGTCCAGCTCGACCTCGACGCCCGGCGCCCCGTCGCGCTACCGGAGGCCTTGCGCTCTGCCGCAGAGCGGCACCTGATTCGCATGAGCCAGCCGGCAACGCGCCCCGCCTGAACGAACCGCGCCCCGATTGTGCACAGATTTGCCACAACCTGGCGGTATCGTTGCCCTCCTGTCGAACGCAGAGGATCGGAACAGTGAGCCCTCAGGAACTGGTGCGCTTCCAGGTGACGATTTGCGGAACTCGACGAGCTCGCCTGCCATTGTGCAGGAGGGGTGTCGCATGTCCTGTCCATCCTCGATCCGGGTTGGCCTGAGCCCGAGGCTTTGAGCCCGTTTGGCCTCGACCGGCGCCTGAAGCTGCGGTTTCACGATGTGATCGAAGCGCATCCCGGCTGGATCGCGCCCGAGCGCTGGGATGTCGAGCTCCTGCTCGCCTTTGCGCGCGACCTTGCGCAATTGCGGGAGGCCCACCTCCTCGTTCATTGCCATGCCGGGGTGTCGCGCTCTACCGCCGCCGCGATCCTGGTCCTGGCGCAGACATGTCCCGAGACGCCAGTCGAGGAAGCGGTCCGCGAGGTGGTCCGCCTACGCCCGCGCGCCTGGCCCAATTTGCGGATGCTGGAGCTGGGCGACGAGATCCTCGGCCGTGGCGGCGAGATCATCGACGCCGCAGCGGCGCATTACCGGCGTGCTCTCGAACGCGAACCCTGGCTCGCCGAGGCGATGATCGATGGCGGCCGCGGCCGCGAAGTCGCCGCGGCCGGCAGGCTCTCGCCTTAGCCTAATCGAAATCCTCCGCCAGCGCGGCGCGGACCGGTTCCGGCAGCACGGCCATGTGCCGGTAATTCGGATGGTCAAAGCCTGCGACCACTCGCGCCCCGGGAGTTCGGAAGCGGGCGATCTGGCTTGCGGTGAAGGGAAACCTGAGAAACTGAACCGATGACGCCTTGCCTTCGGGGCTGGTGTTCTCTCGGGTCGGGTCGGGCTCTCCACGTATCGCCTCCCCGGCGACTTCGAGAAACACGCGGTTCTCGATGCCGCCGAGCTGGGACAGCATCCGGGCGCGGCGCACCGGGTCGTCGATCTCGAACATGACCGTCGCGACGAGCTCGCTGCCCTGCGGGATCAACGGGTTGTACGCCGCCAATTCGTCCTCGAGCTGGGCATCGCCGCCCTTCTCGATATAGAGCATCTCCTGCACCTGATGGCGCATCGTCTCGAAATTCTCGAAGTAGAAGGTGGCGAACGGGCCCACTTCCAGCCGGCGGCGCCGCTTGATCTCGGCAATCCGCCGGCGCTCTTCGCTGCGTCGCGCCGAATATTCGGCGAGCGGCGCGATGTCTTCATGCGTCAAGCGGCGCTTGTTGCGAAAGGATGTCTCGGTCATCGGGTGCTCTCTGCTGTGTCGGACCACTCCCCCGGAATCCCATAGGCGCGGGCCATCAATTCGATCGGGTGCATCGCCCGCGCCGGCACCGGTTGCCCTTCCGCCAATATCTCCATTTCCTGGACGATGTGCATGCCGGCGAGCGGGCACTCCGAGGAAATAAAAGGTTTCGCGTTTTTCAGGGCCTGCCGCCCGACCGGCCGTCCGATCTTGACGGCGGTCTCGAAATTGCCTTCGAGCACACCCCAGGAGCCGCCGTGGCCCGAGCACCGCTCGATCACCGCGACATCGGCTTCGGGCAGCAGCCGCAGCATCTCGGCCGCCTTCTGCCCCATATTCTGCGCCCGCGCATGGCAGGCGAGCTGCACCGTCACCCCGCCCTCGAGCGGCGATAGGCCGGGGGCGAGCCCTTCCTTGCCGGCGATATCGACGATGTACTCGCTGACATCGAAGGTGGCCTTCGAAAGCTTTGCTACCGTCGGATCACCGGGAAGGATCAGTGGCCACTCGAATTTGAGCATCAGCGCGCAGGACGGCACCAGCGCGACCACATCGTAGCCCTTGTCGATCCACGGGCCGAGCAAGCCGGCGACCCTCGAGGCCGATCGGGCCACAACGGCGAGGTTTCCCTGCTCCAGCTGCGGCATGCCGCAGCATTGCGGGTACAACACCTCGGTTTCGACCCCGTTGCGGGCGAGAACGGCGCGGGTCGCCTCACCTATGCCGGGATTGTTGTAGTTGACAAAGCAGGTGGCGTAGAGCACGGCCTTGCGCCCGAAGGCGGGCGCGGCCCGATCGACCGGCGGCGCCGAGCGCTTTGCCCGCATCACGAAGGTGCGGCCGTGGTATTTCGGCAGCGCGGCGTTGCGGTCGATGCCCGTCAATTTTTCGAGCAGCGGCCGGGTCAATCGCGTTGCCGCGGTCGCTCGCCCAATTGGCGAGCGGCGCGACCGCGGCGGCGAGATGCCCGTTGCGATCGGTCTTGACGAGTTCGCGCTGCGCCAGCGGGATGCGGCCCTTCCCGGTGCTCGACGGCGCGATAGCGCAGCATCGTGTGCGGAAAATCGACATTGAACTCGTGCGGCGGCACATAGGGGCACTTCGTCATGAAGCACATGTCGCACAGGGTGCAGGCGTCGGCCACCTTCCGGTAATCGGCCGGCGCCACCGTATCGAGCTCGCCGCTTTCCGAATTGTCGATCAGATCGAACAACCGCGGGAACGCATCGCAGAGATTAAAGCATCGGCGACAGGTGTGGCAGATGTCGAAGATGCGGTGCATCTCGGCTTCGGTCTTGGCCCGGTCGGAGAAGTCGGGATCTTCCCATGCGATCGGATGCCGCGTCGGCGCTTCCAGGCTGCCTTCTCTCTTAGGTGCTTTCATGGCTTGATGCCGTCGTGAAAAGGGGGCGCAGAGCTGGCGCTCTCGCCCCCTTGGTTGGCGCACCGAGTTGGCTCAGAGCGCGTCGAGTGCCTTCTGGAAGCGGCCGGCGTGCGACTTCTCGGCCTTGGCGAGGGTCTCGAACCACTCGGCGATCTCCTCGAACCCTTCCTCGCGGGCCGTGCGCGCCATCCCCGGATACATGTCGGTGTATTCGTGGGTCTCGCCGGCGATCGCGGCGCGAAGATTGTCCTCGGTTGCGCCGATCGGCTTGCCGGTCGCCGGGTCGCCGACCTCCTCGAGATATTCGAGATGGCCGTGGGCGTGGCCCGGTCTCGCCCTCGGCTGTCGAGCGGAACACCGCCGACACATCGTTGTAGCCCTCGATGTCGGCCTTCTGGGCGAAATACAGGTAACGGCGATTCGCCTGGCTTTCGCCGGCGAAAGCCGCCTTTAGGTTCTCCTCGGTCCTCGAATTCTTCAGTGACGCCATCGGTCTCTCCATGTCCTGCGCGAGGGGCCGCATTCGCGGCTCATCCCATGCGTGCGATATGGATGAGCGCCGCGGCAAGGTTCAATAGTTTAGAATTATTAAAATTCGACATTCGAAGCCGGCGCAGACATATTCATCCGCTCAGCCCTTGAGAACAGGACTAATGGCTGAATAAGACGTATAGCCGGTACTTCGGGCGCCTAAGCGGCGATCGACGCGTTGCCGGGCCGGACGCGGATAATCACGTCGACGCGGCTGATTTCGGTGCCGGGGGGCGGCAACGGCAGGCTGGTGACCGTCAGGTCCTCACCGGGAATATCCTGCAGCTTTCCCGTCTCTTCACAGAAGAAATGGTGGTGATCGGTCGTGTTGGTATCGAAATAGGATCGGCCGGGCTCGACCACCACTTCGTGCAACAGGCCGGAATCAGTGAACTGATGCAGCGTGTTATAAACCGTCGCCAGCGAGACACGAATTCCTGCAGCCATCGCCTCGCCATGCAGCTGCTCCGCGGTAACATGGCGATCCCCGCTCTCAAGCAACAACCGGGCGAGCGCGACGCGTTGGCGGGTGGGCCGTAGATTTGCCGCGCGCAGGCGCCGCAAGGCCAATGAGGTAGCGGGCGTCATGGTCATGCAGCAAATATAGGCGGAGTCATGGCAAAACCAAACAACTTTATTACGGCCACATGGGTCCCATCCGTCAGCCCTCTATCGGCGCCGTCTGACATGGAGGCGGGCGAGCCGGGTTGCCGGGACCACGTAGACCGCTGACCCTTGGGGCTGAATCGAATTCCCCGGCCCCCTCTCGCCATCCGACCTATTACCGCCGCGCGCTTGTTGCCCACAGCGTCTCATCGGGTTTCGAAACATGTTGTCGCGGCAGCCAAAACGGCGGACGATCGCATCAGCGATAGATGATCGAGGTTAAAAAGCAGAAAACCATGATTACCGAGATGCTGACAGCAGGTGTCGTCACCGCTGGCAGCGGACGCGGCTTCGTGGTCGAGAGTGCGGGCGAGCGCCTCGTCATCACGGCCGCGCACTGCCTACCGTTCCTCCCGCCGGCCCAGTCCTTTTTCGGGCCCAAGGAGCGCACCTACGGACCGCTCCTCGCCCCCCTCGGGGACGAGCCCCATGCGTGGGCAGTGTGTCGCTTTGTCGATCCGATCGCCGACATCGCGGTGCTCGGATCGCCCGGCAATCCACACGCCGATGAATACAAAGCGCTGATGCAATCGGCGTCGGCGCTTTCGATCGGCGGTTCCCTCCGGAACCCGGTCAATTTCTGGGTACCGGCCCGCCTCCTGTCGCTCGACGGCCGCCGGTGGTTCTCCTGCACAGTCCGCCACTTCGGCGGGCCGCTTTGGGTCACCCACCCCGCCGAGGTCGTCCGCGATGGGATGTCGGGCTCGCCGATCGTTACCGAGATTGGGACGGCGATCGGGGTCGTGTGCACCGCTGCGGCGCCCTGGGAGGGTGGTCCGAACCCGCGCCTCAGCCACAGCCTGCCGGGATGGCTGCTGAACGACACCCTCTAATTTAGTCCACGGATTGAGGTAGTTGCAGCGGGGCTCTCGGTCCGGCTCGATACCGGATTTGACATCCGCGATCTGCGGCGGATGCTGGAAATCGTCCTATGGCCGGCATCATCGCGGTGGCGACCGGGCCAGTCGATTTGAGGAGCATAGACCGTAGGGCCGCAAAAAAAGCGATCGCGCCTCACGCGATCGCCTATTGGTGGACCCCAACCGTTCGGAGGGTGCCGATCCCTGACGCCGCTTCCTGCCTCCTCCGTCGCAAGACAACGGAGGAGGCAGGAAAGACCGGCGCGGGACAGCCCCTACAGGTTCGCCTGGAAGTCGCTGTAATCGCGAACCTTTTTGTAAACCTGCAGCCGATTGCGCTGGCTGTCGGCAACGATGATGTTGTCAGTTGCCGGATCGAACTCCACCGCTGTCGGGAAGCAGAAGCGCCATTGCGGCTCGAGGCTTTTTACCCGGCGCCGTGCCTTTTCCATATCGGGGTTGGCCGAGACGGTCTGCTGGCCCCATTTCGACAATACATGGGCATCGCCAATCAGCTGGGCGATCGGCTTTCCCTCGGAGTCGAAAACGCAAACCCGATGGTTGCCCCAATCGGTGACATAGATATCGCCATCAGGATCGACGGCAACGTCGGTCGGATGGTTGAGCTTGCCAGGGCTGGGATACCCTTCCCTTTCCGAGGCGGCTGTGACGTACGGGCCGAGGTAGGTTACTGCATAGGCATCCTCGGGCTCCTCGACCTTTCCATACTCGCCGAACTTCATCAGGAACCTACCCTCCGGCGAGAGCTTTTGGATCCGATGGTTGTTCCAGTCGGCAACGTATATATTGCCATCCTTGTCGAGCGTGATCCCCCAAGGCTGGTCGAACTGACCGTCGCCTTTCCCGGGCCCGCCGCATTTCCCGACAAACTTGCCGTCCGGAGTGAAGACCTGCAGCCGGTTGTTGCCGCTATCGACAACGATGATGTTGTCGTTTTTCTCTACGGCCAAGCCGGCCGGGCGAAACAGCTGACCATCGCCGCTGCCGGCCTCGCCCCACTTCCGTAAGAATTTGCCATTGCTGTCAAACACGGAGATCGTGTTCCTCCAGTCGTCCGACAGGTAAACATTCTCGTGGGAGTCGACCGCAACTCCGAACGGCCAAGTGCAGTGACTGTCGCCGTCGCCGTGTTCGCAAAAGTCGGCGAGCCATTCTTCTTCACCGGGACCGCCAAGCTTTGTTTTATTGACGTGCATCCCGAAGTTATTCTCGTTGCCCCGATTGGCGGCATAGAGAACGCCATCTTTCCCAAGGCACATCGTTTGAACATAATTGAAGCCCGAGCCACGGGCTGCGTTGCGCCCGACGGCATGACTCCAATCATAGACGCGTCCTTCCGACACCGTTGTGAGCGGCATAGCGCTCCTCCTCTCTGATCGACGTGTTGCGTTTGCTCACTCTGAACCGTCAGCTACCGCTCCTTCCCGAGGTGCTAACCTCGGAAAGGAGGCAGCTGACAGCCTTGCCGTCAGTTCAGGAAGGCTGGTTGCTCAAAGGTACCGTTGACGATTGGCGCCGGATTGAGCTTCAGCCACTTGTCGAGAATCGTCGAGTAGACGCTGCGGAAGTCCATGTTCGGGTCAAGGTCGCCCTGAACCAGCTTGGAGGCTTCCAGCGACGGCATTTCGCCATAATGGCCGCCCTTGACCTTATCGCCGAGCACGAAGGCAACCCCGCCGGCGCCGTGATCGGTCCCGGAGCCGTTGTCGCGAACGCGGCGCCCGAACTCCGAGAACATCAGCAGGATCACGTTGTCGGCGTGATCGTGTTCGCGAAGGTCTTGCATAAAGGCGTCGATCCCCTCGGTCACGGCCTTCCACAGAACGGGGTGGCTCCCCGGACTCCCAGCTGCGTTCTGCCCGGCATGAGTGTCGAAAGTGCTGTGATCGCAATAGAAGATCCGGCTGCCCAGATCGGCCAGATGCACCTGGGCAATACCCTTGAGCTTACGAGCGATCGACGTGTTGGGGTACTGCACCGTCGAAGAGTATTTCTGCGGCGCTACCTTCAGGATGTCTTCGCCCTTCAGCGAATCGATGCCGGTGTCAGCCATGTAGTCCATGACGGCGCCAGTTCCGACCGCCGGTTTGTACATTGCCGCAAACCGCTCAAGGATTTGCTTGCGCTGGTTGCCCTGAATGGTCGGCAGAAAACCGTAGTTTTCCAGCGGACCGCCGACGCACGCCACCGGCACGCCCGCCACCGCCAATGATCGTGGCAGACTTGGCCCGAAGCTGACGGTGGTGACGACGTTTTCTTTCTTTGGATCAAATTCGCGCGCGACGCGCCCGAGCCATCCCTCGGTCCCGACCTTGACCGGCTCACAAGTGTGCCAGATGTCCATGGCCCGGAAGTGGGACCGCGGCGATTCCTTCCAGCCGACGCCGTGCAGAATAGCGAGCTTGTTATCATCCCAGAACTGCTTCAACGGCGCCATGTACTGCGGGATGCCGTACTGGCCGTCGAGGTGCATGATCTGGTTGTCGGGGATCCCGACCGCCTTCCGGTTATCCCGGTAAAGCGGATTGTTGTAGGGGATCACCGTGTTCACATAGTCGTTTCCACCCGTCAGCTGCAGAACAACGATGACGGGATCCTTCTTTGCTTCCTGTGTTGCTGGCATTGTGCCTTCCTCCTCGTCTGATCAGGTCAGTCTGTTAGCCGAATTGATACTCTCTGGTGGCGACGATCAGCTGCAGCATTTCGGCGGCGCGCTGGTCCGCAATTTCCGCGTGCGCCTCGCTGTCCCAAGCGACCTGGCCCCATTCTTTCGCCTGGGAAAGCAGCTCCTGCTTGGTGTCGGCGCCGACCTCGACCGGGCCGATCTGATCCAGGCAGCCATCGACGAGCTGTTCGGGGCTCAACGAGCCACGTGACTTCAGCCGGCTGATGATCGCTTGGACTCCAGGCAGTGACGTATCGCCGATTTTTTCAGCAACGAAATTGACCCGGGCCATCAGCGAGCCGCTGTTGATCCACTCCTTGCCGGTGTGCCACCCTTCGACCGAGGGCGGATTGAGCATATCCTGGCCCATATAGGTAGGCTGCATCGACAGGTCGCCAATTCCGGGGGCCGGGAGCTCGTGGCCGCCGACCATCCGCAACGTGCTGACCACGACCTCGGCCGGCGATTTCATGTGCTGGAAGCGGGCGTTCTTGAAGAAGTCCGAGTTGAACAGCACTCGCAGAATGGAGCGCATGTCGAACTTCGAATCACGGAACGCCCCAACCAATGTGTCGATCGCCTTCTGATCGCGCGGCGATTCGATCGGCCAAGCCGGCACCTGCGGCTCGTCGGCGACGAAGAAGTTGTACAGATGCCGGCAGATGAACCGACCGCATGCCGGCTGCTGCACCACGATGTCGATGATGTCTTCGCCGTTGAACCGGCCCTTATGACCGAGAAACACTTTCTCGCCGTCATCGTGATCTTCGGGGCGATACTCGAACTGCCAAGGAAACCGGCCATAGGGTGCGCGCGGGATCTTGGTTGCAAAAGTCCAACCGGTGAAGGCCCTTGAGCATTCACGCACATCTGTCTCGGTATAATTGCCAGCGCCGAGGCTGAACAATTCGAGCAGCTCGCGGCCCCAGTTCTCGTTGACGGCATTGCCGTGGTTCTGCTGGTTATCCAACCAGAAAATCATCGTCGGATTCTTGGCGACATCGAGCAGCAGATCGCGGTAATTGCCCATGCCCTTGTCACGGAACAGCTTGATCTGCGTCAATAGCTGATCGTAATTGTCAACCTTTGAGTTGCCGGTGGCGAACACATGGTGCCAGAAAAGGGCCATCTTCTCTTCGAGAGGCCGCTTGGTGTTCACCAGATGATACATCCAGTTGACGTTGCCCATCGGGGGTTGCCCGCCCGGCAGTAGCGCCGCCGGCTGATAACGCATCAGCGTATATTCATCCACCTCCGGCTGTGTCTCCGGGTGCAGCAACTCCTCTACCGTCGCTTCGTAACCCTTGGCAACACGCGCCTCGAGTTCGTCGCGACCTGCACCGAACCCGGCGCGCCGCATCAAGTGAGCCATCAAAGCGATGTCATCTTGGTATGCCATCTTATCGGTCTCCTCCTCGTTGATCCGTCACTCGCTAACCACTAACACCTTCCGTCTCGTGCGGCCAGCATCGGCCTCGGCGCTGCCGAGGCGTCCCATCGGCAGGCCGATTTCTTCGATGGTTTGCTGCATTCGCCCTCCGTCCCTCGGACACCTGGAACGGGCGGTCGCAGAAGATGCGGCCGAGCCGGTGTGATGACGCGATATTGATCCCCGGAAAGAGCCAAGTCAACAGATCAGAAAAATTCCAAACTGTATCGATTTACCGCCGGGATTCGATCGCAAGAAAGGCCCGCCGACGCCAGGGTTCAATCGCCGGTCTGCAGGCGCTCCACCAGCTCTCGCACGGAGGGCACGTAGCCGTTTGTGTAGAAGGGGTCCGAGGCGAACCGGTAGGCATTGTGCCCGGCGAACATCAGCTGAAACTCGACATCGTCCGAGTGCCTGATCGCCTGCAGCGTCTTTTGAATGCAAAAGCTTCGTGGGTCCGCTTTGTTGCCCGTCGTGCGCGCCTCGTTTTGCGCCCAATTCGAGAATTGGCACGCGCTGAGGCAGCCCATGCAGCGATCTGGTCCGTGCGGATCTCGAGCGCCTTTTCCGGGGTGACGAAGATCAGGGTGGATCGGGCGTTCGCAACGCTTCAGTAAAGCCCGCGGCCACCCATCCCTCCGCCGACTCCCTGTCGTGCGGCGTCAGATAGACGGTGCGGCGGCGGGCGCCGACATTGAACGGCGCCACATGCTCGCCGAGCGGCTCGACGGTATAGGCGACCTGATGCGTCGGACCGCTCTTGCAATTCGTTGAGGAATCCGTTGCGCACCGCCGAGGAATAAAAGCCGGTCGGGCTGAACCGGTTGAGACAAATTTCGCCCTCCCGCAACGTCGTCAGCCTGCGCTTCCAGACCTCCGGGATCGGGCTTTCCTGGGTCAGCAGCGGCCGGGTGCCGAATTGGAATGCGATCGGGCCGAGCTCGGGATTGTCGATCCAGTCGGCCCACTCGCGCAGATACCACAGGCCGCCGGCCATGAAGATCGGCGTTGCCGACGAGCCCGAAATCGGTCATCAGGCTCGCGCAGCTCGCGCACGCGCGGATAGGGAGGCTCGGGCCGCTGAGGATCCTCGCTGTTGGTGATCCCGTTATGGCCGCCGGCCAGCCAGGGATCCTCGTACACGACCCCACCGAGCCAATCGCGGAATCTGTGGTAGGCGCGTTTCCACAGTGCCCGGAACGCGCGGCCGGACGACACGATCGGGTAATAATGGACGCCGTAGCGGGCGCAGATCTCGGCGATCTTGTAGGGCATGCCGGCGCCGCAGGTAACGCCGTGAATCAGCCCCTTGGCGCCTTCCAGAACCCCGTGCAAAACGCGCTCGGCGGCGGCCATCTCCCACAGCACGTTCATGTGGATGCGGCCTTCGCCGTTCGAGCGCTCGTAGGCGACGCGCGCCTGCTGAATGCCTCCGGCGATGGCATAAGCCACCAGCTCCTCGTGCCGTTCGCGCCGCGTGCGGCCGTAATAGATTTGCGGGATCGGGGGCCGTCTTCGGTATAGCTGTCGGCGTTGACGCCGGAAAATGTGCCGACCCCGCCGGCGCCGCCCAGGCGCCGGAGCTTTCGCCGTTCGACACCGAAATGCCTTTGCCGCCCTCGACGAGCGGCAACACCTCGCGACCGGAAATGACCAGACGAATTGAGAGCTTTCACGGCGCCGATCCCCGCCCCGGAATGCCGGCCGATGCCGCTTTGGCCGAAGCTTGAACCATCACCGGCGCGGCCCGCCAAAACGTGGAGCAGGTGTCGCGGAGCATCGGAAAACACCGCGGTGACGCCCCAGTCGAACAAATATCTGGCCCGACCCGGATCGTTCACGGTATAGGCGAGCAACGGGTATCCCGCTCCGCGGATCTCGGATACCAGGGCTGGCGAAGACGCAAATGGTCCGCATGGATCGTCGTGCAGCCGAGGCTATCGGCAATCCGCGCCAGCTTCTGGGGATGGCGCGGAACAGCACGCCGCGGGCGATCCCGGTGCGCCGGCCTGCGCCGCCGCAAGCGCACCGCGGTGAAAGCTGGAGATCAGCGGCGCCGGCAGCTCGCGGGGCCACAGATGAGCGAGCAGATCGGCCACGACCGCCCCGGTCTCGGCCTCGCGGCCGCGCGGGCCTTCAGCTCGACATTGGCCCCGAGGCCGAGTTCGGCGAGGACCGCGATGGCCTCCTCCAGGGTCGGCACGCGCTCCCCGGCAAAGGATGGGCCGAACCAACCTCCGGCGTCATGGTGCCGGACCGCTGTGAGGGAAATGTCAGCCAGCTTGCCGCGCCCGTCGGTCGTGCGCCGCAGCCGATTGTCGTGTAGCAGGACCGCTCGGCCATCGGCGGTCAGCCGAACGTCGAACTCGACCCAGCGGCAACCGAGCGCTTTTGCCTGACGCAACCCCGCAAGCGTGTTTTCAGGCGCGCTCGCGGCGGCGCCGCGGTGGCCGATCACGCGGCGGAAGCGCGATCCCGGCATCAACCCCGTCCGCCAGAACCGCGACGGGCGCTGCCGGGCGTTTGCCGCGCCCCAAGTCGACCCGTCGCCGCGCCCTTAGCCCCCGGATCATGCCCGGATGATCCGCTGCGCCGCGAGCGGCCAAACCGGCGGGAAGTTCGAGGCCGTCCCGCCCGGCATCGGTCGTAATCAGGTTGCCGCCTTCACCTGCTGTTCCTGGTACTGCGGCTCGTGGCGCCGCGCGCCGAGATCCTCGCCGGTCTCCTGGTCTACCTGGCGCATGCTCAGCTTGACTTTTCCGCGGTCGTCGAAGCCGAGCACCTTGACCTTCACGATGTCGCCGAGCTTGACCACGTCGGCAACCTTGCCGACCCGCTGCGGCGCGAGTTCGCTGATGTGCACGAGCCCGTCGCGCGATCCGAGAAAGTTCACAAAGGCGCCGAAATCGACGACCTTCACGACCTTGCCGTTGTAGATCACGCCGAGTTCGGGCTCGGCGACGATCCCGCGCATCCAATCGATCGCCGCCTGCGCGGCCCCTCCGTCGACCGCAGCTACCTTGACCGTGCCGTCATCGTCGATGTCGATCTTGGCCCCGGTCGTCTCAGTGATCTCGCGGATGACCTTGCCGCCGGAGCCGATCACCTCGCGAATCTTTTCCTTCGGGATGCTGAAGCTGGTGATCCGCGGCGCGTTGCCGCTGACCTCGTGACGCGCGCCGGTCAAAGCCTTCGCCATCTCGCCGAGAATGTGAGCGCGGCCTTCGCGCGCCTGATCGAGCGCGATCCGCATGATCTCCTCGGTGATAGAGGTGACCTTGATGTCCATCTGCAGCGCGGTGATGCCGAGTTCGGTGCCGGCGACCTTGAAATCCATGTCGCCGAGATGATCCTCGTCGCCGAGGATGTCGGACAACACGGCGAAGCCCTCCGGCTCCTTGATCAGCCCCATGGCGATCCCCGCCACCGGCCGGGGCAAGCGGCACGCCGGCATCCATCAGCGAGAGCGAAGCGCCGCACACCGAGGCCATCGACGACGACCCGTTGGATTCGGTCATCTCGGAGACGACCCGGATCGTGTACGGAAAGCTCTCCTTGCTCGGGAAGCAGCGGACGGACCGCGCGCCAGGCGAGCTTGCCATGCCCGATCTCGCGCCGTCCCGGGGAACCGAGCCGCCCGGCCTCACCGGTGGCGTAAGGCGGGAAATTATAGTGCAGCATGAAGTTTTCCCGGTACTCGCCCTCGAGCGCGTCGATGATCTGCTCGTCCTGGCCCGTCCCCAGCGTCGCGACCGCGAGTGCCTGTGTCTCGCCTCGGGTAAACAAGGCCGAGCCGTGCGCCCGCGGCAGGATGCCGACCTCGCACGAAATCGGCCGAACGGCACGGGTGTCCCGCCCATCGATGCGGCGACCGTCGCGCAAGATGGCGCCGCGGACAATCTCCTTTTCGAGGTCCTTGAAGAGCTTGAAAGCGACGGCCCGGTGATGCTCGTCGGGGAACAACTCGGTCAGCTGCTCCTTTGCCGCATCGAGCCGGTTGCTGCGGTCCTGCTTGCCCTGCTCGCGGTAGGCAGCGTCGATCCGGGGCCCGATCGCCTCGCGCAGCCGCGCTTCCATCTCGGCCTGCTCCGCCGGGAGGGAGGCAAGATCCATGGCTCGCGGCGCAGGTCTCGGCGAGATCGATGATCGCCCGGATCACCGGCTGAAATTCGCGATGGCCGAAGGTCACGGCGCCCAGCATGACCTCCTCGGACAGCTCCTTTGCTTCCAATTCGACCATCAGAACCCCTTCGCCCGTACCGGCGACGACCAGATCGAGATGCGATCGCGGGAGTTCGCCCAATGTCGGGTTCAAGACGTAATTGCCGTCGATGTAGCCGACCCGCGCGCCGCCGATCGGGCCGAGGAACGGAATCCCCGAGATCGTCAACGCGGCCGAGGCGCCGATCATCGACACGATGTCGGGATCGTTTTCCAGGTCATGGCTCAGAACGGTGCAGACGACTTGAGTCTCGTTGACGAAACCAGGGACGAAGAGGGGCCGCAGCGGCCGGTCGATGAGCCGCGAGACGAGGGTCTCCTTTTCGGATGGCCGCCCCTCCCGTTTGAAAAAGCCGCCCGGGATTTTCCCGGCTGCGAAAGTCTTCTCCTGGTAATTGACCGTCAGCGGAAAGAAATCCTGCCCCTGCTTTGCCGATTTCATCGCCACGGCAGTGCACAACACCGTGGTTTCGCCGTAAGTCGCGAGCACCGCTCCATCGGCCTGCCTGGCGAATTTTCCGGTCTCGAGCACGAGACGGCGCCCTCCCCACATCAGCTCTTTACGATAGACATGAAACATTCGTTATCATCCTTTTCGGAAAACAGAGGCGACGGAACTCGCTGTTGCCTGCCGCCAGCCGTAAACAAAACAGCGCCCGCCACCCTTGGTGCGACGCTGTCGAATATGCGCACCAGACGCATCACTGACCCGCCATGCCGGCGGAAGCACGAAAATTGTTGGCGCGAACGATCTCAAGGTCGGGTCAGCGGCGCAGACCGAGGCGCCCGATCAACGTCTCGTAACGTCCCGAGCTCGATCGCTTCAGGTAATCGAGCAGCCGCCGCCGCTGCCCGACCATCACCAGCAAGCCGCGCCGCGAGTGAAAGTCCTTCTTATGGCTCGACAAGTGATCCGTCAGGTTGCGAATGCGCTCGCTGAGGATCGCGACCTGGACCTCTGGCGAGCCGGTGTCCCCCTCCTTGGCACCGTACTCGGTGATGAGCACCTGCTTGCGCTCGGCAGTGATCGACATCGGTTCAGTCCTTTAACGATTGATGACCCGCAGTCGGGCGAAGGCAACCATGTTCAACGCCGGCCAGAGCGACCAGGGCCCCGTTGTGCCACGCGCCCACCACCCCGCCTTGATCGAGAAGGTGGCACTCGGCCCATTCGGAAGCGCTTCGAACCAACCTTTGCCCGCACCGCAATCGCGCGGCTTCCACTTCCGACAAGACCACCGCCGGGATGTCGTCCAGCGCGGTCTCGATCGGGAGCAAACACCCGGTTTGCGCAAGAATATGTCCCTGCTTTGCAATGAAATCCAGTGCGACGGCTTGGCTTTCGGTGAAGCACCCGACGGATAGGCGACGAAGCTCGGCGATATGCGCGAACGTGCCGAGGGCCGCGCCGACGTCGCGGGCAAGGGCGCGGATATAGGTTCCCTTGCCGACCAGCGCCTCGCAATCTGCATGGTCGGGATCGGGCACGCCGAGAAGCCGCAATTCGATGATTTCGACCAGCCTCGGCGTGAGGGCGGGGGGCGCATTGTCGCGTGCGAGCGCGTAGGCGCGACGGCCGTTGACCTTGATCGCCGAGTAGGCCGGCGGCGCCTGCCGGATCGTGCCGACAAATCGGGGAAGCATTGCCTCGATCGCTTCCCGGCTCGGCCGCGACGGGGACTGGTCGACTATCGCGCCCTCGCGGTCGTCGGTGGCGCGTGCGACGCCCCAGCGGATGCGAAAGCGATAGCGCTTGTTTCCGGTCATCGCATAGGCGGTCGTCTTCGTCGCTTCGCCGAGCGCTATCGGCAGCACGCCGGTCGCCAGGGGATCGAGGGTCCCCGCATGCCCGGCCTTTGCCCCGGTGGCGCGGCGCACCTGCTCGACCACCCGGCTGGAGGTGAGGCCGAGCGGCTTGTCGACGACGATCCAGCCGTGCGGACCGCCCTCAACCCTCATCGGCGGCCTCTTCCGACCGAACGCCTTGCGGCTGGAGGTCGCGGGCCACGTCGGGGCGGGCCAGCAAGGTGGATATGCGCTCGGCGCTAGCGAACGATTCATCGAGGGCGAAGGCGAGGTTTGGCGTGTTGCGCAACGGCACCTCGCGCGCCACCAGCCCCTTCAGGAAACCGGCGCTGCGCTTCAGCCCGGCCAACGCCTCAGAAGCGTTTGCTCCGGCGAGCGGCATGACAAACACCGTCCCATTCCGCAGGTCGGGGCTCATCCTGACCTCGGTGACGGTGATGCTGGCCTCCAGGAGAGCCGGGTCGCGGCATTCACCGGCGCGCAGGATCTTTGACAAGGCATGCCGGATTTCTTCCCCGACACGCAGTCGACGTTGGCCGGGGCCGTGTTCGGGCGCGCCTTCACTCACTCCAAGCCGCTGCCAGCCGCGTCGTTTCTTCATCCGCTGAATATTGCAACCGTTACGCCTGGGGCACCGGGCAGGGCTACAAGGCCCGTGCCACTTCTTCGATCTCGAAGCACTCGATCACGTCACCGGTCTGGATGTCTTGGTAGCTCTCGAAGGCCATGCCGCATTCGTAGCCCTGATTGACTTCGCGCACCTCGTCCTTGAAGCGCTTCAGGGTTTTGAGCGCGCCTTCGTGGATGACGACATTGTCGCGCAGCAGGCGCACCTTGGCGCCGCGCCTGACGGTGCCTTCGGTGACCATGCAGCCGGCGACCTTGCCGACCCTGGTGATGTTGAACACCTCGCGGATCGAGGCGTTGCCGAGGAAACGCTCGCGCAGGGTCGGGGCGAGCAATCCGGACAGCGCGCCCCGCATGTCTTCGATCAGATCGTAGATGATCGAATAGTAGCGGATCTCGACGCCGTCGCGCCGCGCGAGATCGCGCGCTTGCGGATTGGCGCGCACATTGAAACCGATGATCACGGCATCCGACGCCTTGGCGAGGATCACATCGCTTTCGTTGATCCCCCCGACGGCGGAGTGCAGGACCCGGACCGATACTTCGTTCGTGGAGAGCTTCTCCAGCGATCCGACGATCGCTTCAAGAGAGCCCTGCACGTCCGATTTGACGACGACCGGCAGCTCCTTGGCGAAACCTGCCGCAATTTGCGAGAACATCTGCTCGAGTGTTCCGCGCGCGCCGGAGGTGGCCGCGGCATCGCGCCGGCGGCGTTGACGGAAATCAGCGATATCGCGCGCCCGGCTCTCGTTTTCCGCCACGACGAAATCGTCGCCGGCCAGCGGCGTCCCGTTCAAGCCGAGAACCTCGACCGGTGTCGACGGCCCGGCTTCCCGCAGGCTTTGCCCGCGATCGTCGGCGAGGGCGCGCACCCGGCCCCACTCGCTGCCGGCGACAAAGATATCGCCTACGCGCAACGAGCCGCGCTGAATGAGGACGGTTGCGACCGCGCCTCGCCCGCGTTCGAGCCTTGCTTCGAGCACGACGCCTTCGGCGGGGCGGTTCGGGTTGGCCCTGAGGTCGAGCAGCTCGGCCTGCAGCAGGATCGATTCCTCGAGCTGGTCGAGATTGGTCTTCTTCAGCGCCGAGACCTCGATGTCGAGCACCTCGCCGCCCAGCTCCTCGACGACGATTTCGTGCTGCAACAGCTCCTGCCGCACCCGATCGGGTCTCGCATCCGGCCTGTCGATCTTGTTGATCGCGACGAGGATCGGGACCTGCGCGGCCTTGGCATGGCGGATCGCCTCGACCGTCTGCTCCATGATGCCGTCATCGGCGGCGACGACCAGCACCACGATGTCAGTGACATTGGCGCCGCGTGCACGCATCGCGGTAAAGGCCTGATGGCCCGGCGTATCGATAAAGGTGATCTGCTTGCCGCTCCGCAGCGTGACCCGATAGGCGCCGATGTGCTGGGTGATGCCGCCGGCTTCGCCGCCGGCGACGTCGGTCTCGCGCAGGGCATCGAGCAGCGAGGTCTTGCCGTGGTCGACATGGCCCATGACGGTGACCACCGGCGCCCTCGGCTCCAATGCTTCGGGCAGGTCCTCCTCGCCGCGC
This sequence comes from uncultured Alphaproteobacteria bacterium, assembly GCA_963836845.1. Taxonomy (GTDB): domain Bacteria; phylum Pseudomonadota; class Alphaproteobacteria; order ATCC43930; family CGMCC-115725; genus AP-15. The sequence continues at coordinate 120,666 of CAWILK010000008.1, read as the reverse complement.
AACCCGACCTCGACATCCGCCTCGGAGACGCGCCGCAAGCGGTGCCCGAACTCGGTGACGAGCAGCTCGGCGGTGTCGCCGTCGATGGCCTGGTTGATCGTCGCCATGACCCCCATGCGCATCAGCGACTTGATGACGTCCGCGGCGCGTTCGGCCATGCGGTTCGACAATTCCTGGACCGTGATCGTCTCGGGAACGACGACTTCGCGGACGACCTTGATCTGCTCCTGCTCGCCATGGTGCAGCCGCTGGCGCTCACGCTCTCTGGCGCGGCGGACCGAAGCCAGGCTGCGCATCCGCTCTCCTTCATCGCCGGAGAGCGCGCGGGTGACCGTCAGCTTGCCGGTCCGGCGGCGCAGGTCTTCACGGCGCACCGGCGCCGCCGGCCTCTTGATCTCCGGACGCGCGCCCCGCCGCGCCGCCGCCGGCTCCTCTTCCTCCTCGACCGGAACCGCCACCTTGCCCGCCGCCGCCAACGCGGCAACCTTCGCCGCTGCCGCCTTGCCGGCCCGCTCCGCCACCTCACGGCGGGATTCCTCCTCCTTGCGGCGTTGCGCTTCCTCTTCCGAGCGCTTGCGCGCCTCCTGTTCGGCGCGGCGCCGCGCTTCCTCCTCCTCAAGCTTCTTGCGCGTTTCCTCCTCGGCCCGCAGGCGCGCCTGCGCGACGGCGCGCTCCTCCTCCTGGCGGCGCCGATCCGCTTCGGCGAGAGCCGCCAGCCGGCGGTTTTCCTCATCGGCCTTGCGCGCGTCCTGCACGGCGCGGGTGCGCCCCGCCCGTTCCTCCGCCGTCAGCGTGCGGGCGATGACGGCCGGGCGGCGCGCCGGCTCCTGCAGTCGCCGGCCGCGGCGCCGACTGGTCGCGCGCCACCGCAGGCGTCGCCTCCGACCGGCCCGGTTCCGTGCCGCCGGGGCTGATCGCGCGCTTTTTGCGGACCTCGACGGTTACCGTCTTGGAGCGCCCATGCGAGAAGCTCTGGCGTACTTGGGCGGTCTCGGCGGGCTTGCGGAGCTCCAACCGGCCCCCGCTTCGCCCGAGCGTCAAAGGCCGCTTCTGCTCTTGTTCGACCGTATCCCGTTCTTGCTCGTTCGCGTCGCTCATCTCGATCCAATACTGCCGTCGTGCCGCATCGGCCGGTTCACAGCGGCTTCCATCCCTCGGTCGACCGTCGCCCCAGAGCGAAAGCCGGCAAGCTTTTCCGCATCGCTGATCAGTCGTTGGCTCAGCCGGCCACCGCCGAGCGCTACATTTACCACATGATCTCGACCAAACACCCCGCCCAACTCGACGGCGGTAAGCACAATCGCCAGGGGCAGGCTCCGGTCGAGGGCACGGATCTTGCCGCGCCCACCCTCGGCCCCATCCAATGCCGAAAGCAGCAATGCCGCTTTTCCGGCACGGACGGCTTCACACACTTTCTCGAAACCGGCAACCGCGAGACCAGACCGGCGCGCCAATCCTATCGCCTCGCAACAACGCAGCGCCAGCAGGGCTTCAATGTGATCCGCGAATGCTTCCGGCACACTTATTGGTCGGCGGGCGGAGCGCGAAAAGAGCCTCTTCGCCAATGCGCGTTCTAGGATTTCGCGGCGCGGCGTCAGCCACAGGCCGCGGCCCGGAAGGTTGGCGGCCACATCCGGGACGAGCTCGCCGCCCGGACTGACCACAAAGCGCAGCAGGTCCGAGCGATCGCGGATTGCGCCGCTGGCAATGCAGCGCCGGCTCGGCTTTGGCGCCGCCTGCTCATCGCTCAGCCCGATGGCCGCAGCGTTTTCGATATCGGCCGTCGCGCCTACTCCTCACCGGGTTTCGTGGCGAGATCACCGCCGTCGTCGTACCAGTGCGCTCGGGCCTGCATGATCAGCGTGTTCGCCTCTTCGAGCTCGAGCTTGACGCCGCCCTTATCGGACGCATCGAGGAGCTCGACCAGCTCGTCGCCGGCAAGGCCGGCAAAATCGTCGAGCGTCTTTATCTGGCTTTCGCCCAGCGCGACCAGCATCCCGGGCGTCAACCGATCCAGCGCAGCGAGCTCGTCGCTGACGCCGAGCTCCTGCCGCCGCTTCTCATAATCGCGGTCCCGCCGCTCTAGCGATACGCGCGCGCGCTCCTGCAGCTCGGCGGCCACATCGGCATCGAAACCCTCGATATCGGCGAGATCCTCGAGGGCTACATAGGCGACCTCTTCGAGCGAGGTGAACCCCTCGGTAACCAGCAGATGCGCGATCACGTCATCGATGTCGAGCGCGTCGATGAACATCTGGCTGCGGCTACGGAACTCCTCGGTCCGCCGCTCCGATTCCTCGGCTTCCGTCAAAATGTCGATGTCCCATCCGGTAAGCTGCGAGGCAAGGCGAACATTCTGGCCCCGGCGTCCGATGGCCAAGCTCAGCTGATCATCGGGGACGACGACCTCGATGCGACGCTGCTCCTCGTCCATGACCACCTTGGCAACCTCGGCGGGCGCCAGCGCATTCACGACAAACGTCGCCGGATCCTGCGACCAAGGAATGATATCGATCTTTTCCCCCTGCAATTCGCCGACAACCGCCTGTACCCGGCTGCCTCGCATGCCGACGCAGGCGCCCACCGGGTCGATGCCGCTGTCGCGCGAGATCACCGCGATCTTGGCCCGGCTGCCGGGATCGCGGGCAACCGCCTTGATCTCGATGATGCCGTCGTAAATTTCCGGCACCTCCTGGGCGAACAGCTTGGCCATGAACTGCGGATGCGTGCGCGACAGGAAAATCTGCGGCCCACGCGGCTCCTGACGGACGTCGTAGACATAGGCGCGGACCCGCTCGCCTTGGCGAAAGCTCTCCCGCGGCAGCAATTCGTCCCGCCGCAGCATCGCCTCGGCGCGCCCGAGATCGACGACGACATTGCCGAACTCGACCCTCTTGACGAGCCCGTTGACGATCTCGCCGACCCGGTCCTTGAATTCGAGGAATTGCCGCTGGCGCTCGGCGTCGCGCACCTTTTGGACAATGACCTGCTTTGCCGTCTGCGCGGCTATTCGGCCAAAATCGATCGGCGGCAGCGGGTCGGTGATGAAATCGCCGATCTCGGCTTCGGGGTTTAGCCGCTGCGCGGCGGCGAGCGGGATCTGAGTGGCCTCGTTCTCGACCGTATCCGCCACCTCGCGAAACCGCAGCAGCCGGATCTCGCCGTTGCGGCGGTCGATCTCGGCGCGAATATCGTATTCCTGACCGTATTTGGAGCGGCCGGCCTTTTGGATCGCCTGCTCCATCGCCTCGAGCACCTCGTCGCGGTCGATCCCCTTGTCGCGCGCCACCGTGTCGGCGACCTGCAGGAGTTCGGGACGGGCATAAGTGACAGTCGTATCCATAGGTTTCTCGGACTTTTGTCAGTGAATTCGAGACGGTGTCGCGGGTTGGGCCTCATCGCCAGGCACAATCGCCGGCCGGGCCGCCGCCACCAAATCGTCGGTGAGCATAAGCTTGGCCCGGGCAACGTCCTCCAGCGGCAGCTCCGCCTCGCCGGCCTCGGTCGCGAGACGAACCTTGCCGTCCGCGGTCCCGAGCAGCCGGCCGCGAAACCGCTTGCGCCCGCCGATCGGCCGGGCGAGCTCGATCCTCGCCTCGAAACCGCTGTAGCGGTCGTAGTCTTCGGGTCGGGTGAGCGGTCGGTCGATCCCGGGGGAGCTGATCTCGAGCATGTAGGCCCCGGCAATCGGGTCCGCGACATCAAGCAGAGCTGAAACGGAATGGCTGATCTGCGCGCAGTCGTCGACAGTCATCGACCGGTCGTCCAGCCGTTCCGCCATTATTTGCAATGTGGCTCGGCGGCCGCTGGTGATTACGATCCGCACCAGGCGATAGCCCATCGCGTGGAGCGACGGCTCGATCGTCTGTGCGATACGGTTCGTGTCCACCAAATGCCCCGACTCCCTATAGGATTTACAATTCCGGCAGCTGCAGCGGGCTCGCGTGGGATGGTATGCCGCCGTTCCCCAAAATCGCCCGCCGAGAAACAAAAAGTGGGCCATAGGCCCACCCGCGAGGCGGTCCGCAAGCGGACCTTATGGACTCGTAAAATATAATGGCGGGGCCGGATGTCGCAAGAGCATTGCAATCGGTTCATCCGTCGACCCGATTCCGGCGCCTCAACACCAGGAATACAGGCCGGCGCCCGGCAGCCCGGGCCTTCCGCTCATACCGCGTCGGCGTCCAATCCGATGGCGGATCCCGCCAGTCCCGGGGGCGGCGGGCCAGCCACTCGAAAGCCGGATGATCGGTGACCCGTTCCAGCATCCAGCTGAGATAATCGCGGTCATCGGTCGCGAGCTGCAATTCGCCGGCGTCGGACATGATTTCCGCGAGCCGGTCGAGCGTTTCCCGGGACACGATCCGGCGCTTGTGATGCCGGCGTTTCGGCCAAGGATCGGGAAACAGCACGAACACACGAGCGATCGAGGCAGGCGCTAATGCCGCTATCAACAACCGCGCGTCGTCGGCGAAGATCCGCACATTCTGCAGCTGCCGAGATTCGATTTGTCCGAGCAGCTTTTCGATGCCGTTTTCAAAGAACTCGCAGCCGATGAAGCCGACATCCGGATGTCGTTCGGCCTGCTCCGCGAGGTGCTCGCCTCCGCCAAAACCGATCTCAAGCCAGATTGCCGACGGCGCTCGCCCGAACAACGCTTCGAGGTCGAGCCGGCCCGATTTCGGAAACGTCACGCCCACCCGCGGCAGCAGCAGTTCGATGCGGCTCTGCTGCGCGGGACGAAGGGTCCGGCCGCGGCGCCGCCCAAAAAGAAGCCGATGCGGCGGCTGCTCCAACCGCGAGGGTCAGAAGGCGCGCCGCAGTTCTTCCACCAGGTCCAGCCTCTCCCAGGAGAACCCGCCGTCGGGATCGGGCGTGCGGCCGAAATGGCCATAAGCAGCGGTGCGGGTATAGATCGGCTTGTTCAGGCCGAGATGGGTGCGTATGCCGCGCGGGGACAAATCCATCAGCTCCTGCAGCACCGCGGCGAGCTTTCACTTCGTCTGCAGCCCCGGTGGTATCGACATAAAACGAGAGCGGCTTGGCGACCCCGATCGCATACGCGACTTGGATCGTGCAGCGCTCGGCGAGGCCCGCACCGACCACGTTCTTTGCGAGGTAACGCGCTGCATAGGCTCCGGAGCGATCGACTTTGGTCGGGTCCTTGCCGGAAAACGCACCGCCGCCGTGCGGCGCGGCCCCGCCATAGGTGTCGACGATGATCTTGCGGCCGGTCACTCCGGCATCGCCATCGGGCCCGCCGATCACAAAGCGCCCGGTCGGGTTGACGAGGAAGTGCTCCTCGTCGCACATCCAGCCGGGCGGCAGGGTCGAAAGCACGTGCGGCCGCACGATCTCGCGCACCGCGTCCTGGTCGATACTCTCGGAGTGCTGGATCGAGACAACCACCTTGGTGGCCCGCACCGGCTTCCCGCCGGCATATTGGAGCGTCACCTGACTCTTGAAGTCGGGGCCCAGCAGCGGGGTTTCCCCGGCATGCCGCGCTTCGGAGAGCGAGCGCAGGATGGCGTGCGCGTAAAAGATCGGGGCGGGCATCAGCTCCGGGGTTTCGTCGCAGGCGTAGCCGAACATCATGCCCTGGTCGCCAGCACCCTCATCCTTGTTGCCCGACGCATCGACGCCCTGGGCGATATCGGAGGATTGCCCATGGATCAGGCATTTGACGCCGGCCGACCGCCAGTGAAAATTGTCCTGCTCATAGCCGATCTCGCGGATCGCATTGCGCGCGACCTCGACCAATTTCTCGCGGGTGATCGAGGCCGGCCCTCGGACCTCTCCGGCGAGCACCACGTGATTGGTCGTGACCAGCGTCTCGACACCGCAGCGGGCCTGCGGCTCGGCCGCGAGAAAAGTGTCGACGATCGCATCGGAAATGCGGTCGCAGATCTTGTCGGGATGACCTTCCGATACGGATTCGCTCGTGAAGACGAAATCGCCTTTGGCCAAAGGGTTGCCCTTCCTCAATACGTCAGTTGGCTGACGGTAGCACGTCGGCGTTGATGCAATCTTGCCCGGCAAGCGTCAAGCTCGATTTTGCCCTCGCAGCGGGCGTTCGGACCCCGGCGGCTGGGTTATTTCCCCGATTGCCGTTCGGCGCCCCCGGCCAAAGCTCTGGCAAGATCGAAAAAGCGGCGGCGCAGCCCCGGATCCTCGATCCGGTAATAGGCGCTGACCAGCTCGACCGTTTCGCGGCGGCGCAGCGGATCGGAATCAAAAGCTTCGGCTGCAGGCTCGGCAAACCCTCCGGGGATCGCCGGTGCGCGGACCGGATCCATGTCGTCGAAGAAAAACGACACCGGGACATCGAGTACGCGGCTCAAATCGTGCAGCCGGCTGGCGCCAATCCGGTTGGCCCCCCGCTCGTACTTCTGCACCTGTTGAAAGGTCAAGCCGATCGCCTCGCCGAGCTTCTCCTGGCTCAAGCCGAGCATGTTCCGGCGGAGCCGGACCCGCGAGCCGACATGCACGTCGATCGGGTTCGGCTTGTCGCCCTTTCGGCGGCCCTGGCCGTCGGATTTGTGGTTGCATCGCCATCAATCGATCGCCCCCAGCGCAAGCAGCGGGATCGGTTTGATAAAGGACGCGATCGATGCCGGTCAACAAGAGTGTTAACGCGACCTTAAAGTTGTAGTTTCCGCACCTTTGTTTGAAGTCGGGCTACCGGCATTCCCCGACGCCTACCGCAACCGAAACGCCAGCGGAAGCGCGGCAAGGACCAGCATCGCGAGGAGGACCCAATCACCTCCGCGGGCATAGAGCGTCATTCGGCCGGCCGCCGGCAGCGGCAGGTCGGCGTGGCCGATGCTGTCGAGATCAACCCTCGCAAGCACCCGTCCCGCCGGGTCTATCGCGCCGCTCACGCCGTTGTTCGCGACGCGGATCAGGGGAAGCCCCTCCTCCACCGCTCGCGCGCGGGCAATCGCAAAGTGCTGGTAGGGGCCGGAGCTTCGCCCGTACCAGGCATCGTTGGTGACATTCAAAATCCAGGCAGGACGATCATGCTCGTCGACGATCGCGCCGGGGAATATGACCTCGTAGCAAATCAGCGGCGCAAACGCAGGCAGATCCGGCAGCTCGATCGTGCGCGGGCCGGGACCGGCGCTGATATCGAGCGGGCCAGGGGTGATTTTCTCCAAGCGCAAGATTTGGCGGAACGGGACATATTCGCCGAATGGAACGAGGTGCGCCTTGTCGTAGCGGGCGACGATGTCCCCATTGCCGTTCAAGACTTCGATGCTGTTGAACAACTGTGCGATCGGGCCCAGACCCGAGGCGGCTCGCAGCGCGCCGGTGATGACGTAGTTCCGACCGGACGCAGCCGCCCCGATCTCGCGGCGGCGAGGCGCGTCGCGTTCGAGCAGGAACGGGGTGGCCGCCTCAGGCCACACAACCGCGGCAAGGGTGTGGTTCGCCGGGCCGCCGCTGAGATCGAGCAGCAGCTGCAAGTTTCTTTCGGCGGCGGCAGGATCCCATTTCAAGCTCTGCGGGATCGAAGGCTGCACGATGCGCAACCAAATCCCGTCGACCCGGTTGGCAGCGTTTGCAGACGGATCGCGCCCGCGACGCTCGGCAGCAGGATCAGCAAGCCGGCGGCTATCGCCGGAGCGAGGCGTCGGCTCGGCGACATCGGAGAAAACGACGGCGTCCCGAGGAGCGCGGGCAAGGATGCGGCAAGAACGGTGAGAAAGCTGAGCCCGTATATGCCGACCCAGGCGACGCTCTGCAGCATCAAGATCGCCCCTGGAAATCCGCCGGACCAGGCATACCCGATCAAATTCCACGGAAACCCCGTGAACGCATGGCCCCGGATCCATTCGGCGGCGGCCCATGCGATCGCAAAGACGAGCACTCGCGCCGTGCCCGGCAAGTGCAGGTGCTTTACCGCGAGATTTGTCGAAGCGTCGCCAAGCCGATATAGAGGGCCAAGACGGCCGGCAGTCCTGCGGCGGCTATCGGCACCAGCCACCAGTAGCGGGCGAGATCGACAAACAGGGCCGCCGCTATCCAATAAAGACCGCTGATGAAAAAGCCGAAGCCGAACGCGTAGCCCAGGCGAAAGGATGCGCCCGCGCCGGGGCTGCCCTCATCCAGCCATAGAAGCCCCGGGAACGCGATCAGCAGCAGCGGCGTCAGGTCGACCGGAGGAAGCGCCGCCGTCGCGCAAACGCCGAGCAGGAAGGCGAGCCCGTAGCGCCGCCAACCCGTACAGCGCAGCCAGCCGTTAGGACAGACGACAAAGCGGCGTTTCGACCCGGGAACCGGGCTGGAACTCGGAAGACCGACGCCTCAGGCATCGGCAGCGCTTCGGTCGCCTTCGGGCGCCGGGACGCTGCGGACGCGCAGCCGCTTGATGCGCCGAGGATCGGCATCGAGGACCTCGAACTCGATGCCCGCCGGGTGGACGATCACCTCGCCGCGTTTCGGCACGCGCCCGGCGAGGCTCGAAACCAGGCCGCCGAGGGTGTCGACCTCTTCCTGATCCCCAACCGTGCGCAGCGGAGCGCCGCGATGCTCTTCGAGCAGCTCGATCGGGGTGCGTGCATCGGCTATCAGGCTTCCGTCGGGGCGCTCTACGAGGCTGGGGCCATCAGCGACATCATGCTCGTCCTCGATCTCGCCGACGATCTCTTCGATGAGATCCTCGATCGTCACCAACCCGTCGATGCCGCCGAACTCGTCAACCACCATTGCTATGTGGGTCCGCGCCTGGCGCATCTGCACCAGAAGGTCGAGGATCGGCACCGAGGGGGCCACGAACAAGACCTTGCGCAGAATCGGCGCCAGCTTGGTCTCCCGGCGCTCCGCAACCGGCCCGAGCACGTCCTTGACGTGAATGAAGCCGATCACGTCATCGAGCGTCTCCCGGTAGATCGGGACGCGCGAATGCCCCTGCTCGACCATGAATTTGACCACCTCGGGAAACGCCGTTTCAACGTCGAGCGCGACGATATCGACGCGCGGCACCATGACGTCCGCCGCGGTCTGATCGTGGACCTTTAGGATGTTGCCGATCAGCACCCGTTCATGCCCGCTGAGAGGGTCGGGATCCTCGGCGGCCGGCTCCTCGATCATTTCATCGATCGTTTCGCGCGCGCTCTCGCCATTACGCGGCCGCCGGATCAGCCGGAGGAAGTTGCGCCATCGCGCAAAGGACCGGTCGTGCTCGGGCTGGCCGCTTCCTGGGGGCGGTTCGGAATCACTCATGGCGGGCAGATCCGGCTTCCGCCGGCCTAGCGGCATCGCGATAGGGGTTCGCAATTCCCAGCTTGGCTAGGATCGATACTTCCAACGACTTCCATCTGGTCCGCGTCGGCCGCCGTTTGATGATCGTATCCGAGCAGGTGAAGGACGCCGTGAACGACGAGATGGCTCAGATGATCGCCGACCGACTTTCCTTGCTCGGCCGCTTCGCGCAGCACCGTTTCGAAAGCGAGAACCACGTCGCCGAGGAGGGTCGGCATGCCGGGGGGAGCCTCGACCTCCGGCTCCCAAGCCGGGAAAGCGAGCACGTTAGTCGGCCTGTCCTGCCCCCGAAATTGGCGATTGAGCTGCTGTTGCCGGGCGGCATCGGCAAGGGTGATGCCAAGCTCGATCGGCTCGGTCGGCACCCGTCCGAGCACCGCCATTCCTTCCTCCAGAGCCTCCCTGACAGCCTTGCATGCCAGCTGTTCGGCTGCTGGACAAGCCTGGCCCCAGCCGGGGCATTCCGCCGCTATATCGATCGTAGCAGCCGCTTCCATTACGGATCGCGGGCGGGCGCCGCGCTCTCCCGCGCCTCGTATGCACGCACAATCCGCGCGACGAGATCGTGGCGTACCACATCCCGATCGGTCAACCGCACAATCGCGATCCCGTCAACCTCGGCCAAAGTCGCGAGCGCCTCGGCCAGCCCCGAGCGAGCTCCAGCGGGAAGATCCACCTGCGTGGGATCCCCCGTGACGACCATGCGCGACGCCTTCGCCGAGCCGGGTCAGGAACATCTTCATCTGCACCGGCGTCGTATTCTGCGCCTCGTCGAGTATGACAAAGGCGTGGGACAGAGTCCGCCCACGCATGAAGGCGATAGGCGCCACCTCGATTTCGCCTGTGCCGAGCCGTTTCCCGAGCTGGTCGGCGGGCAACATGTCGTTTAGCGCATCGAAGATCGGCCTCAGATAGGGATCGACCTTGTCGCGCAAATCGCCGGGCAGAAACCCCAACCGCTCGCCCGCCTCGACCGCCGGCCGGGATAGTATGATGCGCTCGACGCGCCCGCTCATCAGCAAATCGACCGCCGCGGCTACCGCGAGATAGGTCTTGCCGGTTCCGGCCGGCCCGAGCCCGAACACGAGCTCGTTCTCGCGCAGAGCTTTGATGTATGTCGCCTGGCCGGGAGAGCGCGGCATGATGCGGCGCTTGCGTGTCCGGAAAGCCGCATCTTCGCGCCAGAGGCTCAGGCTTTTGTCGCCGAGCTCGGCCTCGGCGAGGCGGATCGCGGCTTCGACAGCCGGCAGATCGACCTCCTGCCCGCGTTTGAGGCGCTCGTAGAGTTGCGACAGGGCAAGATGGGCCGCCTCGGTCGCCGAAGCCGGCCCCGAGATGGCGAGCCGATTACCGCGCGTGACCAGGGACACTCCAAGTTGCCGCTCGATGCGGTCGAGATGTTGATCGCGTTCCCCGTAAAGCAGAGGAAGGAGCAGATTGTCGTCGAATTCCAGCTGAGTACGGCCCTGGCCGAGATTGCCGCCAGCCATCGCTGTCGGGAGCGCCGTCATCGGGCGGCGGCCTCGGCCAGCGGATCCGGAAAGGCTGTTGGCGCTCGCTCCGGAAATCAGGACGGGTAGGATCTCCCCGATCCGATCCTGGCCTGCGGCCATGTGAACGCTCTGCAGGTAGGGGCTGCGCCCGACCACTTGCCCTTCGTGCCGGCCCGGTTTTTCAAATAGCACCGGCAGAATGCGACCGATGCACGCCTCGTTGAAGCCGCGTTGCTGTTTCGCAAGCAGCTGCTGCAAGAGGGTGAGCCGCTCGGTCTTGACGGGCTCGGGGATCTGGTCCTCGGCCAAAGCCGCGGGAGTCCCCGGCCGCGGCGAGTATTTGAAGGAAAACGCCTGGGCAAAACGGATTTCGCCGACGAGATCGAGGGTGGCCCTGAAATCCTCCTCGCTCTCCCCGGGATGGCCGACGATCAGATCCGTGGAGAGGGCGAGATCGGGCCGGGCCGAGCGAAGGCGATCGACAATTCGCCGGTAATCGTCGGCGGTATGCTGCGGTTCATTCTCGCGAGCACGCGATCGGAACCGCTTTGCACCGGAAGATGCAGAAACGGCATCAGTTGCGGCACCTCGCGATGGACCCGACCAGCCCGTCATCGACATCCCGCGGATGCGAGGTGGTGTAGCGGATCCGCTCGAGGCCGGGCAATTCGGCGAGCGCCCGTATCAGCTCGCTCAAGCGCCACTCTCGGCCGTCCGCGACCAGCCCCGTGATAGGCATTGACGTTTTGCCCGAGCAGAGTGATTTCGCGCGCCCCGCCGCGGACCAGCTGGCGCGCCTCCTTCAGGATCTGCGGCGCCGGACGCGAGTATTCCGCGCCGCGGGTATAAGGCACGACACAGAAGCTGCAGAATTTGTCGCAGCCTTCCTGCACGGTCAGAAAAGCAGTCACTCCGCAATGGGCCGAGGCCTCGGGAAGGAAGTCGAATTTGGGCTCTGCCGGAAAGCTGGTATCGAGCACTTGCCGCCCCGCGCAAGTGCGCGAGCCACCAATTCAGGCAACCGGTGATAGCTCTGCGGGCCGCATACGAGATCGACGCAAGGCGCGCGCCGCATGATCTCAGCCCCCTCGGCCTGCGCCACGCAGCCGGCTACGGCCACTACCATTCGCCCGCCGCGCTTTGCTCTTCGCCATTTTAAAGCCGCGGATCGTGCCGAGCTCGGAATACACCTTTTCCGCCGCCTTTTCCCGGATGTGGCAGGTATTGAGGATTACCAGATCCGCATCGCTGGCCGTATCGGCTACGATGAACCGTGGGGCCTCGAGAAGATCGACCATGCGCGCCGAATCATACACGTTCATCTGACAGCCATATGTCTTGATAAAAACGACGCTTCGGCGTGCCCGGTGCCAAGCCTGCAGCCCTTTCTGTTTGCATCATCCGGTGCTTGCCTGAACGACCGGCGCCGATAATGGCGAGCCGGAGAACGCGCCCGGCGGTTCCGGCATCGGTTGCGGCCGCCCGAATAGCGCGCCGGCGAGCCCACCGGCCACCCGCGCATGGCAATAGCCGGCGAGCGCCTTCCGAGAGCCGCAATCGGCGAGGAAAGCCGGCGGATGAAACTGCACGACCACGTCCACGGTCCCCAGACCCACCATGCTCCACATATGGGGCGCCAGGTCGACGGTGCCGTACCAAGCGAAGAACGGGCGATAGAGGCGCCTGATCGGCATCCCATCAAGGCGCACATAGGCGAGCGAAACTGGCTGCATGATCACCGGGGGGGTATCCTTCGCGCGCTGCGCGGCGGCGAACAATGCGCTCTTGAACGGGAGCACCCGATTGCCGTCGCCGCTTGTCCCTTCCGGAAAGAGGATCAGCGCGTCGCCGGCGGCGAGCCGGTCGCCGATCGCATCGCGCTGGATGGCGGCGCTGCGCATTTGCCGATCGACGAAAACGCTGCGCTGCAGCTTGGCGAGCCAGCCGAAAAAGGGCCATTTCCCGACCTCGGCTTTGGCGATGAAGGAGCCGGGAAGAAGCGAGCCGAGAACCGTGATGTCGGTGTATGAGATGTGATTTGCCGCAAACAACGCCGGCCGCGCGGCCGTCGGCGTGCCGATCACCTGGATCCGCAAGCCGAGAATCCGGCAGCACCACCGGTGGTAAAAAACCGGCAACGTGCTCGTCCACCGGCGGCGCAACGCCAACCCGGCTGCCTGAGCCGGCATCAGGCTCAGCGTCCAGGCGAAATAAACCGCGAGGCGCGCCAGCCTCAACGTCGGAGAGCCCATAGTCTCACGCAGTCCACGGCTCCTTCGATTGCCGTTCGTAATGCCGCGAGTACTTCTCGGTCACGCGGTCGGTCGCGACCAGGATGCAAACGTCCGTGGTGTTGAATTGCTCGTCGATGACGGCGCCGTCACCGACAAAGCCGCCGAGGCGCAGATACCCTTTGATCAGGGGAGGCAACGCCGCCAGCGATGCCGTCGGATCGATTGCTGCCCGTTCGAGCCGGCGCATGTCGACGTATCGCTCCGCGAGCGCGCGCGGTCGCAAGCCGCACGGCGCGAGGTGGTGGTGATGCAGATAGGAGAGCGGCGTCGCGAGAGCATCCGGATCGGTCCCGGGCAGGCTGGCACAGCCGAACAGCAGCGCGATGCCGTAATGAAAGACATAGGCGGCGATGCCGCTCCACAGCAGCTGCATCGCCGGTCGTTGGCGATAGGCAGGGTCGACGCAGGAGCGCCCCAGCTCCAGAATTTCGCCCGGATAGGCCAGCAGCGGCGCGATGTCGTATTCGCCTGATGAATAGAACCCTCCAAGACGCGTGGCATTCTCCCGCCGGATCAAACGGTAGGTGCCGACGACGTTGTCGCTGCCGCTGCTGTGATCGAGGACGAGAAGGTGGTCGCACGCGTCGTCGAAGCGGTCCATATCGCGCCGCTGGCGGGCCATTTCGGGAAGCGGCCGCGCCCCGAGCCCTTCGTAGAATACACGATAGCGCAGCGCCTGCGCGGCATCGATGTCGACCGGTGTTTCGGCCAGACGCACTTGCAGCAGGCCGGACCGGATATCGACGATGCCGCCAGACCTACGCCCGCGGGCAACCTCACCCGACAAAGATGATGCGATCGGCAAGATGGGCTGCGGCTCGGCCGTGATGCCGCCGATCACGCGGCTCGCGCCTCTTCGATACAAATACACGCCGGGGATGTGACCGAACGCCTCGACCGGCGCGGCTCAAACAGTTGCGTCATTCCGTATCGGACTGCGATTTATTGCGGCGTGGAACCGCGTACAGCTCGAGTCGATGGCCGACCAACTCGTAACCGAGCTCATCGGCAACCAAACGTTGCAATCTTTCGATCTCCTCGTTGCGGAACTCGATCACCCCACCCGATTGCAAGTCGATGAGATGGTCGTGATGATCGCTCGGCATCTCTTCGTAGCGTGAGCGACCATCGCCGAAATCGTGACGGGCGAGAATGTTGGCCTCTTCGAAAAGCCGAACGGTGCGGTACACGGTCGCGATGCTGATGTGGGAATCGATCGCTGTGGCTCGCCGGTAAACCTGCTCGACATCGGGGTGGTCCACCGACTCGGACAGCACGCGCGCGATGACTCGCCGCTGTTCGGTCATCTTCAGACCCTTGTCGAGGCAGAGCTGCTCCAGCCGCGAAATCATCGGCACTTCTTATAACCGAAAACGACGGGCCAGCCTACATGCTGCGCAGGCATGGCGCCCCGCGAGATGCGGTGCCGCTTTTGCCTCAATCGCGCCGCTGGTCAGGTTCGTGGCCGCCGCGCGCGGGTTCCAAGACCGATCTCCTTCGCAAGCCGACTGCGCTGGCGTGCATAGTTCGGGGCCACCATCGGGTAATCGGCTGCCAACCCCCAACGCTCACGATAAGCCTCGGGCGTCATATTGTAGGCGGTCTTCAAATGCCGTTTCAGCATTTTGAGCTTTTTCCCGTCCTCCAGGCAAATGATGAAGTCAGGCTGGACGGACTTCTTGACCGGGACGGCGGGCTGGGGGCGCTCTGCTGGCGCAACCGGCATAGACCCGATATTGGCTAAGGAGTTGTAGACTTGATTGATCAGCTGCGGCAGATCCCCCAGCGGCACGGTATTGTTGGAAACGTGCGCCGCGACGATTTCTGTCGTCAGCGCCAGCAAATCGCTGTTTTGGTCCGAGTTGTTCATCTCGATGATCCCGCCATGAGTCTCCTTCTAAAGATAATTGACTACCGGCCGCGAAGCAATCGGCTGAACGATCGATTTCTTCAATCTCCTGCAGCAGCAAGAAGATCCTTCGCTCTGTGCAAGAAGCCGAGAGGAATGCACCCCGCCGCGCATTCAAGTCTCGGGCGGGGCTGTTGCTAGCGCGCGGCGCAATATGAGGCCATCAATCGAACGACCTGCTCGGCAATAGTAATTCCGGCGACGACCGACAACACTAAAGCCACTGGCGGCGTACAGGGCACGTCCCGCAACATTGTCCACGGCCACTTCAAGAACGAGGCTTTCGGCAGTTCGCCGGGCAGCCTCGAACGACAGGGCGTCGAGCAGTGCCGACCCCACCCCGATCCGCCGGTGATCGGGCACGACACCGAGCGATAGGATTTCGGCCTCGTTGCCGAGGTGCAGCGCGAGCAAGAACCCCACGGGGAGGTCCTTCTTCCATCCGACGCTGCCGATAAATCCCGGCACGCGCATGATTTCAGAGACCGCATCGACATCCCACGGATCTTCCGGGAAGCAGGCTCGGTGGAGCATCGCGACCGGGCCGGCCGCGGCGCAGAATACCGCCTCGACGCGGAGGGTCATCGGACCTTGGGAAAGGTGACGTCAGGCGGACGGAGATAAAGCGGCCGCGCCGCTATGCCCGGCTCGCCGAGTCGCAGCCGGCGGAGCACGGCGCGCACGAGGCCGATTGCAACCGGCGCCGAACCTTCGAGACAAGCGGTATGCGGGCGCTCCATCAGGGAAGCCGCGGCGCGGCATGCCGCATCGCCCGCGATCAGCAGCGGCGCCGCGCCGATCGCCGCATTCACCACCTCGCCGAGCGCGGCCGGCAATACCGCAGCCGGCTGCCCCAACCGATTTAGCATGCAGTCGAACAGCTGGATGAAAAGGTCCTGGCGCCGGCTTTCGAGAGCGACGAGAACAACGCTGGAGGGCTCACGTCCGGGCGGGCCGGCAGCCGCCGCAGCTTCGAAGCTGGTGACCCCGATCAACGCCGCGCCTGTCGCGAGCGAGATTCCGCGGGCTGCGGCAAGCCCGACGCGGATGCCGGTGAAGCTGCCCGGCCCCACCGTCGTCGCAATCCAGTCGAGCATCGCAGGCTGCACACCCGCCTCGCGCATGACCGCGTCGACCATCGGCATCAAGGCCTCGGCCTGGCCATGCCAGCCGGTGAGCTGCTCGCTCGCCAGAACCGTGTCGCCCAGGGCTACGACCGCCGAGCAGGCTGATCCCGCCGAATTGAGAGCTAGGACGAGAGGCTCCGATTGTTCGGGAGCCATCGCGGCCCCTCCCGCCAGCGGGGAGGTTGGCGGCTCAGACGGCGCGCACCTCGACCACTTCCGGGACGTAGTGCCGGAGCATGTTCTCGATCCCCGCCTTCAAGGTCGCGGTCGAGCTTGGGCACCCCGAACAGGAGCCCTGCATGTGGAGGTAAACGATGCCGTCTTCAAAGTCGTGGAAGATGATGTCGCCGCCATCCTGCGCGACCGCCGGCCTCACCCGGGTTTCGAGGAGCTCTTTGATCTGCGCCACGACTTCGTCCTCGTCCTCGTCGCCCGCCTGCGCCGTGGCGGTGCCCGCCGGGTCCGCGTCCATTACCGGGCGGCCGGCGGTGAAATGCTCCATGATCGCGGCGAGGATCGCTGGCTTCAGCTGGTACCAGTCGCCATCCCCTGCCTTGGTCACGGTGATGAAGTCCGTCCCGAAAAACACCCCGGCAACCTCCGGCAGAGCGAAGAGCCGCTCGGCCAGCGGCGAGACCCGTGCCGCTTCCGGAGAGGTGAAATTCGCGGTGCCCGAGCTCATGACCGGGCGCCCCGGCAAGAATTTCAGTGTCGCCGGATTGGGCGTCTGTTCGGTTTGTATGAACATTGGTGGCTCCGATAAAAATGAACGAGAGGATCACCCGTTTAGCATGGGGCGTCGACGGGCCGAATCAACCCGCGGCTTCGAGGGCGACCACCGGCAGCGGCGTTCAGCTGAGCGCGTCGAGCTGCTCCATGCTCAGTCCGCCGGGGACGATGGTGATCGGGATCCGCAGACGGGCCGCAGGCTTTCCGGTAAGATAGGAGATCAGCGGCCCCGGCCCTTCGGGGCCGGTCCCGGCCGCGAGCACCAGTATCGAGATGCTCGGCTCTTCGTTGATCAGCGCCAGCAGCTCGTCGCGCCGGGAGCCTTCACGGATATAGACGATCGGCATCCAGCCGGCGATCGGGAGGATCTCCTCGCATATGCGCTGCATCAGCAACTCGGCCTCCTCGCGCCGCTCCTCGCGGGCCAGGTTCTCGATCGCGACCCACTGTTGCAGTTCCGACGGCTCGATGACGTAAAGCAGCGCGACGCGGCCGCCTGTATGAGCGGCGCGCCGCGCCGCGTAATGGACGGCGACCTGGAGCTCCTCGGTCTCGTCGACGACGACAAGGAAAACGCGCGGGCTCTCAGGCTGTTCCATCGGGCAACTCTCGGGTCTCCCTCAAGCTCAGGCGCCTCTAAACGGCAGGCTAGCCAGCCATCCTGCCATCATGGCGGTCAGCACCGCAATCGCCCCATAAAACCCGGGCTGCCTGTAGGAGAACTCGGAAACCTCCGCATCCAGCCCAACTTTCGAAACCACCAGCGGCGTCGTCTGGCCACTGACGACATCCTTGTCGCGGACGAGAAACACCTCGACGAGATAGGTCCCGGTCGGAACGTTTGCAGGAAACGAAATCGTCGTGCGGAACAACCGGTCGCCGAGAAACTCGACTTTGGCCGTCCGGGTGACGAACAGCCCGGCTTGGCGCTGGGTCTGGTCGAGCGCGGCGCGGAATGCGTCAACCACCGCCGCTGGCGCCGGCCTCACCGGCTCCAGCTTCAGATTGGGAATCCCCAGGCGATAAAGGGAAGCGGTTCCAGGCGAAATGATCTCCTCGACCGGCCGGCTCGCGGCGAGGGCGTAAAAGCTCGGCACCCTGGCAAAGGACATCTGCTGTGTATTGACCCAAATTCCGGCCACGCGCTCCTTGCGCCGCACCGTAACCTCGCGGTCGGGACCGCGCACCGTGACGACGATGTCCCCGGGCCCGTCGGTCGCTCCGAACAGCACCACCGAAGCCCCTGTAAACCCCGTCGTGATCGCGATCAGGTGAGTGGTGAGATCGGCGACGAGGCTCTGGCTGCGGGCCGGCGCTGCGAGCAGCAATAGCGCCACCGCAAGCAGCAGGCCGCGGGACGCCCGCTTGTCTGCCAACCGCCTCGCACCGCCGTTCATCCCTTATCGGACGCGATCGAGTAGAGCTCGCCGGGCGGCGCAACCATGTCGAAGGCGAGCTTCGCGGCGACCGCGAGCACCATCAACGCGAGCAAGAAGCGGAGCTGCTCGCCGCGCAGACGGGTGCCGAACCGGCTGCCGACTCGCGCGCCGACGACGCCGCCGACGAGCAGGACGAGCGCCAGGACGGCGTCGACGGTGTGGTTGGTGTAGGCCTGCAATACCGTGACGTTCGCCGCGACAAAGATGATCTGCAGCAGCGAGGTGCCCGGCACCACGGCAGTCGGCATGCCGAGCATGTAGATCATCGCAGGGACCATTATGAAGCCCCCGCCAATGCCGAGGATCGCGCTGAAGATCCCGACCACGAAGCCGAGCCCGATCGGCAGCAGGGCGCTGATGTAGAGCCGCGAACGGCGGAACCGCGCCTTCAGCGGCAGGCCGTGCATCCAATTGTGCTGATGCAAGCGGCGCCGCCCCGCGCCCGGCCGGTGCATTCGAAAAAACGTGCGGACGCTCTCGACCATCATCAGCCCGCCGAGCGTTCCGAGCAGCAGCACGTAGGAGATCGAGATGGTCAGCTCGACCTGCCCCAGCCGTCTGAGCAGGGTGAATATCCACACGCCGAGGAGCGATCCGACGAGGCCGCCGGCGAGCAGCACGTAGCCCATCTTGAAATCGACGTTGCCGCGCCGCCAATGGGCGAGCACTCCGGACACCGATGCGCCGACCAGCTGATTGGCCGAGGAGGCGACGGCCACGGTCGGCGGGACGCCGATAAAGATCAGCAGCGGCGTCAGCAGAAACCCGCCGCCGACCCCGAACACGCCCGAAAGGAACCCGACAGCCCCGCCGAGCCCGAGCAGGACAAAAATGTCGAGCGACACCTCGGCAATCGGCAAATAGATGTCCATGGTGCTCGAGGCGCCGGCCGTGTGCTGTTGCGTGCCCGCCGCTCTGCGCCGGAGCGCGCTCGTCAGGTCAAAGTTACAACCGCCGCGATGCCGGGAAAAGCGCGAACCAACTCCGCTCGCACGGACCTTTAGGGGCGCAGCAGGCCGCTGATCTCCTGGGCCTCGCGCAACACCGGGCCGGCGATCGCCGCGGCCGCGTCGGCGCCGCGGCGCAGCACCGAATCGATGTAGCCCGGATCGGCCAGCAGGCGGCGCATCTCGCCGCCGATCCGTCCCAGCACCGCAACCGCGATCTCGGACAGGGAGTCCTTGAACTCCGAGAAATTTCGCCCGGCAAACCGGGCGAGCGCCTCCTCGCGCGAGAGCCCCGCCAGCGCGCCGTAGATGCCGATCAGATTGTCGGCCTCCGGCCGCCGTTCGAGTTCGGCGATCGTGGCGGGGAGCGGCTCGGGGTCGGTCTTGGCCCGGCGGATCTTCAGCGCGATGGTGTCCGCGTCGTCGGTCATGTTGATGCGCGAATAATCCGAGCTGTCCGACTTGGACATTTTCTTGGTCCCGTCGCGCAAGCTCATCACCCGGGTCGCGGTTCCGAAGATCTGCGGCTCGGGCAGCGGGAAGAAATCGCGCTCGTAGCGCCGGTTGAACGCGCCGGCGATGTCGCGCGCCAATTCGAGATGCTGCTTCTGATCTTCGCCGACCGGGACATGGGTCGCCTTGTAGGCGAGGATGTCGGCCGCCATCAACACCGGGTAGGCGTAGAGGCCGAGCCCCGCCATCTCGCGCTGCTTGCCGGCCTTTTCCTTGAACTGGGTCATGCGGTTGAGCCAGCCGAGCGGGGTCAGGCAGGCGAGCAGCCAGGTGAGCTCGGCATGCGCGGAAACCATGCTCTGGTTGAAGATCGTGCAGCGTTGCGGGTCGATCCCCGCGGCGATATAGGCCGCGGTCACCTCGCGGGTCGACGCTCGCAGCTCGTCCGGGTCCTGCGGCAAGGTCAGGGCGTGCAGGTCGACGATGCAGAAGATGCATTCGAAATCGTGCTGCAGGGCGACCCAGTTGCGGATCGCCCCCAGGTAATTGCCGAGATGAAGATTGCCGGTCGGCTGCACGCCGGAAAATATTCGGTTCATTGGACCTCTTCGGGGAGCGTGGCTGCGCCTGTTAGCGCCGCCGCCTCTCGCCGGTCAAGCGGGTTGCCGGCGCAGCCGGCCAAGGAGGTTGCGCCAATCCGCCACGCCGAAGGCGAGCGCGAGAAGGGAGAAGACCGCGAACCCGGCGCAAACCAGCCCGGCAAGAGCGCTGATGCGCATCGCGGGAGGCCCCCCAAGGGCCGGATCGAGGACAAGCCGCAGCACCAGCAGCACGACGCCCATGCCGAGAGCCGCGACCCCAATACGCGGCAGGTTGCGCCGCGCCCGCTCGTCGAAACGGAAATGGCCGCGACGGACCAGCAGAACCAGCAAGGTCAGAGCGTTGACCCAGCCGGCCACCGTCGTTGCGAGCGCGATCCCGACATGCGCCAGAAACTGCATCAAGACGAGTGTCAGGCAAAGATTGGTGGTCATCGCGGCGACCGCGACCTTGACCGGCGTCGCGGTGTCGTGCCGGGCGAAAAAACCGGGCGCCAGGACCCTGACGAGAACAAAGGCCGGCAGCCCTGCGGCGTAGGCCGAAAGGGCCGCGGCGGTCGCGGCGGTGTCGGCCGCGCTGAACGCGCCGCGCTGAAACAGCACCGAAAGGATCGGCGTCGCAAGCACGGCCAGAGCGACCGCGGCAGGCAGGGTCAGCAGCAACGCCAGCTCCAGCCCGCGGTTCTGGGTGCCGACCGCGTCGCCGAAATGTCCAAGCCGGATCTGCCGCGACAATGGCGGCAGGATCGCCGTGCCGACCGCGATGCCGACGACCCCGAGCGGCAACTGGTTGAGGCGATCGGCGTAATAGAGAAAGGACACCGAGCCGCCGGGCAGGAGCGAGGCGAGAGCCGTCGAAATCAGCAGGTTGAGCTGGGTGACGCCGGCTCCGACGGTGCCCGGGGCCATCACCGCGAGGGTGCGCCTTACTTGCGGCGTCAACCGCGGCACCGGCAGGCGCAGCGCCAGGCCGGCCCGGGCGCAGGAGGACAGCAGCCACAGGAATTGCGCGAACCCGGCAGCGGTGATCGCCCAGGCGAGGGCGCGCCCGTCGCGCCATCCGAACCGGTCCATCAGCAAGAGCGCGGCGATCAGGAACAGGTTCAGCAGGATCGGCGTCGCGGCGGCGGCGGCGAAACGATCGACCGAGTTCAGCACGCCGCCTTGCAGCGCGACCAGCGCGATAAACAGGAGATAAGGAAAGGTGATGCGGGCGAGGTCGACGGCGAGGCCGAACTTGGCCGGGTCTTCGCCGAACCCCGGAGCGATCACCGTCATGATCGCGGGCATGAAGATCTCGCCGAGGAGAACAAAGGCGAGCAGCGCGGCGAGCAGCACGGCGAGCGCGTCCTCCGCGAAAACCCGCGCCGACGCTCGGCCGCGCTCGGCCATCGTGCCGGCGAAGAGCGGGACGAAAGCCGCGCTGAACGCCCCCTCCGCGAACAGGCTGCGAAACAAATTGGGTAGCCGCTGCGCGACAAAGAAGGCGTCCGCCACCGGGCCCGCGCCGAGAATGGCGGCCGTCAGAATGTCGCGGACAAAGCCGAAAACTCGGCTGATGAGAGTGTACGAGCCGACCGTCGCGACGGAACGCAGCAGCGCCATGACGGAGGATGTGTCCGCCGTCTACCGCTCCGGCTCACGCCGGCCCCTCCCTCTCCCCGGATCGCGGGAAGAGGGCTGGGATGAGGGGCCTGCTTCAGCGCCTCGCAGAGTTACCGGTCTGCCGTGCGGGGTGTGCCGATAGGCTTCCGCCCATTCTTCCTTGCGCGCGGCAAGCGCCGCGCCGAAGACGAGATCTTTCGCCGCAACGAGGCGTTCGAGCGCGGCGAGCCAATGATAGTAATAGCGCGAGCCGTCATCGGGTGCGCCGCGCCGGCTCGCTTCGGCGAGCTCGGCCGCCGAGCGCCGCCGACCACTCCACCCAGGTGAAAACCCCGGCCTCGGACAGCTTGACCGCGAGCGCGAAGGCGTGCGCCTGCCAGGGCTCGGCAAAAACCGGCTCTTGCTCGGTCATCGGTTCAGACCGGGTCGAGGTAGTCGTCCCACAGGTCGATATAGACCGCGTCGCGGACGGCCGCTGCCTCGCCCCACAGCTCACGCGCCGAAAACCTAACCGAATAGAGGTATTGCGGCCGCTCCCCCGCGAAATGCGCGTTGCTGTCGGGAAACACATGGGCGCCGTGGATGCGGTCTATAGTGCCCAACTTCCCGCGTGCGTAGCGCGGCAAGCGGGTGTGGCCCGTCGGATTGATCGTCTTCGCCCGCACGGGTTGGCCCACCGCAAAACGCGGCGGCGTATTGACCGGGCGCTCGAACTGGCCGCGGTGGGTGACCATTGCGGGCACTTGCGCGGCGGTCAACGGCGGCGTCGCCTTGGTGGCGCCAGGCGCCGGCCGGCCGCTGCTCAGCTCTTCGCGGCTGACGAGGCCGCGCTCTTGCGCCAGCATGAGCAAGCCGGCCAGCCATTTCTCGTAATAGCTCATGCGGAGATATTCGGCGGGCGGGATGCGTTCGCGCGAGTGCCGGCTCGCGTCGATGTTCCACTTGCCGAGCGCCGCCGTCGCCCGGTTGAGCGCAAAAACCCGACCCTCCCACTTCTCGTGAAAGACCGGCTCGTCCGCTTCCGGCACGACCGGCCCCATGCCGTGCATGCCGCCCATGTCGTGGACGCCGTTCATTCGCCGGCCCCCGGCACGCCCGCCTTGGCCGTCCCGATCATCGCGTCGCGGCTGACGAGCCCGGCGAGCTCGTCCTCGCTCATCTGCTCGCTGCCGGCCGGGCGCTCGGGCAACACCAGATAGCGCATCTCGGAAGTCGAATCCCAGACCCGGACCTCGACATTCTCGTCGAGGTCGAGGCCCAATTCGCGCAGCACTCCGCGCGGGTCGATCACCGCTCGCGAACGGTACGGCGCCGCTTTGTACCAGACCGGCGGCAGGCCCAGCACCGGCCAGGGGTAGCAGGAGCACAAGGTGCAGACGACCAGGTTGTGTCGGTCGGGGGTGTTCTCGACCACCACCATGTGCGCGCCCTGGCCGCCTTCGTAGCCGAGCTCAGCAATCGCGGCGGTCGCATCGGCGAGCAGGCGTTTCTTGAATTCCGGATCCATCCAGGCGCGGGCCACGACCCGCGCCCCGTTGCGCGGCCCGACCTTGTGCTCGTAGGTGTCGATCAGCGCATCGAGCGCGGCCGGATCGACCAGCCCCTTCTCGACCAGCAAGGATTCGAGCGCCATCACCCGCAACGCCGGCTCCGACGGCAGCTCCTGGTGGTCGTGCTCGTGCTGATCGGTTCTGCTGTTCATCGTCGGCTCCACAACCTGATCCGCCTCCGTGCTCGCTCACCATATAGGTCGATCGCCGGACTAGAGAAGTTCGAGAAGCTGCTCCGGGGTGAGCCGAGCCTGTCGCAGAATTGCGCGTAGCGTTCCGGGCAGCAAGTCCAGAGAGACCTGAGGCCTCGCAAAATCAGACGCTCGGCAGCGCCGGACAGGTAACCGTATACCCGCCCTCCGGTTCCGGTTGAAAGCGGCAGGCATATTTGCCCTCGGCGACTTCGGCTTTTTCTTTAGCTCGCATCGATAGTGGCCACAGCTGTCAGCGGCTTGTATTTTATCCGGCGATCGGCAACCGTTCCAGCGTCGGAAACGGGAGGCGGGCATGGCCGGAACCAGAATGGGTGTGGTCGGGTGCGCGGGCCGGATGGGCCGAATGCTGATCGCCGAGATCGCGGCCACCGAGGGCTGCTCGGTGGCCGGCGGCAGCGAGGCGCCGGGCAGCGGCCACGTCAACCAGGACATCGGCGAGCTCGCCGGGATCGGGCGCATCGGCATTCCGATTGGCGAGACCGTCGAAAAGCTGATGCGCGACAGCGATGTCGTGCTCGAATTCACCTCGCCCGCCGCCACCGCCGAGCACGCCGAGCTGGCCGCCGGCCTCGGCACCGCGATGGTGATCGGCACGACGGGATTGTCGTCCGAGCAGGGGGAGGGGGTGCGGCAGGCGGCGCGCCGGGTGCCGATCGTCTGGGCGCCCAATATGAGCCTCGGCGTCAACGTGCTGCTCAGCGTCGTCGAGGAGGTGGCGCGGCGGCTCGGCCCCGATTGGGATGTCGAAATCATGGAGATGCACCATCGCGGCAAGGTCGACGCGCCCTCGGGCACGGCCCTGGCGCTGGGCCATGCCGTCGCCGCCGGCCGCGGGGTCGCGCTCGAAGCGGTGGCGCAGCGCGGCCGCGACGGCATCACCGGCCCCCGCCGCACCGGCGATATCGGCTTTGCCGCGTTGCGCGGCGGCGACGCGGTCGGCGACCATCATGTGATTTTCGCCGGAGCCGCCGAGCGTCTCGAATTGGTGCACCGGGCGACGAGTCGCGCGATTTACGCCAAAGGCGCGGTGCGCGCCGCCCGCTGGGTGGTCGGCCGCCCGCCTGGGGTCTACGGGCTGAAGGAAGTGCTCGGCCTGTGACCCCGCGAGGCGGCGGCGAGCGCCGGGTTTAGCGCATCGCGCCAGCGGGCGAGGGCGGCGCGGATCGCCAGCGCCAGCTCGCGCCGGGTGAGCGGCGGGACAAAATCGCCGATCTCCAGGCTGCGTCCGTGCGAGGTGACGAAGAGCCGGTTCAATTCGTCTGACCGCTCCTCCAGGATCACCCTGACCCAGAAGGGCTGAAAGCGCCACAGGCGGCGCTCGCCGCGGACGCTGACCCGCTCGACGGTGAGGGCATCGCCGGCGAGCCGAATGGTCTCGCTCTGGCGCGCGGCGCGATAGTTGAGGCGGAAGGCGAGGTAGACGAGGGCGACATCAAGGCCGAAGAACCCGATGACCGGCCACGCCCCGACCGCGACAAAGCCGATCCCTGCGGCCAGGCTGACCAGGCCGAGCAGCCCCATCAGCAAGTGAAAATTGCGCGACCGCAGGCTGCGGTGCGGCAGCAGCACGCGCTCGAAAAACGGTGTGGCGGGCGTCGTCCCGGGGCTCGCGTTCATGCGCGGAAAACATAAGAGCGGGACCGGCGATCGGTAAAGCGCCGCGACGTTTGTCGGCCGGCGCGGCGCTCTCTAAACTCGCCGCGCATGCGCCCCTTCTCCAAACGCGACGCTCGCGAGTTCTACCGCCGTCTCGCCGAGACCCGGCCGATCCCGCAGACCGAGCTCGAATTCATCAGCCCCTTCACCCTGCTCGTCGCCGTCGTGCTGTCGGCGCAGGCGACCGATGCGGGGGTCAACAAGGCGACCCCGGCGCTCTTTGCGCTGGCCGACACGCCGGCCAGGATGCTGGCGCTCGGCGAGGAGCGGGTGGTCGAATTGATCCGCACGATCGGCCTCTTCCGCACCAAGGCCAAGAACCTGATCGCGCTGAGCCGGATCCTCGTCGAGCAATATGGCGGCGAGGTGCCGCGCGACCGCGCTGCGCTCGAAGCCTTGCCCGGGGTCGGGCGCAAGACCGCCAATGTCGTGCTCAACGTCGCCTTTGGCGAGCCGACGATCGCGGTCGACACGCACATCTTCCGGGTCGCCAACCGGACGGGGCTCGCGCCGGGCAAGACGCCGCTCGCGGTCGAGACCGGGCTCGAAAAGGTCACCCCGGCCGAATATAAGCGCTACGCCCATCACTGGCTGATCCTGCACGGCCGCTACGTCTGCCAGGCGCGCAAGCCGGAATGCCCGGACTGCGCCGTCGCCGACCTCTGCCGCTACGGCGCCAAGACCGGCCCCGCCGAGTTGCTCGCCGCGCGCGCCGGCGCTGGCGGTCCGACCGCGCTCGAAGAGCCGGGCGAAACGCCGCCACGCCGGGCTGCGAAGCCCCGCGTGAAATCCCGCGGCACACGCGCGCCGCGTCCAACATGATTTGGCAGCGCGCCACCATCGGCCGCCGGCGATTTCCGTGGCGACTCCGGCGGCGCGCAGCTTTCGCGGTATTCGGAGCGTCTATCGCCCGGGATTTTAGAGAATTGCCACGCGGTAATCTGCCGGGGTTGCCGGGCTTGAACCCAAAAATCGCAAGTGCTAGGAATATTGTCGCTCGATTTATTTGCCGAGCCTTTGATAAGGGCGCGCCTCATGACCCAGGCCGTGGCCAACGGACCCGCCCCACGCCCTGCCGCGGCGATGGGCCGGCACTTCATGCCAGCATTGAGGATCGGTGGCGGCGCGCTGATTTTGCTGTTGGCACTCTACTCGGGCGCGGGAGCAGCATCGGGCACGCTCCCGGCGCGACCGCCCGCAGCTGACGAGACCACGGCCCCGCCGCCGCAAGTGCGCGAACTGCTGACCCTGCTCGCGGACCCGAAGGTGCGCGATTGGCTCGAAAAAGAGAGCAAGGCCGAAGCCGCGCACGTAAAAGGGTCGGAGGCGGAGACGAGCTCTGTCTCGCATTACTTCGACTCCCGCGTCGCTGTGATCCGCGAGCACATCGTGGCGCTCGGCGCCGCACTCCCCGATCTGCCCAACCAGCTCGAGACGGCGCACAGCCTCGTCTCGGCAGACCTCGGCGATCACGGGAGGATCGAGGCTCTGTCGCTCCTCGCCATTTTTGTGGCCTTGGGCTTTGGCGTCGAGTGGCTGTTTCGTAGGGCGACGGAGAGGATCCGCCGACACCTCGACGATCACCCGATGGAGACGGTCAACGATCGCCTTCGGGTCGTGGCCTTGCGCCTTGTCTTTGCCTTCGGTCTGGTCGCGGCGTTTGCCCTCGGCAGCGTCGGCGCCTTCCTCGCGCTCGACTGGCCCCCGCTTCTTCGCGAGATGGTCTTCGGCTACCTCGTTGTCTTTCTCGTAATCCGGATCGCGATCGTCGTCGGCCATTTTTTGTTGGCCCTCCATCACGAGCGTTTCCGCATTATTCCTTTGGATACGGCGGCGGCGCGATTCTGGTACCGGCGGTTCGTCGCGTTCGTCGGCTGGTTTGCCTTCGGTTGGGTGGAGATCGGGCTGCTCAGCAGGCTCGGCCTCTCGGTGGCCGGCCGCGAGCTCGTGGCCTACGTACTTGGCCTCGGTCTCCTCGCCATTGCGCTGGAAGCGGTTTGGCGCCGACCCGTCGGGCCGGGTGACGGCGCAGAGGCGTCGCCACACAGAACGCATCACCTCGGACGCGGCGCGCAGAACGCGTTGCTGTCGATCGGCGTCGTGCTGTTATGGGTGCTGTGGGTGCTCCACGCCATGGCGAGCTTCTGGCTGGTTCTGGTCGTCATCACCCTGCCGCTCGCTTTGGGCGTGACCCGCCGTGCGGTGCAGCATCTCCTTCGACCGCCCGGTTCCCCGCAGGTCGGTGACGGTTCACCCAGCGTCATCGCGATCAGCCTCGAGCGCGGCATCCGCGCGCTCCTGTTCATCGGCGCTGCAGCCGTGCTCGCGTGGGGCTGGGGTATCGATCTCGTGCACCTTGCGGGTGGGGACAACACGCTATTCACCCGCTTCGCGCATGGCGTGTTGAGCGCCGTCATCATCCTCCTCGTCGCCGACGTCCTGTGGCACGCGATGAAAACGGCGATCGATCGCAAGCTCGCCGAAACCGCCGACCCGGGCCAGCCGAACACCGACGAGGCGCGGCGGCGGGCCCGGCTGCGCACGCTGCTGCCGATTTTTCGCAATATTCTGTTCGTCGTCGTCGTCGCCGTCGCCGTGTTGATGGCGCTGGCGGCGATGGGCGTGCAGATCGCGCCGCTGATCGCCGGCGCCGGTGTCTTCGGTATCGCGGTCGGCTTTGGCGCGCAGACCTTTGCCCGCGACGTCATCGCCGGCATGTTCTACCTGCTCGACGACGCATTCCGGGTCGGCGAGTACATCCAGAGCGGCAACTACAAGGGCACCGTCGAGGGCTTCAGCATTCGCTCAGTCAGGCTGCGGCACCACCGCGGCCCGGTCTATACGGTGCCGTTCAGCCTATTGGGTGCGGTCCAGAACCAGAGCCGCGACTGGGTCATCGACAAGATCGACGATCGGCATCACCTATGACAGCGACCTCGAAAAGCGCCAGCAAGCTGATCAAACAGATCGGGCTCGAACTGGCCAAGGACCCCGAATTCGCGCCGCTGATCCTCGAGCCGTTGAAGATGCAGGGGGTCGAGCAACTCGGCGATTTCGCGGTCCAGATCCGGATGAAGATGATGACCCTGCCGGGCGAGCAGTTCGTCATCCGGCGCAAGGCCTATGCGATGATCAAAAAGGCGTTCGACGACAACGGCATCAAATTCGCGTTCCCGACCGTGCAGGTCGCCGGCGACGGCGAGCCCGCGACGGCGGCGATCGCGCAGCAGGGGCTGGAGCTCACCCGTCCCCAGGTGGCGGCGTAGGAGCCTCGCTGCGCGCGGCAAGCTCCCTGCGCAGCGCCCGCATCTCCTCGAACCGCACGGTCACATCGCGCAGGATTGCCGCAATCCCGATCATCCCGCCAACCTCGTCGTGGAACGGCAAGATCGTGAACTCGATCGAGATGCGCCGCCCGTCCTTTCGCATTGCCGGCACCGCCAGGATCTCGCCGGCGCCGTACCGTGTGGCGCCGGTTCGCATCGTTGAGCCATATCCCCGCCAATGGCGCGCGCGGAGGCTCTCGGGGATGATGATGTCGAGGCTGCTGCCGACCGCCTCCGCCTCCTCGAACCCGAAAATCCTTACCGCCCCGCGGTTCCATAAGCGGATGATGCCCTCGGCGTCGGCATAGACGATCGCGTCGGGCGCGTCGCGGGTCAGGGTCAGGCAGGTACGCTCGAGATCCATCGGGGCGCCGCTCGCTGTCATCCGTAATGGTCGATATAGCGCCGCACATAGGTTTCCCAAGTGATCTGCTCGCCGCCATAGAGATACTTGGTGCGTTCGCCCGCCCATCTGACGCCGAGGGCCTGCGCCACCTTGGGGTGCACCGGCACCTGCAATCGCCTCAAATGGTCGAGGCTGGCGGCCGGCCGGTAGACCTCGGTGATCCCCAAATGCCCCAGCAGGTATTGCATCAGCATCGCGGTTATGCGGCCGTTCGGATGGTTTGTCGTGTAGAACAGCCGCCTTTTCTGGAAATTGCCCAAAATGAACCGGCCGATGCTCAATCCGAATTGCTGATCCATCGCGACGAGGCGCCGCCGCTCGAAGTCGTGCAGCCTCACGAAATTGATGACGCCGTCGACCGCCAGCGAGCGGTAGGCTGCCAGGCGCTGTTCCGGGTCGGGTATCTCCTTGCGCAGGCGGGCGAGCAGCCCGTCATGGTAGAGGAAAGTGAGGTTCGGCCACTCCCGCTCATAAGCCTCCTTGTCGCCCGGGCCGTTATAGTGGTCGAACGGCCACAACGAGGCGAAATGCAGGAGCGGGAATTTGACGATCCGGACACCGTCTGGGATGTGCTCCCGCAGCGGGTAATTTTCCCAATCCTTGATGTCCTGGACCAGCAGGACCTCGGAACTCTCCAGCTCGCTCCGGCCGAGCTGGTGAAGCTCGTTTTGCAGGCCGACGAAGTGATATTTCGCATCGACCCGCTCGTTCAGCGCGCCGGTGCGCACGAAGGCTTCGTGCACCGTTTGCGCTTGGCAGTTTCCGACAATCAGGACCTTGGCGCGCTTGGCACTTGCAGCCCGGGGCCGATCGGCCGAGACCGGCTCGGTGTCGAGCTTGCGCAGGTTTGCTTCGCTGATCGTCAGATCGGCGTTCGCCAAATGCCGCAAGCCAAATTCGAACCTGACATCCTGCTCGCTGTCGCGGCTCAACTCTGCACCCACCTCGAAATCGATCGCGGCGGATCCGCTCCGCAACTGTTCCGAGGTGAAATCGTGCCGCAGCCGAAGAAGCGGGCGGGGGCTGGAGCAGCGAGCGCCGGCGGGCAAGAACCTCTACCGCGAGGACGGGCTGCGATCCGCTTCGCGGCGCTCCCCCGCGACCGCAAAGGCTCAGCCGGTATCGCCCGGCCGATAGCTGCAGATCGGGCCGCCCGCCATAAAGCAGCGGGCCTGCCGGCTCGTTCTGCCGCACGGAGAGGCCATCGGCTGCACGCGTCCCGATCGCGCCTTTGACGAGGCGGCCGAGCAGCCGCCATTCGCTCGGCGGCCCCGGCGCCTCAGGTTGCCGCGTCGTCTGCAGCAGCTCGACCGCGCTGATCGTCAAATCGGCATTGCCAAAATGAACAAAGCCGATGCCGAAATTGGTGTCTTGCCCTCCTTCGAGGCTCAGCTCTGCCGGCACGATGAAGTCGACCGCCCCCGAGCCGTCACGCAGCTCGCTCTCGGTGAAATCGGCCCAGGCGAGCTCAACCCCGGCTTTTGGCAGCGAATTGACAAGCGAGCTCCAGTCTCCGGAACCGGCCGTTGCGCCACCTGCGCGAGGCCACGACCTCCACCCCCAAGACCGGCTGCGAGGGCATCCGGGCGGTTCCGGCGGCGCAGTGAAAGCCGAGACGGTAACGCCCTCGCGGGAGCTGCAGAAGGGGCCGCCCGCCGCCGAGCAGCCGACCGGGCCGGGCCGTCTGCCGAACCGCAATCCCCGCGCTGGTGCGGCGCGCGGAAAGCGGAGTTTCGAGACGGCCGAGCAGCCTCCATCGGCGGGGCGCCGGTTCGCGAATTTCCCCTGTTTGGATCGGGGCCAGCTCGACCGCGCTGATCCGCAGATCGGCGTTGCCCAAATGGAAGAGGCGAAACTCGAGCCGCGCCTCGTCTCCGGCTCCGAGGCCCAGCGCCGGCGGGACCGAGAATTCGAGCGACCCGGTTTCGGCCTCCAGCTCTTGCGCGGTCAGATCGAGCCATGCCAGCTGGACCCGGTTCATCGCGATGACTTCGATCCCGAGCACCGGCTGGCCCGGCATCCGCGGCCTGCCCGACCGGCATCGGAAACTCAGCCGGTAATTGCCGGCGGGCAGCTGCCAATAAGGGCCGTAGAGCAGGCAGCCTGCCGGTTCCCTGCGGCCAACCGTGGCGACCCCGCCGGCTCCGCGTCTCCCGATCCCGGTCTTTTCGAGACGGTCGAGCACGCCCCACGCGCGGCTCCGCCCTCGATCGGCTCCGGAACGGTGCCCCGGGCCGCCAGATCAATATCGAGGGCCGTCATCGCTTAGTTCGCGACGAAACCGCGGGGCAGTCGGGGAAGGTCAACGAAAAACCTTTGTCGTCGAATTCACTCCTGACGTCCGGCCCCTTTTACGTGGGTCAGGGCAGCCTCTTAGCGTCATCCGGAGAAAAGAGCATTCCGCCGGCGCCGTGCCAATATCTTCCGGCATGGGTATTGTCCTGGCCACGCCTTTTCCGCCGGCGTCGCCCTTGCGCGCCGCGATCCATGCCAGCTGCCGGATCGACGAGAGCGAAGCGGTCGCCCGCATCCTCGCCGCTGCCGAGATCCCGGCCGAGACGCGCGACCGGATCGCGGACCGAGCGCGCACGCTCGTCACCGCGGTTCGCCGCGAACGCTTGGGCAAAGGCGGCATCGACGCGTTTCTCCATGAATATGCGCTGTCCTCGCCGGAGGGGGTGGCGCTGCTCTGTCTCGCCGAAGCCTTGCTGCGGGTGCCCGATGCGGAGACGATCGACCGGCTGATCCGCGACAAGATCGGCGACGCCGATTGGGAGCGCCATCTGGGCCGCTCCGAATCGATCTTTGTCAACGCCTCGACCTGGGCGTTGATGCTGACCGGGCGTTTGCTGCACGCCGAGCCCGTGGAGCACGATTGGCGCGGCGCGCTGCGCCGTTTTGTCGCCCGCTCGGGTGAGCCCGTGGTGCGGCAGGCGGTGATCGCGGCGATGCGCATCCTGGGGCGCCAATTCGTCATGGGGCGCACGATCGAGGAAGCGCTCGAACGGGCGCAGGAGCCGGAGCGGCACGGCTACCGCCATTCCTACGACATGCTCGGCGAGGCGGCCCGCACCGCCGCGGATGCCGCGCGCTATTTCGCCGCCTACGACGATGCGATCGGCGCGATCGGCCGGTCGGCGGCAGGCCAGAGCGTCGCCGAGGCGCCGGGCATCTCGGTCAAACTGTCGGCGTTGCACCCGCGCTACGAAATGGCGCAGCGCGACCGGGTGCTCGCCGAGATGCCGCCGCTGCTGCTGGCATTGGCGCGCCATGCGCGGCAGGTCGGGATCGGCTTCACCATCGACGCCGAGGAGGCCGACCGCCTCGAGCTCTCCCTCGACCTCGTCGAGGTTTTGGCGCTCGCGCCCGAACTGGACGGGTGGGACGGGCTCGGCTTGGCCGTGCAGGCCTACCAGAAGCGGGCATTGCCGGTCATCGAGTGGCTGGCCGATCTGGCGCAGCGGGCGCGGCGGCGCCTGATGGTCCGGCTCGTCAAGGGCGCCTATTGGGACAGCGAGATCAAACGCGCGCAGGAGCGCGGGCTCGACGGCTACCCGGTCTACACCCGCAAGCCCGCGACCGATGTTTCGTACCTCGCCTGCGCGCGCCGGCTGCTCGACGGCGGAGAGTCTTTTACCCGCAATTCGCCACCCACAACGCGCATACCGTCGCCGCCATCCTGGAAATGGCCGGCAATCGCCGGGACTACGAGTTTCAGCGCCTGCACGGAATGGGCGAGGCGCTCTATGAAGAGATCGTCGGCCCGAACAAGCTGGGCCGACCGTGCCGGATCTATGCGCCGGTCGGCAACCATCAGGACCTGCTCCCCTATCTGGTCCGGCGGCTGCTCGAAAACGGCGCCAATACTTCTTTCGTCAACCGCATCGTCGACGATAGGCAGCCGATCGACGAGATCATCGCCGATCCGATCGCGCGGCTTGCCCGGCTGTCGGCGAAACCTCATCCGCGGATCCCGCTGCCGCGGGATCTCTACGGGCCGGAGCGCAAGAACTCGCGCGGGCTCGACCTGAACGACCCCCCGACATTAACCCGTTTGCGCGACGAACTGGCTGCCGCGCTGCGCCGCCCATGGCGAGCGGCGCCGATCATCGGCGGCGTCGAGCAGGCCGGCGATGCCGAGCCGGTATTCGATCCGAGCGACCGGCGGCGCCGGGTTGGCGAGGTCGTCGGCGGCCCGCCCGGAACATCTCGAGCAGGCGCTCGACCGCGCCGTGCGCGGCGCGCCGTCCTGGGACCGAACAGCCGGCGGGCGAGCGGGCGGCGGCGCTCGAACGAGCCGCAGACCTCTATGAGGGCCGCATCGCCGAACTGATGGCGCTGGTCATCCGCGAGGGCGGGCGAACCATCCCGGCGGCGCTTTCCGAGGTGCGCGAGGCGATCGATTACCTGCGTTATTACGCGCGTGCGCGCGCGGGCCGATTTCGCCGCCGCCGAGCGTCTTCCCGGGCCGGCCGGCGAACGCAACCAAATCGAATTGCACGGGCGCGGCGTCTTCGCCTGCATCTCGCCGTGGAATTTCCCGCTGGCGATCTTCACCGGCCAGATCGCGGCGGCGCTCGCCGCCGGCAATGCCGTCATCGCCAAGCCCGCCGAGCAGACCCCATTGGTCGCCGCCGCTGCGGTGCGGCTGATGCACCAAGCCGGGATTCCCGGCGATGTCCTGCATCTGCTGCCGGGCACCGGCGAGGCGGTCGGCGCGCCGCTGATCGCCGATCCGCGCATCGCCGGGGTCGCCTTTACCGGCTCGACCGAAACCGCGCGGCGGATCAACCTCGAGCTGGCGCGCCGCAACGGGCCGATCATCCCGTTTATCGCCGAGACCGGCGGCCAGAATGCGATGATCGTCGATTCCTCGGCGCTGGCCGAGCAGGTCGTCGCCGATGTGCTGATCTCGGCCTTCGACAGCGCCGGGCAGCGCTGCTCGGCGGCGCGCCTGTTGTATCTGCAAGCCGATATCGCCGACCGGCTGCTGGAGATGCTGGCCGGCGCGATGGCGGAGCTCAGGGTCGGCGATCCGGCGCTGCTGGCGACCGATGTCGGCCCGGTCATCGACGCCGCGGCGCAGGAGGCATTGGAGCGGCACGCGGCGCGGATGGCGCGCGAGGCCAGGCTGATTTATCGCTGCGCCCTGCCGTCCGGCACCGAGCACGGCACCTTCTTCGCGCCCCAGGCCTTCGAGATCGATAGCGCGGCGCAGCTCGAAGGCGAGGTGTTCGGCCCGATCCTGCATGTCGTGCGCTGGCATGCCGACCGGCTCGATGCCGTCATCGACGAGATCGCCGCGACCGGCTACGGCCTGACCCTCGGCATCCACAGCCGGATCGACGAGACCGTGCGCCACATTCTGGCACGGCTCCGGGTCGGCAACAGCTATGTCAACCGCAGCATGATCGGCGCCGTGGTCGGGGTGCAGCCCTTTGGCGGCGAGGGCCTCTCCGGCACCGGCCCCAAGGCCGGCGGCCCCCGCTACCTCCACCGCTTCGCGACCGAGCGCACCGTCTCGACCGACACCACCGCCGCCGGCGGCAACGCCACCCTGCTGTCGATGCAGGAGGAAAGCTGAATCACCCGTCGACTGGTTTCTGGACCGGCAGTTCTCGGGCCTGGGGAAGCGAGATCGGCGGCGCGCCCGGCAAGGCGTCGGGGTGAGCGGACCAGGCAGGGGTCCGCCAAGACAGCGCGTCAAAAGCGCCGCAATGCGGGCAGAGCGAGCGCCATTCGAGGCTTTCCCCGCCGCACGCCGCGCAGACATAGCGCGGGTCGGGCATCGCCGTGACCGTGCGGTCGAGCCACTCGCGCATGGCGCCAGGCGAACCGTGTTCCGCCTCTTCGAGGCGCGCCATCATCAGGCAGAGGCGCGGGGTCGGGCCGGCGACGCCCTTGCCGTCGAGAGCCGCCGCTGGCGGCGGACCCCGAAGCGGATCCGACGACTTTGTCATCGCCGGCGGCGCGGCGGCGGTCAGCGCCTGCTCGAGGTGACGCCGGGCTTCGCCCCACAGCTGCGCGTCGAGCGCAGCCTCGGCCAGCGTGAGATGGCTCTCGCGGGCGCCCGGGTTCTGCGCCGCGAGCTTCTCGAAAGATTTGAACCGGGCGAGCGGCGCCGCATCGTCGTGAATTGCACCGTAGATTTCCGCGAGCTCCGGGTGGGGAGCAGTCCGCCAGGCGCCTTCGAGCGCTTTGGCCGCCGGTCCCGTCCGGCGGTCCTCCAGCAACAATCGCGCATGGTGGGCAGCGGGCCGCGCGAGATCGGCGGTCAGCCCTTGAGCCTCTGCCGCGAGACTGACGCCCTGCCGCCGGTCGCCGCTCGCCAGGGCGGCGCGGCTCCGCTCGTACAACAGCACCCCGCGGTGGTGGCGGGCGCGCTCGCGCGGCACGATCCTGCGTTTGACGGCTTGCGCCAGGGTCTTTTCGGCCGAGTGCCACCGCCCCTCGCGCGCTTCGAGGTCGAACAGCGTCTCGATCACCCAGGGGGTGCTCGGCCGCAAGGTCACGGCCCGCTTGGCGATGCCGAGCGCGGTCCCCCGATCGCCCGCTTGCAGCGCCTGGTTGAGGAGGCCCCGCAGGCCGAGGAACTCGGTCTCCGGCCGTTCGAGCATCGCGGCGAAGAACTTCTTGGCCGCCGCATCGTCTCCTTCGAGCTGCGCCGCCTGGGCGGACAGGAGCAGGGTGAGGGGCGGGTCGGCCAGCAGCGTGTCGGCCCGGCGCGCGTATCGCTGCGCCTCTTGCGGGTCGCCGGCGGCGACCGCGACCATGCCCTGGGTCAATGCCCGGTATCCGGCGCGCCGCCGTCGCTCGCGCCGGCGGCGCATAAATGCTCGTGGCGCCCCGACGATCAACGACAATGCCCAGACGAGCACCGCGACGAGGACGCCGGCCAGCACCGCCGCCGCCACCAGCACCCCGACCGTGGTCCCGACTTGCCAGCCCTGCCACACGATCTCGACCCGACCGGGGTGATCGGCAAAATAGACGGCCGCGGCGGTCACTGCCGCGAACGCGGCGAGACCGAGGATCGCCCGCAACGGGCGGATCATGACGGCGATTTCACCGCGGCCGGGGGCGGGATTGCGCCGGGAGCCGTGCGCTCGCTGCCGAGCCGGGCGGTCAATACCTGCTGCACCTGGTCCAGCGCTTGCTCGACCGACAACCGCTCCCGGGCCATCTGCAGCCATGGGCGGGCCGCATCGGCGCTTGCTCCGGTGAGGGCCTCGAGCGCGGTGACGGCGCCGGCGAGATCGCCGCGCGCCAGCGCGGCTTGGGCAGCGCCGACCGCGGCTTCCGGCCCGGTTTGCGACGCGCCGTCGATCCGCCGGATCGTCACCAGCCCGCGAATCCGGGCCAGCGCCTGCGCTCCCCAATCGGAGTCCGCAGGCGGTTCGGTTGCCGTCGCGATCTGCCCGGCAAGCTCGCTCAACCGCTTGCTCAACACCGCGCGGCTCGCCACCCCGTTTCGCGCCGCCCCGGCAAGCGGCTCGGCGGCAGCAGCGAGGCGGGGATCATCGTCGAGCGCCTTGAACGCGCCGTATTCGGCCTGAAACGGCCGCGCCTGCTCGACCGCCTCGCGGATCTGCAGCAGCAGCAGCGTCTGCATCGCCTCCTTGCGCTCGCTGTCGCCCTGGGACTGGATCCGGCGTTCGAGGGCCGGGAGGCGCCGCGACAGGTCGGCGACGGTGCTGGCGTCGCGCGCAACCTCCTGCTGCAGCTTTTGCAGCTCGGCGGCTTCGCTCGCCGCGCGCGAGGAAGATTGCGCCTCGATGGCGTCAACCCGGGGCTGCAGCTGCTGCAGCGCGGCCCGCGCCGTCGCGCTCTCTTGGCGATCGGCTTTCGCTGCGGCCTCGAGCGCGTCGATGCGCCGCGCCAGCGCCTCATCCGCCGATTTGATCGCAGCGAGATCGATCCCGGGCGGGGCCGGGCGCTTCTCGATGTCGGCGAGGCGGGCCTCGACACCGCTTTGCAGCCGATCCACACGGCCGGCAAGAGTGGTCAACTGCTGCTTGACCGCATCCCCGTCGAAGGGCGGTGGCGCCGGACGCTGCTCGATCGCCGCCACCCGCGCCGCGAGCGCCGCATATTCCTCCGGCGAGACGGCCGGCCTCTCGCTCCACGGCAACAGCGGCGCCAGCCGAGGCGCCCAGAACGGCGAGAGGGCGATCCCGGCGAGGATCAGCGCCAATACGGCCGAGAGCCACGCTGCCGGCCGCCGTAACGGCCCGCGCGGCGGGGCCGCCGCCGCATCGGGCGGCGGGCTCGCTTCGGGCTCTCTCGCAGGGGCGTCGGCCTCCCCCGCACTTCTTTCGCTATGCCCCTCGGACATTTACGGAACTTCCTGTCAGATCCGCCGCCATCGACAGAGAACACGATCGAGCATGTCGAGCAAGGAGGCCTGGTTGGGGCGTTCGGCGACATGCCGCTCACGCCAGGCAAAGCTGGCGAGCGCCGCGTCGGCAGCCCCGCTGATCGACAGCGCGGCAACTGTGCCGCAGCATTTCGCGACCCGGGCGGTGTCGGCGAGCCTGGCAAAAATAGCCGCGGTGCGCGGCGAGAAAAACAGCACGAAATGGATCTCCCCAGCGCGCAGCGCGCTCACCGCGCTCGGGCTCAATGCCGTGACCGGGCGGGCTTGGTAGAGCACCCGGCGCTCGATCGTGAAGCCCTGCTCGCGCAATGCTTCCGCGAGATTGCCGGCGACCGTGTCGCCGGCAACATGCAGCAGCCGCCCCTGCTCCGGCTGCAGCCGCGCTCCCGCCAGGCGCGCGAGGTCGCCGACATCGCCACCGGCGCTTTCGACCGAGACGAAGCCCGCGGCGCGGGCCCGCGACGCGGTAGCGTCACCGACCGCGAAAACCGGCACCGCGCGATCCTCGGTTGCCAGAGCCAGCGCGCGGACGCCATTCGCGCTGGTGCACAGGACGGCCTGAACACCCGCCAGATCGAAGCCTCGCGCTGAGCAAAAATGGATGGCCATCAGCGGCTCGATCAGCGCGTCGATCCCGCGCGACGCCAAGGCCGCCGCCAAGCTCTCCGCCTCGTGGCGAGGCCGCGTGACCAGCGCCCGTAAATCCTTCACTTCGCCTTCTTACCCCCGATAGCCGGGCATGCGGAAGTGAGCCATAATGGCGGCAGACCTCCGAAGCTGGGAGAATGCTGATGCCGTTGACCCAAGACCTCGGCCGGTTCATCGCCGATATCGAATTCGAGCGGCTGCCTGCCAAGGCGCTCGATGTCGCGCGGACCGGTTTTATCGACTGCGTCGCGACGATGATCGCCGGCGCCGGCGACCCGGCCCCGCAGCTGCTGCGCCGCGTGCTGAACCCGTCCGGCGGCGCCGCCACATTGTACTTCACCGGCGAGGCGGCGCCCGCTCCGGAAGCGGCGTGGATCAACGGCACCGCGGCGCATGCGCTCGATTACGACGATGTCGCGGCGTTGCGGGGCCATCCGAGCGCCGTGCTGGTTCCGGCGATCCTCGCCGAAGCGGAGGCGCTCGGCGCCGCCGGGCGGGACATGCTCGCCGCCTACGCGGCCGGCTACGAGACCTGGGCCGAGCTCGCGTGGCGCGACCCTGGCCACCATCACCGCAAAGGATGGCATCCGACCGGCATCTTCGGCCCGGTCGCCGCAGCCGCAGCCGGCTCGGTGCTGCGCCGTCTGGACGCCGAGCAGGCCACCCACGCGATCGCGTTGGCGGCGTCCCAGAGCAGCGGCATCATGGCCAATTTCGGCACGATGACTAAGCCGTTTCATGCCGGCCTTGCGGCCCATTCGGGGGTGATCGCGGCGCGGCTCGCCGAGCAGGGCTTCACCGCCGCGCAAGACGCGCTCGAGCACCCGCAGGGCTTCTTGAGCGCCGTCTCTCCGGCGGGCGAGGTCGATCGAGACACCCCGCCGCAACGCCTCGGCGAGGATTGGAAAATCGCCAAATACGGTCTTGGCATCAAGAAATACCCGGCCTGCTACTGCACCCACCGAGCGCTCGACGCGATGCTGGAGCTGCTTGCCCGGCGCCCGGTCAAAGCGGAGGAGGTCGAGCGGATTACGGTCTCGGTGAGCGACACCCATGCGCTGATCCTGCGCAATCATCGGCCGCAGACCGGCCTCGAAGCAAAGTTCAGCATGGAGTTCGCGATGGCCTCGGCGCTCGTCGCGCGGCGCGCCGGGCTCGGCGAGTACACCGATGAATTCGTCAAGCGTCCCGAGGTTCAGCAGCTGATGCCTCGGGTCAACATCGAAACCAACCAGGATTACGATCCCGAGGTTTCCGGCGCTTCGGCCTGGGACCAGGTCCGGATCGAGCTCAAGGATGGCGGCCGGCTCGACAGCGAACGGGTGCGCCGCGCCAAGGGCCATGCCGAGCGCCCGTTGAGCGAGGCCGAGCTGTTCGAGAAATTCCGGGCTTGCCTCGACGCCGGCCGGTCGAAAATCGCGCCCGAGGCGCTGTTCGGCCGGCTGAAGGGTCTCGAGAGCTTGTCGGCGCGGGAGCTGACCGCGGTCTGACCGTGCGGGGCAGCGGTGCGGCGGGTGATGGCCGCCGCCCTCGCGGTCGCCTTGGGTCTATGCGCCGCGCCGGCGGCGATCGCCCAGGAGGCCGACCAGCGGGCGACCGTGCTTCACCTGAGCCAGACGGCCGAGCGCACGGTGTTGCGCGACCTGCTGCGGATCGAGCTCAGGGTCGAGGAGACCGGGCCGGACGCCCGTTCGGTCCAGACGGCGATCAACCGGCGCATGGCCGCGGCGCTCGATCGGGTTCGCCAGGTGCAGGGCGTGCGGCTCGAAACCGGCGCCTACAACGTCGCCGAGGAGCGTCCGCAGAATGGCCCGATGCGCTGGCGCGGCAGCCAGTCGGTGGTGCTCACCGGCAAGGATGCGGATTCGATGCTGAAGCTCGCCGGGACGTTGCAGTCGGACGGGCTTTCGACCTCCTCGCTGGCCTATGAGGTGTCGCCGGAGACGGTTCGCGGGGCCGAAGAAGACCTGACCGCCGAGGCGCTCGCGGCGCTCGACCATCGCGCCGTCTCGATCGCCGGCCATATGCAGCTGGCGGTGCTGCGGTACCGCGACCTGCGTGTCGGCAATGCCGAGACCGGCGGCCGGCCGATGCCGCGTTTCGGGGCGATGGCGATGGCGGCGCCGGTGGCCGAGCCCGGCGAGGCGGTGATCCGGGTGACGATCGAGGCCGAGCTGCTCCTCACCCCGCCGCGCCGATGACCGCCCGCCCCTCGAGGATCCCGGACCCGCCGCTGCTGGTGATTTCAGATCGCGGCCAAGCGCGCCGGCCGCTCGAAGAAATCGCCGAGGCGGCGTTTGCCGCCGGGTGCCGCTGGTTCAGCCTGCGCGAGAAGGATCTGCCGCCCGCTCAACGCCGGGATCTCCTTGCTGCGCTGGTCATCGCCGGGCGCCGTTATGGAGCGACGGTGACCGTGCATCAGGACATCGACGCCGCCCTGTCGTCGGGCGCCGCCGGGGTCCATTTGCCGGGCGGCGCGAGCCCTGCATCCGCCCGCAGCCGGCTTCCCGGCAAGCTGATCGGCGCCTCGGCGCATTCCGCGGCAGAGGCGCAGGCGCTGCTGCGGGGAGGGGCCGATTACGTCACCATCAGCCCGGTTTTCGTCACCGCCAGTAAGCCCGGCTACGGTCCGGCCCTCGGCCTCGACGGCTTGGCGGGCGTGGTTGCGCATGCGGCGGGCGCCGTTGTGGCGCTCGGTGGGGTGACCGCGGAGAACGCCGCGCAATGCCGTGCCGCCGGGGCGCACGGGATCGCGGTGATGGGCGAGATCATGCGGGCCTCCGATCCGCGAGCCGCGACGGAGGAAATCCTGCTGGCTTTTCCGGGAGTTGACGGATCAAGGGCACACCAGCGCCAGAGATTGCGTTTCGCAGCAGCCATCTTCTCGCCGAGTAGAAATTAGTGGTTAAAGGGAGTAATCCCCTTCACCGCGCCGTTATGCCTCCAGTTGACAAGCATCGATGAGGTAATGCGATGAGAAAGTTCATCGTGGCGACGCTCGCTGCCTTGGCGATTGGGACCGCAGCTTTTGCAAGCCCGGCGGAAGCGCGGTGCTGGTGGAATGGTTACTCTTGGCATTGCGGCGAATCCGCATCACTCATGGTGGACCGCCATCATTATTGGGGTCCCCGCTACGGGCATCATTATTGGGGTCCGCGCTACGGATACGGCGCAGCCTACGGCCCGCGCTATGGGTACGGCGCGGCCTACGGCCCGCGCTGGCACTCGGGATGGGGGTACTGAATCGGTCGGACGGATGCGGCGCCGGCTCCAGTCCGGCGCCGCGCCGCTGTCAGCGCTGGGCCGCTGCGGTCCCGGCGGTGGTGCCGGCGATCTTGCCGAACACCGAGCCCGAGACGAGGCCGGTGCCGCCCGGGTAATTGAAATAGAACAGGCCGCCGACGAGCTCGCCGGCGGCATAGAGGCCGGGGATCGGCTTCTGCGCGGTGTCGAGCACCCGCCCGTCGGTGTCGATCCGTAGGCCGCCAAAGGTGAAGGTGACCCCGCAGGTCGTGCAGTAGGCCTCGAAGGGCGGCTTCTCGATCGGCATCGCCCAATTGGTCTTGTCGATCGCGAGACCCTTGGTGGTGCGGCCGTCCTTGACCGTGGGGTTGTAGGGGGTGCCGCGCTCTACCGCAGCGTTGTACTCGCGGACGGTTTCGAGAAACCGCGGCTTATCGACCGGGGCGTATTCGGCCATCTTGTCGGCCAGTGCCTCGATCGTGTCGGCGGTCACCTTGGTAACCTGGCGGATGCGGTATTCGTCGCGCTGCAGATGCACGACCTGCTGGTCGAAGATCTGCCAGGCGAATTGGTGCGGCTGCTCGAGGATCACGCGGCCGTATTTGGCATAGGTGTAGTTGCGGAAATCGGCGCCCTCGTCGCAAAACCGCACGCCGTCGGCGTTGACCATGATGGCGAACGGGTAGGTGTGCTTCTGGAAATTGTCGCCGACCGCGAGGTCGCCGAATTCGGGCGCGTTGTAGTCCCACCCGACCGCGTGGCAGCCCGACCAG
This sequence comes from uncultured Alphaproteobacteria bacterium, assembly GCA_963836845.1. GTDB lineage: Bacteria > Pseudomonadota > Alphaproteobacteria > ATCC43930 > CGMCC-115725 > AP-15. The sequence goes on along the minus strand of CAWILK010000008.1, from coordinate 78,613 downwards.
TTGCCGTAAGGCATCGCGCCGATCTCGAGCGCCATCTTGATGCCGGCGCCGGTGTTGAAGCGGGTGCCGCGCACCTTGGCGAGGTCCCAGCCGGGGCCGAGATAGCGGGTGCGCATCTCGGCATTGGCCTCGAACCCGCCGCAGGCGAGGATCACCGCCTTGGCGGGGATCTGCGGTGGTCTTGCCCTCGACATTGGCGACGACGCCGTGCACCCCGTCATCGTCGGCGATCAGCGTGCTCGCCGCGCGCCTCATAGGCGACCTGGATGCCGCGCTCTTCGGCCGCCTTGAACAGGCCTTCGACGAGGCCCGGCCCGCCGCCCCAGGCCTCCAGCGCGAGCCCGCCCCAGAACACGAACTTGCCGTCGTGCTTGAAGGCCTGGCGCGAATACATCGGCGCGAAGCGGATGCCCTTGGCTGCGCATCCACAATAGCGTCTCCTGGCTTTTGGTGATCAGGAGCTCGGCCATGTCGGGGTTGCTGCGATAATCGGTCAGGCGGCCGAGATCGTCGTAATACTTGTCCTGGTGTAGGTGCCGAAATCGCTGGTCGCGAGCTCGGTCTCGCTGAGGTCGCACAGCTTCAGGAGATCGTCGACGCCGTTATAGACAAAGCGCAGCGCGCCCGCGGTATAGCGGCTGTTGCCGCCGCGCTCGTCGAACGGCGCCGCTTCGAGGACGAGAACCCGCGCGCCTTGCCCGCGCGCCGCCAAGGCAGCGCACATGCCGGCATTGCCGGCCCCGACGACGACGACATCGTACTCGCCCGCGATCATCTCTTTCCCTCCACTCCGATTGCCTGAGGAGGGAGTAGCGCGGCGATGCCGCGGATGGCAAGCACAGCGCGGCAGTGGAGACGCGCCCCGTTGGCCCCAAAATTCCCCTAACCGGGAAAAAACCGGGAAGTTCACCGAAACACCCCATCTGCGGTCAAAGCCGCGGGAATCGAGACGCCGGATCAAGGGCTTGGAAGCGAATTACCGGAGGCCACGGAAACGAGAATTCTTGGCCGTCTAATCGGGTATTAAATCGGCCTAACCGGGAATTTGCGATTACCTGCAGGATCGATGTCATTATCACAATAATTTCGATTAAGAATACGTGTTTTCTTTATGTGAGGGCTGGCCCCCCGCTCCGCAAGACGGGCGGCGCCTCGACCCGACATATGATATAATCGTGCACAAGATCGCACAGAAACTAGTGCACAGAATCATTCAGTTGATTCAACTCGACACCCCTGCCTCGCTTTCCCGGCGAAGGCCGGGATCCACTTTTGCGGTGGGCACTGGCTTTCGCCGGTGCAGCGGGCATTGGGTCACGCCGGCGATTGCGGAAGCGGTGAAGAAGCAGGTCGAGGCCGGCATCGACTGCATCGGCGACGGCGAGTTCTGGACGGCTCGCAGCCTCGCCCATTACACCGCGCATTTTACCGGCATCGAGGCCCGCCCGGTGGCTCCGGGCGAGCCGCCGACCACCCGCCACTCGACCCGTGAGCGCGATTCCGATTCCTCTACGCCGATTGCGACCGGGCCGGAACCTTGTTCCTGGTTCCCGGCGAGAAGCCGACGCCGCCGGTGACCGTGCGGGTCGTCGCCCGCGGCCCGGTCAAATCGAAGGGGCCCGAAGCCATCAACCGCCAGCTCGACACCTTCAAGGCGGCGATCGCGCGCTCGGGTGCGGTGGTCGAGGAGGCGTTCGTCCCGGTCTTGGCGCCCGGCTGGCTCGACCACTTCATCTTCAACGAATACTACCAGACCGAGGACGAATTCCTGTTCGCGCTGGCCGACGCGCTGCGCGAGGAATACCGGGCGGTGGTGGCGGCCGGTTTCGTCTTGCAGATCGACGATCCGGGCTTACCCGACTGGTGGGACATGCTGAAGCCCGAACCCTCGGTCGAGGCCTATCGCCAATTCGCCCGGCGGCGCATCGATGCCGTCAACCACGCGCTCGCCGGCATTCCCGAGGAAAGCGTGCGCTATCATTTGTGCTGGGGCAGCTGGCATGGCCCGCACACCCATGATCTGCCGCTCGAGCACATCATTGATCTCGTCCTCGAGGTGAAGGCGCAGACCTATTCCTTCGAGGCCGCCAATGTGCGGCACGAGCACGAATGGCGGGTGTGGCAGAACGCCAAATTGCCGCCGGGCAAGATGCTGATGCCGGGTGTCGTCAGCCATGCCACCAACCTCGTCGAGCACCCGCAGCTCGTCGCCGACCGCATCCTGCGCTACGCCGCAATCGGTGCCGGCGACGACGTTCTCGCGTCACAGTCCCTCTGGTCCTAGCAGAATGCCCAACTGACTTATGCAACGGGCAAGTCCTTGGCGCATCGAGACCGCAGGTCTGTTACGCAAGTCTTGAGACAACGATATCAGCTATCTGATGCACCGTGTTCGAGGCGGACGATTGAGGTTTTCGTCCGACCGTGACCCGAAGCAGTCACTGAGACCGCACGAGGGCGACCTGCGGGTCGCGCGCCACCTTCAGGAAATCTCCTGACATTTCCGATCTGTTCCTACACCGGCGGGTGCTCTCCTGGTTCCGGGTTCTGTCCTAATTTCAGGATCAGGGTGTCCTAATTTCATCGGCGCGGCTACCGTCGGACACATCCGACAGGTTCAGTGATGTGGCGGCGAGAATCTCGTCGGAGAGGGCAGGGTCGTCGACGGCTCGCGCGAGGATCAGGGTGCCGATCAGCTCGGCCATGGTCGCGATCGCCTTCCGGCGACGCACGGCCTTGGACCGTCCGGGAATGGCATTCGACAGCAGTTGCAGGAATGGCTCCAGGCCCGCGGTGAAAGCTGAACGAACGCGCTCACCCTGACGCGCTACGTCTGCGCCGAGGGCTGCAAGTGCGCAGCCTTTGCCTGGGTCGTCCCGGTGACGGGGGGAAAGGTATTCATCAGTGAGTGCGGACAAGGGTCGAGCGGCCGCATGTTCGATCAGCCGGCCCCAATCCGCCGCCTTCGTTGCCAGAGCGACGCCAATGGCCTGCGCCTCAAGATCGTCCTTGGAGCCGAAATGCTTGTAGAACCCGCCATGCGTCAGGCCGGCAGCCTTCATAATGTCGGCGAGGCCGATACCATCAAAACCCTTCTCGCGGAACAGCGTAGCCGCCACGTCGAGGATGCGCTCACGGGTCTCGGCAGACTTCTCCCGGCTGACTCTCATCGGACCTCTCCGGCACATGCCCCTTGACAGTTATATGATGATCGACATCTATGAGCGCAAGATTGATGTCGATCATCATCTAAACCGTCGCGATCACGAGCTAGCAAGAGGGCAGGGCCAATGCGGTACGGACTATTCGGCCAACATACGATGCAGCCCAATTATGCCTTGCGGGTCGTAGGAACGGTTCTGGTTGCCACGCTCGCCCTGTCAGCCTGCAAGTTGGACGAAAAAGACGTTCGCCTCGAGCCGCCCCTCGTCCGTGTGACGACGGTGATGCCGGCCGCCCAGGCGGAACGGGCCTTTACCGGCGTGATCTCAGCCCGGGTGCAGAGCAATCTCGGCTTCAGGGTGGCTGGGAAAATCATTGAGCGGCTTGTTGACACCGGACAGGTCGTAAAGGTCGGCCAACCGCTCATGCGCATCGATCAAACTGATCTCGATCTTGCGATTACCACCAAAGAGAAAGCTGTTGCCTCAGCAAGAGCTGTGGCGGTCCAAGCTGCGGCGGATGAAGCGCGCTACGCGCAACTGCGCAAGGCAGGTTGGTCAACACAGCAAAAATACGAACAAGTGAAGGCGGCGCTCGATAGCGCCAATGCGCAACTCGCTGCGGCTGAAGCTGAGGCGCAGGTTGCCCGCAACGAAAGTGGCTACTCCCTGCTGCTCGCCGATGCAGATGGCACCGTTGTTACGACGCTTGCCGAGCCCGGACAGGTCGTCGCGGCAGGCCAGACGGTTCTGCGGCTGGCCCACCAAGGTCCGCGTGAGGCGACAGTGAACCTTCCCGAGAGCGTCCGCCCGGCAATCGGGTCGCTCGCGCAGGCCATCCTATACGATTCGGCACCAGATGCTTCGCCAGCGCGCCTACGACAGTTGTCGGACGCCGCTGATCCCCAGACGCGAACATACGAAGCCCGCTATGTGCTCGAGGGTGATGCGGCACGCGCGCCCCTCGGCGCGACGGTCAAGATCCAGATGACCGAAACTCAATTTACCCGTATTGCCGAAGTGCCGCTTGGCGCGATCTACGACAGCGGAAAAGGAACGGGTGTCTGGATCGTCGACGAAAAGTCGTCTTCGGTCTCTTTTCGGCCCGTTCAAATTCGCCAGCTTGGTGAGGAAAGCGCAGTCCTGCGCAGCGGGCTCCGCGAGGGTGAGCGGATCGTCGCACTTGGCGCGCAGCTCCTCCACGAGGGTGAACAGATACGTATTGCGACGACCCAGGCGGCAGCACAATGAACCGGTTTAACCTCTCTGCGCTGGCCGTTCGCGAGCGCGCGGTCACCTTGTTCCTGATTATCACTGTCGCTCTCGCCGGCGCCTTCGCCTTCTTCAATTTGGGCCGTGCCGAAGATCCCTTCTTCACTATCAAGATTTTTACCGTAACGGCCGCTTGGCCGGGTGCGACGGCGCAGGAGATGCAGGACCTCGTCGCCGAGCCGCTCGAAAAGCGCATTCAAGAGCTGCGCTGGTACGATCATGTCGATACCTTCACGCGGCCGGGCTTGGCATTCATGACGGTCGTGCTGAGGGACAACACACCGCCAGACGCAGTGCAGGAGGAATTCTATCAAGCGCGCAAAAAGATCGGCGACGAAGCGCATAGACTGCCGAGCGGTGCACTAGACCCCGTCGTCAATGACGAATACTCGGACATCACCTTTGCTCTCTATGCGCTGAAGGCGCATGGCATGCCGCAGCGGCTCCTGGTCCGCGAGGCTGAAACACTGCGACAGCGGCTGCTGCATGTCCCCGGCGTGCAAAAGGTCAATATCCTGGGCGAGCGGCCGGAAAGAATCTTCGTCGGCTTCTACTACGCGCGGCTGGCAACATTGGGTATCTCCGCTCGCAATATCTTTGAAGCGCTCCGGCGACAGAATGTCGTTAGCCCCGCCGGCTCGATCGACACGAAGGGGCCGCAGGTGTTTGTGCGGCTCGACGGCGCCTATGACGACCTCCAGAAAATCCGCAACACACCGATCGTCGCCGGCGGTCGTACCTTTAAGCTCTCGGATGTCGCCAGCGTCGAGAGGGGTTACGAGGATCCGCCTACCTTCTTGATCCGCCACGATGGTGAGCCAGCGATCGTGCTCGGGGTCATTATGCGGGACGGCTGGAACGGACTGGACCTCGGCAAGGCGCTGGCCGCCGAAGAGAAGAAAATCCAGGGCGGGATGCCACTGGGCCTCATGTTCAGCAAGATCAGCGATCAAGCAATCAATATCAAAGACGCGGTCGATGAGTTCATGCTGAAGTTCTGCGTGGCGCTCGGCGTGGTCATGGCCGTCAGTCTCGTAAGCTTGGGATGGCGGGTCGGAATCGTCGTGGCCGCCGCCGTGCCCTTAACACTGGCCTTCCTCTTCGTCATCATGCTGTTGACCGGCCGTGTGTTCGACCGCATTTCGCTGGGAGCAATCATTCTCGCTCTCGGACTGCTCGTCGACGATGCCATCATCGCGATCGAGATGATGGTGGTCAAATTGGAAGAAGGATTGGAACGGACGGAAGCCGCGGCCTATGCCTGGAGCCACACCGCGGCGCCAATGCTGGCAGGTACACTCCTTACCGTCATCGGTTTGATGCCCGTCGGCTTCGCCCAGTCCAAGGCCGGCGAATACGCCGGGGGCATCTTCTGGATCGTCGGCTACGCCCTCATCGCATCCTGGTTCGTGGCCGTGGTCTTCACGCCGTATATCGGCGTCAAGTTGCTTCCCGGGATCAAGCCAGTGCCGGGCGGCCATCCCGCCATCTACGCAACACCGCGGTATAGGCGATTTCGCCGCCTGGTAGCTTGGTCCGTGGCCCATAAATTCCTGGTCGCCGGCACGGTTGTCGGGATTTTCTTCCTCGCCGTGTTCGGCATGGGTTTCGTCAAGCAACAGTTCTTTCCGACCTCGGAGCGTCCAGAACTTCTAGTCGAGGTGCGGATGCCGGAAGGCACCAGCATCGAGATGACGGATGCTGCCACCGCCAAGGTCGAGGCGTGGCTGCGGGAACAGCCGGAGGCCAAGATCGTCACATCCTATATCGGGCAAGGCTCTCCTCGCTTTTTCATATCGTATAACCCGGAACTTCCGGATCCTGCGTTCGCGAAGATCGTCATTCTGACGCCCGACGCGGAGGCTCGCGATCGACTTAAGCTGCGGCTTCGTGCCCGTGTGGCCCAGGGCCTGGCACCGGAAGCTCTCGTGCGCGTCACCCAGTTCGTCTTCGGCCCTTTCGTGCCCTATCCGGTCGCCTTTCGCGCCATGGGGCCCGATGTCGACAAACTCCGCGGGATCGCCGATCAGGCGACGGCGGTAATGCGCGCAAACCCGAATATGCGCCAAGTCACCCAGGATTGGGGGCCGCGCGCGCCGACGACGCATTTCGCCCTCGATCAAGATCGTCTTCGCCTGATCGGCCTGACGCCGAACGACGCGGCGCAACAGCTCCAATTCCTGCTGTCGGGGGTTGCCGTTACCCAGGTCCGAGAGAACATCCGTACGGTGGACGTAATGGCGCGAGCCGCGGGTTCCGAGCGCCTCGACCCTGCCAGGCTGTTGGACTTCACGCTGACGACCACCGATGGGCACCTGATCCCGCTTTCTCAACTCGGGAGCGTCGAGGTTCGGAATGAGGAGCCGATCCTCAAACGCCGGGATCGCACTCCCTCGATCGAGGTCCGCGGAGATATCGATGAACAGATGCAGCCGCCCGACGTTGCTGCGCAGGTTGCGGAATCCCTAAAGCCCCTGCAAGCGCATCTTGCCGACGGTTATCGGATCGAGATGGCCGGCATCGTGGAGGAGTCCGATAAGGCCAATACCGCGCTGGCAAAGGTTTTTCCCGCGATGCTCGTGTTGATGCTCGTGACGATCATGCTTCAGGTGCGGTCGTTTCCAGCCATGGCGATGGTGGCGCTCACCGCACCTCTGGGACTGGCGGGAGCAGTGCCGATCTTGCTTCTTTTCCAGCAGCCTTTCGGCTTCGATGCGATCCTGGGGCTAATCGGGCTGGCCGGCATCTTAATGCGCAACACGCTGATCCTGGTCGGTCAGATCCACAACAATCAAGCCGACGGATTGAGCACCTACCATGCCGTTGTCGAGGCGACGGTGCAGCGCGCACGTCCTGTCATCCTGACGGCGTTGGCCGCCGTTCTCGCATTCGTCCCTCTCACCTTTTCGGCGTTCTGGGGATCGATGGCCTATACCCTGATAGGCGGCATAGCCGGCGGCACAGTACTCACGCTCGTTTTCCTGCCGGCGCTTTACGCGATCTGGTTCAAGGTCAAGCCGGCGAAGGTGGAAGATCCGGCGGAGACGGTGCCGATCGATTCAAAGCTGGCCGCGTAGGGGACAGCAGGCGGGTTGCACATCTCAGAAGTCGCGCGATGTCCGACGCAATCCCGCGACGAGCGGCATTGTAGGGCGTCAAAGGCCCGGGGTTCTGGTTCGGGGAAAACGACATCTTGCGTTTTTTGGCTACGGTGGAATCCGGCCGGCTGCCGCCGCCCAAGGGGTGGGAGGACATGCCGGCGCGGCTCGCCAATGCCGAGCTGACCGACCCCGCGGCCATCGCCGCCGAGGTCACGCCGGCGATAGCGGAAACGGTGAGAGAAGCAGGTCGAGGCCGGGATCGACTGCATCGGCGACGGCGAGTTCTGGACGGCCCGCAGCCTCGCGCATTACACCGCGCATTTCACCGGCATCGAGGCGCGCCCGGTGGCCCCGGGCGAGCCGCCGACCACCCGCCACTCGACCCGCGAGCGCGACGAGTTCCCCGATTTCTATGCCGATTGCGACAGGGCCGGAACCTTGTTCCTGGTCCCCGGCGAGAAGCCGATGCCGCCGGTCACGGTGCGGGTCGTCGCCCGCGGTCCGGTCAAATCGAAGGGGCCCGAAGCCATCAACCGCCAGCTCGACACCTTCAAGACGGCGATCCAGCACTCGGGTGCGGCGGTCGAGGAGGCGTTCGTCCCGGTACTGGCACCCGGCTGGCTCGACCACTTTATCTTCAACGAATACTACCAGACCGAGGACGAATTCCTGTTCGCGCTGGCCGACGCATTGCGCGAGGAATACCGGGCGGTCGTGGCGGCCGGTTTCGTCTTGCAGATCGACGATCCGGGCCTGCCCGACTGGTGGGACATGCTGAAGCCCGAACCCTCGGTCGAGGCCTATCGCCAATTCGCCCGGCGGCGCATCGACGCCGTCAACCACGCGCTCGCCGGCATTCCCGAGGAAAGCGTGCGCTATCACTTGTGCTGGGGCAGCTGGCATGGCCCGCACACCCATGATCTGCCGCTCGAGCACATCATCGATCTGATCCTCGAGGTGAAGGCGCAGACCTATTCCTTCGAGGCCGCCAATGTGCGGCACGAGCACGAATGGCGGGTGTGGCAGAACGCCAAAGTGCCGCCGGGCAAGATGCTGATGCCGGGTGTCGTCAGCCATGCCACCAACCTCGTCGAGCACCCGCAGCTCGTCGCCGACCGCATCCTGCGCTACGCCGCGATCGTCGGCCGCGAGAACGTCATCGCCGGCACCGATTGCGGCCTCGGCGGCCGGGTCCACGCCGACCTCGCCTGGGCCAAACTGCGCACCCTCGCCGACGGCGCCCGCCTCGCGTCGCAGACGCCTCTGGCCCTAGCTGAATGCCCAACTGACTTATGCAACAGGCAAGTCCTTGGCGCATCGAGGCCGCAGGTCTGTTACGCAAGTCCTGAGACAGCGATGTCAGCTATCTGATGCACCTTGTTCGAGGCGGACGATTGAGGTTTTCGTCCGACCGTGACCCAAAGCGGTCCTCCGCTGTCCTTGATCTGAGTGGCTCAGAAGGGGTGGACTCCGGTCCTTCACCTGGACGCGTCCGGACGGCGAGGTTGCGCCGATTTCCGGCCGTTCGCGCGATCCTGATTGAACCGCAGGAGTTGACCCTAAGCGGCCATCTTTGCCTTAACGCCCGGTGATTAGTCTTGATAGACGATGATCGCCACTCGTCCGGGATACGGCTGTGTGTATTGAGTTGCGCGGTGGGCGCCATAGGTCCCGGCATTGCCCGTTTGTGGGTCGGGAATAATTCCCAGATCCTCGGCCGCCCAACCTGGATATCGGATATCCAATATGCGCTTGCCCTCAGCCTCCAACTGCCCGATCTCGCGCGCGAGTTCTGCTTGCCCTTCGGCGATTGGCTCAAGCTCTATCTCAATTTCAGGCATTGAGGCATCCGCAGATTCGCCAAAACTTTAAACCTGACGCCAGCCAGACGTAAGAGGGTACGCTGGCGGTTGCGCGAGTGCGGCGCGTTGGGGCTTGACGCTTGCGCGCAGGGCGTTTCCCAGTCCAACTGCCGGGATGATACTCGATCCAGCCCCGGAGGGGCGAACATCTTTGCTCTTAGCGGGCGGCGGCCTCGCGAACGGTCTGATTGCCTACAGGCTCGCGAGGAAGCGGCCGGAGATCTCGGTGCGGCTAGTCGAAGGGGGGGACAGACTGGGCGGACGCCACACCTGGTCGTTCTTCGACACGGATGTTGGATCGGTGGGCGATTGGATCAGCGTTTTCGTCGCCAAATCCTGGAGCGCCTATGAGGTCCGGTTCCCGCAACGGCGGCGGCAGGTCGGCAATTTCTACCGCAGCATCACCTCGCAGCGATTCCACCAGGTGCTGACAGCGGAACTGGGCGACCGGGTTGTCCTAAACACCCGGGTCGAGACGCTCGGCCAGAACTGGGTCGATCTCGCAGACGGGCGCCGGCTGACGGCCAATCTCGTGATCGACGGGCGCGGACCAGCCGTTTCGCCCGATCTCATCCTGGGTTATCAGAAGTTTCTGGGCCAGACGGTGCGGCTCGCCGCCGAGCACGGGCTCGACGCGCCGATGATCATGGATGCGACGGTCGACCAGCTCGAAGGCTACCGCTTCCTCTATGTGCTCCCCTGGGATAGGCGCGTTCTTCTGATCGAGGACACCCGCTACACCGACGGCGCGGACCTTGACCGCGACGGCCTGCGGCGCGGCATCGCCGACTACGCGCAGAGCCGTGGTTGGACCATTGATGCGGTGCTGGATGAGGAGGAGGGCGTGCTTCCCGTCGCGCTGGGCGGCGATATCGAAGCTCACTGGCGCCGTGCTGGGGACGCCGCCCTTTCCGGATTGCGTGCGGCGCTCTTCCATCCGACCACCGGTTACTCGCTCCCGGATGCGGTGGCCTTGGCGGACGCGATCTGCGGGCTAGCGGCCGTCGACGCGGCTTCGGTGGAGCGGCTGATCCGCGAGCGGTCGATCCGCCTTTGGCACGACCGCGCCTTTTTTCGGTTGCTCAACCGCATGTTGTTCCGGGCCGCGCGGCCCGGCGAACGTTACCGGGTGCTGGAGCGGTTCTATGGCTTGCCGGAAGCGCTGATCGCCCGATTCTACGCTGCGCGGCTCACGCGGATTGGACAAGTTGCGCATCCTCAGCGGCAAACCGCCGGTGCCGATCGGCGCCGCTTTGCGCTGCATCGGCGAGAAAGCGCAGCCATGAAGACGGCGGCGGTGATTGGCGCGGGGTTCGGGGGCATCGCGCTTGCCATCCGCCTGCAATCGGCCGGCGTTCAGACCGTCCTTTTCGAAGCGCGCGACAAGCCCGGCGGCCGCGCCTATGTCTACGAGGATGCGGGCTTTACCTTCGACGCGGGCCCCACCGTCATCACCGACCCGTCGGCGATCGAGGAGGTGTTCGCACTGTCAGGCCGAAAGCTGGCCGAATACGTCGAGCTGATGCCGGTCTCGCCCTTCTATCGGCTGTTATGGGAAGACGGCTACACCTTCGACTACGTCAACGACCAGGCCGAACTCGACCGTCAGATCGCCGCCAGGTCGCCGGGCGACGTTGCCGGCTATCGGCGATTCCTTAGCTATTCCGAGGCTTTGCTTGGGGAAGGTTACGTGAAGCTCGGTGCGGTGCCGTTACTCGATTTCTCCAGCATGCTGCGCGCCACGCCAGCGCTGGTACGGTTGCAGGGCTGGAAGTCAGTGTACGGCAAGGTCGCCGAGTTCATTAATGATGAGCATCTGCGCGAAGCTTTCAGTTTCCATTCGCTGCTGGTTGGCGGCAATCCGTTCACCGCCTCCTCGATCTACGCACTGATCCATGCGCTAGAACGGCGTTGGGGCGTGTGGTTTCCGCGAGGCGGAACCGGCGCTCTCGTGCGGGGCATGGTGCGGCTGTTCGAGGATCTGGGCGGGGTCTTCCGGCTCAATACCCCCATCGCCGCGATCGAGACAGCGGGGAATAAGGCTACCGGCGTCCGGCTCGCGGACGGCGAAGTTCTCGCGTTCGACAGCGTGGCCAGCAATGCCGACGTGGTCCACACCTACGCCAAACTCTTGGCTGCTCATCCTCGCGGCCGGGCGCAGGGCGGAAAGCTGGCGAAGAAACGCCACTCGATGTCGCTGTTCGTGATCTACTTCGGCCTCAAGCGACAACATCCGCAGCTTGCCCACCACACCGTGCTGTTCGGGCCGCGATACCGCGAACTGATCGCGGAGATATTCAACGGGCCGGCGCTGCCTGCCGATTTCTCGCTCTATCTGCATGCCCCGTCGCGCAGCGATCCGTCGCTGGCTGCGCCGGGCCACGAGGCGCTTTACGTGCTGTCGCCGGTGCCTCATTTGGGAGCGGCCGACCTCGACTGGACCGTGGTTGGGCCGGCCTATCGCGATCGGATCCTGGCCTACTTGGAGGCGCGCTGCATCCCGGGCCTGGCGAACGACTTAGTCACCAGCCGGATGTTCACGCCATTCGATTTCCGCGATGTGTTGAACGCTCATCATGGCTCGGCCTTTTCGCTTGAGCCGATCTTGACCCAGAGCGCTTGGTTTCGCGACCCACAACCGCGACGCCGTGATCGACAATCTCTACATCGTGGGCGCAGGAACGCACCCCGGAGCGGGCGTGCCGGGCGTGATCGGCTCGGCCAAGGCCACTGCCTCGCTGATGTTGGCGGAGGCGTAGGCTATTGAACGACACCGTCCTCAACGCGAGCCGCGACAGCATCCGACGCGGTTCGACCAGCTTCGCAGCCGCCGCGCGTCTGTTCGACCCGCGCATCCGCGAAGACGCATACATGCTCTACGCTTGGTGCCGGCATTGCGACGACGAGATCGACGGTCAGGTCATGGGCCACGGCGCTGTCGGCCTCGATTCGGTCCTGGCCGGGCGCAAGCTTGCGGAGCTGGAGGACAAGACCCGTAGCGCAATGGCCGGCGAGCTGACTGACGATACGACCTTTGCCGCTTTCCAAAGGGTCGCGCAACGACATGGCATTCCAGCCCAGCATCCGCTCGATCTGCTGCAGGGCTTCCGCATGGACGTGGAAGGGCGCACTTATCGAACGCTTGCAAGACACCCTGCTGTATGCCTATCACGTCGCGGGGGTGGTCGGCGTGATGATGGCTCAAGTCATGGGCGTGCGTGATATCGCTACCCTGCGCCGCGCTTCGGACCTTGGGCTGGCGCTTCAGCTCACCAATATCGCCCGTGACGTGATCGAGGACGCCAAGGTGGGCCGACTTTACCTGCCGGCCGAATGGCTGGGCGCGGTGGCGGAGCATCCGATGGCGGTCACGGACCCCGCCAACCGCGCCGTCGTGTTCGCCGCCACCGAACGTCTGCTCGTGGAGGCTGAGCCCTATTACGCTTCTGCACGCTGGGGGCTTAAGGACCTGGGCTTCCGGTCGGCGTGGGCGGTTGCGGCGGCCCGCGGCGTTTACCGCCAGATCGGCCTCACAGTGCGGGCCGCGGGCCCAGCCGGAATGGATCGCCGAGCCTCGACCGGCGCCTTGATCAAGATTGTGCGGGTGCTCCAAGGCGGACTCGTCGCGGCGCGGGCGGCGACCTTGGACCGCTGGGGGGCCGAACCGAACCGACCGGCCCTATGGGCACCATTCTAAAGCCGCCGCCGCGCCTCAAACCACAGTGCCGCAAGAAATCCCGCGCCTGCGAAACTCGCGAGCACGGTCCAAGCTTCAAGCACCGTCGCGTTGACCTGTCCGCGCCACAGCACCGTTTGATAGGCTTCGATCGCCCAAGTGTGCGGCGTCAACCAGCCCAGCGTTTGCAGTGCCTCGGGCATCAGGAAGCGCGGCGCCATCGAGCCGCCAATCGCCGCCAGGATCAAGAAGGCGAAGGTCGAAACCGGCTGCGCCTGTTCGCGCGTGTTGCACGCGGCGGCTAGCGCCAGGGCAATCCCGGCGCTAGCCGCCGCGGCGCAGATTGCAGTCGCCGACCAAGCCGCCAAGTTCGTCAGCACCGGCACACCGTAGACTACGGCGGCAACCTGGAACAGTACGAGCGCCTGGATCACGCCTAACGCTGTGAGCCAAAGCATCCGACCGCCCAGCAGGGGCGCGACGCCGCCAGTGCTAAGACCCAGGCGCAGCCACAGCCCCGCTCGTCGCTCGTCGATCAGGCTCATCGCTCCCTGCATGGCGGTGAACATCAGGAACAGAATGCTGACCGCGCCCGCGTAATAGATCACCAGCGGGTCGCCGCCAGGCAGGACCCGCTGCGCCGCAAACGGCGGCGTCGAGGCGGGTCCGAGCGGAATTCCGGCCGAGCGGCGGACCTGATCGGGTGTCAACGCCAAGAGCGGTTTAAGCCGCGCGACCTCCCGGCGAAGCATCAGCTCGGGCAGATCCTCGCCGCCGGCGGCGTTGATCTGCGCGATGAGAATCTCCCCGGCGGCTTTACGGCCGGGATGAATCAGCACCGTGACGGGTGTGGGCGCGTCAGCCAGATCGCCGTGCAACACCAGCCCGGCGTCGACCCGCCCCGATTCGATCGCATCCTCCAGGGCGGCGACGTTGGGCCACCGGGTCAGCCGTCCGCCCAACCGCCGTTGCAGGCTATAGACCAGCCGTTGGCTGTCGGCGCTGCCGATCTGGTCAACGACCCCCGCCCGTATATCGAGCCGGCCGCTGGCTCCCGCGCTGAATACGGTAGCGAAGACGATGAACACCAGCGGCGGCAGCACGAAGACCAGCACGAGGCCCGCCCGGTCGCGCCACAGGCCCAGCGCCATTACCCGCACCATCACCAGGATCATGCCCCAACCGATCCCGTGGCCCAACCGATCAAGGCGTCGAGCCCTGGGGGATGCACCGTCAGCTCGCGCAACTCCACGTCAACCGAGCGCAGCGCCATTTCGATTTCGCGCGCTTGCGCCAAGGCGTCCACGACCATGCCGCTCCAGCATAACCCCTGATCGGACGCCGCCAGGCCCCGCGCCGCGAGGATTGGTTCGACCGACGACGCGGCGGCGGATAGCCGGACGACAAGCTCGGTCCGGCCGCCGAACGCCCGCGCCATCAGCTCAGCGGGGCGACCCTCCACCATCAGCCGGCCAGCCTCCATGACGCCTAGGCGATCGGCCAGGACGGCAACGTCCTCGGCATTGTGGCTGATGAGCAGAATGGCGGTGCGATCGGCGCGCAATCGAGCGACCAGGCGGCGCAGGATGAGCCACGTCTCGGTGTCTAGCCCCTCTGTCGGTTCGTCCAACACCAGCAGGCGAGGCCGATGGACGATGGCCGCCGCCAAATTGGCGCGCCGACGCCAGCCACTCGACAAATTCTCCAGTCGCTCGGCGGCTCGCTCGGCGCAGACCGTCTCGTCCATGGCGCGGGCAACAGCTGAGGCCCGTCGGGCGCGAGACACGCCGGCCAGAGCGGCAAAAACGTCCAGGTTCTCGGCCACGGTCAGATGGAGATAGAGCGCGATCTCCTGCGGCGCGACACCGATTTCGCGGCGGACATAGCGGTCTCGGCTCGGATCCGCGCCAAGCACGCGCACCGAGCCTTCGTCGAGTGCGAGCGCTCCAATCGCCGCTTTGGCAAGGGTGGATTTACCGGCGCCATTGCGTCCGATCAGCGCGTAGACCTCGCCTTCTTCTAGCTCCAGGTCGACCTGGTCGAGGGCTGCCCGGTTTCCGTAGCGACGCGTGGCCTTGGCGAGGTGGAGGACCGCCTGCGTCTGCTCAACTGCCATAGCCGGCGTAGTGGAACAAGTTCAGCGCGTAATGCGCCAGAGGGCAGTTCGGATTACCGAAGCTTGCCAGCGCCTCATCGATCGTCTCTGCGATCGCCACGCGCGTCCGCTCCTCACCCCACAGGGTGACGAAGGTGACCCGACCGTCATCCTTACGGACATCCTTCCCAATGGCTTCAGAGGTCGAAATGGAATCCTGCAGATCGTCCCACAGCTGGAAAGCGAGCCCCAGACGATTGGCGAATAGGCGCGCTTGCATCTGCGCGGCCTGGTCGGCGCCTGCGATCATCGCGCCCCCGACCATGGCGGCGGCGAACAGCACACCGGTTTTTTGATAATTCAGGCTTGTGAGCGTCACTTCGTCCCGGAGGGCTTCCGGATCGCGTAAGTCGCGGAATTGGCCGCATACGAGGCCGCGAAAGCCCACCGTCTCACTGAGCAAGGCGATCAAAGCCAGGCGTGTCTTGGAATCCACCGCGGCGTCGCTGGCGATGACGCCGTACGCGTGGTTGAGCAGCGCGACTGCGGCAAGGACCGCCGTGTCCTCACCAAAGCGGCGGTGCAGGGTCAACTTGCCCCGGCGCATCACGGCGTCGTCCATGCAGGGCAGGTCGTCAACGACCAGTGACGCCGTGTGGATCAGCTCAAGTGCACAGCCGAAATCGAGGGCTGCAAGTTCGCGTCCGCCGAAATGCGCCGAGGACAGCATGGCGAGGAGGGGGCGAACCCGCTTGCCCGGTCCCAGACAAATGTCGCGCACCGCGCCGGTGAGAGACTTCGGCGCCGAATTTGCCGGCGGCAGCAGTTTCTTGAGACGTAGATCCACCCGGTCCCGCCATGCGGCCGACGCGTCCGCCAAGTCGATACTGGAGACGGAGTAGCTTTCACGCAGAACGCTTGCGATGGTCATCGCCGACAGCCCCCTCCACCGGCGCTAAAATATATTCGCCATATTGGGGCGCAACTCGACCGCCGGCGCAACCTCGACGATGTTTGGCCCGTCCAGACCAGAGCGCTGATCAGCTGCGCGCCGCGGAAAGCTTCACCTTGAGCTCGCGAATCGGGCGGACCCAAAGGAAGCCGAAAGAGACGCATCCTTCTCGGGTGATGACGGCGTGGTGGATGCGGTGGGCTTGCACACGCGCCCGCCAAAAGCTACGCCGACCGTCCAGAGGCACCGGAAAGCGCTGATGGACAAGGCCGTCGTGGAAGACCGCATAGGCGACGCCATACGCCGTGATCCCCAGCCCCAGCGACAACCACCAGGATGACACGTTGACACCGAGCCAGATGAACAAGATGGCCGGCATCGCGAAAATCACGGCAAACAGATCGTTGAGCTCGAACACGCCATCGCGAGGTTCATGGTGGCTGCGGTGCCAGCACCACAACGCGCCATGCATGACATATCGATGCGTCGCCCAAGCAAACGCCTCCATGCCGGCGAACGCGGCGAAGAAGATGACGACCTTGGCAGCGAGGGCGACCATCGGCAAAGTCTATGCCGTTCGGGCAAGATTGCGAACTCTCAAATCTTGACCCGTCATCACGAGCCTTGATCCGCCACCTTATCTCGTTTATCCGGGCAACCAGTTGCCGTGGAAACCGGGCGGAACCCGGTGCGGTATGTGGATGCTCGCCACGGGCGCACCCTCGAAATCACGCGCATCAATGATCACCAAATCGGTCGTCTGTTCGATCGGATTAAGGACGAGGCCGATCAGCCAGCCCTCATCCTCGGCAGCCTCGGCATGGGCGGGGACGAAGACGAATTCGCCTGGATAACGGTGGGTCCCGAAGCCATGCACTTTCCTGACACCGGCTTGTAGATCGTGCTTAAACAGGCTGCTGGCGCCGATAAACGCCGGGTCGGCTGTTTCAGGCAGCATCATCGCATAAGCATAGCGGTAGGGCCGGCTGGACCGGCGCTCGTCGATGCGCGGAAAATCCTGCGGATGTCGATCGATCACATCACGGCGCACGCCCCGCTCGATGGGATCGATCGTCCAGCGCTCAAACGCGCCGCGCGGTGAGTCGGTCCCATCCATATTCCCCGCGAACATATTGTCATAGGCGACGACATCGAGGATCACGTCGCCATCGCCCGTGTCGTAGGCATTCGCCACGTGAAAGACATAGCAAGGTTCGACCTCGCACCACATCACCTCGCTGCCGGCGCCTTCGCGGGGAAGTAAGCCCACCCGAGCAGGATGAGAGGGATTCCAGCGAAACGGGAACGTTTGCCCGGCAATCAGCGCACCCATCGAAAAGGTCACCGGCAGATCGAAAATCACCGCGAAGCGGGCGGTGAGCCCGCAGTCGTGGATCATCGGACCATGGCTCACCCGCACCGGCTCCTCTCGGCGCACCCGGCCGTCGGCTGTGACCACGACATGATAAATCGCGGTTGGATCCCGAGGATTATAAGCGATCGCATGCATCTCGCCGGTCAGCGGATCGAGATGCGGGTGGGCGCTGAAGGCGCCGCGCAATGTGCCGCCGAAATCGTCATAGGCCAGCGTTCCGAGCATATCGTCGAGCAATACAGGCGTGCTCCCCGCTTCGACCAGCGCCCACGTCTTTCCCGCGAACCCAATCACGTTGGTGTTGACGGTGTCGAAATCGCCGTGGCGGGGCCCCGGTGCCGGCGGCTCACCCAGGGCGGCGGTGATCTGGGTCGAGCGGACCCAGCGATTGCGATACCAGCGCGCGCGACCGCGCTCGATGCGAAGACCATGGACCATGCCGTCGCCGAGGAACCATTGGTAGCTTCTCGGATCGGCGGCGATCGGGTTCGGCCCGATGCGCAAATAACGCCCATCGAGAGCCGGAGGGATCGAGCCGGTTACCGCCAAATCCTCGATCGTCACTTCTTCCGTCATCGGCGCGTGAATTCCGGTGAGGAACGGATGCGGACCGTCCGGAGCACGCATGCGCCCGCGATTGAAGGTTGCGAGCGCCGTCACGCCCTTGCTGACGATGCTGCGGATCGCAGTTTCAACGACGCGCGTCATAGGGTCCTCCTCCAAGTGCGAATCCGCCGCCGCCGGCCACAATCCACGGAAGCACTCACCCAGCGCAACGTCTGTGCGCCTGAGGCCGTGTACCGCTGATGCCTCCCCAGGATTAAATGACCGATGTCGGCGCGGCGGCGACTGCAGACGCGCACGCGCTGGGGCCGGTTTCTACCCGCTCCGCGACATCAAGCGCTATCTACTCAACCCAGTGTTTGGGCTGCGACCGTGAAGGTGGTTGCGGGCATTACCCGCCGAATGTCGCTCGCCGGCCCATCGGCAGTTCAGCGCCGATACCGGCCGTGCACGCTACCATCGCTCAACCGCTGGAGCCGACGCCACAACGCTCGCTCGCTGCTCCTGACGGCTTCGGCCGGGCATGCCCAAAGGCGGTCATTGCAAGGCTGCCCCGGCAGTGGGTGGAACGCGCTCACCGGTCCAGCACCGCGTGACGCCGGACCGCCGTAATGGCGTCCGATTCGATCGGCGACCATTCTGACGAGCCCGCAGTGAATTGGGCTGGTATTTAATCTGGATGTCGGCCACAAAGAGAGATCATTGCGATGCAGACCGTCAAATTCCATACCGGAGATACGGATCCTCTCCTAAGGCGAGGCCCGCGATACCGTTTTTCTCATAATTGCAGGTCCGGTCGAGGTGAGAATAGGCGAAGGTGCCAAGGACAAGAGTGTCGGGACCTTGGACGCCGATGATGTCTTTCGCCCTCACAGAGTCTTTTTTTATTCCTCATCATGCTGATGAGGTATTTTTCAGTCGCCGGACTTTTTTACTTGCTCGTTTGGAAGCGCCCCCTGCGGTGGCGCGAGCGCGAGTTGAACTCAGACAAACCGAGCCGCTCCGCGATCAGGCGGGAAATCCTGTGGTCGATTTCGGCGACCTTGATTTTTGCCGTGCCCGGCGCGTTCATGCTCGAGGGCTGGGAGCTGGGGTGGACGCGGATCTACCTCGAACCTACCCGCTACGGCTGGTCTTATTTCGTACTGAGCCCGCTGCTCTACATGGCTCTTCACGACACATATTTTTATTGGACGCATCGGCTGCTTCATCAGCCGTGGTGGTATCGCCATGCGCATTACGTTCATCACAAATCGCTGAGCCCGTCGCCGTGGGCATCGTTTTCTTTTCATCCCCTGAAGTCAGTGATCGAAGCATTGTTTATTCCCGCGCTGGTGTTCGTGGTACCGATTCATGTCGCGGGTTTACTCTTTGTGCTCACGTCGATGACGATTTTCGGCGTCATCAATCATCTCGGCTATGAAATTTATCCGCGTTTTTTGGTGGATCGGGGCGTAGGCCGCTGGTTCATTTCGGTGACTCATCACAACTGGCATCATCGGCGCTTCAGGTGCAATTACGCTTTGTACTTTCGCTTGTGGGACATTTGGATGCAGACAGACCGGTGGCCCAACGTCCCAGCTGCGAGGGACCCAGCTGATGCGACCGCAGATCAACGCGAACGCAAGTCCCGCGAACACGATGACGTAGTAAATGTTTAGCGACCCGCGAAACTCACTGGCCGATGACCAAAATCGCGATCGGCAAAGCGGCTTGCAGCGACACTAAAAGTCCGATGAGGCATCCCATCTCAACCCGCCCCTGGGTCGTGTCTTGGTTGATGAGCTTTTAGGGAAGTCGGAGGACAAGATCGACCACGCGGACTGCCCCTTCGGTTTAAACGCCACATCTACCTCTTGAGCCGCCGGGATAATGTCTAGCAACGACCGGGTGGGGGCATGACCTGCCGTCGTTCTCGGCTGGAGCGAGCGGCCTTGTCGGGTCGGTTGCGGCGGTTTAGGGAGCGCTTGGCGAACGTCAGCTCTTGGCACATCCCAGAAGTCGCGCGATGTCCGACGCGAGCCCGCGAGGAGCGGCATTGTAGGGCGTCAAAGGCCCGGGGTTCTGGTTCGGGGAAAACGACATCTTGCGTTTTTTGGCTACGAGTGGAATCCGGCCGGCTGCCGCCGCCCAAGGGGTGGGAGGACATGCCGGCGCGGCTCGCCAATGCCGAGCTGACCGACCCCGCGGCCATCGCCGCCGAGGTCACGCCGGCGATTGCGGAAACGGTGAAGCAGCAGGTCGAGGCCGGGATCGACTGCATCGGCGACGGCGAGTTCTGGACGGCCCGCAGCCTCGCGCATTACACCGCGCATTTTACCGGCATCGAGGCGCGCCCGGTGGCTCCGGGCGAGCCGCCGACCACCCGCCACTCGACCCGCGAGCGCGACGAATTCCCCGATTTCTATGCCGATTGCGACCGGGCCGGAACCTTGTTCCTGGTCCCCGGCGAGAAGCCGATGCCGCCGGTCACCGTGCGGGTCGTCGCCCGCGGTCCGGTCAAATCGAAGGGGCCCGAAGCCATCAACCGCCAGCTCGACACCTTCAAGGCGGCGATCGCGCGCTCGGGTGCGGCGGTCGAGGAGGCGTTCGTCCCGGTGTTGGCACCCGGCTGGCTCGACCACTTCATCTTCAACGAATACTACCAGACCGAGGACGAATTCCTGTTCGCGCTGGCCGACGCGCTGCGCGAGGAATACCGGGCGGTCGTGGCGGCCGGTTTCATCTTGCAGATCGACGATCCGGGCCTGCCCGACTGGTGGGACATGCTGAAGCCCGAACCCTCGGTCGAGGCCTATCGCCAATTCGCCCGGCGGCGCATCGATGCCGTCAACCACGCGCTCGCCGGCATTCCGCGCGCGTCTCCTCGCAATCCCTCTGGCGATAATCGGTCAAGCAGCCGAGATCGTGGCAATACTGGCGGCATAGTCAGCGCAACCGTGCTAAGTAGTAGGCGCACTCAACGAGTTGCGCGTCATCGAGTGGCTGAAGCACCTCGGCCATTGAGGCATCGTAACCCCGGCGCGCGCCACTCTTATAGTCGCGCAACGTCTTCAGAAGATAATCCTCACGCTGGTCGGCGAGCCGCGGCACGTTCTCCCGCCCGGAGAAGTCGGGGCGATGGCAGATGTTACAGTGGTTCTGCTCGGTCAAGACCCGAGCGCGTTCCATCCGCGCTGGATCGCCAGGATCGGTAGGCGCTTTGGGCGCCGGCTGTTGCGCGATCAAATCCGCAAACGACTGCAGCTCGCCATCGCTGAGCTCTCTTGCCATCTCGTTCATCGGCTCGGCGATGCGCAATTTTTCGCGGAACATGAACAGCTGGATCACGGTGTAAGGCGCCGGCTGTGCGCCGAGCGATGGCACATTCTCCGTTTCTGATTGCCCTTCGGCGCCGTGACAGGCAAGGCACGGTGCGATCTTGTCGTCCAGATTGGCGCCAATGCCGGGGGGCGCACCGGCCAGGAGTGCCGCGACAACTGGAGCAACTTTGCCGGTGCGCCCCATAACACCGAACTTAGTGACGTATGCTGACCTGCCGCGGCGGCCCGTAGGTGATACGATAAACCGCTCCATTATAGTCGTCGGACAGCAGCATCGACCCGTCCTTCAGCCATTCCATATCAACCGGCCGGCCTACGTAGGTATTGTCCTGGATAAAGCCGGTTATAAAGGGCTCGATCGATTTGACTGTTCCATCCGGGTTAAGCAGCGCAACAACAACGTCACCGCCAATTTTCTTGCTTTTGTTCCAAGCCCCGTGACGGGCAATAAAGATTGCGTTGTAGTACTCCTTCGGGAACATCTTGCCGGTATAGAACCGCATACCGAGCGGCGCGGTATGCGGCCCGAGCTGCGCGATTGGCTTAGTGAACTCATTGCAGCTGTGGCCCCAACCAAATTGCGGGTCCGGAATGTCGCCCCCGTCGCAGTACGGGAAGCCGAAATTATCCTGCCCGGGATGGAGCAACCGGTTTAGCTTGTCTTGCGGCTGATCCTCGGAAAGCCAGTCGCGCTGGTTCTCGGTGAAATACAGCACCTTCAAATTGGGGTGCCAATCCATCCCGACGATCTGACGGATGCCCCGCGCGACAACCTCGGCTCCGCTGCCATCGAGATTTATCCGCCGGATTTGCGCATGGCGATCGGATGGCATGCAGATGTTACACGGCGCGCCAATATTGAAATAGAGCTTGTTGTCCGGTCCCACAGTAAGAAATTTCCAGCCATGCGGAGCATCGCTGGGCAGATCGTCATAGATTACAGTCGGCTTTGAGGGGTTGTCGAGCACAATAGCTATATTGTCGATCTTTGAGATCTTGTTGATCTCAGCGATGTAAAGGGTGCCGTTGTGAAGGGCGATACCGTTCGGCGAGTTGAGCCCGGTCGCGATGGTCTTGACTTCTTTCCTTCCGTTCTTGTCGGTAATGGCGTAGACACGATCGAGGAGGCGCGTGCTGACGTAGATGTTGCCCTTGTCGTCGACCCGCAACGACCGGGCATTAGTCAACCCGGCGGCATAGACTTCGAGGTTAAAGCCCTTTGGCAGCTTCAGCTTGGCGAGCGGCAGCCTGTCGACCGGTGTCGCGATCGGAGGCGGGACGACCGGGGCCAGGTTCGCGACTTCTGGTGTGTCCGGCCGGCCCTGTGTCCAAGATGGAGGCGGTGTGGTTGCCGGCGCGGTGGCCGTCGGCGGCTGGCTCGTCAGCGGCTGTGAGCCTGGGCCCGCCCCGGGCTGGGCTGATGGAGACACCGACGGCTGGGCTGGCGGCGCTTGATTAACAGCCGGTTGCTGCGCCCAGCTCGGCGACACGGCGGCAAAGATCCCGACGGCAAGTGCCGCAAGCAATCCACCGTGAAGACGCTTTGCGTGCATGGCGGTTCCTCCTAATCTCTTATCGAATATTGCCGCGCCCGGTACGCAGGGCGGGCCGATTTAATCAACAACGTTCTGGTGCGAATAGCAACCGCAGGCAGCGACGGGGATGCTGAAGCGCGGCTAGATTAGAATGCCGAATTTCGCGGTTCAGCCTCGGGCAGAGCACAACCTCGACGCAAACGTATCCCCCGGGAAGGTACGCGCCTCACGCGACGCTTGGGCTGGGTAGCGCTACCGAAATCTCGCGGGGCGGGCGGAAGGTGAGGGCGATGGCGACGGCGCCGAGGCCGATGCCGAACGAGCCGATATAGAGCCAGAAATAGCTGCCGTAGGCGTCGTAGAGCCAGCCCCCGGTCCACGGACCGATTGCCATGCCCAGGGTCGAGGCCATGTTGACCGCGCCGAACATCGTTCCCATGATCCGGGCGCCGAAATACTCGCGCACGAGAATGGCGTAGAGCGGCATCACTGCGCCGTAGGAAAACCCGAACATCAGCGCAAGGCCGTAAAAGCCCGCGAGGTCGCGAGTGAACACGTAAAGGCTGACGGAGAGGGCCTGCAGCGCCAGCCCGAAGACGATCATGCGCTTCGCGCCGATGCGGTCGGCGGCGAGGCCGCCGACGATGCGGCCGCTGAGCGAAGCCACACCCGCCGCGCCGAAAACGGTCGCCGCGGCCATGGCCGGCACGCCGCAGTCGATCGCGTAGCTGACCATGTGGAAGATCGGCCCCGAATGCGCCGCGCAACATGCGAAATAGGTGAACGAGATGGCGGCGAATTGCGGCGTGCACAGCGCGCGCGCCACGGTGAACTCGCGGTCGGCGGGAGGGGCGCCCGCTGCGGTGCGCGTGCTTCGCGGCAGCGCCGGCGGCTTGCGCACCAGCAGCGCGGCAGGAATGATCAGCAGCCAGGAGAGGGCGCCCAACGTCAACATCGCGATGCGCCAGCCGTAATCGTCGATGAGCCAGCGCGCGAGCGGCGATATCGTCGTCGAGCCGATCGCGAAGCCGGCCGAAATGAGGGCCACCGCGAGGCTGCGATGCTGGACAAACCAGCGTGTCGCTGTGGCGGTCAGCGGTGCATAAAAGCTGCCGGCCGCCACACCGATGATCATGCCGAACAAGAGCTGGAATTGACCGATGGTGCCGGCCTGGCTCGCCGCTACGAGACCGAGGCCGAGCAGCGCACCGCCCGAGAGCACGACCGCTTTCGTCCCGAACCGGTCGGAGAGCGCTCCCCACAGGAACGAGGCCGGGCCCATGCACAGGAAATTGAGCAGCGCCGCCGTCGAAATGCTCGTCCGCGACCAGCCGGTTGCAGCCGACATGGGCTGCAGGAAGATGCCGAGCGACATCATCGTGCCCATCCCGAGGCACGTTATGACGATGCCGGCGCCGACGATGATCCAGCCGTAGAAGATCTTCATCGTCCCCCTCACAAACCGGGGCACGAACGATATACGCGGAGCAGCGGTTGGTGTTGGTCTTTATACGGCGCGCTTGCAAGTCGGCCCGATAGCCTCAGGGGGCCGGCCATCACTCCTCTGCAAGATGTGCAGCGCACATCCCGGTACAGCCGGCCGAGGGGAGGCCCGCGAATGGGCACTCCCCTCTTCTTCGCCAGGCGCGCTCAGCCTTCCGGCTGAGGCGGCGGGCCCTGGGGTCGCCGGCCGCGCTCGTCCATGAACTGGTCGAACTCGGCCTTGTCCTTGGCGTGGCGCAGGCGGTCGAGAAACTCCTTGAACTCGCGCTGCTCCTCTTCGAGCCGGCGCAAGGTTTCTGCGCGGTATTCGTCGAAGGCTCGGTTGCCGCTCGAGGAGGGCCGCATCCCCCACCATCCGCCCGGGTTCGGCTGGGCGTGGTGCTGCCAGCGGCGCGCGCTGCAACCCGTCCAGCCGGTCCAGCGCGCCATGCGCCCGCTCCCTACCAGAAACCCCAGCACCAGGAGGCCGAGCGGCCACCACACGATAAAACTCACAACCGTCAAGGCGATCCATGCGGGATTGCCGAGATCGTCCAGCTTTGCCGCGAGCGTCATTTGAAGAACCCTATGTGAATGTGTTTCACATTGACATGGGGTCCGCCCCGCCCCTTTGTCAAGGCGGTGTTTCGTCGATCAGGCTGAGCCCGCGGAGGTAGACCAGGACGCCCGCTTCGAGCAGATCCTCGGGGCTCATCGGCAGCTTTCGGCGGCCCGCATCGGGGCGGGCAAAGAGCGATGCGATCCCGTGCGCCAACGCCCACAGATGCAGGCTCATCATCAGTGCCGGCGGCCGGCGTTCGGTCGGCAGGCGGGCGCAGAAGGCGTCCGCGGCCCGGCGCAGCACCGCAAAGGCCCGGTCCGCCGCCTGCTGCAATTCCGGCTCGCCGTCGAGCGGCAGGCCCGCCTCGAACATCGCCGAGTAGAAGGCGGGCTGCTCGCGGGCGAAGGCGAGATAGGCCCGCCCGACATTCTCGAAGGCGCGAAACGGATCGGGCCTGCCCCCGCTCCAGGCGCCGTCCAAGCGCTGCTCGAACAACTCGAAACCGCGGCGCGCGACATCAGCGAGGAGCGCCTGCCGGTCGCGAAAATGCCGGTAGGGAGCCGCCGAGCTGACCCCGGCGGAACGTGCGGCGTCGGCAAAGGTGAACCCCGCCGGCCCTTTTTCCGCGATCAGGTCGAGCGCCGCGCGGATCAACGCCTCGCGAAGATTGCCGTGGTGGTAACCGCGACGCGCGGCGCCCGGATCGCCTCTCGACCAGCTCATGCAAGACATTCTACAACGAGGCACACCGGCAAGCGGAGGCAACATGGCCGACGATCGCAACGTGATCCTTTATCACTCGCCGAACACGAGATCATCGGGAACCGTCGCCCTGCTCGAGGAGCTCGGCGTCCCCTACGAATTGCGCGTGCTCAACATGAAGGCCAGCGAGCAGCGCGAGCCGGCCTATCTCGCGATAAACCCGATGGGCAAGGTTCCGGCGCTATTGCACGGCGGCGTGCTCGTCACCGAACAGGTGGCGATCTCCCTCTATCTCGCCGACCTCTTCCCGGAGGCCGGCCTCGCGCCGCCGATCGGCGACCCGCTGCGCGGCCCCTATCTGCGCTGGATGGTGTTCTACGCCGCCTGCTTCGAGCCTGCGGTGATCGACCGCGCCACCCAGCGCGAGCCGGCGCCGATCCAGATGTCGCCCTACGGGGATTACGAGACGATGCTGCACACCTTGACCACCCAGCTCGCTCGCGGCCCGTGTCTTCTCGGAGAACGCTTTACCGCGGCCGACGTGCTGTGGGGTACAGCCCTCACTTGGACGACGATGTTCAAGCTCGTCCCGGACCTCCCGGTCATCGCCGGCTACATCACCCGGTGGAATGCGCGCCCGTCGGCCGCCAAGGTCAAGGCGAAGGACGCCGAGCTCGCCGCCGCGCACGACGCGCAGGCATCGCCCGTCGCGTCATAAGATCGGCAAGACGCGCGTCGCCGTCCACCGGGTTCGCCGGCTGCGGCGCAGCCGCGTCAGGGGGCATCCCTTCTTTTGCCACAGGCCAGGACGATCGCCGTCGCGCTGCCCAAGCCGACGATCGCATAGGCCGCCAAGGGCGCGCCCGCACAACTCCAATACAGGCAGAAGACCCCGAGGGAGCCGAGCACAAGGGCGATCCCGTGCAATACGATGCGCGACAGGTGAACCAAAATCATGCCGTTCATGATCGGGAAACACCGTCAATCAGGCGACCATTCCCGGACCAGCAGGAACTCGCGTCTCCTCCGGCCGTTGCTGAAGCTAGATCGCAAACGATCTAGGCGAAACTCTGGAGGAGGGCAACAATGGATAAGTCCTCGGCTCTACTAACCCCAGAAGAGCGAGCCAGAATCACTGAGCTGCAAGACTTGTTGATCGATCGCTTCGTGGAGCACAAAGAAGCAATCGGAGATGGGCGGGACGCCCGCGCCAGGGCGTTGGAGGCCGAGATCGCGGAGCTTCTGCGCGAAAAGGAGGAGATCGAGAAGTGGGCAGCGGTTGGATCAGCCTAAAGGGCGAGGCTCAGGGGCTGACCAGGAATAGATCTCGGTGTTTCAATAAGTTACCGTCATTCCAGCGAAAGCGGGAAATCCAGGGCGGCAGGTCCGCGGCGCTGGTTCCTGGACCCCCGCTTTCGCGGGGGCGACGGCTATCCCGTTGTGTAGACTGCACTCTTTTTGAGCCAGGCTCTCAGGCCGTCGCGGCGACCGCCCGGAATTGGTGGAACCCCCGGTCGAGGTCCTCGATCAGATCCTGCGGGTCTTCGAGGCCGATATGGAGGCGGAGGGTCGGGCCCTCCGGGGCCCAGCGTGTCGCGGTGCGGCCGCGTTCGGGGCTGGTCGGCAGGATCAGGCTCTCGTAGCCGCCCCAGCTGGAGCCGATGCCGAACAGGTCGAGCTCGTCGATCAATGCATAGACCGCAGATTTGGGCGCCGGCTTGAGGACCACGCCGAATAATCCGCTGGCGCCGAGGAAGTCGCGCTGCCAGAGCCTGTGGCCTGGGTCTTCGGGTAGGGCCGGGTAGAGCACGCGAGCGACCTCCGGCCGGGTCTGCAGCCAGCGCGCGACGGCGAGCGCGTTCTGCTCGTGCCGCTCCAGCCGCACCGACAATGTGCGCAGTCCGCGCAACGCGAAATAGACATCGTCGGGTCCGGCGCAGTGGCCGAGATCGGCGGCCATCGTGCGCACCGGCAGATACATCTCCTCGTTGGTGATCACCGCGCCGAGCATCACGTCGGAGTGGCCGACGATGTATTTGGTCGCGGCGTGGATCGAGACATCGACGCCGTGCTCGAACGAGCGGAACAGGTAGGGCGAGGCCCAGGTGTTGTCCATCAACACCTTGGCGCCGGCCTCGTGCGCCGCTGCCGCGATCGCCGGCACGTCCTGCACCTCGAAGGTCAGCGAGCCCGGGGATTCGACATAGACGACCCGCGTGTTCGGCCGCATCAGCCGGGCGATCTCCTCGCCGATCAGCGGGTCGTAATAGGTCGTCGCCACGCCGCACCGGGTCAGCACCTTCTCGCAGAAATTGCGCGCCGGGCCGTAGCACGAATTGACCATCAGCACGTGGTCGCCGCATTTGACGCAGGCCTGCAGCGGCGCGCTGATCGCAGCGAGCCCAGACGACATCAGCATCGCGCGATACCCGCCCTCGATCGCCGCCACCGCCTCTTCGAGGGCAAAGGTGGTCGGCGTCCCCAAAAGCCCGTAGCGCACGATGTCGAACCGCTTGCTCGGGTCGCGCCGCGCCTCCCATTCGGCCATGTTCGCCGACAGGATCGTCGAGGCGTGATAGACGGGCGGGTTGACCGCTCCGTTGTGGGCTTCGGGATGGCGCCCGAGATGGGTGAGGAGCGTGTCCTTGCGATAATTGCGACGCCCGTTCCGGCTTTTCATGAAGGTGCACTCCGCCCGTCGGCTTGTCCGAGAGCGAAACTACATCGGTCTCCGGCTTTTGCCAAAGCGGGGTCGGGCCTTGGCCGGGGTTCTTGCAATTCCGGCGGCACGAGCCGAGAAGTCCGGCATTTGTTTCCGCGCGGCGAGCAAGGGGAGGCACGCTGGTGAGAACGGGAACTCTGGCCGTCCTGCTGATCGGCTTGGCGGCGTGCTCCAGCGCCACGCCGCCACCGCCTTCCGACCCGACTGCGTCGGCGGCGATCGTCAAAAAGGATTGCTCGGACCCAAAATGGCGCGAGGAAAACCTCGGCCTTTGGTATTCGGTCTGTCGGCAGCCATTGCGCTGGTGACCACCGCGCTCAGAATTTCTTGAAGCATTCCTTGCCGCTGGCCTGCAGAACCCGGCAGTCGACCACAACAGCTTGCGCATCGGGCGCGATCTGCACGGCAAAGCTTCTGCCGTCCTTGCAGCGCACGCTCCAATAGGCGAGGCCCTTTCGCCTGGCCGGCGGAGGTGACGCCCATCGGAAACGCCGATTTGCCGACGCAGCCTTGCCCGATGGCTTTTGCCAGGGTCTTGGCCTGCTCGGCAGCGGGCAGGGAGACGAGGCGGTCGTGCGTCGCGTTTCCCGATCCGGCCGCCAGCGCCGCGGCCGAGCCGCCGACCAGCGCCGCCCACAGCAAGAGGGCTCTGCGCATATTTTCGCTCACGCAGCGGGCGGGATCACCGGCAGGACCAGATGCGAGGGGTGCGCGGCATCGACATAAACCCGATTGCGGGCGATGCGCGGATGCTCCATCTCGCCTTCGGGCTCTCCCGAATTCGGATTGATGTCGAAGTGCGGGAAATTGCTGCTCGCGATGTCGAGCCGCACCCGGTGCCCTCGGGTAAAGAGGTTGGCCGTGGGGAACAGCTCGATCTCGATCGCATAGACTTGGCCCGGCACCATCGGCGCGGGCCGCTCCCAGCTGTCCCGATAGCGGCAGCGCAGAATGCCCTCGGTCAGGTTCATCGCAAACCCGTCCGGGTAATCCTCGCTCGGCGGATGGACATCGACCAGCTTTGCGGTGAAGTCGGTATCGGGGCCGTCCGAGGCGACCCATAGCCGCAGCGCCACGGGTCCGGTCACCTCGAGGTCGCGGTCGAGCGGCGCGGTCGAGAACACCAGGATGTCGGGCCGCTCGGCGAGCGCGCGGTAGGGCTCGCGCGCCCCGAACACGCGGGGCGCTTCGCGCTGGTCATAGGCTCCGCCGCGCATCACCGGCTCGCCCGAGCTGAGCGCGCCGCCGATGGTCGGAACCGGGTGCTGCGGATCGGAGATGTAGTCGAGCGGCCGGGCGCCCTCCTTCGGCGCCTCGACGGCGAGGCTGCGGTCGGCTTGCAAATAGAGTTTCGTGAACCGGGTCTCGGGAAGCGGCCAGTCGGCAGCCGCCCGCCAGCGCCCGCCATGGTCGAGCCGCCCGGCGCTGTTGCGCCTGCCCGATCCGCCGCCCATTACAAACACGCGCACCGGCGGCTCGGCGTCGACGCCGTTGGCCTCGCCCTTGACCCAGCGGTCGAACCAGCGCCGGCGCAGCGCGAAGAAATCCTCCGCCAGATTGCCGTCGACCGGAGCTGTCGGGCCGAAATCGACATCGCCGGCATAGGTCAGCGAGCGGTCGCCGTGGGTCCACGGGCCGAGGATCAGGCTGCGCCGGCGCGCGCCCGCTGCGCCGCAGCCCGAGATAGTTGTCGACCGCGGTGCGCGAATAGGGGTCGTACCAGCCCGACAAATTGACGACCGGAACCGCGGCGTAGCGGTCGTAATAGCCTTCCGCGTAGATCCCGGGCTGCTTCCAGAAATCGTCGAAGACGCCGTGCGACCATTGCTCGAACAGGTAGTCTTCGTACTCGGGCGCCGCGCTGACCGGCGACTGGCCCTTGCGCCACGGCATCCGGGCAAACCACGCCTTGATGTCCTGGCCCTGCAGCGCAGCTTTTACGGCCGGGTCCTTGGCGTCGGCCACCGCGTTGTTGTAGGCCCAGGTCGCCTGCTTCAGGTCGAAGGCGCCGCCGTGCCGGATGCCGCTGCGGTAGGCATTCGAGAAGCCGCCGCAATCGAGAAATTGCGCCGCCAGCCCCGGCGGGTCGAGACAGCCGAGCGCCGCCTGGGTGTGCGCGGCATAGGACAGGCCGAAGGTGCCGATGCGCCCGTTGCACCAGCTCTGCCGCATCAGCCAGGCGAGCGTGTCGCAGCCGTCCTCGGCCTCGCTCAGGTATTTCGTGAAGCGGCCTCCCGATTTGTAGCGCCCACGGCAATCCTGGTAGACGACCGCATAGCCGTGCTTGACGAAGTAGCCGGCCACCTCGGCGCGGGAACGGGGCCGCGCGGCCGCTGCCGTCCGCTCGGAGCGGCTCGGCGCCGATTTGTCGTATGGGGTGCGCTCCAGCAATACCGGGAACGGGCCGCCGCCCGCCGGGCGATAGACATCCGTCGCCAGCCCGGCGCCGTCCCGCGCTGCGACGATCAGATCCCGCTCGACAACGACCGCGCCGGGCCCGGGCATCTCCATGCGGCTCTCCCCTTGCTTGCCTCCCGCCCGCAATTTCGCTACATCCTCGATCCACCCGGCACGGGGACGGGGCGCGTAGCTCAGCGGGAGAGCACTACGTTGACATCGTAGGGGTCACTGGTTCAATCCCAGTCGCGCCCACCATTTCTTTCAAAGGGTTAGGTGATCGAAACGGTCACCGCTCACTCCGCGGGTAAGCGAGAGGTAAGCCTGAACCGCATTTTGGGGGTCACTCCCCCTCCCACTTTCCCTCGCGCACGCGCGCGAGGGACCTCGCCCCATCTCTCCTCCGTAGTCCCTCTGCCCCGACGGATGACCGCCCCGCCCCGCCGCATCCCAATCCCAGCGCCGATCTCCGGGTCCCTCATCCCGCCCGACCGAGACCGGGGGCCGGGGGGTTCCCCCACCCGGGGGTCATGGGACCCAAGTCGCCGGCGGGTCCCTGGGAGGCAAAAATCCTCGGCCGGTCAGGGACTTGCGGGAAAGTCGGGGCGGCTGCGGGGTGAGGGCGGCCCCCGGGTGCGTCGAAGACGGCCCGCCTCGGTCAGGCAACCCGTTCTAGTTCAATGCCTTAGGAACCGGAGCGCCGAGTTTCCGCTCCTCGGGTCGCGCTGAAAACTCCCGAGAAAGGCCTTAGAAACCCGCTGGAAACCGAGGCTGCGCCGAAGTCGCCAGGCTCGGATGGCCAAACCAGAAGGGCTTCGCGCCCCCTAGTCTGGCGAACCGAACAGCGTTTGTCTGGGAGAAGGGTCCCGCGCAGGGTGATAGTTCTCAGCCGCCGCTCTTCGGGGCGCCTCACTCCCTCCGACGGTCGGCTTCGACCAGGGCCGGTTCGCGTGGCACCAGGGCGTCGCCAGCCACCAGCGGTTCTGGTCTCTGCCCAAATTATTAACCACGGGCGGAACGATGGTTTGTTGCCTCGTTTCACGGCAGTCTAGCTAGGGAGGACGCAACCGTGGGCGCAATCCTATTGTGGTTACTCGGCATACCCATTCCGATCATCATCCTTCTGCTGCTGCTCTGGCATTGAGCGGTGAATGAAAATGCAAAGTTCGAGCACTCCGGTCCGCGATAGCAGTGTGACCGTCCGATCAACGAAGGCTGCCGAAAGCGCAGTCTCGGCAGTATCTTGGCCCGCGATAGTCGCCGGCGCGTTCTCTATCGTGGCAGTGGGGCTGATCTTGCTCGCTCTTGGGTCGGGCCTGGGGCTCTCCTCGGTCTCGCCGTGGCCGAATTCTGGCCCTTCGGCGACCACCTTTGGTGTGTGGGCGGCAGTGTGGCTGGTCATCGTTCAATGGCTGTCCGCCGCATTTGGTGGATATCTCACTGGCCGGCTGCGGACCAAATGGGTCGGGGTTCATACTGACGAAGTATATTTCCGCGATACCGCTCACGGCTTTCTCGCCTGGGCCGTCGCGGCGGTGATCATGGCGGCAGCACTGTCCTCGGCGGCCTCCTCTGCGGTCGGGAACGTCGTGCGCGCAGCAGGCACGGTCGCCGGCGCTGCGGCACAGGGGGCAGGCGGCGCTGCGGCTCAGTCGGGCGGGATCGATCCAATGGGCTATATGGTCGATACCTTGTTCCGCTCCGACCGGCCTAATGCCAATGCCAGATCCGCAGGAAATCGCGCGCCGAAGCCACTCGCATCATCCTTTCCGGGCTGCGGAATGGGGATGTTCCGGCATCGGATAAGACCTACCTCGCCCAGCTCGTCTCAGCACGAACAGGGATCAGCCAGGCCGATGCCGAAAAGCGGGTGAACGAGGTGATTGCGAAAGCGAAGGATGCCGAAACCAAGGTACGGCAAGCGGCGGATACGGCGCGCAAGACGGCAGCGGCGATCGCGTTCTTTACCGCGTTTTCAATGCTGATCGGGGCTTTTATCGCGGCGGTCGCGGCTACTATCGCTGGGCATAGGCGAGACGAGGTGCTGGCGCTTCGCGACTAAGCGGTCGCGCTCAGTCCTCTTGCGCTGCATCCCGGTCGTCCCTCGCAGCGCACTCGCTGAACTCGACAGTAGCCCGTCACCCGTCGTCTTCACCAGCCGGCCGTGATGTGCCGCGATCGTCGGATCGATCAATTCGTCCCGGATCGCCTTGAGCCGCCGCAGAGTGCCACCCTCGTCCGCGCCGATCAGTCGGGAGTAGCCGGCTACGTCAGCAGCGAGGATGGCGGCGAGGCGGCGGGTCTGGCTCATTCGCTTCGCCGGCCGCCAGGCGCAGGCCCGACAGGAAAAGTTCGCGCTGCTCCGGGTTCCGCAAAGGTAGTGGCGTCGGCATCACGACAGGGGTGATGGCGCGCAGTCGCTTGACGATCTCTCGCGCCTCGTCGAGCCGGCCCATATGGGCATAGCAGGCGGCGAGATAGCGATACGGTGTCGGATGGCTCGGATCTTCCTGGATAGCCGAGGAGGAGCTTTGGCAACGCCTCATCGAAGCGCCGGCTGAGGAAATGCGCGGCGCCGATTACATGGGAGATGAGCCGACCCGGCGCGCGCGGACTGAGGCGCAGGAGGTCTCGAAATGCTCGATCGCGACGTCGGGCTGCCCGGCCCACAGCCTGAGGACGCCGCTCATGTAGCCAGCCGCGGGCGAAGCTCGGGTTGAGCGCCAGTGCCCGGTCGACCAGCGCCGATCATCGCGCCGATGTCCTCGCCGAAATAGGCGAGCGCGAGGGCGGCGTTGCCGAGAACGTCCGGGTCGTCGCCGGCCACTTCCAGCGCCCGCCGAGCGAGATCGATGCCCTTTCGACGGTCCGCCGCCGGATCTTCGGCTCCAGCCCGTCCCGAACAGCCGAAAGTGGCAGATCGCGGCCCAGGCGAGCGCGGGCCCGTAACGCGGATCGCGCGCGATCGCCTGCTCCAGAAGACGCAGCGCCTCGAGGAATCCGCGCTTCCGACGACAAGACCAAGGTAGGCGCGCAGATAGAGGTCATAGGCGGTCAGGTCGTTGGTCGGCGGCTGGACGAGCGGCGCGGTCTCGGCGGCCTGCAACGCCGGCTCGATGACGCCGGCGACGCTCGACGCCACCTTGTCCTGAAGCTCGAAGACGTCTTCGAGCGAGCCGTCGAAGCGGTCGGCCCAGAGATGCGCGCCGCTTCGCGCGTCGATCAGCTGCCCGGTGATGCGCACCCGATTCGCCGGCCTTGCGCACCGAGCCTTCGAGGACATAGCGCACGCCGAGTTCGCGCCCGACCTGCTTTACGTCGACGGCTTGGCCCTTGTAGGTGAAGCTCGAATTGCGGGCGATGACGAACAGCCACCGGATACGGCTGAGCGCAGTGATGATCTCCTCGACCATCCCATCGGCGAAATACTCCTGCTCGGGGTCCCCGCTCATGTTGGCGAAGGGCAGAACGGCGATCGACGGCTTATCGGGGAGCGGCAGTGGCTGGGTGAAGTCGGCGCCGCTGGGCTTTGGGAGCGGCACGTGTCCCCAACCCGGTAGACGCGCACTGGCCGGGCGATGTTCTTGACCTGCTGCTCGCCGAGGTCCTCGAAGTGCAAAGTCGAGCCTGTCGCGCACCTGATCGCGCACCACTCCGGCTGACGCAGATCCCGCCGGGCTCGGCCAGCGCCTCCAGCCGCGCGGCGATGTTCACTCCGTCGCCGAAGATGTCCTCGCCCTCGACGATCACGTCGCCGAGGTTGATGCCGATGCGGAACTCGATGCGCTTCTCCGGCGGGATAGCCGCGTTGCGCTCGGCCATCCCCCGCTGGACCTCGACCGCGCATCGCACGGCATCGACCACGCTCGCGAACTCGGCCAGGAAGCCGTCGCCGGTGTTCTTGACGATCCGGCCGCGGTGCTCCGCGATCTTCGGCTCGATCAGCTCCCGGAGGTGCGCCTTCAGCCGCTCGTGCGTCCCCTCCTCATCCGCTCCCATCAGGCGCGAATACCCCGCCACGTCGGCGGCTAGGATCGCGGTGAGGCGGCGCACAGAGGACATTCGCGCCGGACCAGATTAACTGTATCCAGCGTACCTCGAAACTTGCGCCGGCCCTAGTATCTATGCGCCCTGCGCCCGCCACTTGATCGAGACGACCGCGCGCCCCTTCCTCCCGCATCCGCGACAGCTCAGCCGGCTCCTGAGATCGAGCACCTTCACACTCGGCCGCAGCCCCAGCCGTAGCAGGGCGTCCGGCGTCAGTAGCGCGCTCTTCGCCGTCGGGCCGTAATCACGAAGCTGAGTAACCCTCCGCCGAGCAGCGCTAAGGAGGCCGGCTCGGGAACCTGTGCCGCGAGTTCCGTAATTATGACTTGGCCGTTTCCGGTCTGGAAATCGGCAATCAGGATTTGATTTGTGCCGGCATCAAAGGAGCCCCCGCCGCCACCCCCGAAGCAAAAGCCTCGGATGCATCCGCCACCGGCGCCACCGCTGTAGCCACCGCCTCCGCCGCCAGATGAGAACCCACCGCCGCCGCCCCCACCGAAGCCGCCGTCGCCGCCGCCACCGCCACCGTCGCCGCCGGCGAGACCGGGGAACGCATCGCCGCCCTCACCGCTGGCTAACGAGAACCCACGGCTACCGGCGCCCAAGAACCCACCGCCGCCACCGCCGCCCAAGGGAATGCCGCCAGTCCCGCCGTTTCCGCCAGTGCCGCCCCCACTACCACCGCCATCCGGGCCCGTAAGACCGCCACCGCCGGGTGAGGGGCCGAAGAGGAGAATGCCACCACCGCCGCCGCCCCCGGCGATCACCATCGGGCTATTACCCGGACCCACGACGAAGCTGCCACCACCCCCTCCGCCGCCGTTGCCGTCAGTGCCCGGCATGCCCGCGCCACCTACCGCGATTAGCAGCATCTCGCCCGCGGTGAGATCGAAGTTGCCGCCGATTTCGGCACCGTGCCCGCCCTCCCCCCCACCGGGGGCGGTGCTATTCCCGCCCTGCGCGCCAAATGCGACGATCTGATACGGGCCGGTGGTCGGCACTGTGAAGGCGATGAGATTGCCAGTATATGTGAAGCCGAACGGGACGGCCTGCGCGGCAGAGGGCGCCACAGCGAGTGTCAGCATTGCTGTCCCAGCAAGCAGAAGCTCTTTCATCCCCTCCCCCTTTTTATGCGTCGAGCATTGACTGCATCTTAGTCCCGAACGAGGCGGGAGGTCTAAGGTTATGCGGGATCTCAACTGCTTTGCCGCGCGGTTGGTGCTCGCCTCGAGCTCGGCAAATTCCTGGCGCCGCATGGACTTGCCGACGACTTGCGAGGCGATGTGTATGTCGGCGAGGTTTTGTGGACCGCATGGCCGCAGATCTATCCCGACACGCCGCGACCCGACCGCATCCGCTCACTCCAGAAGTTCGAAAAGGTGGGCTGAGAGCCGAGCAAAAGCTCAAGGGAGACGACTATGCGCGCAGTCTGGTACGACTAACGGGAGCGGCGGACGAAGTCCTGGTCTGCGGCGACCTGCCCACACCCAACGCCGGCTACGACGAGGTGCGGGTAAAGCTCGAGGCTTCCGGCGTCAATCCGTCGGACCCCTATCGACGGCGCGGCCCGCCCGCCATGGAATACCCAAGGGTCATCACCAACAGCGACGGCGCCGGGGTCATCGATCAAGTAGGACCAGGAGTGGACCGACACCGGCTCGGCAAGCGGGTATGGCTCTACAATGGTCAGCGTAACGGCCGCTGGATGGGAACCGCGGCGGAATACATCGCACTGTCCGTCGACCTGGTCACCGAACTACCCGATCATGTGTCGTTCGCGGAAGGCGCAACACTTGGCGTGCCGGCGATGACGGCGCACCGCGCCGTTTTCGTCGCCGGCCCGGTGCAAGGAAAAATCCTGCTTGTCACCGGCGGTGCCGGTGCGGTCGGCCATTATGCGGTGCAGCTGGCGAGCTGGGCCGGGGCGACGGTGATTGCCACCGTCAGTTCCTCGGAAAAGGCCGACCGAGCGCGAGCGGGTGGCGCCGCGGATGTCATCAACTACCGCTCCGAGGACGTCGCGGAGCGGGTCCTCGACATCACCGGCGGGGTTGGCGGTGATCACATCGCCGAGGTTGATTTCGGCGGCAACCTGGCAGCGACGCTGCGCTGCCTGAGGGTCAACGGCAGCATCATAATCTATGCGAGCAACGGCGATCCCGCGCCGAAGCTTCCCGTGCGCGATTTGATGCAAAAGAACTTCACCGTCTACTCAATGTCACTAGCAGGCGTGCCGCACTCCGACCGCAAGCGGGCGCAGACCGACATCGCCGCGTGGACCGCGATGCCTGGCCGCATCCTGTCGGTGGCTGCGCGCTTCCCGCTTTACAAAACGGCCGCGGCGCATAAGGCCGTTGAGGCTGGCGGCAAGGTTGGCACCGTTGTCGTCGAACCGCAGCGCTGAAATAAGGCGCTGCGGTCCCTGAAGTAGCCAGCCTGCGCCGCTTATCGATCGGCGATCTTGGCGAGTGCTGCCTGGTAGCACTCCTGGTTGAACTTTCCGTTGGACCACCGTCGTTAGCGCTTGATCCCGGACAGGCCATTCTGGATCCCAGCCTTCGCCCAGGGACCCCACGGCATGGTGAAGAACTTGAACCCCTTCTGGACGAAGAAGTTCGGGTCCATCCCGGGCGGGATGAAATACATCCCGGCGGCGATGCCGCGCTTTGCGGCGGTTGCCGCGATTTTATCGAGCGCTCGCTGATAGATGTCGCACTAGTAATCGAGTGGCACCCCCAGCTCGATCGAAAGATCGGACGGGCCGATCAGCAGGACGTCGACGCCCGGGACCGAGGCGATGGCATCGAGGTTCTCCAGCGACTGGTTCGTCTCGATCATCGGCACGATAACGAGCTCGTTGTTCACGGTATCGAGGTAATCGCGGTAATTCTTGAACTCGCCCCACTCGCCGCGCACCCCGGCGTTGCTGCGGTTGCCGAGGGGAAAATAGCGGCAGGCGCGCACGGCGGCCTCCGCCTCCGCGCTGGTGTTGACCATCGGCACAACGATGCCTCGTGCCCCGGCGTCAAGCGCGAAGCAGATCTGATAGGCCTGGTTCGCGGCGACGCGCACCAGCGGCGCCGCCTGCTTGCCGCGCATCGTCTGGATCGACGGCTGCAGCTGCTTGATCTCCCAGGCGGAGTGCTGGGTATCGAACAGCAGGAAGTCGTACCCGGCGTCGGCCAGGATCGACACGTCGACGTTCGGTGTCACGGTCGTCCCGACGACGGTTCTACCTGACTTGATGGAGTCTTTGATGGCGTTCATCTGGCGTCGATGCCTCCCACAGTAGCTTTAGCGCCGGTTCAACCGACCGACGGTGACGGGCGCGTTGGCGCGGCATTATCACACATTGGCGGGAAGTCGCCGCGCCGCATGGCTGTCATTTTTAAAATTATCTGGCGCAGGATTTGAGAATTATCTCGCGCTGCTGCTCCGGTTCAAAATGACAACCAGGCCGTCCGATCTGCCAAACTTTCCTTATTGGTAATCGGGGGGAGCGGACATGGCACGCTTCGACAACAAGGTGGTGCTCGTGAGCGGCGGGGCGCGCGGCCAGGGTGCCGCGGAGGCCCGCCTACTGGTAGCGCAGGGTGCGAAGGTGGTGATCGGCGACGTGCTGGACAATCAGGGCCAGTCGTTGGCTGTCGAGCTCGGGCCGGCTGCGTCCTTCGTCCGGCACGATGTGACCTCGGAAGCCGATTGGGCCCGCGCCGTCGAAGCCGCCGAGAAGCTCGGCGGCTTGCACGGCCTGGTCAACAACGCCGGAATCTACCAGCCGGCCGCGCTGATGGAGACCGACGACGCGCTCTGGCAGCGGCACATCCAGATCAACCAGTACGGCTGCTTCCTCGGCATGAAGGCGGTAGTGCCGGCGATGGAGCGCTCGGGCGGAGGGTCCATCGTGAATATCTCGTCAGTCGCCGGCCTCAAGGGCTCGCCCGGGTCCTTCGCCTATGCCGCGACCAAATGGGCGCTGCGGGGCATGACCAAGTCGGCAGCGATCGACCTCGGCGGCCGCAAAATCCGGGTGAACTCGGTTCATCCCGGTCCAATCGATACCGACATGATCGCGTTCCGTACGCCCGAGCAGCGCGAGGAGCGGATGAAGCAGGTGCCGATGCACCGCTACGGAACGCCGGAGGAGGTTGCACAGCTGGTGGCATTCCTGCTCTCCGACGAGAGCAGCTACATCACCGGGGCGGAGATCGCCATCGACGGCGCTTCATCGGCCTAGCCCCCACGGGATGGGCTGCCACACGCAATTCCGCGGTTTGCGCCCTAACCGGCCATTCGGGTCGGCCGTCGCAGCGGCACTATCGATAGAGTATGTTATCTCGGCCCAATGGCGAGTTGCGCGACGGTCACACCGCCCACCAATCCCGCCCACTATACCCATGAGTTAGGGGGTCCTGCCGCCGCGCCCCTCCTCTGGCCATCTGCGTGCGTCCCGATGATGTCGGCCGTCATCCGATTATTCTTGAAGTCAGCCGGTCTGTTCCGTCCAGCCATGGAGCCGTCGATGCCGTTCGATTTTCAGCAGCTCGCCAATTTTCGCCTGGCGCGCGGATCGCACAAGCAGCCGAACAAGGGCGGAAATATCTGCGTAAACGAGGCCGCCGTGATTGCCGCCGGTTTCCAATACCGGGAGATCAGGGATGTCTCGTGCCTTCCGGACTGCTTTTCCCGTCCGGTGTCCGAATATGCCATTTACCTCAACGATTTCATGATGCACCGGGTGCGCAACGAGCTTCTCGTGCCGTTCATCACCCGCCTTCCCGGCACATCGGATGCTCCCTGGGTCGAGGAGGAGCGCGCCCGGCTCATCGTCGTCGAAACCGTTCGCCGTATCGTCGCGGCCGAGTATGACGAAGTCTGGGGCAAGCCGAAGCTCGCCGCGAGGTGCCGGGCGGTGCAGCTTTTCGAACAGGTTTCGCCGGCGATGGCGAAAGCGCAGGCCGTGCTGCCCCTGGAATGCGCGAAACAGGCGCTCAAAGGGCTCCGCGGTTGTCTGCATCCCGATCTCCGCGTCGGTTCCCCCTGCGCCGCCGCGGCTCAGGCTGCGGCGCGTTCCTTCCGGAAGAGGTTCGGCCCGGGTGCCGATCGAAAAATCTGGGAGATGGCCGCCCTCATCCTCGAGGAAGCCATCCTGTTTGGGCGAAATGACGGGATCGACGATCCCGTGGCGGCAGCTGAGCGGCTGGAACGGGCGAAGGTCCTGACAGCACCCGTTTGAGACAATCGGCGGGTCATCGGCGCATGCCGTTGCTGCCGGTCCGCGCCGGTTAAGGCGCTGTAATATATGTTATCACGAGCAATGGCCTGTTGGCCAAAAGGCATAACACTGTTCGAAACCTGCTTCGTACCAGCCCGGTCTGCAGGGAGACATAGCGCACGCGACCAAACTCAGGCGCGATAGTGAGTACAAAAGTCGCTTTTTGTGCTGAGTTGGTTGGCATGACCTCGAACAGCCGTAGTGCAGTCGACAGAGGCCAACGGCGTTTAGGGTAGTGAACACCCAGCGATATGATCCGATCTAGGTTCACGTAGATCGTGCCAGGGTGCAGATCGTCGACGTGCGACACTAATTTCGCAGCGGACTCAGCGCTGGAGGGAGCAGGATTTGAACTTCCGGTCCCTGGATGCCGAGGGTCGGTTGTCGGTCGTTTCTATTCCCATCGCGGTAGTTTCCACCGGTGCGGCGCCGTCGCGCAATGGATCCGCGCAGCGTTTTCTCAACATCCACTCCGCCGTCCACAACCTTCAACCATCAACGACATCTCGTCTGTCGGTCGACGCTTCGGGTTTTCAGAGCCGAAGCAGCCGCCCGGTGGCAAGATGCGGTTGCCGTCGCATGAAACAGGGTTCGACCTCTCCGATTCTCTGCACCCGGCCCGTTACTGTGACAATGCCGAGGTCAGCGCCCAGGCGATTTGGTCCAGCGAGGCCGACAGGCTCCCCTGGATGTGCGGCAGCGCGACGTTGAGGATCGTGTTGTCGACGCCCTGCATGATGTTCGCCAGCATGATCGAGATCGTGATCATGCCGCGGTTGGGGACCGGGCGAACGCTCCCCCTCACCGCCGACTTTCCCAGGGCAGCGTCATCCCGGCAGGCCGCCCCTCACCCGCTCGCGGTTCCCTCTTCCTCCCCGGGCTTGGTCCGAAGATCGCCGGGTGAGGGTTGGACTGAGGTCCTTTCGGTAGTGCAAGTAACGTATCCGACTCCCGCTCAGCTCTTTACGTTGCCTCGCCGGCCGCTAGACGCAGGCCCGATAAGAACAGCTCGCGCTGCTCGGCGTTCCGCAGGTAGCTGGCGTCCGGTATTACGACAGAGGTAATGGCGCGCAATCGTGTGACAATTTCGCGGGCTTCGTCGAGCCGGCCCATATGCGCATAGCACGCGGCCAGATAGCGATACGACTGCGGAAAGCTCGGATCCTCCTGGACGGCCAGGAGCAGTTTCGGCACGGCTTCTTCGAAGCGCCGGCTGAGGAAATGAGCGCCACCTAATACGGCGAGGGACGTGCCGATGCGGGCGCGGGGACTAAGGCGCAGTGAGATTTCGACGTGCTCGATCGCGATGTCGGCTTGGCCCGCCCAATTCCTCAGAGTGCCACTTATGGACCAACCGCGCGCGAAGCTCGGGTTGAGTGCAAGGGCCCGGTCAACCAACGCCATCATGGCGCCGATGTCCTCACCGAAGCCGGCCAATGCAAGGGCGACATTCGCCAGGATCACCGGGTCGTCGCCGGCCACTTGCAGGGCTCGCCGGGCGAAATCGGCGCCCTTCAGACGGTCCGCCGCCGGATCTTCGCTGCGGCCGTCGGTAAATAGGCCGAATGCAGCAATGCGCGGCCCAGGCAAGTGCCGGCCCGTAACGCGGCTCGCGCGCGATCGCCTGCTCCAGAAGACGCAGCGCCTCAGGGATTTCCTTGGCCGACGACAAGGTCATCGCATAGGCGCGCAGATAGAGGTCGTAGGCGGTGAGATCAGCGGGCGGACGGGCGGCCGAACGGGCGGTCTCGGCGGCCTGCAATGTCGGCTCGATCACCCCGGCGACGCTGGAGGCCACCTTGTCCTGAAGCTCGAAGACATCTTCGAGCGAGCCGTCGAAGTGGTCGGCCCACAGATGCGCGCCGGTTTCGCATCAATCAACTGCCCGGTAATGCGCACACGGTTGCCGCCTTTGCGAACCGAGCCTTCCAGCACATAGCGGACACCGAGTTCGCGCCCGACCCGCTTCACATCGACGGCTTGCGCCTTTGTAGGTGAAGCTCGAATTGCGGGCGATGACGAACAGCCAGCGGATCCGCGACAACGCGGTGATGATCTCCTCGACCATGCCGTCGACGAAATATTCTTGCTCCGGATCGCCGCTCATGTTCTGAAACGGCAGCACCGCGATCGACGGTTTGTCGGGCAACGGCAGGGCGGTGGATACCGTCCGGCTCATCCCGTCTCGCCCATCGCCAGGCGCAGCCCGGACAGCAGCAATTCGCGATGCTCGGGGTTGCGCCAAGGCAGTTCGTTCGGCACGACCAGGGGAGTGATGGCGCGCAGCCGGGCGACGATCCCGCGGGCTTCGTCGAGCCGGCCCATATGGGCATAGCACGCGGCGAGAAAGCGGTATGGCTGGGGATAGCCTGGATGGTCTTGAAAGGACGCGCGCAATTTCGATGCCGCTTCGTCAAATTGACGTTTGAAGAAGTAGGCCATGCCCGATCACGAATAGGGTTGAACCGACACGCTCGCGCGGGCTGAGGCGCACCGAGGTCTCGACATGCTCGATCCCGAGATCGGGTTGGCCGGCCCAAACCCTGAGAAGGCCGCTCACAAACCAGCCGCGGGCGTAGCTCGGGTTGAGCGCCAGCGCTCGGTCGACCA
The DNA here is from genome assembly GCA_963836845.1 of uncultured Alphaproteobacteria bacterium. Classification (GTDB taxonomy): domain Bacteria; phylum Pseudomonadota; class Alphaproteobacteria; order ATCC43930; family CGMCC-115725; genus AP-15. The sequence goes on along the minus strand of CAWILK010000008.1, from coordinate 35,900 downwards.
ACGCCATCATCGCGCCGATGTCCTCACCGAACCGCGCCAGCACTTGGGCGGCATTGGCAAGGATGGCGGGGTCGTGCTCCACCAACTGGAGCGCCTGCCGGGCAAGATCCCTGGCCTTGCGGCGGGATGCCTCCGGCTGCTTCGGCCCAGCCTTCAACGACGAGCCGCAAATGGCACTGCGCCGCCCAGGAGAGCGCAGGAGCGTATTGCCGATCGATCGCGATCGCCTGCTCGAGCAATTGCTGTGCCTCGATTACCCCTTCTTTCGTCACTGGAAAGAACGCCGCAAGCGCGCGCAGGTAGAGATCGTAGGCGGTAAGGTCGTTTGTCGGTCGTGCCGTTGATCGGCGGATCTCAGCCGCTTGCAATGCCGGCTCGATCACGCCGGCGACGCTGGAGGCCACCTTGTCCTGCAGCTCAAAGACATCTTCAATCAAACCGTCGAAGCGGTCGGCCCAGAGATGCGCGCCGGTGAACGCGTCGATCAGTTGGCCGGTGATCCGCACCCGTTGGCCCGCCGTTCGCACCGAGCCTTCGAGCACGTAGCGGACGCCGAGTTCGCGCCCGACCTGCTTCACGTCGACCGCCTGCCCTTTGTAGGTGAAGCTCGAATTGCGGGCGATCACGAAGAGCCAACGGATGCGCGAGAGCGCGGTGATGATCTCCTCGACCATCCCATCGGCAAAATATTCCTGCTCCAGATCGCCGCTCATGTTCTGCGAACGGCAGCACCGCGATCGACGGCTTGTCGGGTAGCGGCAATGCGGTCGGCGGAGCTGCCGGCTGCCCCGAGGCCGGGCCGATGGTGTAGACGCGCAGCGGGCGGGCGATGTTTTTCAGGCTCCGCTCGCCAATGTCGGCAAACTCCGCCTCTATCTTCCCACGCACCTGGCGAAAAGCGTCTTCGGAAATGCAGATGCCGCCGGCTTCGGCGATGCCTTCGAGCCGCGCCGCAATGTTGACGCCGTCGCCGAGGATGTCGTCCCCCTCGACCAGAACATCGCCAAGATGGATGCCGATGCGCCATTCCATTCGGCGCTCGTCGCCAATCCCCGCATTCTGCTCCGTCACCAGCTGTTGCAGCGCGATCGCGCATTGGACGGCGCTGACCACCGAGCCGAACTCGATCAAGACACCATCGCCCGTCGTCTTGACGATGCGGCCGCCATGCTGGGCGACGAGCGGATCGGCGGCGGCCCGATGCTCGCGCAACCCCTGCGCCGTGCCTGTTTCGTCGAGCCCCATCAGGCGCGAATAGCCGGCCACATCGGCGGCAAGGATCGCGGCAAGGCGGCGTTCGACGGGCTGTTTCATGTCTCCCCCGGCCAGGGGATCATAGCAGGACTGCAGTGCGGGCACGGAGAAAATGAGCGATGGCCCTGCTCGGCCTGATGATTGCGGACACCAGCCGGCCACGGTCCCGAACGGTTTGGGGAGCAGTGGGCCTTCCGCTATGCTATGAGCCGATACAGCTCGGCATTTCGAATGAGAATGCACCTTGGGGAGGCGGCGGGTGAGCCGGCCAACCGGGACAGCACAAGACCACCTTGCGGGGCGGCAAGGTGACCCAATGAGGCGGCGCGAGTTGTTGCTCGTGCTCACCGGCGCGATGGCGGCGGCACATGCCGTCCGCGCGCAGCAGAAGGCTATGCCGGTGATCGGTTATCTCGGGGGCGCTTCACCCGGCCCGTTTACCCCCTTTGTGAGGCGCATCAGACGGGGGTAGCGACCGCCGCGGGCCAGGGACAACCCTCATTACTGCGATCAAGCACCGGGGCACCCCGACATCGACCCCGTAAAATCGTCAGAGGAACCGATGATTTGCGGACCCACCGCTGGAGGGAACCGGATTCGAACCGGCGGTCCCGCCTTTGGCCGAGTGGTTCCGATCCTGAGCGATTTCCGGTTTCCGGAAGTCAGGTTCGCAGGAGACTAGCCGCTAGAGGGAGCAGGATTCGAACCCCCGGTCCCACCGCCAGGGTCACCTAGTTGTCGTGCCATTCACGCGGGGAGCCCCGAGGGCCTCGCGTTCAAACTGCGAAGCGGGAGCCGTTACGGTGACGACCAGGCTGACTACATGGCCGCTCCCCGAAGTTGCAGACGAGAAATGCCCCTTTGTGACCAGGCAGGTCGTCGACACCGCTCTAAACCCGGATAGTGGCCGCCTGAGTCTCGCCGGTCCTGTCACTTCAAATGGCCGGTGAGGTGCTTGTTCATCTCAAACATGGTCACCTTGTCCTTGCCGAAAACCCTCCGGAGCTTGTCGTCGGCGAGGATTTCGCGGCGGTTCTCCGGGTTCTGCAGGTTGTGCGAGCGGATGTACTCCCACATCTTGCTCACCACCTGGCCCCGGGGCAGTGGGCCCGAGCCGATCACCGCGGCCAGGTCCTCCGACGGCTGTAGCGGCTTCTGCAGCGCATTCGCCTTGCCTCCGCTGGCCTGCTTGTCCGGGATTTTGGTCGGCATCGCTTCTCCTTCAGGGTTGTGGTGTGACGTGCATCGCGCCGCCGTGCCTGCATGAGGTTTGGGGCCGGCCCGGTGCTACTCGCGGCGTGATACGGGGCCATCACGGGCCGAAGCCTTGACCCGTACCGCAGGCACGTTGTTACGGGCAACTCCGAATGATTTGCCGGGGGTTTAGCTTCTGGAGGTGGCTGTCGCTTCTGCCGGCGCAAACTCCGATCCCGGCTCAGATGCCCTCTCGATCTCTTCCGCTAGTCGTTCATAGCGGGTGACTTCCTCTCCAAGGTGCTCCTTTAGCCGGCGCGTCGTGGCCTCGGCCCGGAGCCTCCGGGCTCGCGCCGCGGCTGTCCGATAGTAGCTTGCTGGTTGCTGTTCCAATCCGACAACTCCGAACTCGTCTCGAAATGGGCGCCACCTGTCGCCGCTGTCGCAGAAGGTCCCCAGCAGTGTCCCGTTCTGGGCCGAAACCACCGGGCCGAGCCTATAACCAGATCGGCCTTCTGCACCGTTGTCGTTAACTGAACACAGTCTTCGCCGCCGAAGTTGCGTCGCCGTCTCGAGATCGACCTCGCCGGTGAGCTTCGCCTGCGGGGCGCCGACCCCAACGAGTTATTCGATTCGGTGAACGGTGCTGCTCCTCACCGCTCCACCCGAAGAAGCGGCCAAAAGGGCGAGCGCCCCGGTGGCCTGGACCGATATCGCGACCATGCCGATCGAGCCGCCGCGGAAAAATTAGCGCCGCGCCGTAAACCGATTCCGTCGATCCCCACTAGGGAACGTCTGATCGCCGATGCGCCTCCTCGAGCCGTTCGAGCTTCCCCTCGAGAAAATCGAGACCCTCCACATCGGCGATAATCGCCGGCTCTCCCGCCTGGTGCGCCGCTTCGAGATCGGCCGCATTCAGCGCGCGGCGCATAGGATGACCGGCGACCAGTTCGTCTACCCAGGCGAGGCGGTCGCGGTGGTACCGGTAGAGCTCGCCCGGTGCCGACGCTCGCACCATAGCGAGGGACCCTTCCGCGCTGCGGCCGAGCACCGGCCAGTCCGGCACGTCAGCCAGGCAGGCGACCGCCAGCGATCCGGCGCGCATCGCGTTCGCGAGATCGCCGGTCGGCGGCGCCTTCGTTATGCCGGTGTTGCCGCCATGGCTATCCACGTCGACAGAAATAGAGTTGCGCGCCGTCCGGCGCCGCCTCGACCAGCTGCGTAAGCTGCGGCGGGATCCCATTCCGGCAAAGCAGCCGCGGCGCTGCGCCTGCGCGCTAACGGCCGCGCCATGCCGAGCCGGGATTACGAAACCGGCGCATGCGCCTCTTCGAGATGGTCGATCTCGGCCCACAGGAGAGAGCCGTCCTGAAGGTCACTCGCGACTATCTGGTTGTTCATCGTGGCGGCGCACCGGCTCGGCGGCACAGCCTACTTGCACGCGTTCAGGCCGATAGTGGTGCGATCAGAGCCGCATCATCTTGCTTGAGGTCGTTCACGCGATCGCTGACCCGAGCGATGGTCATGCCGCCAGTGTACGGGACCAGCAGCTTCTTTGCCGTCGGCTCGGCACCGGTTAACCAGCGCTGGTAATCGGCGGGCGCGATGATCGCCGGCATGCGGTCGTGCACCTCACTCAACAGCTTGTTTGATCGGGTCGTTATGATCGTGAATGTCTCGACCGGTTCGCCGGTTTCAGGGCTCCACCGCTCCCACAATCCGGCAAAGGCGAAGGGTCTGCCGGCGCGGAGCGCTATTCTATACGGCGATCTGCTGGCATCGCTGATGCGCCATTCATAATAACCACTGGCGGGCACTAGACATCGCTGCGAGCTAAACGGCGCTCGAAACGCCGACTTCTCCTCTATTTCTTCAACAGGCGCATTGATCATCTGGCCCGCGAGCGAAAGATTACGTGACCAAGGCGGCACTAAGCCCCATCGACCCATTTGAAATCGCCTGGTCTTCCCTGCCGCGACTACGATGGGCGTCGTTTGCGTTGGCGCGATATTGTACCGTCGCACCGGACCAGGCCGGTCGTCCAGGGTGAACTTTCGTTTCAGCTCAGCGGGGCTGGCTATGAGGTAAAACCTCGAACTCATATGGGCATTATAGACTACCGCGGCTCGAGAAACCCGCTGGACTGGGCTTTTTTTCGCCGGCTCGTCGTCCAAAAACCGCACCGGAGAAATAGACAGCGCGCGCAGATTGATTAGAGGCGGTCACGTCCGTCAAGCTGATGGAAATTCAGGACTGACCACGGACACCTCCAGATGTTTCGCAAATTTTTGAAGGGGGCGAAGGGCGGAGCGGCGACGAAGCCTGCGCCAGACGCGATCGGCGCAGAACTTAGGCACCGACTTCGGATACTCTGCCGGGTTCGCAACAAACTCACCGCTGTGGTGTCGCAAGGCACGATCGTCGATGCCACGATCATCGCAGCGCCCAGTTCGACCAAGAACAGCAAGGGGGAACGCGACCCGGAGATGCACCAGACCAAGAAGGGCAATCAGTGGTACTTCGGCATGAAGGCCCATATCGGTGCCGATGCCGACAGCGGGGCGGTGCATAGCGTGATCGGACTGCCGCCAACGTCGCCGACGTGACGCATGCCCATGATTTGCTGCACGGGCACGACCAGGTGGTGTTCGGCGATGCCGGCTACACCGGTGACGAATACAAGCGCGGGGCGCGCGCGCTAAGGCGGGTCTGGCGCGTCCAGGAAAGGCCAAGCCCAGGGGCAGCGCTCGGGGCGGCGCTCTCCGGCAGCCAGACAGAAACGCGACCGGAGGAATTCCAGCCCATCCGGGCGCGGGTCGAGCATCGCTTCCGCGTCGTCAAGCGGCAGTTCGGCTACACCAAGGTGCGCTACCGCGGGCTGGCGAAGAACACCGCCCAGGTGATGGTGCTGATCGGCCTGGCGAATTTGTATGCCTTGCGCCGCAGGCTGGCGACGGCGTAGACAGCCAAATCGCGTCCGCCCTATGCAAACGGCCCACAGTCAGACCGAAAATACGGGAAAATCAGTGACTGAACCGGTCAACCCCACGCCGGCTTCCAAAAAATGCCACTCCGGCATCAGGAAGGGCCGCAACGCCAATTGATCAGCGGTTCCCTAGGAACTGTCAGGGAATCTTCGTCAGTTGACACTTCATAAGGAGCAGCTGAGAAGAGGTCCACCTGAGCCACCAGATCCACTTCCTGCCCAAGCCGCTGCGCGACTCTTGCTGTCGCCGGCGAGGCGCAGAACGCGTTGAGCGTCGGAAATCGCCATTCGACCGATCGAGGTCGACGATCTAACATCGAGCCGATCTTGCGAGTGGAGGATGGGAATGGCCGTAGCAAAACGAGAGCTCGGGCGGACGGGACTGCAGGTCACGACCTTGGGCTATGGAGCGATGGAACTGCGTGGAGCCCCGCGTGCCCGCGACATCACCGAGGCCCAAGCCGAAACCATCCTCAACAAGGTGCTCGACGCCGGCATCAATTACATCGACACCTCGATCGATTACGGGCTGAGCGAAGAGCGGATCGGCCGCTACATCTCGCACCGGCGCGCTGAATATTATCTGGCCAGCAAATGCGGCTGTCTGGTCGGCGCGCCCCCGGCACCGCGCGGCCAGCGGGGGCAACACGTCTTCACCCGCGACAACGTCGTGGCGGGGGTCGAACAAAGTCTTGTCAGGATGAAGACCGACTATCTCGACGTTGTGCAGTTCCACTCGTCGCCATCGCGGCACACCCTGGAAGAGCACGGGGCGCTCGAGGCGCTCCTGGAGCTCAGAGAGGCCGGCAAGGTGCGGTTTATCGGCATGTCCGGCACATTGCCCCATCTGACGGACCACATCGCGATGGGTGTTTTCGATGTCTTTCAGATCCCGTACTCGGCGGTCGAGCGTGAACACGAAGCGGCGATCGCCACTGCCGCTCAGAAGGGCGCGGGCATCGTCATCCGCGGCGGCGCTGCAAAGGGCGCACCAACCGAGGGGAAGCAGGCTGGGCTGCAATGGGAACGCTGGCGCCGGGCGCATCTCGATGACCTGCTCGACGGCATGACCCCGATGGAGTTCATTTTACGCTTCACGTTCACGAACCCGGACCTGGACACGACGATCGTCGGCACGATTAACCCGGCGCACCTGCAGACCAACCTCGACATCCTGCAGCAAGGGCCGTTACCACCGGACCTCTACGAGGAGGCTAAGGAACGTCTCGCTGCTGCCGGCTCGGCGCCACAAGCGGGCGAGGGATCGCGACGATAGTCCGCTCTGCACCAACCCACCCCATCCGCGGTAGCAGGGCGAGGATCCCTTATCGTGGGCGATCGCCGGCTGATGGGCGGGCGGAGGTTGATAATGGACGAGCCTCGCATCCGAGCGGCGACTGTTGCCGATGTCTCTGCGATCGCAGACATCGTGGATCAGGCCTATCAGCACTACACACCCCGCATAGGCAAGCCGCCCGGGCCGATGTTTGATGACTACGAGGCGCGCGTCTCGGAGGGCGTGGTATGGGTGCTTGAAGACGGGGCTGTCATCGTCGGCATCATCGTACTGCTGCCCGCGATGGACTATCTGCTCCTCGACAATATCGCTGTCTCTCCTGCTCGCCAGGGCTCAGGGTTGGGCCGGCGGCTGCTCGCGTTCGCGGAGGCCGAGGCATCGCGGCTTGGCTACACCGAAATCCGACTCTACACGCATCAAACGATGGTGGAGAATCAGCGCCTCTACACTTCAATCGGTTATGAAGAGACGGGACGCGGCACGGAGGCCGGCTATTACCGCATCTTCATGCGCAAGCAGCTTCGCCAATAACGACTTCGTCAGGCAGCTTTGAGAGGTGCCATGAAGGGAGACACTGCGATCCAAAGCGACCTTGAAGTATTGACTGCCCTCAACCGCGACTACATCCAGTCGGTCCAGGATGGCGATGTCCAGCGGTTCGAGGAAATCCTCGCTGATGATTTTCTGTGTTCGAACCCCGACGGGTCACTGGTCGACAAGAACCAGTTCCTCGCGCAGACCGCGCGACCGGTGACGATCACAGGCCTCGAAGCACAGGATGTCAGGGTTCGCATATTCGGAGATGTTGCGATCATCCACGCACGGGCCAGCTGCACCACGGCCGACGGGGGACAGCGGTATGGCCGTTACACCGACGTCTGGGCGCGCCGGAACGGGAAGTGGCTTGCGGCATCAGCACATGTGACCCGATAGCCGGTTTCCCAGCCCGTTTCCCCCGAGCGCTGTCTGGCAACTTTGGGGGACGCCGGTGCATGGGGTGAGATCGGCGCCCAGAAGCCGACACATCTATTCTGAAGGCACCTTGTCGGGGATAGCCGCGCCACAGGCAAGGGTCTCATCACGGAAGGCCGATTCCCAGTTACGGGTAACGATGAGCTGCGCACAATTCAGAAATTGAGCTCCGTCCAGATGAGCCTCGGCGAGATCGGCGCCATCGAGTGCCGCTTTGAAGAAGTTCGCACTTTCCAAACGGGCACCTGACAGATCCGCATCGCAGAGGTTCGTTCCCCTAAGGTCAGCATGGCGAAGATCCGCTCGGGAGAAATTGAACCCAGTCAAATCGAGCCCACGCAGGCCAGCCCGAGATAAGTCCGGCGCCTCGTCATGCTCCGCCCGCCATGCATTCCACCCCGCAGCGCCGCGACCGAGCACGGCAACATGCTCATCATTTGGCATCCTCCGCCCCTTTAAGCCTTCGGGCAGCTTAGTTCTGCTACTGAGGCGCGCCAGATCTAGCTGAGTCTGCGTGAGCCCTTCGACGTCGTACAGATTGGCGTCAGACAGGTCGGCGACCGTCGAGCTTTGCCAAGCGCATATACGCGCCACGCAAATCGGCACTACGCAGCGAAGCCCCGACCAAAAACACGCCGCCAAGACGGGCATCGCGGAGGTCGGCTTCGTCGAGCCGCGCATCACGAAATCCGGCCCCACGCAGGTTCGCCTTTCGCAGGTCGGCCCGCGTCAGCACAGCGCCATCGAGCTGAGCCCCGCTCATGTCCGCCTCATGCAGGCAGGCACCCCGCAGCGCCGCCTTGGCCATCAGCGAGAACTCCATATCCACCTTGGCCAGACACGCATTCTCGAGGCTCGCCCAAACGAGGTTTGCCCCGCTCATACGGGCGCCGGATAGATCCGCACCGTCGAAGCGTGCCTCCTGCGATATTACGCCGATCAGAGTTCGCACTTTGCAAATGCGCACCTGTGAAATCGGCTCCTCTGAGCACGGCACGGTCCATCTTGATCCCGCGCAGATTGAGCCCCGAGAAATCTTGCCCGGAGAGATCGACCGACGCGAAGTTTGCCCGGTGGCCTTCGTGATATTCCGTCTCCAGGTAAAGCCGGTGCTCCGCCAGGATCCGCTCGATCTCGTCGCGCGACAGCACGCGAACGGGTGGCCGGGCGGAAAAGTCGGCCAGGCCCGCAAAGGGTGATCGGGGCCGGTCTGAAGTCTGACATCTGGATATCTTACTCCGAACGAATGCCAGGGACGATCCCGAGATCTTGCATGTGCGACGACACGGGTCCCGACTGCTTAGCTCCTGGGTCGCCCTGGCGCCCATACGGCCGGAACGGCTGCCAACGTCCAGTGCAGGCCGTCCCCGTAGGGGTGGGAGCGCTGGACATTTGGAAATGGCGCATTCCTTGATTTCCACGGGTCTGTTGGGAGTCATTTCCAGGCGACATGCTGGAGATGCGAAGAGGCTAGGGAAGCCGCCATTTCCAGATGTCCATACCGATTTCCATGGACATGTAGCCGGGCTCAGCTGTTGGACATCACGAATGGCAGAGCAACGGTTGGGAGGGTGCACCGCCGAGCCACGAGCAGAGGTCGCCCCGGCGCTGCTAGCAGGTGATGTATTATTATGATGCCAGTGCCGGCGAACGAGAAGGCGCAAGCGACATGAGAGGTCGGCCCGGTTCGGTGAGGAGCCTTGAAGAGTTCGGTCGTGTGCGGCTGTCGGCCTCGTTCTTCATGCGCGATTTCCTGCACAGCGAAATCGCCGACTTCCATGGCATCCCGAATATCCCGGACGCCCCGGACCTGGCGATCGCTGCCGGCCGCAAGCTGTGTGAGCAGTTACTTGAACCGTTGCAGGCGACCTTCGGCCGGCTCGCGATCCGCTCTGCCTACCGCGCGCCCGCGGTCAACGAGTTCGGCAACCGCCACGGGCTCAGTTGCGCTTCGAACCTACGCAATTATGGCCGCCACATTTGGGACCGTCGCGATGCCGTGGGCGCCATGGGGGCGATGGCGACCGTCGTCGTGCCGTGGTTCGCCGACCGCTACCGCGACGGTGCAGATTGGCGCGCACTTGCCTGGTGGATCCATGACCACCTGCCGTACAGCCAATTGCAGTTCTTCCCCAAATTGGCCGCCTTCAACATCGGCTGGCATGAGCAGCCAAAGCGGAGGATTGACAGCTTCATCGCGCCGAAGGGGTGCCTGACGCGACCGGGATTGGCCAACCACAACGGTTCGCACGCCGAATTCTATGCCGACTTCCCCCGGCTGCTAGCGGGGTAGCAAGCGGGCCGTCAGTGTTCCAGTCGATCAAAATGTGCAAGGGTAATCTGGGCGGCGCCTTGCTGTGCTCTATCTCTTCGAAGGTGACTCCGTAGAACTCTGCAACCTGCCTGCCTCCGCGTCATTCCACAGCTCGTCAAGGTGCGGACGCGACCGTGTTGGCAGGCGGGCATCCCGCGCCTCTGCTAACTTGGCGTTTGACCGATCACCGCCTTGCCGCAGCCTACAGCCGCTTCTCACCGTCCAGACATATCCTGAAGGGGCCGGGGGATATCAGTTACAGAATGCTGGCTTGTTCGGCCGCCTTTTCGAGGGTCTCCCAACCGGTGGTGATGCCCGGCACAAAGGCCTTGCACGCCTCGCCCTCTAGAACCGCCTTGCCGGCGGGATCCTGCGCATCGATCGTGACAAAGGCCTTGGTTATCTTCTGGACCAACGCCGGATCCATGTCGCTTTGCGCTGTGAAACAGCAGTGACTATAGCCCGGACTGGACCATATGATCCGCAAGCCATCTGGCGCCAAAGCCCCCTCTACCTGCAAGGCCTCGATGGTCCGCCGACTCACGGCACCGGCATCATATTCGTGTCGACCGACCCGCTCTACGACATCGCGCTCATCCATATGGGTATTGCTCTGGCGCTCGTCATAGAAACTACAGACAGCCAAATCACGCGCTGGATCGAGCCCCATCTGTTGCAAGAAATAGTACGGTAATAGCCCGGCCTGCATCGACCCCCGACCCCCAAGGGCGACCCGCTTGCCTCTGAGATCCTGGACTGTCGTAATACCCGAGCCAGCACGGGTGATAAAATGCGTCGTGAAGTTGACGTCAACGTCCCGCATTGCCACCACCTGACATGGATTCTGCAGGCGACGCTTTATCTTCACATAGGCCAGAGGAGCATTCCAGGCCAGGTCGATCTCGCGTTTGACGAAGGCCTCAACCAAGGCATCGTAGTCAGAATAGAGCACCCAATCGAGCTCGATGCCATGCCGACGAAAATGCGCTTGGAGTCCTCGGAATACACTGATGTAAGTCGGCGATGCCGCCCCACCAAGCCTCACCATCACAACCTCCTGTTGCTGTAGCTACTGCGGATCGTGCACATGCGGGAGAATGCAGCCCCCGATAAGGAGATAACAGTCACGTCCTCAAATATACCAAATTAATAGGAACTCAGCAGCCAGACCGTCCCCGGTGGCGGGTGCGTAGACAGGATTGACAGCCAGTCTCAAGAGCTAACCGAGGTGAAGAAAGCCTACCGCCTTTTCGAAGGTCGTGGTCCCGCACGGCTGATCCTCCATCGCCGTTGACCGGCCGCCGAGCTAAGTTCTCCTCAAGGGCGCTGCTAAAGGGAGGAGAGCATGGGCGATCGTCTCAAGGACAAAGTAGCTTTAGTTTCAGGAGCAGGCTCGAGTGGCCGGCTCCTGCCGGCGCTTGATGCCGGTGGTCATCACCTCGTCGTACGCTCGGTCTGACTATACCGCCAAGTATTCTCGTCCGCGCCGACGACGTGATCGAGTAGGCTTTGCATCTCGCCAAATGAGCGCGCCTCACCGTTCCCGGTGCTATCAACCACCGGCTTCAATCACCCTTTGCTCGCACTGAGCACGATTTGCTGTTGCCCAAGCCGGTCAAAGGAACAATCCTGGCCCCGAAAACCGCGGGAATTTGGCGAATGTCGGCTTAATGATCAACAGGTGCGACATCTGTCGCGGCTTGAAGATCCCGCGCTGTGGGTTGATCAGCGGAATGCGCTCGCCGCGGAACTCGAACCCGACCGCGAGATCGGTGGAATCCAACACCCCACCTTTCAAGGCATCCAGCCGCTTCACATGGTCGAAAGCCGCTTGCCGCAGTTGGGCATCGTAGGAAGTAGGGTCCATCGCGCGTCAACCTGTGCGAGACCTCGTCAACTCCGATGTCATCCGGCATGAGCTGGTTTGGGTTGACACCGACGACGGGAGGACTACGCTCTGAGCGGCTCCGCGGCGACCCACATACTCAGCCCCTCCGCTCACGCGGTTGCCCTCCGAGAATGGTGTTCGTTCGGCGCTGTCGATAGTCGCCCTTTGTGAGCCGCGGCGATCGGTGGTCCACACCGTCCCTTGGCATAGCCGCCCGCGGAAGGGAACACCCTTGCACGCAGCCGTTCACCGGACGTGAAGCGACAGGCGATCCTCCTCGCAAGGTGGGCCGGACGCGGTGCGTTCAAGGCCACCGCGCTCGTTTTTGCGTTCGTGATCATCGTGGCGCTCTGGCTTTGGAATGCCTCACTTCTGACGACGGCCGCAGACGAGAATCTTCGCATCATCAAAACGCTTACGCATCTGCTGCCGTCAGACTGGGCGAGCAAGGCCGAAAGCGCGTTCCGCATTTTCGGCGCTGATCGCGCGCTGTTGCTGGTGGAGGGCATCGCGATCGCCAAGCTCATCATGCTCGCGGTTGCATATCCCTTCCGCCGGGGGCGATAATGTTCACTAGTTGCGCGTTCGGGCTGGGCTTGCCTGTCGTGCCCAAGCCAAAAGCTTTGGAGCCCTCGCAAGATCTCGGCCGCTCGGTTCGCTGCTAACTCGTCGCTGGAGGGAGATGGATTCAAACTCCCGGTCCCCCTCGCGCGGGTGTCGCTTGATTCTCGGGGAGGAGAAGGGGCCGAAGGTCGATCAGATCGTCTCGAAAGACGCTGTCCCTTTCACGGGGGACCAGTGGTTCGAATCCGTCTTCCTCCAGCGCTGAGTCATCGACGAACCGGTCCTGCGGCGTCCGGCGGCCGTCTCCCTTCCCTGGGCTTCGAGCTCCGCCTTCAACAACCGCACCGAGCCGAGTTCCGATCAATGATGATCCGGTACGCCGTCAGCGTGGCGCTTGACGGGTAAACGCGACCGGAGAACCGGAATGGAAGGCCGCAAGGCGGAGCTATTGCAGCGGATTGAAAACGACCGCGAGGTCATGCTCGATTTCTTCCGGCGCTTCATCCGCTTTTCGAGCCCGAACCCGCCCGGCGATACGCGTGAGGCGGCAGGTCACATCCGTCAGTTTCTGGCGCGCTACGGTGCCGATTGCCGCGTGATCGCGCCCAACGAGATAATGCCCAACCTCGTGGCGACGTTCGAGGCCGCGAAACCCGGGCGTCATCTCGCACTCAACGGCCATATCGACGTCTTCCCGGTGGGTGACGGTATCGGCTGGACGCACGACCCGTGGGGCGGCGAACTGGTTGACGGCCGCATTTACGGGCGCGGCGCCTGCGACATGAAATGCGGCACAACTGCCGCGATCTTCACGTTCTTATACCTGCGCGAACTGTGTGCTGAGCTGCATGGCCGGCTGACATTGTCGGCCGTGTCGGACGAAGAGACTTTCGGGCCTTACGGAGCCCGTTACCTCTCCGAGCACCACCCGGAAGTGTTTGGCGACAGCTGCCTGAGCGGCGAGCCGAGCAGCCCGTGGACATTGCGCTTCGGCGAAAAGGGCCCGCTGTGGCTCGAATTCACTGTGCGCACCAAAGGAGCGCATGGCGCCTATACGCATGCCAGCAAGAGCGCCACGGCGATCGCGGCGAAGATCATCGGCGAACTCGAAATCCTGCAAGATATCCCGGCGCCGGAAGCCAGCAATCTCGCTGCGGCACTCGACGAGGCCGCCCCTGCCATCGATCGGGCCCAGGGTGCCGGCGCCGCCAGGATCACCCGGCGCGTCACCGTTAATCCGGGCGTCGTGCGCGGCGGGCTCAAGGTCAATATGGTTGCGTCAGACTGCACCTTCGAAGTGGACATCCGCCTACCGAACGGGCTCGACGCGCCGCAGATCCTTGCCGAGGTCGACAAAATCGTCGCGTCCTATCCCGAAGCCTCGTACCGACAGGTCCTCTACAACCCGCCGAGCTGGTGCCCGCCCGACACCGAGCTGGCGCAACTGGTGCGCGCCAATGCCAAGGAAATCGCCGGTATCGATCCGACCCCGGTGATCAGCCTCGGCGGCACCGACACACGGCTGTGGCGCTACAAGGACATCCCGGCGATTGTCTATGGGCCTTCGCCGACCGGCATGGGCAGTGTCGACGAGCATGTGACGGTCGAGGAGTTCTTCCACGTCGTCCAATGCCATGTCCTCTCCGCTTACGATTACATGAGCCAGCCCGGGTGACACCTACCTGCACCTGCCTTTGAGAGCGCCAAGACGCTGGTCAATTGGATCGATCCGGCACACGGGTGCTGAGCAGCAGTCGCGGTTTAGCGAAGGAGGCTACGGATGATGAGTGAGCTTCGCCAAGTACGCAGAGCGCCCGAAATCGACTCACCGTTGACGCCGGTGCATGGCACGCCGATTGATCACCCGAGCGCCTGGACGGTGGCCGATCTCAAGACGCCAGCGGATTACACGATCGAGCTCGACGCGGCCCACCTACGGGACATCGAGCACGCCATTCGGCAGATAAAAACCGCCGGCCTCGGCCTTGACGACTTGCAGCGCGAGCATTTCGAAGTTCCGTCACTGCGGCCGGTAATCGACGAGATCCGACGCCAGATCGGGAATGGGCGCGGCTTCGTGGTGGTCCGCCGCCTACCGGTCGAGGACTACTCGAAAGACGAGATCGGCATGATCTTCTGGGGGATCGGCACGCATCTCGGGCGCGGGCTGTCGCAGAGCGTTCTCGGCGACCGGCTCGGCCACGTCAAGGATTTCAGCCGCGAGGACCCGCTGGCGCGCGCCTACCGCAACAAGCAGGAGCTCTCGCCGCACACCGATTCCTGCGACCTAGTTGGGCTGGCTTGTCTGGGGGCCGCGAAGCTGGGCGGCGTATCGCGGCTCACAAGCGCCATCACTGTCCATAACGTGATGCTGGAGGAATATCCCGAAGCCCTCGAGCGCCTCTATCGCGGCTATGTCTTCCACCGGCGCGGCGAGGAGAAGCCGGGCGACCTGCCCTACACGCCATATCGAGTGCCGGTCTATTCCCATATCGAGGGGAAGGTCTCGGCGCGCTATGTCCGTACCTATGTCGAGGCGGGCGAAGCGGCGGCCGGCCGTCCGATGGGCGCGGCCGAGCTCGCAGTTCTCGACCACTTCGAGGAGGTTACCAAGCGGCCCGAGCTGATGCTCGAATTCACGCTGCAGCCCGGCGAGATGTACTTCATTAACAACTACACGATCCTGCACGCGCGGACCGCATTCGAGGATTTCGAGGAGGAGGACCGGCGGCGGCACCTGTTGCGGCTCTGGCTCGAAGTGCGGCGGCTCCGGATTTTTGGACAGCAGGATAAGCTAAGGGCTGACCGGTCCAAAGGACGTGAGACGTGGGCGTAAAGAGGAAACAGCACAGCGCGGAATTCAAGGCACGGGTGGCGATGGCGGCGCTTTCGGGGGAGAAGACCCTGGCGGAGCTATCGGCGGAGTTTGCGGTTCATCCGACGATGATCAGCAACTGGAAGCAGGAGCTGGTGACGCGTGCGGGGGAGCTGTTTGCGCGCGGCAGCAAGGCGTCGGCGGCCGCGGATGCGCAAAAGGTGATCGACGATCTGCACCGCAAGATCGGGCAGCTGCAGGTCGAGCGCGATTTTCTTGCCGGGCAGCCCGCCATCTCCCGAGTGCTGCGAGGCGGGCGATGATTGCGCCGGAAGCGGGGCTGTCCGTAAGCCGGCAATGCGGGCTGCTGGGGGTTGCGCGCAGCAGCTTTTATTACCGGCCTCGGCCGGAATCTGCAGAGGAACTCGAGCTTCTGAAGCGGCTCGACCGGATATTCACCGACCATCCGGTCTACGGCAGCCGCCGGCTGCGGGTGGCGCTGTTGCGGGAGGGGATTTCGGTCGGCCGCCGACGCGTCCGGCGGCTGATGCGGAAGCTCGGGCTGTGGGCAGTCCGCCCGAAGCGGAACACCAGCAAGCGGGATCCCGAGCACGCGGTCTATCCTTACCTTCTGCGCGGCAAAACGATCGACCAGCCGAACCAAGTGTGGGCCGCTGACATCACCTACATACCGATGCGACAGGGGTTTTTGTACCTGGTCGCGATCATCGACTGGGCGACCCGGCGGGTGCTGTCGTGGCGGCTGTCGAACACGCTGACGGCCGGGTTCTGTGTCGAGGCGCTGAGCGAGGCCCTCGCCCGGTTCGGCAAGCCCGACATCTTCAATACCGATCAGGGGGCGCAATTCACCAGCGCGGAGTTCACCAAGGTGCTGCGGGATCACGAGATCGAGATCAGCATGGACGGACGCGGGCGCTGCCACGACAACATCTTCGTCGAGCGCTTGTGGTGGACCGTGAAGCACGAATGGGTCTACCTGCGCCCGGCGGCCAACGGCATCGAACAGAAGCGCAGCCTTGGCGAGTTCTTCGACTGGTATAATCTGCAGCGTCCGCATCAGGCGCTCGGCTGGCGAACACCGGACGAGGCATACCTCGGCCAATCGACGGCTGCGCCGGCGTCTGGCCGCCTGACCCATGCCGCGAGACGCTGTGAATTTGTGGACAGTCGGCTGCGCCGATCCCCGCCTGACCGCGCCAGCGCGGTCCCCTATGGACAAGCCGGGGAAAACGCCCTGCGTTTCCCCCGCCTTGCCCACAGGTCGGCGGCTGCCCACAAGCTTCACAGCGCCATAGCAACAACAAGGTATGAATTTGATTCCGGGAAAGGTGAAACCATCATCCGGCTTCCAGTCTTAAGCTTATTCCTCCCCGGAAGCTGCGCAGCTGCGGCCTGTCCATCCGCATATCCAGAGCAGGGGGATCGAGGCGGTGCCCGGCCGAGCGCCCTCCTACGATTGGAGCAAACTGACCAAGAACCGCAACTGACGGGCGCTGCGAAAGGACAGGCCATGATCGCGAACCCAGTTCCTTGGCCGGACGGAGCGCGCTGCGCGGTAGCGATGACCTGGGACATGGACGCCGACAGCGCCTTCAACTGGTACAATCAGGAGACCGCCGACAATCTGGTCGCGGCGCAATCCTGGACGCGCCACGACCCGCTGATCGCGATCCCGCGCCTCGTCGGGCAGTTCGCGCGCCGCGATCTGCGCCTGACCTTCTTCGTTCCCGGCTGGGTTATCGAGAAATATCCGGCGCAGATCGACCTTTTGCTAAAGAACGGGCACGAGATCGCATTGCACGGCTATCTCCATGAGCGGTCGAACGAGATCGACAAGGATGACGAGTTGTACTGGCTCAGCCGGGAACTCGACGCTTACCGCAAACACATCGGCGCCGGGTCGCGCGGCTGGCGGGCGCCGAGCTTCGCGTTTTCGAAACACTCGCTGCGCTACCTGCTCGATGCGGGCTTTAAATATGATTCCTCTCTAATGGGCGACGACGTCCCCTACGCCAGGCTCGATCTCCGCCAGGTCGGTCTCGCGGAAATTGCCGATCGCATACCAATGCTCGGTATCGATGATCGTGAACAGCGGGTGGCCGGTGGCCGCGAACTCCCCAGCGGCGATGTCGAGCGCGGTGATCCGGCCGTGGCAAGGTGCACGCACGACCGTCTTGTTGAGGTCTCGCTCCGCGAGCGCGAGCGTCGCGCGCGCCTTCCAGCTCGGCCTCGGTGGGCTTGGTGTTGGTGATGGCCTGGCGCCTGCTGTAGCGCGATCTGCGCGGTGCGCTGCGCCGTGCGTGCCTGGTCGACCTGCTGCGCGGTGACAAAGCCGCGTCCGAAATACCATTTCGATCCGTAAAGGTGCAGGGGTCTCCATGACAGGTCGTCAGCCGCCGAGGGGACCCTCGGGAATAAGACGCGCGCCGCGCTGTCCGGTGAGATATGTCCACAGCCATTGGGTGAGTACTCGTCCGCGATTTTGCATCTGGGGAAGAGACATCAAATGGATGAAGGCCCAGATCCAGAAGGCTATAAACCCACCGAGACGAATTCGACGCAACTCCAAAATTGCAAAATTCCTTCCCACTATCGCCATATTGCCTCTGTCGGAATACCAAAATGGGCGAGGTTTTTGACGCCCGTTGAGCAACGCAGAAATAAATCCGCCGACATATCGACCCTGCTGGATCGCAACCTGAGCTACGCCCGGCAAAGGTCGGCCGCCCTGCGTGGCAGCGGCGGCATCGCCGACCACGAATATCCCCGGCTTGTCCGGTATCTCCAGGAACGGGCCAGTGCAGACACGACCGGCATGGTCTGTAATGACGCCGAGCGCGCTCAATATCGGAGAGGGCGCAACCCCCGCCGTCCACAGCACCGTCGCACTCTCGATCCGCTTGCCGGCGACGATCACGCCCTGCTCATCGACGTGCTCCACCCTTGTTCTCGTCATGACCGTCACGCCGAGCTTTTCGAGCCGCTTGACCGCTTTTCTGGATAGAGATTCCGCGTAGCTCGGCAGGATGCGCTGACCGCCCTCGATCAGCAGGATTGAGATTTTCGCAGGATCGATCCGCCGGAAATTCGAACGCAGAGTGATAGAACCCATTAGCGCAATCGACCCGGCCAACTCGACACCGGTCGGGCCAGCGCCGACCAGCACGAATGTCATTTGCCTAGCGCGCTCATCGGCGTCATCGGTTGCTTCCGCCGCTTCATAGGCGCTGAGGATTTTCGCCCGGATTGCCTCCGCATCCGCGAGCGTCTTGAGACCGGGGGCATGTTTGGCAAACTCGTCATGACCGAAATAGCTCGGTCGCATCCCAGTGGCGAGCACCAGATAATCGAACGCGATCTTCTTCCCTCCAACGACCGGGGAGATCGTGTCGAGCGATCGGGAGGTCAGATCGACGCGCGTCACTTCCGCCATAGTCACGGAAAGGTTCTTTTGTTTCTCGGCGAGTTGCCGAATTGGCGCGGCGATTGCCGACGGCGCGAGAATCGCGGTCGCCACCTGATAGAGCAGTGGCTGGAAGATGTGGTGATTTCGCCGGTCGATCAGAACGACTTCGGCCTTGCACCGTCGTAACGCTCGCGCGGCTGCAACCCCAGCGAAGCCTCCGCCGATAATCACGACCTGCGGCGGCTGGTGCCGATGCACCACCACCTCGGAGGCGTTATCGTGAAGCTGAGCCACAACCATAGCCACCCGCATGCATCAGCGCGACATGTTCGTGGACATCGGCATCATGTTGGCGTTGAGGTTGGCGATGATCCAGATTGAGCCGGTGATGACGAGGAAGACGATCAGCACGCCAAAAGCGAGGGCCAGAATGTTGTTCGTGTGATCGGGCCCGCTGCCCAAATGCAGAAAGAAAACGAGGTGGACCCCGATCTGCGCAAAGGCGAGCACGACCAGCCCGACCGGTATTCCCGGGGGCCACAGCAAATGGGTTTGCGACACTACAAACGAAGCGATCGTCGCGAGGATCGCGAGGCCGAGGCCCGCGGTATACGACAGAAAGTTAGCTGTGGACTCTTCGTGCTCGACACCCGGCGTGCGGTCGTCGAACACGCGATCCCGACCGTGCATCACTGGTAGTCTCCCATCAGATAGACCAGCGTGAATACCCCGACCCAGACGATGTCCAGCGCGTGCCAGAACAGGCTCCAGCACAACAGGCGCCGCAGCACGGAGGCTCGCAAGCCCTTGGCAACGACCTGAGCCACTAGATAGATCAGCCAGATCAGCCCGCCGGTAACGTGTACGCCGTGCGTGCCGACCAAAGTGAAGAAGCTGGACAGAAAGCCGCTGCGCGAGGGCCCAGCGCCCTGGCTTACCATTCCGGCAAATTCCGAGGCCTCGATGAAAAGAAAGGCCGCGCCGAGCACGAATGTGAGGGCAGCGAAGATCAAGAAGCGCGCCGGCCGCCGCCGTTCGGCGGACAACGCGCCGAGCCCGCACGTATAGCTCGAAAGCAACAGACACATCGTCTCGATGAAGACATTGCGGAGATCGAACAGCTCGCGCCCGGTCGGTCCGCCCGCGGTGTTACCCGACAGGACCGCATAGGCCGCGAACAGTCCCGAAAACATGACGATGTCGCCGAGGATGAAGATCCAGAACCCATAGGCGACAACGATCCGCTTCGAGGCCGGCCCGCCGCCGCCGCGCCCGCGCGCGAGTTCGATCGGAGCTGCGTCGATTGCTGTTGCTATCGTCATACGGGCCGCCCGAGGCCCAACCGGGCCCGTTCCATTCGCGCAAGTTCGGTCGCCGAGATTTCGCGCTCGCGGTCATCACTCCAGCCGGACACCAGCACCGTGATTGCGGCGGCGAGGATGCCGACGATCGCCATCCACCAGATATACCAGATCAGCGCAAAGCCGGTGATCACGGCAAAGAACGCAGTGACAAAACCTGTGGGGCTGTTACGCGGCATCTCGATCGGTTCATAGACCGGTTCCGCCGGGGGCAGTGCCCTCCGCTTCATGTGCCAGAACGCGTCGATCGTCTCAACTCGGGGCAGCACGGCGAAGTTGTAGGCCGGCGGCGGCGAGGAGGTCGCCCATTCCAGGGTTCGACCGTTCCACGGGTCGCCGGTCAGGTCGCGGCGCTGCTCGCGCGTGCGGATGCTGACATAGAGCTGCGCGATCTGGCAGAGGACACCGAGGAAAATGATGACGGCGCCCAGCTCGGCTACCAGCAGCAGCGGCTGCCAGCTCGGGTCGGGAATGTGTTGCAGGCGCCGGGTCATGCCATGCAGACCAAGTACATAGAGCGGCGTGAAGGCGAGATAGAAGCCGATGAGCCAGCACCAGAAGCTGGCCTTGCCCCACCATTCGTCGAGGGTAAAGCCAAACGCTTTCGGGAACCAGTAATTGATCCCCGCCAGCACGCCGAACACGACGCCGCCGATGATGACGTTGTGAAAATGGGCGACCAGGAAGACGCTGTTGTGGAGCACGAAATCGACCGGCGGGACGGCCAGCAGCACGCCGGTCAGGCCGCCAATGACGAAGGTGACGATGAAGCCGACCGAAAACAGCATCGGCGTCTTGAACACGATGCGACCGCGGAACATGGTGAACAGCCAGTTGAAGACTTTGACGCCGGTCGGCACCGCGATGATCGACGACATGATGCCAAAGAAAGCGTTGACGTTGGCGCCCGCTCCCATCGTGAAGAAGTGATGCAGCCAAACCGTGAAAGAGAGAATGCAGATCCCCAGGGTAGCAAGAACCATCGAGCGGTAGCTGAACAGCCCCTTGCCGGAAAACGTCGCTACCACTTCAGAGTAGATACCAAAAGCCGGCAGTATCAGGATGTACACTTCGGGGTGGCCCCACGCCCAGAACAGATTGACATACATCATCTGGTTGCCACCGGCGTCATTGGTAAAGAAATGAAAGCCCAAGTAACGGTCGAGCAGCAGCATCACGAAGGTCGCGGTCAGGATCGGAAAGGCGGCGACGATCAACAAATTCGAGGCGAGTGCGGTCCAGCAGAACACCGGCATGCGCATGTAAGTCATGCCCGGGGCGCGCAGTTTGAGGATCGTCGTCACGAAATTGACGCCGGTCAGCAAGGTGCCGATGCCCGAGATCTGCAATGACCAGAGGTAATAGTCGACGCCCTCGTCGGGCGAAAAGGCGAGCCCGGAGAGCGGCGGGTAGCCCATCCAACCGGTGCGCGCGAAACTGCCGATCACGAGCGACATATTGATCAGCAGCGCGCCCGTTGCGGTGAGCCAAAAGCTGACCGAATTGAGGGTGGGGAAGGCAACGTCGCGCACACCAAGCTGTAACGGCACAGCAAAGTTCATCAGCCCGATGACGAGCGGCATCGCCACAAAAAAGATCATGATCGAGCCGTGCGCGGAGAAGATCTGGTCGTAGTGATCGGGGGGCAGGTATCCCTGGGCATCGCCGACCGCGATCGCCTGCTGTGTGCGCATCATGATCGCGTCAGAGTAGCCGCGCAGCAGCATGACGAGCCCGAGAATCACATACATAACGCCGATGCGCTTGTGGTCGACGCTGGTCAGCCACTCGCGCCACAAATAGGGCCACCAGCCCTTTACGGTGACGAGCGCGAGCACGGCCAGAATGACGAGGCCGACCACTCCCATCGCGTATAGCGGGAGCGGCTGGTCGAGAGGAATTGCCGCCCAGCTCAGCCTGCCCAGCATTTCAACCTCCTGCTTGTGCTGGCGGACGCCAGGCCGCGCCCGCGCGCGCCCTTTCGGGCCCCGCCGTCGTCTGGTCGATGATGCGCTCGAACATGTTGGGCTCGACAGAGCGATAGGTCCCCGGCGGCACGGCTATGCTCGGCTTTGTCAATGCGCCGTAGCCGGCATCGTCGAGTGCCGACCCGGTGCCGCGCGCCTGCGCGACCCAGGCCTCGAAATCGCCGGCCGGCACGGCTTTGGCGATAAACCGCATCTCGGCAAATCCGTCGCCGCTGAAATTTGCCGAAAAGCCAGGGTACTCGCCCGGCTTGTCGGCGAGCAGGTTGAGGTGGGTGGTCATGCCGCCCATCGCGTAAATCTGGCTGCCCAGCTGCGGGATGAAGAAGGAATTCATCACCGTCGCCGAGGTGAGCCGAAAGCGGACCGGGGTTCCGACCGGGATGACGAGCTGATTGACAGCGCCAATGCCCTGATCGGGGTAGATGAACAGCCATTTCCAATCGAGCGCCACGACGTCGACCCGGAGCGGGTCGACATTCGCAGCGATCGGCGACCGAGGATCCAGCTGATGGGAGCCGATCCAGATGACCCCGCCCAAGAGGATCACGATCAGTGTCGGGATTGACCAGAGGACGAACTCGAGACGCCCTTCATAGGACTCGTCCACGCTGCGGCTGGCGCGGAGGTTTGACGACCGGTACCACCAGGCAAACGCCAAGGTCGCCAGGATCACCGGAACCACGACGACGAGCATGATCGCCGTCGAATTGATCAGCAGGAGTAGCTCCTGCGCCGCGATCGGACCCTGCGGATCGAGCACGCCGGCCTGCTGACAGGAAGCGACCAGCACGGCGGCGCATACGACCGGCCACCGCAGCAAGCCCGCGCGCCGAGGTCGATGCCGCGCATTAGATGCTAGCCCGTACGGCGCTCCAGGGCTCGCGTAACGCCAGTCGTGCATGGAAACCTCCGGCACAGAGGGTACCGCCAAAAAACGCCGCTTACGTCGCGCCCACATTTTTAACCAGCAAGTCTAGTGAGAAGGCCGCGGCTTGCCAATCCCGCGATCGGTGGGTTCTTACAACTGGCTTCGTACCGCCATAACGCGCCGGGCACCACCGCAGATGGCCGACGCGCCGTTTCGTGCAACCGCCGGAAACATGTAATCAAAACTCCGTTAGGACGGTCTTCTCGAACTAAGTACCGGTTGCCTCTCGTAGGCGGAACACGACGCGCAGCGTCAGCGCCGTCGTGATCGCCAGGGCCGAATAGTGTGGTTGACCGCCCCGCGTCGTCCGTGGTTCGGCGCGCCAGGCCGCGATCGCTTCTTCGCTGAACCAGACCGTCAGACTGCCACGCTGGCGCAAGCCAGCATCATATTCCGACCAGTTCGTTACCCGATCCTGCTGCTTGGGGATGTGATGACGGCGATCGGCATTGACCTTGAACGGCACGGGCGGACATCCCCAGGAGGACTATGGATTGAGTAGCGTCCTCCCATCTGGGACTGCTCAGCCGGATTTGGCGCTCGCTGAGGTTACGGGCCTGCGGTAATCCTCACCAACCGCCGCGAAGTCCTGCTCTCGGAAGGGAAGGATCCTCCACGCTACCCGGGCCCCAGACGTCAGCCCAGCTGATCCGTGCAACAAGATGATTCTCCACTTTCGCTAATCGCTGCGATCGGTAAGCGCAGGCCCCGAAGCGCTCTCGGCATCGAGATCGCGCAGCGCCGCAATCACGGCCTCCCGCGCTTCCGGATAGGCGCGCACCGCACTGACGATCCGGGCGATCGCTCGCATGTAATCTTATTGGTGTGGATCGTCATAGGTGGCTTGGTCGGCAATCACATCCGGATCGAATATGACGAGATCGGCGGCCTGGCCCTCGACGATAGTGCCGCGGTCGGTGAGGCCTAAAGCGGTTGCCGCGCCGCCGGTCAGACGAGACCGACAGGACGGTCGGCGCCTCGCTGAGCCCAACAGACCGGCGATCCGAGGAATGTCGGTTGAAATGGCGATGCTCGGGTGCATTGCGCGAATCCCGCGCGTGATGCAGGTGCGGTCGGCTGTCGCAGCGGCTATAATTCGACAACGCCCGCAAGCGTGCGGGAATGGGACCGGGGACGGAGGACGTCATGCATCTGATGTATTTCACCGAGCAGCCAATGTCGGCCTACCCGTCCGATATCGGGCTAGCTACCGGGCATACCGCCCTGATGTTCTCGAACAAGTACTTCGATTCTGCCGCCGGCAGCCGCCTCTATAACGAATTTCTCGAACACTACATCATGTGCGACGAGCTAGGCTTTGACGGCATCATGCTGAACGAGCACCACAACGCGCCGTTCTGCATGCAGGCGAAAGCCAACATCTTCGCCGCGATCCTCGCCGCGGTGACCAAGAACGTGAAGATCGTCATGCTCGGCAACCCGCTGCCGCTCGCCGAGAACCCGATGCGGCTGGCCGAGGAATTGTCGATGATCGACATGATCTCGAAGGGCCGGCTGGTATCGGGTTTCGTCCGCGGCGGCGGACAGGAGCAGCTCGCGACCGGCGTCAACCCCGCCTTCAACCGCGAGCGCTTCCAGGAGGCGCACGACCTGATCGTCGCGGCCTGGACGCGCGAAGGCCCGTTCCGCTGGGAGGGCACGCACTACCAGCACCGCGTCGTCAACCCGTGGGCGGTGCCGCTGCAGAAGCCCTATCCGCGCGTTTGGATCCCCGGCGTCATCAGCCCCGAGACGATCGTCTGGGCGGCGGAGCACGGCTACCCGTATATCGCGCTGAACACGCCGGTCGAGCGCACGCAGCAGATCTGGAAGATCTATGACGAAGCCGCCGCGGCGGCCGGCTTCCAGGGCGGCCCGGACTATCACGGCCTGCTGAAGCAGATCCACGTTGCCGAGACCGAGGAAAAGGCGATCAAGAACGCCGCCGAGTTCCGCTGGATGCAGGGCGAGTTCACCGGTCTCGCCCACCCGGTTTGGTCGACGCCCTCGGGCTACGGCAGCCCGGTCAACCGGCGCGCCTTTGTCGAGTTCGCCTCCGGGCGCGCTCAGAACCCGCGCGGCCGGCCGTCGCTCGAAAAGCAGATGGAAGAGCTGATGATCATCGCCGGTACACCGAAGCAGGTCATCGCCAAGTTGCGGATCCTGCTGGAGGAGACGCGCCCCGGCATCCTCGGCCTGTGGGGCAATGACGGCACCGTCACCCACGAGGACGCCAAGACCTGCATCCGTCTGATGGGCCAGGAGGTGTTGCCGGCGGTGCGCGAGATCGCCAAGGAACTCGGGCTGAAGAGCCCGTTCGAGACCAACCAGCCGGTCAGCGTCGAGTACATACCCGGCCGCGCCCGGGTCGGCGGCGAGCCGGCGCGTGTGGCGGCGGAGTAGGACCGTGCCTTGGATTGTCGGCACCTGGAAGCCGAGGGGCGCCTGGAATTGGCGCGCGCTTCCCCCTAGTCTCGGGGCAGTACCGCCGCGATGCCCTGCCGGGAGAGGAACGGAAGATGATCAACAAATTCATGACGGTCTATGCCGGTCACATCGACATCCCCGACCACGGTCAGAACGCAACCCCGGCCAATGACCGGCGCTATACCAACGACGAGCTCGCCTCGGTGTTTGACAAGACCGAGGCGATCGCCAAGGTCATGGACGAACTGGGGTACGACACTCTGTGGCTGGCCGAGCACCATTTCCAGCATGAAGGCTACGAGTGCCTGCCCAACATCCTGATGTTAGCGGTGCATCTGGCCCACATCACCAAGCAACTGCGGATCGGCTGCGGCTTCAATATCGCGCCGATGTGGCACCCGCTGCGTTTAGCCGAGGATTACGCCACCGCCGACATCCTGACCAAGGGGCGCACTGTATTCGGTGTCGGCCGCGGCTACCACAGCCGCGAAGTGGAAACGTTTGGCGCGCCGATCATCGACCAGGAGGCTAACCGCGAATTGTTCGAGGAGCAGGTCGAGATCGTCTTCAAGGCGTTCGACAACGAATCCTTTTCGCACAAGGGCAAGCACTACGCGATACCCACTGATGTCCCCTATCGCGGCTATCAGCTCAAGGAGCTGACCCTGGTGCCGCGCCCGGTCAACCTGCCGGTCGAATGCTGGCAGCCGATCGTCAGCGCCAGCACGCGCGGGATCGAGTTCATGCTGCGCCACGGCATCAGGGGCCTCGTCGGCGGCGGCGCTGCAACGATGGCGGAGGGGCCGATCCAGGCCTACCAGCGCGTTGCGAACTCGATGGGCCGTAACCTCAAACTCGGCGAAGGCCTGGCGATCGGCGTGTCGTTCTATCTGGCCAAGACGCGCGAGCAAGCGATCCGCGAGATGCTGCCGTATTACGAAGAGCATGTGAAAATGTTTGCACCGCTCGGGTTCGTGCCGGGTATCACGCCGGCGCAGGTCGAAGCAGCCGCGCGGCGCGGCGGCTGGGACGCTGCTGGTGTGCCGACCCTCGATCATTATCTGAAGCTCGGCTCATGGTTCGCCGGCACGCCCGATGACCTCGTGGCCCACCTGAAGAGCTTCGAAGAGCGCTACCCCGGCATGCAGCACATCAACCTGTCGCCACCGCTGACGACCCCGAAGGACAAGATGGTCGAGCAGTACCGGATGGTGGGCGAGGTAGTGATGCCGCATTTCCGCGCGCGCCCAGCGGTGCTGGCTGCGGCGAAATAGGAATGCGTGCCGCCCGGCTGCGCCCGGCGGTATTGTCGGCCGATCTCGACCGCTGCCGCGCGCGGGTCGCCGAAATCGATCCGCGGCTGCGCGTCGCGATGACCCGCTTCGTCGGCCGCAGCCGCGACGCGCTCGACAATTTCGCGGGACGGCTCGCCACCCATTCGGAACGCCACGAAAGCTTGCTCTCGCGCGGCTATGTCGTGGTTCGCGACGGCGTCGCGCGGGTCGTTACCGAGGCCGCCGCGATAACCGCCGGCGGTCGGCCCCTTGAAGCTGCGGCTAAGCAGTAAAGCCCGGCTCGCCGCTGGTGGCGAAAATGTAAAGATCAATCACGGTCGTCGAATTGAGGCTGACTACACCGAACTTGAATGACCCTAGCAATTGCGAGTGTGTTGCCCGAATTTCAGCCCTTGCTGCCGACGCGTTATGCGCCATTAAATGCGAAAGGAGGTGGCAACCAAGGTTATCTGTTTTCCTTGGAACCACGTGCGGGACGCTTCTTAAGTCGCGGATCGTGGGCGAGAATTTTCCAACAATGCCCAACCCCATTGTTGCTGCAATTGATCATGCCCCCATTCCAGGGACGACCAAAAAGGCGCTTATCGATGCGCGGATCGGACAAGGTAAGTTCCGGCAAGATCTTTTGATTTGTGGAATGCTCGTTGCTGCGCTACGACTGACTCCGGCTTTATCGCGACCCCTCTCACAGTTTTCGAGCCAGAGGTAGCGCAGCGGCGCATAACGCGACCATCACCCAGAACCCTTGCGCCCCGAATTGCGCATAGAGCGAGCCCGAGATGAGGGTCAGCAGCGCCACCGCGGCGCCGACGCCGACCGTGCCGTAGAGCGTCAACGCGGTTGCCGCGAGCCGCGGCGGAACGGTCTCGGCGAGAACCCGCATATTGGCGAGGTGCAGCAAGGCGAAGGTCAGCCCGTGGAGCGGCTGTATCGCCGCCATGGCAGGGAGCCAAGCTGTCTGCGCCTCAACCGACCAGCGCACCATACCCGCAGCTGCGGCCAGCGCCGCCGCATCCGCCGGGCCCAAACGGTCCAATAACGGGCGGCCGATGATGAAGAACACCACCACCTCGGCTGCCACCGCCTCGGACCATAGGAGCCCGGCCGCACCGGGGCCGATCCCCGCCGCACCCCACCGAATGACGGCGAAGCTGTCGTGCATCGCATGGCTGCCCAGGATCAAAGCCGCGAGCAGCACCACGCGACGGAACTGTCGCAGCCGGAACAGTCCGACGACGCTGCCGCGCTCGCGGCTGGCCGATGTGAATCGCGCCACAGTCCGAGGCGGGAGCTGCCGTACCCGTGGGGCACATAATGCGGTGGCGGCAAGCAGCGCTGCATTGAGCCAGATGACCGCGGCGATGCCGTAACGCTCCACGACTTGCCCTGACAATACCAACCCGACAATAAAGGATCCGGAGCCGGCGCCCCGCACCCAGCCATAATCGAACCCCGGGCCGGACGTGTCATCGCGCTGGGCCGGCGCTGCGGCGCCGAGGGCGAGCGTATCGCAAAGCGGCGCGAGCGGCGCCAGCGCGGCAGCTTGCAGGAGGCCGACGGCGAACAGGGGCCAAAACCCCTGGGCTGAGAGATAGAGCAGCGCCATCAGGGCCGCCGCGGCCGCGCACCCGGCGAAGACCAGCTTCGCCGCATCGAGCCTATCGGCTAGACGGCCCGCCGCCGGTCCTGCCGCCAACCGCACCGCCGTGCCCGCGGCCAACACCATGCCGATCGCTTCCGGCCGCAGACCACGATCGTCCAGAAGTGCAGGGAGATAGGGCGACTGCACCCCAAACCCGGCATAAAGCGCGGCGAACAATATGAGGAAAGGGGCCAGGGCGCGGCGTGTGGAGGGTTCCATGCGCTTTCCAACGCCGGCGCCCCAAGATTGGTGTCAGATATAGATATGCTTAGCGCGAGGCGCGGCGCGGCGGAGTGAGGAAAGGGATGGGCTACATGGCCTGGCTGTGGCCAGGCTACGTGCCCCTGCGATGTAGCGGTGGTTATCTGTACCGAGACGGCCTCGTTCGATCCTTTCGGTCTTTCCCTTCGGAGAGGGACCGAGGGTTCGAATCCGGTTCCCTCCAGCGGAGAAGTCACGTGCGAACCGAGCTTCCTCCCATCCCGACGCTCAAGGCGGGAAATTCGCGACGCGATTTTGAGACCGCTCTTGCCGACAAGCAACTGACCAGAAAGCCGTCACCGGTGTTCTCGACCACGCGGCCATTGCTCGGAGATCGATCTCCGGCCGGCCTATGTCCGGTCCGTGATCTGTTCTTATCGATGTTTATCCCAGGTTCCTGATTTTGGGGCGCGCGATGTTCTTTAGGTGCTGTTCCCCCATGTCGTCGAACGACAGATCCAGCTTCCCCGCGGCGTCCTCCTGAACGCGCGCCGAAACGCAGATCCCACTCGGCTCAGCCAGGCCTTCGAGACGGGCAGCGACGTTGACCCCGTCCCCGAAAATGTCGCCATTGAGGTAGAGGAGGTCGAAAAGGAAGAAGACCAGGGCACCGGCATTGCCCGAGTCCAAAGCCGTTTGGATCATGCTGAACGAGGTCTCCCCTCCCGGCGTAACGGCGCAGAGCTCCCCATCGAGTCCGCCTGATTTGCCGGCAGAACCGACAGTGCCGCCGCTATGGAAGGGTATTTGTACGTCCAGTCCAGTCCCGTGCGCGTCAGCAGCTCCAGCCTACCGCGGTCGAGGCGGGCGTGCATGCGGTAGCCGTCGTACTTGATCTCATGCAGCCATTCCGGGCCTTGCGGAGGGCGTCTACCAGCTTGCAGAGCTGTGGCCTGACCCACTTTGAAAGGCCGGGCGAAGGGCCGCGTGGCTGATTAGTCATCGATTTTGTCATCGCCGCCGCGCCGGAAGCGTTGGTATCTATACAGGTGGGCCGTCCAGGGAGGATCGACATGCCACGAGCGAGTTGGAGAGGGTACCTGCGCCTCTCATTGGTGTCCTCCCGATCTACCTATCACCCGCGACCACGCGTGAATATATTGACGTCATGCGCAAGCTCTGGGCGCAGCGTAGCAGCTCGCATCAGGGCGAGTTCGTCAATTTCACCAACGTACTGAGCTATCCCAAGCCTGTCAGTGAAAAGGGCGTGCCGGTCTGGTTCGGAGGCGAGAGCGGTCCGGCACTGCGGAGGGTGGCCGAATACGGTGACGGCTGGATCGGCTTCAATCTGTTGCCCGATCAGGCGGCCGAGAAGATCAAACGGATCGAAGAACTGCTCCGGGCCAACGGCCGCAAGCGCTCCGACGTCCGCCTCGCCGTGTCGCCCTACACCAATCCGATCAAGACCGACGATTTGAAGCGCTATCGTGATGCGGGGGTCGAGGAGATCGCTCTGCTGTCGGGCAGGCCGGGAAGCGAACGCGAGATGGTCGCGCGGCTCGAGCAGATGGCGCGGGAGTTCGTCGAGCCGGCAGCTAACCTCTAACGGGACTCGAGAGGGGGTCGCGCTTCTGAACTTACCTGCCTTAGTTCGCCTAGCTGGCCGTATGGTGTGACGTTCGCGAGGCGCCGCTCGCATCGATAATCCGGCGCCAGACCGGTACACCAGCAGCGAGATCCGCTCACCACGGTAAACGCGGGGTTTGGTCCCGCCCAGGCCGGCTGGCGTTCCACAGCAGTCCGACGGAGAGCGAAATGAGCATTCAAAGCAAAATCCCAAGTCGGCTCCATCACACCGCTTACGTCACCCGGGATCTCGAGGCGACCAGACTATTTTACGAAGATCTACTGGGCTTTCCGCTGATTGCCACTTGGTGCGAGTCGGACGAGCTCTTCGGCGCGGTACGGACCTATTGTCATTGTTTCTTCGGAATCCGCGACGGCGGTGCCCTGGCCTTCTTCCAATTCGAGAAGCCCGAGGATCAAGAACTCTTCGGGCCGAAAATGCCGTCCACCCCGTTTCATCACATCGCGCTCAAATGCGATGCCGAGACCCAGAACCAAGTCAAGGAGCGGCTCGCAGCCGCGGGCTATCGAGAGCCAGACAGCTTCGTCCTTGAGCATGGCTACTGCACGTCGCTCTACGTCACCGATCCTAACGGAATGATTGTCGAGTTGACCGTCGATGCGCCGAACGCCGACAGGATCGCCGCCGATCGGCGAAATGATGCGCATTCCGAGCTGAGGCGGTGGCTCGCTGGCGATCACACGTCGAATAATTCCTACCGGTAACGGCGGTACACCGCCATGCAGGATCTTGATTGGGCGCGCGATTAAGGAGGCGGAGAGATGCAGCGGCGCAGGCTCGGTGGACTTGAGGTTTCCGCAGTCGGTCTCGGCTGCGCGACAATGACGCCGTTCTACGATGAGCCCGACAGAGATGCAGCGATCGAGACCTTGCGCCGAGCGCGTGAGATCGGCGTCGATTTTCTCGACAGCTCGGACGCCTATGGTCAGGGCCGCAACGAGGAACTGATTGCTCGCGCGGTAAAGGGCTATCGCGACGATTACGTGATCGCCAGCAAGTTCGGCAATCTGCGCGCCCCCGACGGCTCACCCACATCGGACGGACGGCCGGAATACGTCAAGGCGTGCTGCGAGCGCAGCCTGAAGCGGCTCGAAACCGATGTCATTGACCTCTACTACATCCATCGTGTCGATCCGACCGTGCCGATCGAGGACACCGTCGGAGCGATGAGCGATCTCGTGCACCAAGGTAAGGTGCGCCATCTCGGCATATGCGAAGCCGGCGCAGCGACGATCCGGCGAGCCCACGCCACCCACCCGCTCAGCGCCGTGCAGATCGAGTACTCGCTGTGGACCCGCGACGTCGAAGCCGAGATCTTGCCGCTCTGTGAGGAGCTTGGCATAGGCTTTGTCGCCTACAGCCCGCTCGGCCGCGGTTTCCTGACCGGCAAGGTCGCGGATATCACGGCGCTGCGGGCGGGCGACGCACGGCGCAATATGCCGCGGTTTCAGGGCGATAATCTGCGCCGCAACCTTGCACTGATCGAGGAGCTGAAGGCGCATGCCGCGGCAGAGAACTGCACTCCGGCGCAGCTCGCGCTCGCCTGGGTTTTATCCCGCGCGCCTTACATCGTGCCCATCCCGGGTACCAGCCATCGCCACCGGCTCGAGGAAAATGCCGCCGCCGTCTCGCTAGAGATCTCGGCCGATACCGAAGACGCGCTGCTGCAAGTGTTCGCGCCGGGCGCGGCAAGCGGGCTGCGCTACCCTGAGAACCACCTGGTGCGTCTGGGAATCTGACCAGAACCGCACGCGTCCCTATTTGGGGGTAGGAGATGGGATCCTGCCGCGGGCTTCGTTAAACGCCACTGTTGGGTTGCTCAGCGGGCTAACTTTCGGGCCATGATCGTGCAGCCGATGGTGGTGCCGCACGTCCGACTAGTGACCGCGATGGTTGCCCGGCGGCAGCCTGATGCCGAGCAGTTGTTCGGCGGCCTCCGCCACCTTGGGATCGAGCGCGCGCGGCTCCAAACCGACGCCCTTCGATAACCGATCGGCGATGATGCGGAACGCGGCCAGCCGGCCGAATGGTTTGTCGTTGGCCGGCACCAGATGCCAAGGGGCGCGTTTGGTGGATGTCGTCTCCACCATGTCCTCGATCGCCGCTCTCGTAGTCCTTCCAGCGACCGCGGTTACGAAAATCCTCGTAGGACAATTTCCAGCGCTTCAGTGGATCGGTCAGCCGGGCGCGGAACCGATGCATCTGTTCCTCTGGCGTGATGTGCAGGAAGATTTTCACCAGCCGCGTGTCGTCTTCCAGCAGCATCCGCTCGAAATCGTTGATCTCGTTATAGGCGCGGCGCCATTCCGTCGGCGTTGCATAGGCCTCGACACGCTCGACCAACACGCGGCCGTACCAGGAACGATCGAACACGACGATCTGACCATGCTCCGGCAGGCATTCCCAGAATCGCTGCAGATAGTGCAACGACTTCTCCCGACCGGTGGGCGCAGCAATCGCGTGCACCTTGAAACTGCGCGGATCGAGCGCCCAGCCCAACCGGCGCACCACGCCGCCCTTGCCCGCGGTATCCCAGCCTTCCAGCACGATGATGGCGCGATGTGACGTGCCAAGGTACGCCTGCTGCACGCGCTGCAAGGTTTCCTGCATCTCGGCTAGGCGGCGCTCGTAGTCGGCGAACTCCACCGCCGGGAAGCGCTTGATCGCAGCAAGCCGAGGACGCCCGGTGAAGACGAAGTCAGTGGATTTCATCTGATGCTAACCGCCATAGGGCCTTCCCCATTGCGTATTGTCGCGCTTCGCGCAAGGCTCGTCGGCGCGGTGTAATCGGGGCGCACAGTTCAGGTTTCAGAGCAGCTGACCCTTAATCATCGCGTCGCAGGTTCGAGGCCTGCCGCATCGGCATTACAATATCTAGCAGCGCCGTCAAGTTCCGTTGATCTGCATCAATGACCGTACCATCGGAGCTCGGTTCAATCAGCCTCGATGTGGTGCGAGTTTTATCGGGTCTGGAGATATGGCCTTTAAGATTAGCGGCAACCTGGGAGATAAGAAGCCTTTCTTCCGAATGGCCGCCGGTTACGCGCGTTACCGGGCACGGCGCATGTCGAAGTCATATCGATGACAAGAACATAGACCGCGAGCATGCGAGTTGACTTTTGCGGATGATGGCCGAGCGTCTCCTCGAATGCAATTGGCCGCCCGACCAAGTCTGCGGATCTCCTATGCCTTCGCAATCACGCCGCTGAGGGTAATCATGAGATCGAGGCAATTCCAGGCGATATGATAATCTGGATATCGGCCCAGACCGCCGCCAAGGCGAAGAGGTTCGAGCCGGTTGTGCGGGTGGGCACTGGTGAGAACCGACTCGCCGGCCGAGGAAGACGGATTCGAACTGCCGGTCCCTCCTAAGACGCGGGAGCCCGACACGACGCCTCCAGGCGAGGTGGCGATCGAAGCGCCACGGCTGATGGAAGATGGACGCTACCGCCATTTGTCGATCGTCGACGACGGCAGGGTCGTCGGAATTGTTTCGCGTTTTGACTTCCGCGGCATGGAACTTGATCGGCTCGACGAGGAGGCCGGGCTGTGGGAGCGCATTTGAACGCAGACAGCCGCAGACCCGATCGCCTTATGCTACGCGGAGCGGGTCTCCGCCACCGTGTTGCGGAACGCATCTTTCCTGAAAGCGGGCGGAATGGCAGAGCACCATCGATGCTTGAAATAATCCTGGCCCAGCACAGTCCGCTTGAAAGGACGCGCTCTTGGCGCTCTCGATCCGCAACCGCTTCCTATTCGACCGCTCAGCCACATGCAAATCGAAGCGCTATCGCGCTGGCGACGCGATGAAAATGTCATCATCGGGATCATCCGACAATCAACAGACTTGCCGCGGGGCTGTCGAGAAATCACGCCTTTGATACACGCTCGAGGCGGGGGTCCCTCTTCGATGCCGAAACACAGGGACCTACGAAGGTTAAGGCCAGCTTGGAAGGGGTCCCATTACGGCGCTGAAACACAAACTTACTGTTGCGACACGCCATCAAAATATGACGAGGTCGGCGTGCCCAAACCCTTTGCGGTAATCGAGAACCGAGATGACATCTGCTGTAATGCGGACCAGGAAAACACCTTCTTTCCGCTCAATGCGTACTGCAGGATCGTGGAAATTTACGGAGCATGAGCTCGCTTACGCGATTGATCTCATTCGGGTCGGTCACCGGCGTCGCCCTACCACCCATAGACAGGCCGCGGATTTCCTCCCAGTTAAAGTAAGGCAGCGTGACCGTCAGCGAGACCTTGTTGTTGCACGCTATGTTGCGCGCCTTCTGGGATTCCACTGCGCAACCAAAATAAATGGTCAGGCCATCACTAATGTAGCTGACTGTCGTTGCTTGCGGATAACCATCTGAGCGGATAGTTGCTATGGTCATATCGCTTGCACTGTTTAGGATCGAGAGGATTTCCTCTTTCAAAGCTGGGTCCATGTCCACCTCCGAAACCGAATTCCTGGGGGATCGACGCACAGGCTCACCCGGCACCAACCCGGGTTGCCCGCCCCGACGCTGCCATCGGGGCGGAAAACCGTCTGCGTTCCGCACCAGCGAGAAGCGCAGACCACTCCTCGGGCCTTGACCTGGATCAAGAAGGGCGACGTTGAGTTGTTTTTCACGAAATCGAATGACTGCGAGCCGAACCGCTTCAGATCTGAGGCTGGGTGACGAAGGACAAAATTGAGATAAGATAACGCCCCCTCGCTCAGCCTGATATCCTGTTAGAAGCAGCACTCCCGCGCGTCCGGTCGCCCGAAGCAAGGCAAGCGTCGCCGGTCGCTGCCGGTGACGGTGGTCTCCAGGCCATCGATCGGCTTTGCCGTGGCATTGGCTTTAAGCGTGACCTCACTCATGTCGATCAGGTGCTGCCGCAGCGCCTCGATATCGACCTTGGACCAATCGGTCTTCGGGTCGGCGTCGAGCATGCGGACGATTTCCCGGATGGCCCCGAAGGCATCCTGGCCGGACATCGTCGCAGCGGGCAGACGGCCTGGATGCCGGGATGGCCTGCCATCGGCATCTTCCCTGGGGATGATGCTTTTGCATCATTTCCTGCTCCATCCGCCGATTTCTCGCAATAGGCACGATCGCTTTCGCCGCAGCGGAGGGCATCGCGCTCGCGGAGACCGCGCCTCCCATCAAGGCATTATGGGTCGCCGGAGATGCGAGCGGTTCTTGCTGGATATATGGGTGGACAACAACCCCCGTTTGCCTGATGCGCATGCAGTTCATGGTGGCTTAAATGGTGCACCAGGGGTGGCTTGTCCTTGATTTTCCAATCGCCGTTTTTGCGTTCGACCAGTCCAAAATGCTCAGCGGCACCGCGCAGTATGGTCTCGCAGGTTCTCGATCTTGTGACGGATCCTGGCCGAGTTGACGTTGGCGATGGCGGCCGCGAGATCGATGCGCGAACTCCAGGCGGCGAGAGAAGCGTCAATTCTCCCAGGTGCCTGCGATAGCTCTTTGCGGCGACGCGGGCGAGAGAAAGACGAACATTCCGCATCCGAGGCTTTCGCAGCCCGACCGGCGACGGGGAGGCTCGCAGCAAGCCGCTTCACATCCCACTCGAAGGGAGCCGCAGGGTTTCGTCGAAATCATTAACGTCGAAGACTTGTATCCCTTCCGGGCTCGCATAAGCGCCGAAATTCGCTAGATGGCTATCACCGCAGGCCTGCACGCGCAGAC
>CAWILK010000007.1:0-12567 GCA_963836845.1 uncultured Alphaproteobacteria bacterium | reverse complement strand
AACTGGCCATTCCAAGTAGCGATCACTGGCCGCCATGCCGCACCGGTACTGCATGATCCCGGCACCAGCACAATGGTCGGACCGGTCCCGCACTCGGCGTAATCGATGCGCCCCACGCGGCTCCTCGATCATCTCTTGAAATCCTTATTCCCAGATGGGGTCTGGACTAGGGAGAGCCGGACCACCGATGGTGGCCCGGGCGCAGTGCTGCGTGCTGCGCGATCCGAGGTCGCGCCGTCACGCAGCCTTTCCGCGCGCCAGAGCGTGGACGTCGGCCGTGGTCAGAGCGTTGCCGCCGATCCCCCAGTCGCCGCTTTCCACCTCTTCGACGACGCACCAGGTGACCCGACGCATGTTCTCACCCTCGATCGAGACCATTGCATCGGTCAGCTTGTTGATGATCTGACGCTTCTGTTCTTTACTGAACACGTCCTTGATGACGCGCACCTGAATGAGCGGCATTGGATTTATCCTTTCGTATCCTGTAGAGGTTGTTGGCGCGTGCCGCGGCGCGATTAGGCGGTTTGCCGGTTCCTGCTTGACACGCAGGCCACAAATGGCGAGTTCACGACCGCAAAACTTTGAGCGAAGCTTGATTTATCCTTGAGACGGGCCTGATTATTCCTTCAGAGCAACGTCGGAGCCCGTTTGGGAACGGCACCGTGCAATTTTTCCTGGCTGATCATACCCTTGATACCGACCGGCGTGAGTTGCGCCGGGGTTCGGAGCCCATTGCGGTCGAGCCGCAGGTATTCGACCTGCTGATTTACCTCGTGCAGAACCGCGACCGCGTCGTCAGCAAGGACGATCTAATCGCTTCGGTCTGGGCCGGCCAATCGTTTCGGAGTCAACCTTAACCAGCCGCATCAATGCGGCGCGAAAGGCGGTCGGCGACAGCGGCGAAGACCAAAAGCTGATCCGCACCATCTCGCGCCGGGGTTTTCGCTTCGTCGGCACAGTCCGCACGCCATCAAACGGTGACGACCCGGCTCACCCCATTTGCCCGCCGCCGGACGAACTTAGTGAGCAGTCACGCCCAGTCTTGCCGCCGTCCGATCGGCCCGCCATCGCCGTGCTTCCCTTTATCAATATGAGCGGCGATCCGGAGCAGGAATATTTTTCCGACGGCATCAGCGAGGACATCATCACCGCGCTGTCCAAGTTACGCTGGTTCTTCGTGATCGCGCGCAATTCTTCGTTCATCTATAAGGGTAAGGCCGTACATTTGAGGCAGGTCGCCGCGGACCTCGGGGTTGGCTATGTGGTCGAAGGCAGCGTCCGCAAGAGTGGCGACCGTGTGCGCATCACCGTGCAGCTCAACGACGTCGCTACCGGCGGGCACATCTGGGCGGAACGCTACGACCGCGGCCTTGCCGACGTGTTCGCGGTGCAAGACGAGATCACCGAGGCCATAGTCGCCGCGATCGAGCCGCAGCTCTATGCCAGGGAGAGCTTTCGCGCCCAGCGCAAGGCGCCGGACAGCATGGATGCCTGGGATCTGGTGATGCGGGGATTGTCGCATTACTGGCGGGTGACCCGGCAGGACAATATCGTTGCGCAAGCGCTGCTGGAGAAGGCGATCGCCATCGACCCGAATTACGGACAGGCGCTCGGCGTCCTCGCCACCAGCCATACCTTCAGCGCCCACATGGGGTGGGCAGACAGGGCAACCACCCTGCCGATCGCCAAACGCGCTGCGCTGGCGGCGATCCGCGCCGACAGCGAGGACCCCTGGGCGCATCACGCGCTCGGCTGCGTCTATCTGTTCACGCGGCGTTTCGACGACTCGCTGGCCGAGTTCGAGGTGGCGTTAGGCCTAAACCCTAATTTCTCACTGGCTCAAGCCTATTATGGCCTTGCTCTGTCCTATTGCGCCCGCTTGGAGGAGGCCGAGCGGGCCGTCCGCCGCGCGCTTCGTTTGAGCCCGCGCGATCCATTTTCGGCGATCTATATGGGCATTGCCGCCTATTGGCAGTTCGTCGGACGCAATTACAGGGAGGCGATGCGGCTGGCGCACGAGGCCATCCGTCAGCGCAGCGATTTCGTCGGCGGGCATCGGGTGCTCACCGCTGCCGCCGGCATGGCCGGAGATACCGAGGCCGCTGCTGCTGCGCTCCGGGAGTTACGCCGCGCGCAGCCCAATATCTCGCTCGCCTGGATCGCGGACGAGATGCCGATCATGCAGGGTGGCGAACTCGAGCACTATCTGGAAGCCTTCCGCCGCGCGGGATTGGACTAGCTGCGGCCCAGACACCGACCAGGCCCAATGTTTTGAGCTGGGTGCGCTGCTTCCTCAAACCGCTGGGCTCCCGCATCCATGGCCAGAGACCTGCCCTTGCGGCGGCGCTTTTCTGCCCGCCTCCTTGTGCTCCGGTTCGGGATAGAGCATTGCCAGCGCCATTGCCCCGCCCGCCGTCAGGTGCCGGCGAGGTTGATCCGACTTTCTTTGTCGCCGCTGGCGAACGGGGTGGACCTGATTTGACCCGGCCCCGTCACCTGTTTCGAGGGGTGGCTATAGGCAAAGGCGTGCTGGCCCCGAAAATCGAGTTCGCGACGGACTCTTCGCTGGAGGGAACCGGATTCGAACCATCGGTCCCGCGTCAGGAAAAGTGGTCGATGCCAAGTTCCAGCGATCAGACCCGGGTCGGTCGAAACATCCTCCCGCGCACATCCCGACAATGAGCCCACGAGCTGCTTAGGGCCCGGCCCGATCGCGCGCCTCTTGCCAGCCTTTGCGCCAGGCGGAATAGGCGAGTGTCGCGACCTTATGGGGGCAGGAGCTCTCCGCAATTCCGTCCGCGAAGGCCGCGACGCCGGCATGGGCCGCTTTCAGTGCTTCCTGACGCTCTTCGGGTGTACGTCGCGAGTGCTGTGGTTGTCCTACTGGGCGCCGCACCTCCTCCTTCCCGAAGTCGAACCCGTCCGCCGATTTTTCGAACCACGCATCGAACCACTTCACGAACCACCTGGCGCGACGCTGCTCCTCCCGGATTCGAGCCGCCAGCCACTCGGGATCAGCAACTCGGGGGTCGCCCAGCGCCACCAGGTAATCCCGGAACTCACACTCCCATTTCTCCGGGGGCAGACCGAGCATGGGGCTGATCACTGGCAGACCGTTAGCCTCCCGGGCCCGCATGATTTCCATATCGAGTTCGGCCGCCCGGGTCTTCCTCTCTAACTTCCTGGCTTTCGTCCTCATTGCCGCCTTCGCCTAAACCGCCGGCAGATGCGCCTTGGTTGGCACCTTGCTGATTGTTGCCGGGACCGCAATCAGGCTGTCGCAGTGCGCCGATATGTCGAGGATCTCGCCTTCGTGATCGACGGCACGCGACAGATATAACCGCTTGCGGGCGATGGGAACGACCATCTCATCCAGGTGCCACCGCCGCGTTCTCCTGGCGCAGTAGCTTCGAGCGGGCTGGATTTCGACCTTCGGTTCTCCGATGGAATGCGCCCCGAAGTGAGGTTCGCAACAAACTCCGCGCTGGAGGGAAGCCGGATTCGAACTTCTCGGTCCCACCGCGTACGGAGCGGCTTTGGTGGAGGTGGCTCTACCAGGGAACATCGGCCGTAAGTCGGACCTGACCATTAAATGGTCAGTCCGCTCATCGTGCCGATGTCCCCGGTGGCCCCGTCCACCGGAGCCGCTTCGCTACGCGGCGGGACCATGAAGTTCGAATCCGGCTTCCCTCCAGCGGGGAGTCTCTCTCTGCAGTGAATTCCCGGGCTGTGGGCGGAAAGGCCCGCGGTTTCGCGGGCGTTGCGTATGGACGGGGACGAGAGAAGGGACGTGACGCGCGCGAGCCGGGGCCGTTTGTCGCTTTTTCTCTAACGGGCATTGGTGCAGTCCCACCTCAGGAAGCTTGGACGTCCACAAAGTCACTCAGGCCGGGCGTCAGCCGCGACCTGCGCATCGCGGTGCGAATGCGCAATTCAGCTCGCGAGCAGGCGGTGCTGCTCGACCCAGCTCAGCGGCAGATCGAGTTCGGTCAGACGCGTCGCGGTGAGCTCGACGGGTTGCCGCCCTTGCAGGATTGTTTCGACCAGCTGCGGGCTCAAGAAGCTAAGGTCAATCAGGCGCCGGATGTAGCGGCGGGCGATGCCGTCGCGATTGGCCAAGTCCTGGAGCGATCGGGCGCGGCCCGTCGCGAGTTCCTCAAACCAGGCGCGCCCGCGCGCGATCGCCTTGATCAGCGCCGGATCACATCTCGAGGCCTGGTGGTGCTGTGCCAATCCGGGCAGCACCAGCTTCGTTTCGGCGCCGCGCCGCTTGTAATCAATCGCGGCCGTCAGCTCGCCGGCGCTGTCGCTTGGCTGCTCCGAGGCGCCGAGCGGG
The DNA here is from genome assembly GCA_963836845.1 of uncultured Alphaproteobacteria bacterium. Taxonomy (GTDB): domain Bacteria; phylum Pseudomonadota; class Alphaproteobacteria; order ATCC43930; family CGMCC-115725; genus AP-15. The sequence continues at coordinate 8,231 of CAWILK010000007.1, read as the reverse complement.
ACATCTCCGCCCAACAGCGCGGCGCGCCGCATCTTGATGACTATTCTGTTTTCCTCAAGAATGACCTTTTCGACGAGCTCTCGAACGATTTTGCCTCGTTCTGCCGGCGAGCTGCGCAGCGCCACGGCAAAGCGGGCGGCACGGCCGAGCAATCTCCGCACCAGGTCACTGGGCATGTCAGGAGCACCGAGCCCTTCGAACAGCCTTGCCGGGCTGGTCAACGCGTCGACCAGGATACCGATCACGCAATCCTCGATCTCGTGAGCGGCGAACCGCCAGCTTTGCCTGCCATCGTTTGCTGTTTCGGTGATCAGCGCTGCGGAGACGTAGTAGCGATAGCGCCGGCCTTTCTTGACCGCGTGTGATGGCGTGAGCCGCTCTCCTTGAGCGCCAACCAGCAAGCCGGCCAGGAGGCTCGGCTCCGCCGCTCTATCCCTACGTCGATAGCTGGCGGCGTTGGCGGTGAGCCGGTTTCGGACAGCGTTCCAGGTTTCATCATCGATCAGCGCCGGATGCTGGCCGGGGTAGAGCTGACCTTTATGCGCAATCCGGCCGGTGTAAATCGGGTTCGAGAGCAGTCGGTAGAGGTGCCCGCGCGAGAACGGTGCGCCGCCGCGCTCGGCGCCCTTTGCTGACCTATGGCGCCTGGTCCGCAATTCGAGCCGGTCGGCCTCGTCTTTGACCCGGCGCACGCAGCCGTGCTCGCGATAGAGCGCGAAGATGCGGCGCACGGTCTCGGCTTCGGCGGGGTTGATCATCAGCGCGCGCTCGTCTGCGTCATAGCCGAGCGGCGCGTTGCCGCCCATCCACATGCCCTTCTTCTTCGACGCGGCGATCTTGTCGCGGATGCGTTCGCCGGTAACCTCGCGCTCGAACTGGGCAAAGGACAACAGCACGTTGAGCGTCAGCCGCCCCATCGAGCTTGTCGTATTGAATTGCTGCGTCACCGAGACGAACGACACAGCCTCAGCATCGAAGAGTTCGACGAGCCGGGCAAAATCGGCGAGCGATCGGGTCAGCCGGTCGACCTTGTAGACGATGACGATGTCGATGCGGCCGCTGCGGATATCGGCAAGCAGATGTTGCAGCGCCGGCCGCTCCAGATTGCCGCCGGAGAACCCGCCATCATCGTAGCGGGTTTTCGCCAGCACCCAGCCCTCGTGCTGCTGGCTACGGATATAAGCTTCGCACGCCTCGCGCTGCGCGGCGAGCGAGTTGAACTCCTGCTCCAGCCCCTCCTCGGAGGATTTGCGGGTGTAGATCGCGCACCGCTTGCGTCCGGCGTCAACCCGCGGCATTGCTGGCCTCTCCGGCTGGATTGGGTCCCGACGAAGACCAGAGAGCGGCGCCGCGGTTCGGCTTCAGCCCGAAGAAGAGCGGTCCCGACCACGGCGTGCCGGTGATCTTTCTCGCAACGGCGGACAACGAGCGGTAGCTCGTGCCCTGCCACGAGAAACCGCCATCGAGCACCAGCACCTCATAGGTTCGACCCTGCCATTCCCGAACCAGCCGGGTTCCGGGTTTCAGCTCGGGACGAGCACGTATCCGCTCCTCTCGGTTCTCTTTGAGCTGCCGGGCAAATTGGCGGAGCTGGCGTTGCTGTCCCGGGCGCAGGCCGCCGAGAGCGAGTTCCTGCATCCGGTAGGCGACAGCTCGTACGCAGCAGCTCGCGGCTGAGATGCGGCGATGCATCGGATTTGTAGAGAGCGCGCCACTGCTGACGAAGCTCGCCGAGGTCAAGCTCGGGGAGGCGCGCGAGCGCCTCCCCGCAGGTAGTTGCATTCTGGATCGCGCGCCTCATACTTGCTCCGGCGCGGCGATGCGGTAGACCCGGCCACGTTCCTCTTGGGCCGAAGCGAGGGTGAGCCCGAGCTTCTTCTTCAGGGTGCCCGAGAAAAGCCCTCGGACGGTGTGCCGCTGCCAGCCCATTGCGCTCGCCAGTTCGTCGACGGTGGCCCCCTCGGGACGGCGCAGCATCGCAATGACCTCGCCTTGCTTTGACGCCGGTTTCGCGTCCGATGGCGGTTCCGGCTCCGGCAACCCCTCGATTGCCGACCACAGCTGATCGACCAGCGCGTCGCGGTCGCCGACCTTCTTGCGCTTCTCGACACCGGGCAGAGCGTTCCACAGCGCTAGCAGCCGCTTGCCGGTGAGCTGGGCGGCGTGCAATTCCGCGTTTGATGCGACGACGATCTCGCCCTCATTGACGACTGCCGGCGGCTCGCCGCACAGCGTGATCCCGTCATTGCCGATAATGTAAATGCGCATCGTGGGTTCTCCTGGTTGACCCGGCGGCGGTTCCGCCGGTGCACCCCACTCACGCTCTCTTCGCCGACCAAAGCCACTCCATTCCGGATAATCTTGTGGCGTTGTTCGGCCCACTCCGAGCATGGAATTGCTCGGCCCAACAGCGTGTGGTCCGCATTGGCCAGGCGCAGTTTTGTTGCCTGACCTTTAGGATCGAGTCTTCATTCCGCGCCGCCGTAACCGGTATTATCGGGTCGGTTAGGTGGTTCGTTTCCTTGCGGTCGCGTCTATCCTACGGAGCGATCGTTCTGCGCTTCTCGCCGCGATGCGGAGAAGAGATCCCAGGCAGCAATGAACATTGCGGCGATGACCGCGCGAAGGCGCGCTTGAAGCGACCTTAAGTGCACGAGCTCCCCTGTTCACCTGTTCCTCCCATTTTTACTGGCAATCAGGTGCTCGCTCGGAACCTGAGGAACAAACGACGTCGCCAGCAAAAAGCCACGCGTGTGGAAAGACTACCGCCGCGCTCGTCCGAGCCGACGGACTGAGCGTCTCAGCGCGCCAGCAATTCGAACACCGCTCGATCGATGAAACCAGCGTCTTCCGGGTTGAGCACCGGATTGCCGGCGCGATGGCCCCAGATCGACGGGATCGGCCGCAGTTCAGCCTTTTGCATGCGGGCGACCTCCCGCCGGCTATCTTCGACGGTGAAATAGAGATCGGTCTCACACGGCATCACGATCGCGTCGGCGGTGATCGCGCCCAATGCTTTGTCGAGGTCGCCGTCATAAAGCTCGTTGGCGCTGATGTCAGCGTACTGCCAAGTCCACAGCATCGCCAACAGATCGTTAGCGTCGCGGCGGCGGAAATTGGCCTCCCAGCTGCCGACCAGGAAGTCCTCCAGCGAGGAGAAGCCGATCGTGCGCCAGATCTCCTCGCGGTAGAACGCCTGGCTCAACCCCCAGCCGGCGTAGACCCGGCCCATCGCCTGGAAACCGCGCGTCGGCGAGGTGGCGAACCAGCCGTCCTGCCAGGCCGGATCGGCGGTCAGTGCCGCCTTGACGCCTTCGAGAAAAACGAAATTGTGCGGCGAGGTCTTGGCCGAACCGCAGATCGGCGCGATCCGCTCGACCCTGTCGGGGAACAGTGCGGCCCAATGGAACGCCTGCTGTGCCCCCATCGAAAAGCCGTAAACCAGCGCGACCCGCTCGATGCCGAACACCTCCGCCAGTAGCCGCTGCTGCACCCGGACATTGTCGGTCATCGTGAAATGCGGGTAACGGCCGCGGTCGAACGGGGGCGCCGTGTTGCTGGGCGAGGATGATAGCCCGTTGCCGAACTTGTTGACGATGACGATGAAGTATTTGGTCGGGTCGAGCGGCTTGCCAGGCGCGATCAGCCATTCCAGATCGGGGTGCTGCGCGCCGTACGATGTCGGATAGACGATTGCGTTTGATCTGGCGGTGTTGACCGTGCCGTGTGTTTTGTAAGCGAGGCGGGCGCCGCGATAGGTGAGCCCGGACTGAAGCACGACATCGCCAGCCTCGAAGATCTGGTAATCAGACATCACTCCCTCGCTATCGGACTTCAGCCACCAGCATCCAGGTTAGCTGAATGCCATCGGATCAAAAGGATACGCCAGATGCTGATCGTCAATGGCCGGATTCGTCTCTGGGAAGGGGTACGCCGTCCCCGCCACATCGTCGGCAGCCGTACTCGCGGAGCAAGTGATCGCCGCCATGGATCAAGCCGGTGCGGACCGAGCGCCGACCACCCGGTGCTGGGATCCCGACTCGAACAAATTGGCCGTCGGAAGCGGTGCGGGAACACCCCAACCGCTTCGCTATCATGGGTGGTTCTAACAGACGCCTGAATGGCCGAGATACTGCCTGCCTTGCTCGCCGTTAGGCTTCGCCGTAGTGAACCCGGCGGTAATTGCGCGAGGGGATCAGGTCGTCCACATGCACGTCCCAGAGGGTCGAGCCGTTCTGCGCCTGATGCTCACGGAACAATGCTTCGAACCTGCCGAGGCTTGTCACCTTGGTCCCTTTCAGGCCAAAGCCGCGTGCTACCTGAGCGATGTCGCCGCGGCCGTGGGTGGCGTGCATCGGGTCCATCCCGTAGGCGCGGAATTTGTGAGTCTCGGCTCCGTAGCCTCCATCATTGATAATGCAGATCAAAAGCTTGATACCGTGGCGCTGGATTGTCTCCAGCTCCTGGATGTGCTGGTAAAGACTGCCATCGCCGTCGATCAACATCACCTTGCCGTTGTTCCGCGCCGCGGCGACGCCAATCGCGGCCGACAGGCCCGAACCGATCGCACCGAAATCGATCGGGATGTGATACTTGCCGGCCGGTCGGCCGCGCAGATGTGTCATTGCAAAGCTGAAGCAATGCCCACCGGCAACGATGATGTCCCAGTCTTTTGGGATTGCCGCGTCCAGCTCTTTTATGACCGGACGCGGGTCGAGTGTGCCGGCGGTGGGCGTGTACGGTTTCGGGTCCGGGTTTTCCGCGGTCGCGGCGATCTTGGAGGCGACCTCATTGCTGCGCCAGCCCCGGCGCCGGATACCCTTTTCCTTCAGCCCGGCAACAACCGCTTCGGCGGCGGCTTTGGCATCGGCCTGAACATGCAGATCAGCGGTACGCAGTCCCTGCCATAGCCCGCGGGGCTGCGTGTCGATGCGGACGACTTTGGCATTCGAAAAGAGGTAACCGCCCTCCGTTGTGTAGTGGCCGAGGCCGGCTCCAGCCGAAATCACCAGATCGCTCTCGGCGAAGTACTCGCGACCCAGATCGGTGGCGAAGGTGCCGGCAATATCGAGCGCGAATGGGTTGCCGTCAAACAGACCTTTTCCGAGCAAGGTAGTCGCGAGCAGTGCGCCGGCTTCTTCTGCGAGCGACTCAAGGGCGGCTTTGGCTCCGGACCACATCGCCCCGCGCCCGCCGATGACAATTGGCCGTTCGGCCTCGGCGATCATCGCGACGACCTCGTCCACCACCGGCGGATCCGGCTGCATCAACTGGTGCCGCGGCATCAGCTCGGTCGATGGGGAATAGTCGGGCAGATAGGGAAATTCCTCCTTCTGCAGATCAAGTGGGACGCTCAGCACGACCGGCTTCCGTTCCGCGCGGGCGACGTAGAATGCCTCGCGGACGCAATCGAGTGCCCGATCGATCGTACGGATCGGCACAAAATGAGCGCCCGTCGCCAACGCCAGGGGGGCCTGGTCGATCGACTGCAGATACCAGGATGCCCCGATCGGAGCATCGCCAGCAAACACCACAACCGGCGCATTGCCGCGCGCCGCCATCACCAGCGCAGTCATGATCTGGGTGTAGCCAGGGCCGCAGGTGACCGAAGCGACGCCGACCTCTCCGGTAGCCCGGGCATAGGCATCGGCCATCGCGACGCAGCAATGCTCATGGCGCGCGTGGATCAGGCGCGCCTTCTGTTTGTCTGCCATCGAGGCTGACCAGTACATATTGGCATCACCCATCAGGGTGAAGACGGTGTCGACGCCCTCGGCAGCAATGGCCTGCGCCAAGATATCGGAGACCTGGTTTTCGCTCATTTTGTCTCTTTTCCCGAAAACTTCTGGCGGACCCATGACGCCGCCGCGCGCGATATGAGTTTACCGCCCTTGAGTTCCGCCGCGGCACCCGGCACCGGAATTGGCGCAACCTCATCGTGCGCCGCCGACGCATCCGCTTGCGCGGCCATCAGCTTGGCGACGTTCTCGGCAAACTCGGCGAGGATGCGCGAGCAAGATGCACCCCGCCGGCGTTCGCAAAAGTTTCGAGCGGCCCCGTGACGTTGAAATTACCCTCGACCTTCAACAAAGTTACGTCGGTCCCGCTGGCCTCGACGCTACCGGTCGCGTTGGCGCGGGAGGCGCCGCGGCCATCAATGCCGCGACCCTCAATCGAGCAGCGCCGGGCTGGGTGGTCATAGGCGAGCTTGGCCTCGCCTCGAAACTGCGCGACGGTCGGGCCGAACTTGACCCGCATCGTGCCCTGATAGGCTCCCTGGTCGTTCGCTTTCGTCAGGGTTGCGCCCGGGATGCACGCCGCGACGACCGCTGGGTCCGATAGGAGTCGGCCACACCGCCTCGGGCGGTGCGGCGATGGTGATTTCCTCGCGGATCGAAATCATCGGGCGAAGCTATCGGCATCCGCCTGACTTTGTCGATACATTCACCGTACCTAGCGGGCTCTATGCACGTTTGAGCTCCTCGCTCGACATCTGGCCCCAATCGTGGGCGAACTCTAAGCCCCCTGATCGCCGATCACGAAGGACCCGGCGGCCCAAGACGACCGGCTCGTCATATGCGGGACCGCAGGAACTGGCCGCGGCCCGCCATTTCAAAAAGCTCTCCGTCAAGTTCAGATGGCGTGCGGCACCGCCCCTACGCGAGTGCGCGGCGCGGAGGGTCATGCCTTCAATTCAAAATATCGGCCTCGCGACGGAGTTGGCCCGCGGCATGTTCGGCGGCACGCAGGCCAAACACGCACGCCTTGATCAGCCCGCCGACATAGCCCAGCGCTCCGCCACCTTCGAGCCCGCCGTGGTGCCTCCGGCGGCATAAAGCCCGCCGATCACTGAGCCGTCCGGCCGCTTTACCCTGCCGTGCCCGTCGATGGCGATACCGCCCATCGTGTTGGTGATCCCGGCGCATATCGGGATAGCGAAGAATGGAGGCGTCTCGATCCGCCGCGCCGCGCCGCTGCAGTGGACGCTCGCGGCAACAGCGTCGTCAGGCGGTTTGAGCGACCGCGTCGTTGTACTCCGCCACCGTCCCGGCCAGGTCTTTCGGTCGTCCCCCGCCAACCGGGCCAGCGCCTCGATCTGTCGGCTCGGCGGACGTGCCGCCGCCCGCTCGATATAGGGGTTTGGCAGATATGCGCGGCCTGGCCGGCGGTCTCCCAGATCGGAGCATGACGATCACCGTGGCGCTCGGATCGTCGAGCCGCGCCAGGTGGTTGGCGATGGAGATGCCGCCCAGCCCCTCTCGAGCGCAGCCGCGCTGGTGCGCGACGACGGAACCGTCGCCACGGCGTCGAGCTTCGGATAGGGCGTCAGATGTCTCTTCTCCATGGCGTCACGCTCAACAGATGGCCGTAGAACCGGGTCGATCCCCGCGAGCGCCGCGCCTGCGTCAGCTCCATCTTGAGGCCGTCACCGTTCGCATTGCCGGCGTGGCGCAGCACCACCCGTCCGGGCGCGGCCCGATATGCCGACGGAACAGCTCGGCATCGCCGGGAAACCCGCCATCGGCGATGACGACCGCACCGGCACCCAATCTCCAGCACTTTGCCATCGTGGTGTGCGGTAACGCCGACGACCCGGCCACGCTGCAGGCGCAGCGATGCCGCCCTGGTGCCAAGAAGAAGCCGGCCCTGTCTCTCCTGGAGCCGCCGCCCTAATTCGCCGAGCAGCCGGTCGGGGCCGCCCCCCTGCCAATCCTGCCCGGCTACCGGCAGGCGCGGCGGCGCCAGCGTGAAGCGGTGCCAGCCGATCGGGCTGGCCTGGGTGAACACTGCGCCCCGGCTCGCGAGCCAGTCGATCGTGCGCGCCCGCATCGGCGGCAATCGCCGCCGCCAAATTGCTGATCCGTCTCCCCGTCGGTCTGTTGGTTGATTGCGGCAAGCAGCTCGTCCGGGCTCCGCTCTAAGCCGTGAGCGTGGAGCCGGTCAAAAATCCCGCCGGCCCAGCGCGAGCTGCACGGGTAGCTTTCATCGCTGCCGGCTTCGAGCACGGCCGTGCGCAGCCCCAATTCGGCGCTTCGCACGGCAGCGCATAGTCCGGCGAAGCCGCCCCCGATCGTCACCAGGTCGAAATGCGTTGGTTCGTTCATCCGATCCCCTGATCCCGACGGCAAAGCTCAGAAAAGAGATTGCATCACGCGGCGCAGGATCATAGCGCCTCGAGGGCAGCGATCACCGCACTGTCGACGAGTATCCCTTCGGCGCGGTGCCGTTCG
>CAWILK010000006.1:0-5561 GCA_963836845.1 uncultured Alphaproteobacteria bacterium | reverse complement strand
CCCTGGTCGGGCGATGCGGAGTCAGTGCCGCGCCCGGCCAATGTTCCAGGCGGGCGCGCAGGTACTGTGGCAGGTAGACGGCATCGGTACCTAGCGCGGCGGCATGCCAGGTCCAGCGCGGGCGCGACAACGCCATAATATTATCCCGAAAAGACTGGCTTTGGTCGGCCAAGTGAGCGTGAGTGGGTCACACGGGCGTCACCAGGACGCCGGCAAATGAGGAGAACCCGCCCATGCGCGGTACATCATCGCCAGTCGATTATGCTGCGCCGCGAGGTGCGCCTGCACTGTGGTCGGCGGAACGCACAGTACCTGATCGTTAGGTGTGAAGTAGGTCCGGACCGCCTGCTGACGCGCCGGAATCCCCATGATCGACGAGGCGGATCCGCATGGCGGCTTAGCTCGCGCCGCTCTGGTGCTGACGACTGCGATAATCGCAGAGGTTCGCCGCAACCGCCTGACCGCGCAGCAGGCGCGCCGTATTTTTCAACAGGCACGCTTTCTGGTCGACGACCGGGAAAGTTTTGCAGCCAACCAAGAAGCCGCGGAAGCGGCCGGCAACATGCTCTCCATCTCGCAAGCAATGGCAGAGCTGCAGGCCCCGCTCTCGACCCTCCCTGCACGAGCAGCGAAAATCTAGGGAGTGGATGGTGATGGATGCGGTTCCTATAGCAGGGGTCGCCATTGCCACGATCTGCTGAGCCAGCACTGGGAAGTAGGGCCGATGATCCCCCTGCGCTTGATCCGCCAAATCTGCGGGGATCAAGTTGGCACGGCCTGCGCGTTCCTGCCCGTGTCAGAGCGCGGCGCGTTGCTCGGTCTGTGTCGACTGTGTGCCGTAGAGCTTTCCGTCGCGCTCTTCGATACGGCCAGCCCGCTTGTGCCGGGCAATGGCCATGCCGACATGGTTCGGGCGAGCCCCCTTGCACGCAGCCGCGATTTCCGGCTGGGTCTTGCCGGTTGCGAGGGCCAGGACCTGATCGGCGAGACTGGGTGAGCTGCGCTTGCCGACAGCGGTTTTCGCGGCGGTACTGCGCGGGCGCCCCCGTGATCGCGCTGGAGTGGCGCTGTCCGTTGCCGAGGTCGGCGTCATAGCCGAGCTGTTTTTCGCCGGCCTGCCCTTGCTGTAGCGCGTCAGCACACGCTCGGCCGCCTCGAGTTCACTGAGCTGGCCCGCGAGCTTCTCGCGCTGCGCATCGACGCGCGCCAGCGCCTCGTCGACCCGCCGCTTTTGTTTGGTAATTTCGTCCAATGCTGCCATTCTGTACCTTCGAGACGAGTATAGCTGACCAGGATTGATCATCTTTTCGGCATTTAGTCCTGTGATCGCCGGTGCGCAATACCAGAATGCGGGATTATTTCGATCAACAATATGTCGTCGAGGAAATAATCGCCGACGTCAGACCATGGTGGGGTTTCGGCGGAGCAATTCCATGCTCGGCTGTGGCCCAACAACGCCACAAGATTATCCGGAATGGAGTGGCTTTGGTCGGCGAAGAGAGCGTCAGTGGGTGCACCGGCGGAACCGCCGCCGGGGCAAACAGGAGAACCCACGATGCGCATTTACATTATCGGCAATGACGGGATCACGCTGTGCGGCGAGCCGCCGGCGGTCGTCAATGAGGGCGAGATCGTCGTCGCATCAAACGCGGAATTGCAGGCCGCCCAGCTCAGCGGCAAGCGGCTGCTAGCGCTGTGGAACGCTCTGCCCGGTGTCGAGAAGCGCAAGAAGGTCGGCGACCGCGACGCGCTGGTCGATCAGCTGTGGTCGGCAATCGAGATGTTGCCGGAGCCGGAACCGCCATCGGACGCGAAACCGCCGTCAAAGCAAGGCGAGGTCATTGCGATGCTGCGCCGTCCCGAGGGGGCCACCGTCGACGAAGTGGCGAGCGCAATGGGCTGGCAGCGGCACACCGTCCGAGGGCTCTTCTCGGGAACCCTGAAGAAGAAGCTCGGGCTCACCCTCGCTTCGGCCCAAGAGGAACGTGGCCGGGTCTACCGCATCGCCGCGCCGGAGCAAGCATGAGGCGCGCGATCCAGGATGCAACTACCTGCGGGGAGGCGCTCGCGCGCCTCCCCGAGCTTGACCTCGGCGAGCTTCGTCAGCAGTGGCGCGCTCTCTACAAATCCGATGCATCGCCGCATCTCAGCCGCGAGCTGCTCGTACGAGCTGTCGCCTACCGGATGCAAGAAATTGCTCTCGGCGGCCTGCGCCCGGGACAGCAACGCCAGCTCCGCCAATTTGCCCGGCAGCTCAAAGAGAACCGAGAGGAGCGGATACGTGCTCGTCCCGAGCTGAAACCCGGAACCCGGCTGGTTCGGGAATGGCACGGTCGAACCTATGAGGTGCTGGTGCTCGATGGCGCTTTCTCATGGCAGGGCACGAGCTACCGCTCGTTGTCCGCCGTTGCGAGAAAGATCACCGGCACGCCGTGGTCGGGACCGCTCTTCTTCGGGCTGAAGCCGAACCGCGGCGCCGCTCTCTGGTCTTCGTCGGGACCCAATCCAGCCGGAGAGGCCAGCAATGCCGCGGGTTGACGCCGGACGCAAGCGGTGCGCGATCTACACCCGCAAATCCTCCGAGGAGGGGCTGGAGCAGGAGTTCAACTCGCTCGCCGCGCAGCGTGAAGCGTGCGAAGCTTATATCCGCAGCCAGCAGCACGAGGGCTGGGTGCTGGCGAAAACCCGCTACGATGATGGCGGGTTCTCCGGCGGCAATCTGGAGCGGCCGGCGCTGCAACATCTGCTTGCCGATATCCGCAGCGGCCGCATCGACATCGTCATCGTCTACAAGGTCGACCGGCTCACCCGATCGCTCGCCGATTTTGCCCGGCTCGTCGAACTCTTCGATGCTGAGGCTGTGTCGTTCGTCTCGGTGACGCAGCAATTCAATACGACAAGCTCGATGGGGCGGCTGACGCTCAACGTGCTGTTGTCCTTTGCCCAGTTCGAGCGCGAGGTTACCGGCGAACGCATCCGCGACAAGATCGCCGCGTCGAAGAAGAAGGGCATGTGGATGGGCGGCAACGCGCCGCTCGGCTATGACGCAGACAAGCGCGCGCTGATGATCAACCCCGCCGAAGCCGAGACCGTGCGCCGCATCTTCGCGCTCTATCGCGAGCACGGCTGCGTGCGCCGGGTCAAAGACGAGGCCGACCGGCTCGAATTGCGGACGAAGCGCATCAGGACAGCAAAGGGCGCCGAGCGCGGCGGCACACCGTTCTCGCGCGGGCACCTCTACCGACTGCTCTCGAACCTTGTGCCGGCTTCTTCAAACAAGAGGGTTTCGCCTCGCCCGGCAGCGTGCCGATCCGGGACGGGCGGCAGCTCTTCGATATCGAGCGCGATTGCGCCTACCCCGTCCCTTAGCGCAGCTCTCCCATCGCCGTCTCCTTTTCGGTATTCCGTCCGGCTCCATCTCGGTTCGGCGAACCCCGATCAGCTTATCGGGCACCGTTCGGCAGTCAACCACCCACCGCGATGATCGGAAGCTGCTATACGACCGCTCGACGGCTCGGCCTCGACTTCTTATCGTCTACCCGACCGCCAGGCTGCGCTTGCCGCGCATCCAGGACGGCGCGGCGCGGCGTGCCGTGCTCCGCGCCTAGCATTGCCGCGATAACCCGGGTAGCCATCGAGTGGCTTAGCGCCTCACGACGAAGCGATGGGCATCCCACCGAACTACCATTCCTACGCGATCCTGCCGATCGGCTACCCGATGGGGCGGTTCGGACCGGTTGGCCGCGGGCCATTGTCCGAAGTCGTCTATCTCGACGGCTGGGACAAGCCCTATCCCGGAATCTGATCAATCCGGTTAAAAAGCGAATGCGCCCAAAATGCGCCCAAGATGCCGATCATCGGATGTCGACTAAATTACCAACGTTGCCGACGAGCAGGAGAGCAAAAAATTGCCGTCTGCCGGTGCATTGTCCTTGGCATATCCGCAGTGTTCATAGAGGGGCGGGTCGGAGCGGGGACGAGCGAGATTGCCCGGCGGCGCGCCGCGAAGGCAGCAGCGCGCCGCGTCATCAGAGCCTGAAGCGGGTTGCGCCGGTCTGGAAACCGGGCGACGCAGTGCGCTGGAAGGGGCGACAGCGGCACCTTTCGCTGTGACGTCGGCGACGGGGGACATGCCCAGATCGCGCTCGCCGAGTGCATTTATCGAGTGCGGCTTAGAGAGCTCGGGTAAGTCGTGGGATGGCCAAGTAGTGCCAGGGCCAGCGGCAGGGTGGTAGCGCCGGTCCCTGCGGCATGTCGCATCCCTCCCCGTTGCGCTCTTACGTCCCCGGCGCCGATCGGCGATAACCTCGTCCGGTGATCCTCGGAGATCGACATCTGGCGCTCGGCGGAAGCGCCCCCAAGGAAAGCCGGATTGACCCCCCACCGGCGAGACATGATCTCGTCCTTGCCTCTCTTTGATCGCTGAAAGTCCTGACGGCGCCCATGATCGAGACGCGTGAGATTGAAACCGCTCCCGGCCTGGTATTCGACTGCTCCGTCAGCGGTGATGCGTCGGCGCCGCTTGTGCTGATGCTGCACGGCTTCTGTGTATCGCGCTATTTCTGGGACAACCAGATCCCGGTGCTGGCCGCGGCGGGATACTTTGCCGTGGCCCCCAACCAGCGCGGCTACGCCGCCGGCGCGCGTCCCGACCCGACCAATTTCGATAACTACCGGATCGACAAATTGATCGGCGATGCCCAGGACATCGTCACTGGCGTCGGCCACGGCGGCCGGCGGTTCCATCTGGTCGGCCATGATTGGGGCGGCAGCCTCGCCTGGATCATCGCCGATCGCTGGCCGGAGCGGATCGCGTCGCTCACCATGCTGTCGCGACCCCATCCCGCATCGTTCGCGCGCGCCTTGAAGATCGATCTCGAGCAGCCGCACCGGTCGCGCCATCACCAGGAATTGCTCGATCCGGACGCCGGACAGAAGCTGCTCGCCGAAAACGGGAAGTGGGTGCGGGACCGCTTGGCGCGCAACGGCGTTCCCCGCGAAGCCATCGAAAAGCACTTGTCGGTGATCGGCAATCCGCCGGCCATGGAAGCAGCACTCGCTTGGTATCGCGCGCGCGGCGAGCGCGCGCCGATCGGCCCCACCCGCGTGCCGACCCTGTTCATCTGGGGCGAGGCCGATGACACGGTCGGCCGCATAGCCGCGGAAGGCACGGCCGAATTCATCGAGGCTGATTACCGTTTGCGCCCTTGCCGGGCATCGGCCACTACGCCGCCGATCAGCAGCCGGCGCGGATCAGCGAGTTGCTGCTCGATCACCTCACCTGCCACCCGGTATGACCGCCGGACCGCCCCCAGCGGAGGACCGTCAGATGACCGAATTCCCGCGGCGACAGATCGGACACACGGGCTTGCAGGTAACCGAGCTCGGCCTTGGCTGTGCCACCTTGGGCGGCAGCCAGATCGCTGTCGCGCGCGCCGCCGCAGAAGAAATCGTGGGCGCCGCCTGGGCCGCCGGCGTGCGCTACGTCGATCCGCGCCGTACTACGGGGTCGGCCAGGCCGAGCGTTGCGTCGGCGACGCGCTGCTCGACCGTCCGCGAGG
>CAWILK010000005.1:0-49236 GCA_963836845.1 uncultured Alphaproteobacteria bacterium | reverse complement strand
CCGTCACCCGGCTGCAGACGGTTGACCGCTGCTTTCGCCCGTTACGATAACATGGCGTGGAATGGCTCTTTTCGAACTGACGACCGGAAAGATGACACACGCTTTCGATTCCGCGATGTCGGCGGCCGGCGCTCTGCTCGAGCGGGTGGGCCAGCTGAACGAACAATACCGGGCGGGCCCGATACACGTGAATGTACCGGCCGCGCTTGGCGACGGCGACATTCCGTCGAGGCGCTGGTGGAGCAGTACCTGCCGGCCTCGCAGGCGGCGCTCGCGGCCGCCGCGCGCGGCTTGTTCTTCTCGCTGCCGGTGGCCTTCGATCCCGTCGGAGTCCGTCGGGCCCTACCTCGCGATCGTCGACCGCGACGCCGCCGGCCAGCCGTACCGCTTTCTCGACATGGGCGCGCTCATCGCCACGCAGGCGTTCGGCGAAAACGATCCCGCCGTGGTCCGCGCCATCCTCGAGTCGCTGCCGTTCGTCACGTCGCGCTACGCGCACTCGGAATACCAGACGGTGCTGTCGCTGCGCCTCAAGGCCGCGCTGAACCGCATCGCGCCGGCCGGCACGCCGCGTCACTTCGTCGTCAACACCGGCGCCGAGGCGGTCGAGAACGCGATCAAGGCCGTGCTGATGAATCGCGTCATGACGTCGCAGGACGGCGACGGCGGGTTCATCGTCTCGTTCGAGGGCGCGTTCCACGGCCGCACGCTGGGCGCCCTCGCCGTCACGCACCGCAAGAAGGCGCGGCTCGGCTTTCCGACGTTCGACTGGCCGCACATTCCGTTTCCGGTCGAGGACGCCGAATCGCCGAAGGAAACCGCGCGTCGCGAGGAGCGCAGCCTGAAGCAGCTGTGGGATCTGCTGGTGTCTGGCCGGCTGCCGCGCGCCGAGAAGAGCAAGGACACCTACCGGCGCGAGATGGACGCGCTCGACGAGTTCCTGGCGCAGCCCGGCGGACCAGGACGTGCGAGCGCGTTCGTGCAGGCGCAGCGCGCGAACCTGACGCCCGGACGTCGTCCGCCGGTCGCGGCGCGTGGCCGCCGTGCTGGTCGAGCCGATTCAGGGCGAAGGCGGCGTGCGCATGGCGAGCGCGCGCTTCATGCGCAAGCTGCGGCTGCTGACGCGCATCTACGACGTGCCGCTGGTCTTCGACGAAGTCCAGACCGGCTGGGGCATGACCGGCCGCCTGTGGGCGCACGAGCGGTTCGACCTGCCGTGCCCGCCCGACGTCGTGACGTGGGCCAAGAAGGCGCAGAACGGCGTCCTCTTCGTCAGCGAGGAGCTGGCCACGTTCTTTCAGGAGGAGAAGAAGTTCAACACCACCTGGGAGGGCGACTCGGTCGGCATGGTGCGGCTGCTCGCGCTGCTGGACAAGCTGGATCTCGACCAGGTGCGGCGGACCGGCGAGCGGGCGAGGAGCGGGCTCGAGGCGCTGGCGCGCGAGTTCCGGTGAGATCCTGAAGAACGTCCGCGGCGCCGGCGTCATGCTGGCGTTCGACGTCCTGCGCGCCGACTGGCGCGACGCGCTGCTCGACCGCGCGTTCCGCCGCGGCCTGGTGCTCCTGCCGGCCGGCGAGCGCACCGTGCGCTTCTATCCGCGCTACGACACCGAGCCGTCCGCGATCGACGAGGCGCTGTCGATTCTGCGGCTGGCGATCGAGGACCTCGTCGGCCGGCGCGTCGCGGCGTCGGCGAAGCCGCCGCGCACCGCGTCGAAGATCCGCGTCGGCACGCTCGCGATTCCGCTCGACACCATCGAGATCGTCGACTCACGCCGGCCGACCTTCGAGACCTACAAGCTGCAGATTCTCGCGGTGGAGCAGGAGCGCTACGGCGCGCAGCGCAGTTCCCGCGCCGGACGTCGCCCGAGCCGGCCGACGACCGCTGCTGCAGTTTCCGCTCGAGACGCTCGAAGCGACGATGGCGCAACCCGCGCGCCATCGGCATCGCCTTGCGCGATCGCGTCTCGGGACGCTTCGTCGGCTACGCGCTCGGCAGCGCGCTCGAGAATCACGACGAGGAGGGCGTCAGCGTCGGATCCGCACTTCGGCGAGAACAACACGTTCTACCTGCAGGCGATGGCCACGTCGCCCACCGTGCAGAACTCCGTCGATCTCGAGAACTACCTGCTGGACTCGCTGCGCGAGCGCGCGATCGCCGCCGGGTTCGAGTTCCTGTCGACGCTCATCGAGGATCGGCTGCGGCGAGACCGGTCCGGCCTGGTTCCGCGAGGCGACCGTCCTCGAGCGGATCGACAACTATCTGCGCAGCGGCATCCGGTTCGCCTATCTTCAGGTGGCGCTGAAACCAGCGGGCCCTGGAGACTTAGACGCGAGCCGCATCCCGTTGAGCGTTGAGACGCGAATGGCTGCTGATTATTCCGGGCGCCGCAGACCTTCCGGGCTCTGCACGAGCACGGCTGCTTCGTGATGCCCAACCCCTGGGATCCCGATAAGCGCGCTACCTCCGCAGTCTCGGATTCCAGGCTGTCGCCACGACCAGCGCCGGCTTCGCGTTTTCGCGGGGTCTGCCGGACTCGTCACACGCTGTGCCGGTGGATGCCGTGATTGGCC
Organism: uncultured Alphaproteobacteria bacterium; assembly: GCA_963836845.1. Taxonomy (GTDB): domain Bacteria; phylum Pseudomonadota; class Alphaproteobacteria; order ATCC43930; family CGMCC-115725; genus AP-15. Next base: position 46,662 of record CAWILK010000005.1, on the reverse strand, counting down.
ACATCGCGGACATCGTGAATGCCGTAGACCTGCCCGTGAACGCGGACTTCGAGTCGGGCTACTCGGACAGTCCGGACGGCGTGGCCGTGAACGTCAGGCGGTGTGTGGCGACGGGCGTGGCGGGGCTCTCAATCGAGGACGCCACGGGGACCGTGCCCGTCCTCTGTACGAACTTCCCGTGGCCGTCGAGCGCATCAAGGGCGCGCGGGCCGCGATCGACGAGTCCGGCGCGGGCGTCCAGTTGACCGCCCGCGCCGAGTGCTTCCTCGTGGGCCACGACGATCCACTGAAGGAATCCATTCGGCGGCTGAACGCCTACGCGGCGGCTGGCGCCGACGTGCTCTTTGCGCCGGGTATCCATCAACGCGACGACATTCGAACGCTGGCGGCCGCACTTGAGCCGAAGCCCGTCAACGTTCTCGTCAGCCGGAACATAGGGCTGACGGTCGCGATCTGGCCGGGTTGGGTGTCCGGCGCGTCAGTCTCGGCTCGGTGCTCGCTTGCGCCGCGTGGACGCGATTCATGGAGGTCGCGAAGGACGTCGCCAGCGAAGCCCGCTTCACCAGCCTCGATGGCATCGGGGCTTTTGCCGACCTCAACGACTTCTTTCGAGACGATTTCGAGAACCGGTGACCATCTATGTGTAGTGCAAACCTTCAGGTTCGCCCTGGCTTCGCGCCCCCTACAGGGCACTCAGAAACGCCACCAGGTCGGCCTCTTCGCGTCGCGTCAGCCCGATGTTGAAGCGCGTGTTGTAGAAGTCCACGACGTCTTCGAGCGTCGCCGCCGAACCGTTGTGGAAGTACGGAGCGCGCGCCGCCAGCGCACGAAGGATCGGGCCCTTGAATTTTCCGATGTCGCTCCACTTGCCGGTGACCATTGCCGGCCGAGGTCGGTGACGTCACGGTCTGCTGGGTCGCGTTGTTCTTCAGGTAATACAGCGGCAGATCGGCGTGCGGCGCGATTCATCGGTCAGGCCGATGTTCAGGGGCAGCGAGACGGAATCGTCGCCCGCGTTCGGCGTGTCGTGGCAGACGGTGCAGGTCCCTGAGAATGACCGGCCACCGGATTGGCGGCATCGCGATTAAACCCGCCCACGCTGTCGATGGCGAACGCGCGGGTGTTGAACAGCTTCTCGCCGCGCGCGATCGCGCGCCGCTCCGGCGGACTCGTCCTGCATCCATGCGGCAAACAACGTGAAGACATCGGGGTTCAAGCCCCCGGACGGCGTATCACACGCACCGGGCATCACCGGCAGCATGTTCAGCGGATCGTTGACGCCGATGCAGAACGCCTGATCGGAGAGCGGTCGCGGCCCGCCTTCGGCGCCGTGCGCATGCAGGCTCCCGGCGCGGTGGTCGCGGGCCTGGGCCGTGAACAATCCCAGCTCGAATTCGACGATATCCGCCGCCTGCTCGGACGTCAGCGGAGCGCCCTGCGCGTGGCCGGTGGTCGCGTCGTTCGCCTGCGTCGCGAGGTCGTCCCGGATTGACTGCCCCTTCACGGTCTCCCGTCCATCCCACATGACCGTGCTCAGGAAACCGAGATTCGTGGACGGGAGCGGCCGCCTGAACATCGAGGCTTCCGACAGCGGCGCCCCGCAATAGTACGGGTCGTCCACGTCCGTGATGGTGAACTCCGCGTTCGCCGGGACCGCCAGGCCGACACGAATGAGCCCCTTCGATAGCAGGAGGCTGAACGCGGCGCGGCGCTTGCCGGCGTGGAAATATCGGCGTCCTGACAGGTGGATCCGTCGTTGGAACGGAAATCGGGATCGCGTCCTCGCGTCTGCTCGAATCGCTCACGGATTCCGCCCGGCGTGACCGTCCACGCCTGATCCGGCTGGTGACAGGTGAAACAGCTCCGCCCGTTCGTTCCCAGGCTCTGGAAAAACGGGTTGTCCATGTCGAACGATCCTGCCGTCGTGACGGACGCTGGACGCCCGCTCCGTCGCTGAACGTCAACTCATCGGCGCGGCGTTCGTCGGGAGCGCTGAATCCGACCGTCGTCAGCCCGGCGAGTAGACACAGCGTTCCAAGGATACCGGCAGCCTTTCTCATTTCCTTACTCCTTCGGCGGGCAGATACCGCCAGCCGAAAGTCTGGTGTCGAGCGGCTGCATCGTTACACCGGTTCGCTGGTCAAGCCTAGCTCCTGGCCTTGAACGATCCGGTTCCGTGCTGCCGTGATTGCCCCTTGGGAATGCTTAACGACGTCCATCGCGCGCCGGTCAGATGCCTGGCGACGTACACGATCTGACCCACGTGATACGCGAGGTGCGTGACCAGGCGGTTCAGCGCCTCGACTACGAGAAACGGCTCGCGGCGGATGTGGACGGTCCTGGTGAGGTCGGCTGGCGTCAGCGATTCGATGGCCGAGAGCGCGATCGAAAACCCTGACTGCCACCACTGCAGGATCTCTTCCCGCGCGGCCTGAACGGGCATCTCGAATTCGCCGTCGCGGTCGCGATCCGGTTTCTCGCCATCCGTGGTCAGGAAATCGGTGAATCGGGAGCGCAGGTTGCCGGCGACGTGCTTGACGACCATCGCAATGCTGTTCGATCCCGGATCGATCATCCGGTGCAGATCGGCGTCGGCTGCCACCTGGGCGATCGCCGCCTCGCCGAGCTCTGTACATGCGGAAGGACCGGAGCGTGTCGGCGAGGTAGGCCGCCCCTGCGTCAGATGTGTCGGTTGGCATGGTGATCTGATTCTATACACCCCTCAGGGTAGAATCTTCGGACCTTCAACCACCAGAGAGGACGCGGATGACAGACCGGGAACGCATGGAAGACGTGGGTTTCATGACCTGCATGACCCTCACGTTGCTTGGCAACTACGCCCAGACGGGGCACTTCGGCGGGCCGCTGGCGTATACGCCGTTCAACGTGGTCACCCACCTGGCCGGACCGAAAACGGCGGGCTTCGCTACGACTACCGGCGGCCCAAGCATCCGTACAGCGACAAATTCATGCTCGCGGCCGGACACTGCGCCCCGACGTGCTACGCCCTCTGGATGATCATGGGCGAAGCGCTCGCGCGCCGGTATCGGGCGACCGGAGACAAGAGGGACTACGTTGTCCGGATGTCGCGATGCTCTCGGTCGACGCCCTCGGATTCGGTCGCGGCGCCGGCGCCCTCAAAACGCTGCTCGCGGACAACGGCCTGGCCGACCATCCGCTTTTCGCCCAGGCGAAGGGCCGCGGCATCCGCGCGCTCTCCGGGCACATCGAATCCACCGACGTGACCAACGACGTCAACGGCGGACCATCCGGCGTCGGTATCGCCACAGCCGCCGGCAAGGCCGCGTTCTGGGACATCGTCGGCGCCCCGATGGGCAGGCCGAAGGTTGTCGCGTTCGAAGGCGAGTTCGCGATGTGCGCGGGCCACGCGCAGGAACTGAAAACGCAGGCCATCGCTATGCAGACTGGCAAGCGCCTCCGCGTGTTCTTCTCGGATAACAACGCCGGCATCGACGATGCGCTCATCGGCGGCGTGGTGCACGCAAGTTCGAGGGCTACCGCCAAGGATCAGTGGACGTCGTACGGATGGAACGTCTACGATCCCCGACGGCCACGACTACGGTGCAGATTCTCGACGTGTTGAAGACGATGGAGAATTGGGACGCGAACAATCGTCGTCCCGATGATCGTGCTGGGCAAGACCACCAGGGGTCTGACCGCGGCCGCCGCCGGCAAAATCCCAGGCATCGGCGATCAAATCGTTGGATACCCGAGCCCAGAAACGGCGCTATTTGCCGAAGATCGCGTCGGGGGAACTGCGGCTCCAGGCCTTCGGGGTGACCGAGCCGACCACCGGCTCCGACACCACCAAGCTGAAGACCCGGGCGGTCAAGCAAGGCAACCGCTACGTCGTCAACGGCCAGAAGGTGTGGACATCGCGGGCCCGGCATTCCGACTTGATGCTGCTCTTGGCGCGCACCACCCCGGTCGACGAAGTGAAGCATCGCACCGACGGCCTTTCGGTGTTTCTCGTCGATCTGCGCGAGAATTTGGGGCACGGGGTCGAGATCCGCCCGATCGAGGCGATGATCAACCACAACACGACCGAGGTGTTCTTCGACAATCTCGAAGTGCCGCCGGAGAATCTGATCGGCGAGGAAGGCAAGGGCTTCCGCTACATCCTCGACGGCATGAATGCCGAGCGCATCCTGGTCGCCCAGGAATGCGTTGGCGACGGCCGCTGGCTGTTGCAGAAGGGGATCGACTACGCCAAGGAGCGCATCGTCTTCGATCGGCCGATCGGGCAGAACCAGGGCGTGCAGTTCCCATTGGCCCGCGCCTATGCCGAGCTCGAAGCCGCGGACATGATCTGCCGCCGGGCGGCTGCGCTGTTCGACGACGGCAAGGAATGCGGCGCCGACGCCAATATGGCAAAGCTGCTCGCCTCGGAAGCGACCTGGCACGCCGCCGAGGCGGCGTTCGCGACTTATGGCGGCTTCGCCTTCGCCAAGGAATACGACATCGAGCGCAAATGGCGCGAGGCCCGCCTCTACCAGACCGCCCCGATCTCGACCAACCTGATCCTCGCCTATCTCGGCCAGCACGTCCTCGGCATGCCGCGCTCGTATTGAAGCCAGGGATACTCGATCAAGGAGGATATCGCCGCCGCCGGCCGGCGCAGCGGCCGCGGATGGGGCACCCAGGGACGGTCGCCGCGGCTCTCGTTGACGCTTTCGACGGTGATGCCGTCGCGATCGAGCCACAGTGCCACCGCGCCGCGCCGCCAGGAATTGATCCGGTCGATGACCGGCATCAACGAGCGGCAGCGAAAGCCCGCCGGCACCTGGCTGACGATCGCATCGACCCCGCCGCATTTGACCGGCAGTGCAGATGCGCCGGTGACGATCGCGACCAGTACGGCCGCGCGCGCTATAGCGGCACCGCTCCCCGGCGCAGTCGAGCCCGCTCTTCGGCTCCGCTGCCGGCATCGGCCAAGGAACGCAAGCTGCACCGGTCTCGGAGACAAAGAACGAGCGCACGATTTTCTCGCCCTTACCGGCCGAGACGAAATAATCGCCCGTCGGTCGCTCGCGCGGCGACAAAGCGTCCGCCATCGGCGATCACGATGTCGGGCGGCCGGGTCAGCACCATGGTGGCGAACCCGGCGACGATTGGGACGATGCCCCAACAGCCGCCACGGGCCACGCCACAAGCACAGCCACAATCCGCCGAGCGAAATCAGCAGCAGCCCCTCGGCCGGCAACCGCGGCATCGACCCAGACATTGCCCGGCAAGGACGCGACCCATTGCGCGACCCAGATCGTAAAGTCGATCCCCCAGCCCATCGGCACGAGCGCCAGCCGCTCGAGGCCGAACGGCATCAGTAGGCAGGTCACGACCCCCCAGGGCAATGTCCACATCGCGCTCACTGGCACGGCGATGACGTTGGCGAGCGGCGAATAGAGAGCCAGATGGTGGAAGTGATAGATCGAGAACGGATAGGTGCCCGATGTCGCGACCACTGTCGTGACCGTCGACGCCCGCCGCAATATCCCAGCACTTTGCCCAGATATCGATGCGGCTGTGCAGCAGGCGGCTAAGCCGTGCGCCGTAGGTCTCGTAGGCCGCGATCAGCGCGACAACCGCGCCGAACGACATTTGAAAGCTGACGCCGACGAGGACCGACGGGTCCATCACCAGCACGACCGTGGCGGCAATTGCGCAGACCCGCATCGAGATCCGCAGCCGGTCGATAATGATCGCGCCGAAAACGAGGCCGTTCATGACAAAGGCGCGTTGGGTCGGGATCGCCGCGCCCGAAATCAACAAATAGCAGGCCAATACGACGAGGGTGGCCGCGGCGGCGATTTTCTTGATCGGGTAGCGCAGCGCGATCGGCGGGATCAGCGCCAAGCCGCCGCGCACGGTGACGAAGACGAATGCGCCGACCAGCCCCAAATGCAGCCCGGCAATGGCGAGCAGGTGCGACAGACCGGAATCGCGGAACGCCTGCTTGACCTCTTCCGCCATCGTGCCGCGCTTGCCGGTGATCAGCGCCGACGCCACCCCGCCCGTCGAGCCGGGGAGCACGGCGTCGATCCGCCGGGTCATTTCGGCGCGCAGCTGCAGAACGGCCTCGCGCCATCCGCCTTCGCCTTCCGACCCGGCGATCCGGCGGGCCGCGCCAAAGGTGTACCCGACCCCGCCGATCCCGGCGAAATAGAGCTCGCGCTGAAAGTCGCGCCCACCGGGCAAGACCTGGGCCGGCACCGGGTAAAGCATCGCCTTGAGGCTGACGCGGTCGCCGGGGCTCAGCGCGTCGCTGCTCTGCGGGATACTGACGCGCAGACGGTGCGGCTGCTCGCTCGCATCCAGCCCGGGCAACGGATCAGCATCGATGACGATGCGCCAGCCCTTCTCCCTCAAGTCGATGTCGATAACCCGTCCGGTGACCGTGATCGGCCCGAGGTGCCGCTGCAGCATCGGCGCCTCGCGTTCCCAGGCGGTTTCCCGCATCAGCGCGAACCCCGCGGCGAGGGCGGTAAACGCCAGCGCTGCCTCGCATTCCGCCGGACGGCGGCGCAGTGCCACAGAGAGACCGGCGGCGGTGATTGTCGCAATGATGCCGGGCCACAATGGCGGCTCTACCTTCAGAACAAAGTAAACGCCAATCCCGGCGCCGAAAAATACCGGCAGCCACAACAGGCGCCGTTCGCCCTCGGCCGCGAGCCGGTCGGCGATCGCACCAAAGAACCGGGTGCGCCATTCCAATAGCGGGCCAAGCCGTCCGCCCGCAATCGCCGCATCCGCCATCATTGCCCCGCCGCTCGCGTCATGCGAGCGTAGCGCAAGAGTTGGCTAATTTATAGTGGTATCTCTGCTAATCTTAGGGGATCTCGCGGGACGCGGCAGCGTTCAACGAAATCCCCCCTTTTTCAGCCCTTCCAGCACAGGGCACACCGGCAGCCAGAGCTGTGTGCCGAACGGTGAGGCGAACCGCTCAGCCCTGAGAAACAGCGCCATGCTGTGCCCGGGCGTCGCGGCGGCGATCACCGGCCGCTTTGAGCGTTGCGTTGCGCCGGATCGACGACAGGACGCCGACCGAGAGCGGACCGCAGTGACGTGCTTCGGTGGGGGGGATCAGCCCCTATTTTGTGCTGATCGTCGAGCCGCTGGCTCGGCGGGCTCGCCGCTCGCCTCGCCGCCGAACGCGACGTGCTTCATTGAGACGGAAAATCAGCAACCAACGGCTTCGTAATCTGGGAAATGTCGGGTAGTTTGTGAGACTGTTAACTTAACAAAGAATAGCGGGAGGACTTCATGGGTGATCACCCCACCATTTCTACCGAACCCGCCTCGGACTTGCCAGCGCTACCGTCCCGTCCCACCTTGAGCCGCCGCAAGCTGCTCAGCAGTGCCGGCTTGGCCGTTGGCGCCACACTTGCGCCGCCGCTGGGCATGCCCGCGATCACCCCAGCAGCGGCGCAGGCCGGTGAGCACGGACCCGCGACCGCTGGACGCCGCGTTCCGGCGCCGCGCGCTCGAGGTTCGAGAGGCCTGCGCGCGCACGTCCGACGCGGTCCCCATTGCGCCTCATCCGGCCAACGGCGACGAGGCGCGCTACCCCAACAGGATCGGCTCCGACACGCGGGGCCTGCCGCACGACAAGCGCGGCGAAGTGGACCAGGCGGCCTGGCAGGCCCTCTTCACCGCCTGCCAGTCGGGCGACCCCGCGGATTTCGAGAAGATCCCGCTCGGCGGCACCCGCCGGCTGGTCAATCCGGTCGGCACGGAGGCGGTCAGCCTCAGCGGCATCAACCCCACACAGATCGGGATCCCGCCGGCCCCGGCCCTGGCAAGCGCCGAGCGCGCCGGCGAGGCGGTCGAGGTGTATTGGCAGGCGCTGCTGCGTGATGTTCCGCTTACCGAGTTGCGCGACGGTACCGAGAACCGCGACGTGCTTGCCGCGGCCGAGGAGCTCAGCAAGCTTTCCGACTTTCGGGGCCCGAAGGCTGGCGGGCGGGTCACGCCCGGCACGTTGTTCCGCAGCAGTGCGCTCTATTTCGACGCGGCCGACCCCAAGGGCCGCTCCGTCACGCCGCCGGGCGTCCTGGACGGGCCGCTGATCTCGCAATTCCTGCTCCGCGACGCGCCTTATAGCTCGCAGTGGATCGGGGCTCGCATACGCACCGCGTCACCGGCCAGCGAATTCCTGACCGAGTACGAGGAGTGGCTAGCGATACAGAACGGCGAGGCGCCGCGCCGCCAGCTGCAGTTCGACCCGACGCCGCGCTACATCACGACCGGAAGGGACCTCGCGGAGTACGTCCGCAACCCTCCGGCATTCGCCTGGGCGGCATCGCTGCTCCTCGGAACCACCGCCGGCGGGCCGGACCCGCGCTACGCGGGCCTATATCCGCCGGCACAGCCCACGTCCTACCCCTCGAACCCCTACCGCCGCTCAAAGAACCAAGCCCCCGCGGCCGCCTCCTTCGGGCTGCAGTATGTGCAGGCGCTGCTCGCCGAGGGGACCTCTTACGCCGTCCGCGCGTCCTACTGGCAAAAGTATTTCGTGCACCGGATCGTACGGCCGGAGGCCTATGGCGGGCTGGCGCACCACCGCCTAGCCAACGGCGTCAGCGACTACCCGTTGCATGACGCCTTCCTGCGGTCGGAGGCGCTCGGGCGCAGCAAAGCGAAATACGGCACCTACCTTCTGTCACAGACCTATCCGGAGGCCGCGCCCCTCCACTCCGCCTACCCCGGCGGCGCCACGAGTGTCGGGGCGGTCACTGCTACCCTGCTGAAGGCCTTCTTCGACGAGAGCTTGGTCATCCTGGACCCGGTACAGCCCGATCCGCTCGACCCGACCCGGCTCGTGCCCTACACCGGGCCTCAACTCACGGTCGGCGGCGAGCTGAACAAGCTCGCGGTGAACTTCGGCTTCGGCCGGAACTGGTCGGGCATCCACTGGCGGTCCGACGCCGCCGGCTCGATGGCATGGGCGAGGCGGTGGCGATCAGCCTGCTGCGCGACGAGCGCACCACCCTCCGCGAACCCTTCGACGGCTTCTCCTTCACGCGCTTCGACGGCAGCCGCGCTGACGGTCTGACCCGCAGCCGGGCTAGCGCCCTACGGCTGGGCGTCGGCGCGGTCCTATGCAAAGGTGCGGATCGGCGAGCATGCGCAGAACTTGCCCGGCGGATACTGGTTCATCAGGGAGGTTGCCATGGCTATTCGGGTCAAATGTCAGCGTTTCATTCGGCACTTCATACTGGCTTCGGCCGCGCTCTTGTTGCTGTCAGGATCATCGGCAGCCGATGTAGTCGTCGACTGGAACGCGATAGCAGTGGATGCGCCGCCGCCGGCTGTTGTCGGCCCAGCGCACGCACGGATCCTCGGCTACGTGCATGCCGCGATCTATGACGCGGTCAATGGCATCGACCGTCGTCACGTGCCCTATATGGTGACGGCGTCGGCTCCAGCCGGTGCTTCGGCGGAAGCGGCAGCTGCGGCGGCAGCGCATGGCGTCTTGGCGCGGCTCTACCCTGCGCAGAAGGCGACGTTCGATGCGGCGCTTGCCAAATCGCTGCAAGCGATCCCGGACGGAACCCCGAAGACTGACGGCGCCGCCTTCGGCGCGAACGTCGCCGAACGTATCTTCGCCATCAGCCAAGAGGACGGCGCGTCCGCGACCGTCAATTACGAATACGGAAAGCTGCCGTGGTCATGGCGGCCGACCACGCCGGGAATGACGCCGCGGCTGGCGCAGTGGGGAAAGGTGAAGCCCTTCCTGATCGAGAACGTCGCCCAGTTCTCGCCGCCTGGACCGCTCCCGGTCGACGGCGCGGCCTACGCCAAGGAGATCAACGAGGTCAATGCGATGGGAGGCACCGACAGCGTCGACCGCACCTCCCGCCAGACCGCGACAGCGATCTTCTGGACGGTGTCGACCCCGGTGCCCTTCAACGCTGTCGCCCGCGGGGCGGCGAAGGCAAAGGAACTGGGGCTCGCAGAGAGCGCGCGCCTCTTTGCGCTGCTCAACATGGCGGTCTCCGATTCCCAGATCGTCACCTGGGAGGCGAAGTACCGGGCTGGGTTGCTGCGCCCGGTGACGGCAATTCGCGAGGCGTCGACGCTCGGGAACCCGGCGATCCGCCAAGACGCGAACGGGAGCCGCTCATCGCGACACCCGGCACATCCGGACTACCCATCGGGCCATTGCGCTCTTACGGGTGCCGCCGTCGCGGTGCTGCAGCATTTCTTCGGCGACGATGCCACCATTGCTGCGACGAGCGTGACGTGGCCGTTGTTCGGCATCACCCGGTCATGGAAGACATTTACAGAAATGAGCCAGGAAGTCATCGATGCGCGCGTCTGGGGCGGTATCCACACCAGGACGGCCGACGAGCATGCCGATCAGCTCGGGCGCAAGGTCGCAGATTACGCCATAGCAAAACTGAAGTAGTTCGACCGGCAGAACAGCAAGGCGGGCATCTTCTGTCCTCCGTCACCCACCGCCGCTTCACGACTGCAAAATTGCCAAAATAATATATGAGGCTGCTGATTGCGGCTGAGGGACTGGGATCCTGACCGGACGAGGGGGTGTCGATAGGCCTTATCAAGACCGCGGGACGAACGTCCCGCGGGTCGGGCAATTCCGCGGGCGAGGTTGCCGCTTCAACTTGAAGGAGAGTTTCCGCTGCAGACCCGCTGCAGGAGCAGCGGGGGCGAAATCGCCTTGTACAACCGTTTGTTGCAGGGGCTCAAGTTTGTTTCGTCGCGTTCGCTCCCAGCAAGAAACAAGACAGCTGGGACGCAGGACAAACGTTGTCCGGCCGGTAGGTCCCGGCTTTTGCCGGGACAGCGGGTGGTGCGTGGTTTTATCCAGGCCGGGTCGGCCGCACCGGCCGGTTGTCAACTCGCAATGACCTCCTCTCCTGGCGTCATTGCGACCGAAGGGAAGCAATCTCGATGCACAAGCAGTGCTAGATCTCGCCCTCTTGTTTGAGCATGCGGAGGGTATTGCGCAATGCCCTCACCGTATCTTCGAGCTCGGCCTCTGTGTGGGTGGCGGAGGTGACGCCGCCGGGGCTGCCGCTGAAGTCCACCCCGCCGGTCATCATCGCCAGCCGGAATTTGTGCACCGCGCCGGCCTGGCGGTTGCCGGCCAGGGCGGCGGCGGGCTGTTGGAGCGGGTCGAAGCGGGTCGGGACGATCGCCCGGCGATCGGGGTTGGTGAAGATGTGGAAATTCGAGAACATGCCATAGGCCGCCCATGGCACGTGCTCTTCTTCGAACACCTCGTTGATCCGGCGCCGCATCGTATCGGCGTAGCGGTTGGCGGCCGCACAGGCGTCGGTCGTGCCGACGATTTCGAGCGCCGCAACCCCGGCCGCGGCCGAGAGCGGGTTGGCGTTGAAGGTGCCCTGATGGGTGATCTTCTCGCGGTCGGCGGCCTTGGTGATCTGGAAGTCGAGGAGATCGAGAATGTCCTTGCGGCCGGCGACCGCCCCGCCCGGCAACCCGCCGGCGAGGATCTTCGCCAAGGTCGTCAAGTCCGGGCGAATGCCGTATTCGGCCTGCGCCCCGCCCGGCGAAACCCGGAAGCCGGTGACCACCTCGTCGAAGATCAGCACGACGCCGTGCTGCCGCGTCAGTTCGCGCAGCGCGGTCAGGAATTTCGGGTCGATCGGCAGTTGCGCGCCATGGGCGCCGGTCGGCTCGATGATCGCGCAGGCGACGTCGTCATTGGCCTCCAGCAGGCGGGCGAGCCCCTCGGCATCGTTCTGCTCGGCCAACAGCAGGCCGCCGGCCACCCCCGGCAATACGCCCGGGGTCGGGCTGCCGTCGAAATGGCTGGCATAGCCCGAGGTCATGTGGTCGTGCCAGCCGTGGAAATGATGCTTGAAGCGGACGAACTTGGATTTGCCGGTGAAGGCGCGGGCAAGCCGCACCGCCATCATCGTCGCCTCGGTGCCCGACGAGGTGAAGCGCACCCGCTCGGCCGACGGGATGAGCTTCATGACCCATTCGGCCCACGCGATCTCGGTTTCGTGGCTGGCGCCGTAATGGGTGCCGCGCTCGATCTGCCGCTGCACCGCTTCGACCACCTTCGGGTGGCCGTGCCCGAGCAGCAATGCCCCGTGGCCGCCGAAATAATCGACATAGCAATTGCCGTCGACATCCCATTTCCGCGGCCCCTTGGCCCGCGTGATATAGAGCCCGTAGGGCTCGATATAGCGGGAATCATGGGTAATCCCGCTCGGAAAGAGGCTCGCGGCCTTCTCGGCTGCGCCAGCCGATCCCGGGGTCGCGGCGCGATAGGCGGCGATGATCGGCGAATTGGTGATCAGGGTGTCGGGCATGCCTGCTGCTCCTCGTCTCGGAGAGGCGTCCGCCCTCTTTTAGGCCCGATGCCGGTTGGGGCCAAGCCTGCACTTACCCCAAATGAGAAAGGCCGCCCGGACGGGCGGCCTTTCCTTAACCGATAACCGGCGGCCAATCACGGCCGCGAGCCGTCGCCCTCAGGCGAGGACCTCCAGACGAGCGGGGATCCTGGTCACGGCAGCGGATGACCGCGGTTTAGGGATAGACACAGGATCACCTCCTTTCGGTTGTTGCGACGAAGGACGGTAACCTAGGGAAAACCCTGCCGCGCCACAAGGGATCTAATGCTCAATTGCAACATTCGCGGCGGCCGCCTTTCGCGGTAAGCTCGCAAAAACCAGAGTCCCGGCCGAAAGGAGTGACAATGCGCCGCAGCGAAGAGCGGATCTTGACGACGCATACCGGCAGCCTGCCCCGCCCGCCCGAGCTGACCCGCCTCTACGTGCAGCGGATGCGCGGCGAATCAGTCGACCCGGCAGAGCTCGAGCGGCTGGGGCAAGAGGCGCTGCGCTGGGTCGTCCGCAAGCAGGCCGAGGCCGGTGTCGACATCGGCAACAACGGGGAGCAGCAGCGCGAGGGGTTCTTTCTCCATATCCGCCACCGGATGAGCGGGTTTGGCGGGTCGTGGCAGCGCCGGACGCGGGCCGACGCGCTGCATTACCCGGTCTTCAGAAAAATGATGGAGGATCAGCTCGCCGCCCGGGAGGCGGTCAGCAATATGGGCCCGCCCAAGGCGATCGGCGAGGTGCGCTATCTCGGCACCGCCGCGATCGACGCGGAATGCGCCGATTTTCGGGCGGCGCTCGACGAGAGCCGCACGCATTTTGTCGAGCCGTTCGTAACCGCCCCGTCGCCCGGGATTATCGCCGGGGCGATGAAGAACGAGCATTACGACAGCTGAAGAGGCTTATCTCGACGCGCTCGGCGCAGCGCTCAAGCCCGAATACGAGGCGATCGTCCGGCACGGCTTCCTGCTGCAGCTCGATTGCCCGGATCTCGCCCTCGAGCGTCACCTCTCCTATCAGGACCGGCCGCTCGGCGATTTTCTCGGCTTTGTCGAGCGCGTCGTGGCGACGATCAACAAGGCGCTGGAAACCATCCCGCGCGACCGTGTCCGGCTTCATGTCTGCTGGGGAAATTACGAGGGCCCGCACGATCGCGACGTGCCGCTGGCGGACATCCTGCCGGCGATCCGGCAGGCCAAAGTCGGCGCTTTTTTCTTCCCCTTTGCCAACCCCCGGCACGCCCACGAATACAAAGTCTTCGCAAAGCTGCCGCTAGCCGACGACCAGATCATCCTCGCCGGCGTCATCGACAGCCTGACCAATTTCGTCGAGCACCCCGAAGCGGTCGCCGACCGGCTCGAACGCGTCGCCGGCGCGGTTGGGGATCCGCATCGGGTGATTGCCGGCACCGATTGCGGCTTCGACACCTCGGCCGGCATGGGCCGCGTCGCCGAGGACGTCGTCTGGGCAAAGCTAAAGTCCCTCGCCGAGGGGGCCCGCATCGCCTCCGAGCGGTTGGGGATGGGCTGATCTTTAATTTGTTGCCCTCCCTTGCCGCCTTTCTGCAGGCGCTCGCCGCCGGGGTGACGGTCGGCGGCGCCTATGCGCTGATGTGCATCGGCCTCGGCATCATCTTCGGCTCGATGCGGGTCATCAATTTCGCGCAAGGCGATTTTCTGATGCTCGGCATGTACGCCGCGTTCTACCTGACGGCGGGCTACGGCATCCTCAATTTTCTCGGCCCCTATGCCGGGCCGATCATCGCCGCCTTTCTCGCCGGGCCGATCGTCTTTGCGATCGGCTGGGTCGTGCACCGCTTTGTCGTCTCGCGCGTCACCGGCGCCGGCGTGGCGTCCTCGGAGGGGGCGGGAGCCTACGGCCAGATCATCGTCACCTTGGGGCTGTCGCTGATCCTGCAGAATGGCGGGCTGATCGTCTTCGGATCGACCCCGGAGGGGATCCGCACGCCGCTGTCGCGCCGCTCCTGGGAGATCGGCCCGGTGCTTCTCAACCAGGCGCGCGTCGTGAGCTTCCTCGTCGCGGTCGCGCTGGTCGTCGGCGTCTACCTGTTCCTGGCGCGCACACGGATCGGCAAGGCCCTGCGCGCGGCTGCCGACAACAGCGCCGCCGCGCTCTACATGGGCATCGATGTCGACCGCGCCCACCGCATCGCCTGGAGCCTCGGGGTGGGCATCACCGCGATAGCCGGCGGGCTTGTTGGCGGGCTCGCAGTCTTTTCAGCCCTATGTCGGGTTCGATTTCGTCATCGTGATGTATGCCGGGGTGGTGCTGGGCGGCCTCGGCAGCATCCTCGGCGCGTTCTGGGGCGGGCTGCTGATCGGCATCATCCAGCAGATGTCGACCCTGGTGCTGCCCTACCAGCTGCAGAACACGGCGATCTTTGTCGTCTTTCTGCTGATCATCTTCCTGCGGCCGCAGGGGCTGTTCGGCCGTCTCAGCGAACGCACATGACCGGTTCCGCCGCACGGCAGCGCTGGGCGATCTTTTTTGTCGCAGTGGTCGTTCTGCTGATCTCGCTCGTCCTTCGGAGCGCTTATTACCAGCTGGTTTTGACCCAGGTCCTGCTGTGGGCGGTGCTGTCCCTGGCCTGGAACATCCTCAGCGGCTACAGCGGCTATTTCTCGTTCGGCCATGCGGCGTTCTGGGGGCTCGGCGCCTATACGGTGACCCTCGGGCTGGTTCATTTCGACGTGACGCCATGGCTCGGGATCCCTCTCGGCGCCGTTGTCGGCGGCGTCGCCGGGGCGCTGATCGGGTATCCGACCTTCCGGCTGCGCGGGCATTATTTCGCGCTCGCGATGCTCGCCTACCCGCTGGCGGTGCTCTATGTCTTCCAATGGCTGGGGTACCAGGAGGTATCGCTGCCGATGAAGCGCGAGGCGCCGCTTCTCTACATGCAGTTCGCCGATCCGCGGGTCTACGTGCTGCTCGCGCTCGGCCTGCTGGTCCTCGCCCTCGCGGTGTCGCTGCGCGTCGAGAATTCGCGCTTCGGCATGGCGTTGCTCGCGATCAAACAGAACGAGCCGGCCGCCGAGGCCGCCGGGATCGACACATGGCGCTGGAAGATGCGGGCAATCGTGCTGAGCGGGGCGCTGGCGGCGATGGCCGGCGGCCTCTATGCCGTGGTATTGCTGGTCGTCACACCCGAAAGCGTGTTCGGCATGCTGGTCTCGGCCCAGCCGCTGATCCTTGCGTTGTTCGGCGGGATCGGCAGCTTGTGGGGCCCGGTGATCGGCGCGGTGATATTGGTGCCGCTCGCCGAGGGGCTCAACGGCGAGCTCGGCGATGTGCTGCCCGGCATTCAGGGCGTCGTCTATGGCGTCGCGATCATCGTCATCATCCTGCTCGCGCCTGAAGGCGTCTATTGGCGCCTCCGCGACCGGCTGGCCAAGCCGCGAGCCGAGCGGCGGCTCACCGCCGCGCCGCGGCCGGTTGTCGCCGCCGCGCCGGCGCCACGGCCGACGCACGGGAGCGAGCTGCTCGTCCTGCGCGGGATCGGCGTCTCGTTTGGCGGCCTGCAAGCGCTCGACGGCATCGATCTCGCCGTTCGCGAGGGCAGCCTGCACGGCATCATCGGCCCGAACGGCGCAGGCAAGACGACGCTCTTCAACGTCATCAACGGGTTTCTTCCTCCTGACAGCGGCGCCATCACCTTCGCCGGCGCATCCCTCCTCGGGCTGCGGCCGAGCCAGGTCTGCCGCCGCGGCGTCGGCCGGACGTTCCAGGTGGTGCGCGCCTTCCCGCGCATGACCTTGCTCGAAAACGTCGTGGTCGGCGCCTATGTCGGGGCGCGGGACGATGCAGCCGCCGAGCAGATCGCGAAGGCGGCGCTCGACCGGGTCGGGCTCGCCGACCGCGCCGGGGTTCTCGCCGGCAGGGCTGACCACGCGGGAATTGCGGCTGATGGAATTGGCACGCGCGCTCGTGCCGCATCCGCGGCTGATATTGCTCGACGAGACCCTGGCCGGGCTCGCCCACGAGGATCTCGCCGGCATTCTGGACGTAATCCGGCAGGTCCGCGACGAGGGCGTGACGGTGCTGATCATCGAGCATACGATGCAGGCGATGGTGCAGCTCGTCGATGTATTCAGCGTGCTCGACCACGGCAGGCTGATCGCCGCCGGACCGCCGAATGAGGTCGTCCGCGACCGCCGCGTGATCGAGGCCTATCTCGGCAGGCGCTGGATGGATCGGGTTGCCGACACGGTAACGATAGCGGAAGAGGCCGGCCGATGAGACGGAGACCGACGAGGCGCGAGTTCGGGGTGGGCTTGGCGGCGGCAGGCGTCATCGGTACGGGATTGCGGCCGGCTGTGGCGCAAGCCACGGAAGTCAAGGTGGCGATGATCGCCCCGCTGTCCGGCCCCTGGGCGCGGCAAGGCCAGCTGATGCGGATGGGCGCCGATATGGCGCTCGAGGAGATCAACCAAAAAGGCGGGGTGAAGGCGCTGGGCGGCGCCAAGATGAGTTTGGTCGCGGCCGATGCCGGCGACAGCACCGAGAAGGCCAAGAACGCCGCGCAGCGGCTCTTGGCGCAGAACCCGGATCTGGTCGGCGGCACCGGCGCTTGGCTCAGCTCGTTCACGCTGGCCGTGACCGAAGTCACCGAGCGTGCCCAGCTGCCCTGGCTGACGCTCTCCTATTCGGACCTGATCACCAACCGCGGCTTCAAATACATCTTCCAGACCTCGCCGACGGCCGACCGGCAGGCGGCCGAGACGGTCCCGGCGGCGCTCGATCTGGCGGAAAAGGTCGCCGGCAAGCGGCCCAAGACCGTTGGCATCTTGATGGACAACACGGCCTCGCCGGTCAGCTTCGCCAAGCCGCTGCGCGAAGGCGGGCTGGAGAAGCTCGGCCTCAAGCTCGTCGTCGACCAGATCTTTACGCCGCCTTTGTCGGACGCGACGCCGCTCATTGAAAAGGTGCGAGCCGCGCGGCCCGATTTTCTGCTGCTGCCGATCTCCAGCACCCCGGACAACAAGCTGGTGCTCGAAAAGCTGGACGAATTCGGGCTCGGCAAGGGGCGCCTCCCGGTGGTCGGCAATGGCGCGCCCTTCGGCTCGCCCGAGCTGAAGAAAGTGATCGGGCCCGAGCTCCTCGAAGGCCTGCTGTTCAGCGTCGCCGACTGGCCGTTCAAAGGTCAGGAGGCATTCATCGAGCAGTTCAAGAAGCGCACCGGGGAGCCGTGGATGACGCAGGACAGCCTGACGACCTATGGCGACATGTGGATTTTGAAGGAGGCGCTCGAACGCGCCGGCGCCGCCGACCGCGAGAAGGTGACCGGGGCGATCCGTGCAATGAACCTGACGGATGGCCCCGCCAAGCTCGCGTTTCCCGGGCCGATCCGGTTCGACGACAAGGGCCGCCGTCAAGACGTGCCGCTGATCTTTGCGCAGTGGCAAAAAGGCGAGCCGGTGACCGTCTTCCCGACCGACTTGGCGCTCGCCAAACCGTATTGGCTGACCGAATAAGCTAGGCGAGCTCGGAGGTGGTGTCGGTCAGAAGGGCATAAAGCGCGTCCGCATTGTCGGTGCCGCGCAGCTTTTCGCAGACCATTCGGTCGCGCAACAGCCGGGTTACCAGCGCGAGCGCCTTCAGATGGTCGGCTCCGGCGGCTTCCGGCGCCAGCAGCAGAAAGATCAGGTCGACCGGCTGATCGTCGACCGCCTCGAACGGGATCGGGCGCTCCAGCCGGGCAAAGATGCCGTGCAGCTTGGCGAGCTCGGGCAGCTTGCCGTGCGGGACCGCAACTCCCGTCCCGATCCCCGTGCTGCCGAGCCTCTCTCGTTCGGTCAGCACATCATAAATGGCGCGCTCATGGATACCGGTGGTCGCGGCGGCGCGTTTTGCAAGCTCCTGAAGCGCTTGCTTTTTGTTCGCCGCGCGCAACTGCGCGATCACGCTGCGGGGCATAATCAGATCGGCTATTTCCATGACCCCGATCCGCTGAACCTCGTTAGCTCTGGAGCGTCGGACCCGTAGCGGCGCCGAACCGGCCTCAGATCATGGTGGCGGCTCGGCCCGGGAGGCGCGCAGACGCGCGTTTCGGTGGCCGGCATCGAGCTGTGGATCGATCCATCCGATGTTCCCGTCGGCGCGACGATAGACGAGGTTGAGCTCGCCATGCGATCGGTTGCGGAACAGCAATACCGGCGCATCGGCGAGATCCATTCGCATGGCCGCCTCACCGACCGTAAGGTTGGGCAGTTCCGTGCTCATTTCGGCAACCACCGCCGGCGCGCCGCCTGCCTGCTCGGGAGGCGCCTGTTCCCCCGCGGCTTCCGCGTCCTCTTCTTCCTCGGCCACCGGCGCTAAGACATAGGCCATCGCGCGTTCGCCCGCGGCGGAAGGGTCGCGAGCCTTGGCGTGGTGGTCCCGCAAGCGCCGCTTGTACCGGCGCAGCTGCTTGGCGACCCGATCGGCGGCGGCGTCAAAGGCAGCGTAGAGCTCCGAGGCGGCGGCATGCGCGTTGACGACGATGCCGCGGCCGATCCGAACAGAAAGCTCCGCCCGGCTCAGATGCGCTTCCCGCGAGACCACGACATGGGCTTCGATCGCCGAGCCGAAATATTTGTCGAGAATGGCGCTGAGGCTGTTTTCGACATGGCGCCGCAAGGCGTCGCCGACATCGATCTGCTTCCCCGTGAGTGTCAGCTGCATGAATGTGATGACCCCTCCCGCTAGGGCTGGGCTGCCTTTGATGCGCCCCAAGGTGCGAACGTGGGAACGCGGCAATGCACGATCAAGCCACGTCGTTGGCATTGCGGCCGAGCCACTGCGGCAACCCGCTCAAAGCGCCAACAGCTTTTCCCGGCGCCGCTGCACCGAGGATGGGATGCGCATCGCTTCGCGATATTTCGCCACCGTCCGGCGGGCGATCTCGACGCCATCCTGCTGCAGCAATTCGACGATCCGTTCGTCTGAAAGGGTCTCTTCGGCAGGTTCCCGATCGATCAGGCCGCGGATGCGATGGCGCACCGCTTCGGCGGAATGCGCGCCGTTGCCATGCGAGGCCGGGATTGAGGAGGTGAAGAAATATTTGAGCTCATAGAGGCCGCGTGGCGTCGCCATGTATTTGTTGCTGGTCACGCGGCTGATCGTGCTCTCGTGCATGCCGATCGCGTCTGCAATGTCGCGCAAGATCAGGGGCCGCAGCGATTGCACCCCGCGCCGGAAAAACGCGTCCTGCTGCCGCACTATCTCCGCCGCGACTTTGAGGATGGTGGTGGCCCGCTGATGCAGCGATTTGACCAGCCATTTGGCCGCGTGCAGCCGCTCGGTGAGGTAGTCTTTCTCGACCTTGCTGCGGGCCGCTCGCCGTATCTGCGCGCAATATCGGTTGTTGACCAAAACCCGGGGCAGGGTTTCCGCGTTGAGTTCGACGATCCAGCCGCCGTCGGGCTGCGCGCGCATCAGGATGTCGGGAACGACGGGCTGGGCGAGCGGCGGATCGAAAGCGAGCCCCGGGCGGGGATCGAGCGATTTGATCTCGGCAATCATGTCTGCGATGTCGGCGGCATCGACCCCGCACAGCCGGACGAGCGCGGGAATGTTGCGGGCCGCCAGGAGCGGCAGGTTGTCGAGGAGAGCCTGCATTGCCGGGTCCAGGCGGTCGCGGTCGCGCAATTGCAGGGCTAGACATTCGGGCAGATCGCGAGCGAACACGCCGGGTGGATCAAACTGCTGTAGCCGCCCGAGAACCGCTTCGATATGGGCGATCTCGCACGCGAGGAGTTGCGCCACCCCTTCGAGCCCGGCGCTAATGTACCCGGTCTCGTCCAGCAGATCGAGGAGATGCAGCGCGATGACCCGGTCCCGCGGTTCGCCGAGATCGGCCCCGATCTGCTCGAGCACATGCTCGCGCAATGTGCGCGGGCGGGTCGCCGTTTGCTCGATCTCCAGGTCGATCGCCGGCATCGAGAGCCCCGTCGCGCGTTTGCCAGAAGTGCGGCTCGCTGCCGCGATCGAGCGAGCCGTCCCCTTCATCTCCGAATGCGGCATGCCAGTGCTCGGCCGCCTCGGGCGTGAACTCGCCGGCAACCGTTTCCTCCAGCCGGGAGGGTGAAGGGCTCTCCCCGGCGCCGACGCCGTTTGCCGAAGCCGCCTCGTCGAGCCTCGCCTCGCGGCGCTCCAGCAACGGGTTCTGTTGGATCTCCGTGTCGATGAACTGGCTCAACTCGAGGTTCGAGAGCTGCAGCATCTTGATCGCCTGCTGCAGCTGAGGCGTCATGACCAACGCCTGCGACTGGCGCAGCTCGAGCCGTTGGGAGTAACCCGACCTATTCACATCGCGCTCCGTTCAGGAGCGGCTTATAGGCTAAACCTCTCTCCCAGGTAAACGCGTCTGACATCCGCGTCGACTACGATCTCGGCGGGCGCACCCTCCATCAAGACCCGCCCTTCGTGAAGGATATAGGCGCGATCGACGATTTCCAGGGTCTCACGCACGTTGTGATCGGTGATCAAGACCCCGATGCCGCGATCCTTGAGATGGGCGACCAGGTCGCGGATATCGGCGAGCGCAATCGGGTCGATACCCGCGAGCGGCTCGTCGAGAAGAATGAAATGGGGTTGGGTGGCCAAGGCCCGGGCGATCTCGCAACGCCGACGCTCGCCGCCGGACAGCGCCATTGCCGGCGTCCGGCGCAAATGCGTGATCGAGAATTCGGCCATCAGAGCATCGAGGATCGTCTCGCGCACATCCCGGGCCGGCTCGGCGATCTCAAGGATCGCCCGAATATTCTGCTCGACAGTGAGCCCGCGAAATATCGACGCCTCCTGCGGCAAATATCCGATGCCGAGCCGAGCCCGGCGATACATCGGAAGCTCGGTGATGTCGCGCCCGTCGAGGCTGACCATCCCGGTATCGGCGGCGATCAGCCCGGTAATTATGTAGAAGCACGTCGTCTTCCCGGCCCCGTTCGGGCCCAGCAGACCGACCACCTCGCCGCGTTGCACGGAGATGTTGACATCCCGCAGCACCGGCCGCCGCTTGAAGCTCTTGCCCAGCCCCCGCCCGAGCAGACCGCGGTTGTCGGCGACGAGCCGCGGCCGCCGGTCTGCCGCAGCCGAACCGACGCTGAAGCGGTAGGCGTTGCTCTCCATGCTCACGGCTTTGGCGGGCTGACCGCGGCGGCGCCGGCGTTCGGGCCGGGGGCGGTTGGCGCTGCGGGCTTGTCCTGGCGGACAAAGAGGCCCTCGACTCTCGACGGCGCGGCGCCGGGAGTTGCCGGCGCCGGCATCATGCGGCTGATATTGTTGTTGAGATCCACGACGGCATACTGGCCTCGAATGGTGTTCGCTCCGCGGGTGACCGTGACGTTGCCGAGCAGCGTCACGATACCGCTCTCCGCGTTATACACCCCATAATCGCCGCGTCCGATATCGGTCGCGGTCGAGACGAGGACATTGCCCTGGGCGTCGATCCGGCTGATCCGGGACCCGGTATCGCCGGCTAGCGGCCCCGCCGAAGTGCCCGGCTTGGCCGCTGGCCCGGCTGCCGCCGGCTTGCCGTCGGAGCTGCTCCCGGCGACCGCCGGTTTGTCCTTTGTCATGTGAGCGGTCAGCACATCGGCGCGGATCTGCTTGGTGTCCCGGATGGCAACCGCGTCGCCGCGGGCCACCGCAAGCTGCTTTGCGTCGTACCATTCGAGGCTGTCCCGAGCGGTGACCACATCGGTCGCGGTCGTCAGCTTCAGCCCCTTTCCGGTGACGATGCCGATCTGCTGGTCGACATCGTACACCGCTTGATCTCCGACGACGGTCTGCCGCTCGCCCTTGATCGTCACGCGGCCGTCGGCATTGAGGCGGTAGATTTCGTTATCGCCGCCGCCAGCCTTGCTCTTTCGGTAGTGCGCGGTCAGCGTATCAGCGTGCACTTCCGTGTGCGCGCGCTTGGCCGCGGCATTGCCGCGCGCGATGTAGACTTGCGCATCCTGTTGCCACTCGATCCCGGAATTGGCCGAGATTTCGATGGGCCGATCCTCGGACGCGCTGCCGAGGCTCAACCCCTGCGCGGCCGCCTGCGAAACGGAGAGGCAGCAGCAAAGGGGCAGCGCGGCGAACATTCGCCAGGTCCGCCGACGATGATCGGTTGCCGGCATTACCCCTTTCCCGGCCGGCCGCCCGGAGAGCTCCTGGCCCGCCCTTTGGGGGAGTCGCGCGCAGCCTCCCGCGTCCTGGTTGCAGGACCGGCTGCTGGTTGCAGGCGAGGAGCCTCGGCGGCGACCCCATGGGGGGAAACCTGCTCGGCTGCCGGAGGCACGGCCGCCGCCTGCCTCGATCTGAGCGGCCGCGGCGGCTATCTCGGGCGGCAACGCCGGAGGCGCCGGCGCGGTCGTGCCGGGTTTGCTCCCCTTGAGAAGAAGATTGGATTTTCCGGTGAAAATGACACGATCGCCCTTGTCGAGGATGCGGAAGCCTTGCGCGGTGATATCGCCCGAAGGCCCGTGCCCGCTCACCGGGTCGTGACCCTCGGCCGTGCTGGCGGATACATCGACATGCGCGGTCTTCGTCACAAAATGGGTGCCGTTTTCGTGGACCAGGGTGACATCGTCGAACAGATCCAGCAGCTGGGCCTGGGCTTGGTACATCGCCGTGGCGGCCGTCATCACGACCGAGGCGCCGGCGCGCATGGTCATCTCCGCCCTCGGCCGCTCCAGCGACATCAGATCGTCTCGGCTGGGCACTTGGCGGCCGACTGCCGAAGTCACGACATAGGGCCGATTGAACCGGTCGATCCCGGCGTAGCGGGGGTTCAGCATGCGCAGCTCGCGGGCTTCGCGCAGGTCGATCAACGCGAAACCGAGCCGCACGCTTTCCCACAAGGGGCCGAGCTGCGGCCACGCCGCAACCAGCACCAGCAGCGCTGCGCCGATGACGGGCAGCACATACTTCAACAGCGCCACGCGGCGGCTGTGACGGTCGGTGGCAAGCCGCGACCGCCGCGGCGCCTCGGTTTCGCCCGGTCTCGGCCAAGCCGCGGCGAGCGGTTGCCGCATTGGCGGCTCCAGCAGCTTTACCGAACCGCTGGCCCCCCCGGACCTCATGCGACACCGGCCCGCAAGCAATCGTGCATATGCACGAAGCCGATGGGGCTACCGGCCTCGTCGACAACAAAGAGCGAGGTGATGGCCTGTCGGTTCATCAGCCCCAGCGCGTCCGCCGCGAGCGCCCCTGCCGTGATCGTCTTCGGATTCTGGCGCATCACCTCCTGCACTTTTTCGCCGAGCAGCGAATCCCCCATGTGCCGGCGCAAATCACCGTCGGTGATCACGCCGATCAGCCGCCCGTCGGTCGCGCATACGCCGACGCAGCCAAAACTTTTGGCGGTCATCACCAAGATCGCCTCGGACATGAGCGCGGCCGGCGAGACCAGCGGGATCTCGAATTGCTGGTGCATGACGTCGCGCACCCGCAAGAGCTGGCGCCCCAGCCTGCCTCCCGGATGAAACCGCTGAAAATCGGTCGAAGAAAAGCCCTTGCGTTCGAGAAGGGCGAGCGCCAACGCATCACCGAGCGCCATCATCGTCGTGGTCGAGGTCGTCGGGGCCAGGCCCATCGGACAGGCCTCGGCGGCATCCGGCAGCAGCAGCACGATGTCGGCCGCCCCGGCGAGAGTCGAACGTCGGCCCCCGGTGATCGCGATCAGCGGGATATTGAAACGCCGCGAGTAGGCGATGATGTCGGCGAGCTCGGTGGTCTCGCCCGAATTCGACAAAGCGAGGATGGCGTCCCCCGCCCCGATCATGCCGAGATCGCCGTGGCTTGCCTCGACGGCATGGACGAACTGCGCAGGCGTGCCGGTCGAGGCGAGGGTCGCCGCGATCTTGCGGGCGATGTGGCCGCTCTTGCCGATCCCGGTGACGATGATCCGCCCCCGAGTTGCGGCGCACGCCATCGACAGCCTTGTGAAACACCCCGTCCAGCGTTTCGGCCAGGCTCTCGAGGCCGCGGATCTCGGCACGGATGACGCGTCGGGCGACGGCCGAGATCCGCCCTGTCGCGCGGCTCGCTGCGGGCCGCCGTCTCGTCGAGATCACCGGCAGGTGATCGGCAGCCCGCCGATCGCGAAGAAGCGCCTCGCTCATGGCGCGCCGACGAACCGTTCGAGCCGCAGTGAGTCCACCAATACCCCCTCCCCCTCGATCGCGCGCCTAATGCGCGAAGATGTCTTGCTCCGACCAGCCCTCGAGATCAAGCAGGACGCGATGCGGCAGGAATTCGAAGCAGGCTCGTGCAAGCCCCTCGCGCCCCTCGCGGGCCAGCATCGCATCGAGCCGGTCGCGCAAGGCATGCAGATGGAGCACGTCCGACGCCGCATAGCGCAGCTGCTCTTCGGTCAGCGCGTCTGCCCCCCAATCCGAGCTCTGCTGCTGCTTCGACAAGTCGATATTGACCAGATCCTTGCATAAATCGCGCAGCCCGTGCCGATCTGTAAAGGTACGGGCGAGCCGCGAGGCGATCTTTGTGCAATAGACTGGGCAGCGCCATGATCCCAAGATATATGATAGATCATTGCGAGATCGAAGCGCGCGAAATGGAACAGCTTGAGGACGGCAGGGTCGGCGAGCAGGCACTTCAGCCGGGGGCGGCGTAACCGCCGGGCGCGAACTGCACGAGATGCGCGTCGCCGTCCCCCGCCGAGAGCTGGACGAGGCACAGCCTGTCGCGATGCGGGTTGAGCCCCATCGCCTCGGTGTCGATTGCGACAACCGAACCGAACGCGACATTTTCGGGCAGATCACCGCGGTAAAGCCGATGGGTCATCCCGGGCAGCGGCCCGTTGCGCTTCCCGCGCCCCGAGATGGTGCCCAGGAGAAGACTCGAACTTCCACGAGCTTTCGCCCACTAGAACCTGAATCTAGCGCGTCTACCAATTCCGCCACCTGGGCGTCTCGGGAGAGCCGAGATAAGCCCGGCACCCTTCGATGTCAACGTGCGTCGGAGGCGATCGAGCAGGCCCAAACGCTTCGCCGACGCAGGGCGTTGGGTTATAGAAGACCGGTCATCGGGCGCCAAGGCGGGCGCAGCTGGGGAACATCATGAGAAATCGTCGAACCGCAGTGCTCGGCGGGTCGGGTTTTATCGGCCGCTACGTCGTCAAGCGTCTGGCCGCTCGCGGCGATGTCGTCCCGGTCGGCTGCCGCAATGCCGAGGAGGCAAAGTTTCTCCGCCCGATGGGCGAGGTTGGGCAGGTCCAGCCTCTCAACCTCGCGATCGACGACGAGGTGCTGCTGCCCGCCTTTTTCGCCGGCAATGACGGCCTGGTCAACTGCGTGGGAATTCTGCGAGAGACCAGGTCGCAAACCTTCGAGCGGGTGCACCATACCGGGCCCGCCTTGCTTGCCCGATTCGCGCGTGAGGCGGGAGTTCGAGCGCTTTGTCCATCTCTCGGCGATCGGGGCCGATTCACGTTCCTCCTCGGCTTATGCCCGGACCAAGGCGGCCGGCGAGCAAGCCGTGCGCGACGCCTTTCCGACGGTCACCATCCTGCGCGCCTGCCGTGGTATTCGGCCCGGAAGACCAGTTCTTCAACCGCTTCGCGGCGATGGCGATGCTCTCGCCGGTCCTGCCGTTGATCGGCGGCGGCGAGACGCGCTTTCAGCCGGTCTATGTCGGCGACGTTGCCGATGCGGTGGTCAAATGCCTCGAGGACCCGGCAACGGCCGGGCGCACCTACGAGCTCGGCGGGCCGAAGAATCTACACGTTTCGGGAGCTCCTGGAGCTGCTGCTCCGCGAGATTCGCCGCAAGCGCTGGTTCATCGACCTGCCCTTCGGCGTTGCCGAGCTTCAGGCGAAGCTGATGTCGATTCTTCCGAACCCGCCGCTTACGCCCGACCAGGTCGAGCTTCTGAAACGCGACAACATCGTGTCGCCCGGGGCATTGACCTTGTCGAGCCTCGGCATCACGCCGACCCCGGTCGAAGCGATCCTGCCGACCTATCTCGACCGTTTCCGGCGCGGCGGCTGGTACCAGCGCGACCTCACGTCCGGGTAGTGTCTCAGTCCGAGCCGCCTTGATCCCGCCTGGGCGCTTCCGGTAAGGTCTGCCCCGACTCTCTTCATCAAGGACGACATCATGGCAGCGCTGAGCAGGCTGCTGCTGCTCATCGCCGCGCTGATCTTCGGAGGCAAGGCGATGGCTGCAGATCTCGAAAACACACTCTACATGGACGTTCCGGCCGGCCGGGTCGTCATCGAAATGCGCCCCGATCTGGCGCCGGACACGGTCGCGCAAATCAAGAGGCTGGTGCGCCAGGGCTTTTATGATGGGATCGTCTTTCATCGGGTGATCGACGGCTTTATGGCGCAGACCGGCGACCCCAAAGGCGACGGCACCGGCGGCTCGGGCCATAAGCTCAAAGCCGAGTTCTCGGACGAAAAGCACTTGCGCGGCATCGTCTCGATGGCCCGCGCCTCGGACCCGAACAGCGCCGACAGCCAGTTCTTCATCATGTTCGCGCCGGCCCCCTCGCTCGACGGCAAATACACGATCTGGGGCAAGGTCACCTCCGGCATGGAGTATGTCGACCAGATCAAGAAGGGCGACCCCAACCGCAACGGCACCGTGACCAATCCCGACAAGATCGTCAAAATGCAGGTCGCGGCCGACGCCGAGAAAACCGGGAAGAAGTCTTAAGAGGGCCAGTGGCTGCCTCCAGCCCTCCGGCCACGGGGACCCCTCCCTCGGCCCGCTTGCCGGGAGAGGGCTGGGGTGAGGGGCTCGCACCGCAGCAACACGCGGGACAGCCCGCGAGAGAAACGGCGGCCGGATGGTGGTCGTCGCTCGCCATCTATCGCGAGCCGCGGCTGGTCGCGGTGCTGCTGATGGGGTTTTCGAGCGGGCTGCCGCTCGCGCTCACCGCCGCCACTTTGTCGTTCTGGCTCGCCGAGATCGGCGTGTCGTTGACGACGATCGGTTTCTTTAGCCTCGTCGGCATCTCCTACAATTTCAAGTTCGTATGGTCGCCGCTGATCGACCGGCTGCCGATCCCCGGGTTGACCGCGCGGCTCGGGCGGCGGCGCGGCTGGGCCTTGGCGATCCAAATCCCGCTCGCCCTGGCGATCCTCGGGCTCGGCCTCACCGATCCGCGCATCGATCCCGCGATGACCGCCCTTGCCGCTGTGATCGTCGCCTTTCTGTCGGCGAGCCAGGATATCGTCATCGACGCCTACCGGATCGAGCTGCTGCGCCCCGAAGAGCAAGGCGCCGGCGCTGCGGCGACGCAGTGGGGTTATCGCTTCGGCATGCTCGCCGCCGGAGCGGGGGCGCTTTATGCCGCGGCGTTTGGAGGTTGGGCCTTTGCCTATGGCATGATGGCGGCGCTGATGCTGGTCGGCATCGTAACGGTATGGCTGACGCCGGAACCCGGGGGAATCCGCCCTCTCGAAGCGCTGCCCGGAACCACCGTCGGCGAGCGTTTGCGCGCATGGGCGGGCCGCGCGGTCACGGCGCCGTTTGTCGATCTGCATCGTCGCACCGGAACTGGCCTGCTGGCAGCGATTCTGCTCTTCACCATCCTTTACAAATTTGGCGAAGCGCTCGCCGGGACGATGGCGACCCCGCTTTATGTGTCGTTGGGCTTCGCCAAGATCGAGGTCGCCAATATCGGCAAGATCTATGGCCTTGCCGCGACCCTCGCCGGGCTCGCCTTGGGCGGGGTCGTCGTGACCCGCATCGGCGTGTTCGGCGCGCTGCTCGCCTGCGGTGTGATGCAGATGCTGTCCAACCTGATGTATGTGGTTCAGGCTTGGGCCGGCCATGACCTTTTGGCGCTCTCGCTGACCATCGGCATCGAGAATCTGACGAACGGGATGGGTTCGGCCGCCTTCGTTACCTATTTGTCGGGCCTGTGCAATGTCGCCTTCACGGCGACGCAATATGCACTGCTTTCCTCGCTCGCCGGGGTGGGCCGGACGATCCTTTCGGCATGGGGCGGCAAGCTCGCCACTGCTGCTCGGCTGGACCCCGTTCTTTCTGTTGAGCACGGTGCTGTGCATCCCCGGCCTGTTGCTGCTGCTGTGGATCATGCGGCAGCCCACGGCGGGATTGCGGGCGCCGCGCTGAGAGCAGCAGCCCGGATCGCCGTTCCTAACAATCAGCCGTAGGAAAGAAGGCGGCTGCGGTGGCGCTTGAGCCACGCCCGCGGCGCTGCGGTGCCGGGCGAGAGGCTCTCGACCAGGCGCCAAAAGCGCGGCCCATGGTTCATCTCGGCGAGGTGAGCCACCTCGTGCGCGACGACGTAGTCGATCACCTGCTCGGGGGCGAAGATCAATCGCCAGCTGAAGGAGAGGTTTCCGTTCCCCGAGCAGCTGCCCCATCGGCTCTTCGTGTCGCGCACATTGACCCGCACGACATTGCGCCCTATGCGGGGCGCAAGCAGCCTGGCCCGGCGGGCGAGCTCGCTGCGGGCGGTCGCGGCGAGGTGATCGCGGACTCGATGCGCAAGATGCGCCGGGTCGCCGCGTACTCTGATTTCGCCGTCGAGGATGGCGACCGCCGGTGCTGCCGCGTGGGCTTCCCGCCGGATGCGATGGGGAACCCCGAGCACCGGCACGATCGCGCCCTCGGCAAACGGGACCTGCTGCGGCAACGCTTCGAGCCGGGCGGCGACCCATCCCCGCTTGGCCGCCAAAAATCGCAAACCTTGGCTCGCCGGCACGCCGCGCGGCAGAACCAGCTCGACGCGGCGCTCGGCAGCATCGATCCGCAGCGCGATCCGCCGCGCCCGTGGGCTGACCCGGACGGAAACCGGGGCCTGGATATCCAGCGCCGCCACCTGCGCATCGATACCGGCGCCCGATGATGGGCCGCGCCGCATGCCTACCGAGACCAAGACCGACTACCCCCTTGCGATACACCGACAATGATAAGAACGCTGCAAGCGATCGCCAAAGCCGCTTCTGCGCGGCTTGCGATTTGTCGTCCGGGAAGTCCTTGAAACAAGGCTTGGCGTCGAATCGGCCGTTCCCCGCCTCGGCCCACCTCAAGGGAGGGGTCTTGGCTCGTCGCGGCAGTCGATCAGGTGAAGGAAGGAGCCGAAAGCCGAGCCGTGCCGCAAGCCGGCGCGATCGAGGGTTCTTCCCTGCGAATCGGCCACCGCCCATAGCGGCTCGGCCGCGCCCTCGGAAACCGTCGTCGCGTAGTGAAATTCATGCGCGCGGAAGCGCGCGCCGGTCGCTCCCAGCGGCGCATCGCGCAGCAGCGTCGCGCAGCGGTAGCCGAGATGCCGCCGCCGTTCGGCAAAGCTCGTGACCAGCGGCAACAGTCCCGCCATGCGGCGAGTTCGCCCCTCGCCGTCGATCAAGGCGTCCCCGAGAACCATGTAGCCGCCACACTCCCCGTACACCGGCTTTTCTTCTGCAGCAGCTTGGCGGAGACCGGTGATAAAGGCTTCCGCACCTTCGAGCCGGGCGGCCCACAGCTCCGGGTAGCCGCCGGGGAGGTAAACCGCATCCGCGGCCTGATCGGGCGGCTGGCCGGCGAGGGGTGAGAAAAAGGAGAGCTCGGCGCCGCCCAGCCGCCAGCCTTGCAGCATGGCAGCGTAGGCAAAACAGAAAGCCCGGTCGCGCGCCACGGCGATGTGCCGGCCCAATCTCGGGACAGGAGGGGTCTGCGCGGCGACCGCGAGGGTCGAGCTCTTGGCCTGCGCCATGAGGCATCGCAGATCGATAGCTCTCCCGATCAGCGCGGCGCTGCGGTCTATAATTCGCTCGCTGTCGCCGGCCTCGTCGGCCGGCACGAGCCCCAGATGTCGCGCGGGCAGCGCCAGCGCAGGATCAGCCGGCAGTGCGCCGAGGCAAGCGAGCGAGGGAAGATGGCGGGCGACGGCATCGGCGAGAAGCGCGGCATGCCGGTCGCTCGAGACCCGGTTGAAGATGACCCCGGCTATCGTGGTGGAGGGACAATGGCTGACGAACCCGCGGAGCAACGCTGCGACAGACGCTGCCTGGCCGCGCGCGTCGACGATCAGCACAATGGGCCAGCCGGTGATCCGGGCGAGATCGGCGCTCGAACCGGTCTCGCCTCCCGGGCCTGTCCCGTCGTACAGGCCCATTGCCCCTTCACAGAGGACGATATCGGCGGCGGCTTCGAGCTCGCCGACGAGCTGCGCCAAAGTGGCCGGCCGCATCGCCCAGGCGTCCAGGTTCAGGCAAGGCCGGCCGGCGGCGACGCTATGGAAGCTTGGATCGATGAAGTCGGGCCCTGACTTCGCCGTCGCGATCCGCACTCCCAGCCGGCGCAACGATCGCGCCAAACCCGCCGTGACCAGCGTCTTGCCGCTACCCGAAGAAGGTGCGGCAAGGACCAAGCCGCGACCGGTCATGACGGATTGCCGCCCCAGCCCGGGCCGGTATCAACCTTCATCACAGCGAGCACGGCGGTAATGCGGTTTCTCGTGATCTATGCACATCCGGTCGAGGGCAGCTTCCAGTCGGCGTTGCACCGCCGGGTCGTCGACACGCTCAGCGCCGCAGGGCACGAGGTCGATGATTGCGATCTCTATTCCGAGAACTTCCAACCCGTCCTCGGGGCCGGCGAGCGGCGAGCCTATCACAGCCCGACCCCCGATACCGCCGCTGTCGCGAGCGAGATCGAGCGGTTGCGGCGCGCCGAAGGCCTGGTCTTTGTGTTTCCGACCTGGTGGTTCGGGATGCCGGCGATCCTCAAGGGATATATCGATCGGGTGTGGGTTCCGGGCGTCGCTTTCGAGCTCAAGAACGGGCGGACATTGCCTCTGCTGCGCAGTATCCGGCGTTTCGCCGTGGTCACCACTTACGGTTCGCCGTGGTGGCTGAACAAATTCGTCTTTCACGATCCCAACCGGCACGCGTTGATGCGCGGCCTGCGGTATCTGGTGCCGCGCGACGCCCGCGCCTTGTGGCTCGCACTCTACGGGATGGATTACCGGACCGATCTCCGCCGTAGGATGTTCCTGCGCAAAGTCGAACGGCGCCTGAGGCGGTTTTAGGAGCCCAATCATTCCCGGTCCGCCATCGGCGAAGCATTTGCCCGGTCGAGCCTGCCGGCCCAATCAAGCGCCGCGCGCAGGCGCACGACCTCGCCGATCACGACGATCGCCGGAGGGCGGATACCGGCCGCCAGGCCCGAAATCTCCCCGAGGGTCGATACCAGCACCGACTGGCCGGGTGTCGTGGCTCGGCTGATCACCGCCACCGGTTCGTCGGATCGCCGCCCTCCCGCCTGCAACCGCTCGACGATTTTCGGCAGATGCCTCGACGCCATATACAGCACCAGAACCGGAGCGCCGCGGGCGATGGCCTCCCAATCGAGCGCGCCCGGCACCTCGCCGCCGCTGTCGTGGCCGGTGAGAAACGTGACCGCCGAGTTGGTCTCGCGGTGGGTGACGGGAATCCCGGCATAGGCGAGGCCGCCGATGCCAGCGGTGATGCCGGGAACGATGCGGAACGGAACACCGGCCTCGGCGAGTGCCAGCGCCTCTTCTCCGCCTCGCCCGAACACGCAGGGATCGCCTCCCTTCAAGCGCAGCACGCGCTTTCCCGCCCCGGCTAGACGGATGAGCCGCGCCGAGATGTCCGGCTGGCTCGGCGAGGGACGGCCGCCGCGCTTGCCCGCATGATCGAGCACGGCGCCCGTCCGAGCGAGACGCAGGATGCGCCGGTCGACGAGGGCGTCATACACCACGATGTCGGCATGCGTGAGAGCGTGCAGCGCCAAGACGGAAAGCAGACCCGGATCGCCCGGACCGGCTCCGACGAGCCACACGCTGCCCGGTTCGAACGCCGGCAGATCAAGAAACGGGTTATCGATCAAAGCGGACCTGCAGGACCCAATCCGATGGCATGAGGCCACAAGGTAGTCATCCCCGCCGGTTTTGCTAAGATTGCGGCATGGCGCGGGATGCTCCGACGATGTTGAGGCGAGGCTGGACAACCGGCGCCTGCGCCGCGGCAGCCGCACGGGCCGCCTTCACCGGGCTGTTGGCGGGCCATTTCCCCGACCCGGTTTCGATCCGCTTGCCGCGCGGCGGCCTCGCGAGCTTTCCATTGGCGCTCGCCGAATTCGGCAAGGACCGCACCCGCGCCGGCGTCGTCAAGGACGCGGGCGACGACCCCGACGTCACTCATGGCGCGCTGGTCATCGCGGAGACCATGTGGGCGGCTCCGGGCTCGGGCATCGGCTTTGCCGCCGGCGAGGGGGTCGGCACGGTCACCCGCCCCGGCCTGCCGCTCGCGGTCGGCGAGCCGGCGATCAATCCGGCGCCTCGGGCGATGATGCGGGATGCCCTTCTCGCAGTGGCCGCGGAACACGGAGCGCCGGCGCCGGACGTCACCATCACGCTGGCGATCCCGGGAGGGCAACGGCTCGCCGAAAAGACCATGAATGCCCGGCTCGGCATTCTCGGCGGCCTCTCGATCCTCGGCACGACCGGCGTCGTGGTGCCCTATTCCTGCGCCTCCTGGATCCACTCGATCCATCGCGGGATCGATGTGGCACGCGCCGCTCGTTTGAACCACATCGCGGCCGCGACCGGCGCGACCTCGGAGCGCGCCGTCCAACAGCTGTACGGGCTTCCCGATCACGCCCTGATCGATATGGGCGATTTCGTCGGCGGCACGTTGAAATATCTGCGCTCTCATCCGATCGAGCGCCTCACGATCGCCGGCGGGTTTGCCAAGCTGGCGAAGCTCGCCTCGGGCCATCTCGATCTGCATTCGGCACGAAGCCGGGTCGATATTGCCGCGCTTGTGGAGATCCTTGCCGAACTCGGCGCCGATGCGGAGATAGCCGAGAAGGCCCGCACCGCCACGGGCGCCGCGGAGATTCTCGCAATCGCGGCCGGCAAACGCGAGGCGATGGCCGGTGCGGTCGCGGCTCGGGCGCGCGAGGTCGCGCTTGCGACGCTGTGCGGGAAGACGGCGGTCGAAGTTGCCGTCGTCGATCGCGGGGGCGGCTTTCTCGCCCGGGTTGGCGGATGACGGCGAGACGGCTATTGATCCTGGGGGGCACCGCCGAGGCGGCGGAATTGGCGCGCGCGACCATCACCCGGTTTGGCGAACCCCTGGAGGTCATCACCTCGCTTGCCGGGAGAACCCAAACCCCGGGGCCTCTTCCCGGGCGGGTCCGCATCGGCGGGTTCGGGGGGCCCCGGCGCCTCGCCGCCTATCTCGCGGAGCACGAGATCGACCGGGTAATCGATGCGACTCACCCGTTCGCGGCGCGGATCTCTTTGGAAGCGCGGATCGCCTGCGATCTGGCGACGGTGCCGCGGCTGCTGCTGTTGCGCCCGCCTTGGCCGAGGCACCCGCTCGACCGATGGCTCGACGTTGCCGATGTGGCTGCTGCCGCCGCGCTAGTCGGCCGGATCGGGCGGCGGGTTTGGCTCACGATCGGCGCCGGCGAGATCGCGCGGTTCGCTGCAGTTTCCGGCGTGCATTTTCTGGTGCGCATGATCGATCCGCCAGGGCGGCTCATCCCACTTCGCTCCTACGAATTGGTCGTCGGGCGCGGACCGTTCACTCTGTCCGAGGAGCGTGATCTGCTGGAACGCCATGCCATAGACTTGCTCGTCTGCAAGGCGAGCGGCGGGGCCGCCACGGAGCCGAAGCTGATCGCTGCGCGAGAGCTTGGCCTTCCTGTCGTAATGGTCCGCCGGCCGGCTGCGGAGCCGGGAGAATCTGTCGAAACTGTCGAGGCCGCGCTTAACTGGCTCGCCGGACCATCTCGCTTCCCCGAAGCAAGGAGGGTGTCATGAGAGCTCGCTTCACCGCGTTTTTTCTGCTCGCCGTGCTCGGAGCCATTGCAGCCGGTCGGGAGGGGCATGCGCAGATCGGCCTGTTCGGCGGCTATTGGGAGAATATCGCGCGAGCGGCACGCCAGAGCGATGTCAATCAGGTAAGGACGTTGATTGCCAACGATGGGAACCCGAACCAAACCGACGAAGAATCGCGGACCGGGCTGCACTACGCCGCGATGAACGGCAATCTGACCATCACCGCAATCCTGATAAAGGCCAAGGCAAAGCTCGATCCGAAGGACAAGCTCGGCAACACGCCGTTGCATCTCGCGGCTGATCGCAACCAGACCGAGACGGCGCAGCTTCTTCTGGACGTCGGCGCACCGGTCGACCCTGAAAACAAGAATGGCATGACCCCGCTGATGCTCGCCGCCGGTCGTGGCAATATCGAAATCGTCCAAGCTCTGCTCGCCAAAGGCGCCAGCGTCACCAAAACCGATTTCACGGGACGGGACGCCGCCGGTTGGGCCGCCGAGAGCCACCGCCCGGCGGTAGTCCAGGCGATCAAGCGGGCGCAAACCGCCAAACGCTCGTGATCGCCCGAGCTCAAAGCTTCTCGAGCACAGCGCAGGTGATGCGGTACTCGGCGGCGAGCCAATAGAGGCGAGTCATCGAGCGCTTCCATTTCTCGAATGACAGAAACGGCACCGGAAATCGCGCGATGTGGCGTAGCAGGAGCCACGGCCGCCGCCGCACAGCGTCGCGATACGAGACGCCGGCTCCGAGGATCGTGGCGTCGAGCAGCCGCGCGCCGGCGAACAGTCGCGCGAGCTCGCCCGGGCTCGGCCGGTACATCGTATCGATCGGGTCGCGGTGGTGGGGGTAGCTGAAGGGCACCGTGACAAACAGGAGCCCGCCCGTCGGCACGAGCTCGAGACAATGCTGCGCCAACCGCTCCGGGGCGAGCACGTGCTCGAGCAGATTGCAGCAGAGCAGCGCCTTTGACCCAAGCGCCGCGAGCCGGCGCATATCGGCTGCATCGGTCAGATCGACCTGGATGTCGACGCCCGGCGATTGTCGTTTGTCGACATGGACGATTTCGACGCCGCGATCACGCAACGGTATGAAAATTTCGCTCTGCATCCACGGCTGCACGGTCTCACGAACCTCGGCCGAGCTGCTGCCGAGGTTGAGCAGCGGCGACAGCCGCTCGGCCGGGAATGCGTCGAGCGCAAGGCGGAGCCAACGAGCCTCGGCTTCGAACATCGTGGTCTCGATCGCTTCTCGGGGAGGAACGACGATGCCTCAAACCGGCAGGCTTGAGGAAGAGCTCTCCGACCGGGCGTCCAATGGGCACGGCTCAGCCGGCGCCTTCGTCCGGGGTGGTCGGTGACACGCCCGTTGCCGACTCGCCTCGATGCGAACGTCTTTCCCTCGGGGACTCCGCTTCATGCGTTTTTCGCGTGGAACGAGGCCCGGTTCAAACGGGATCGCCGGTATGTCATTGCTTCCGACATACACTGGCTGGCACAGCAGGCCGAAGGCGAAACCGATATTTGCCTTGCCCATTTGGCATGGCGGCCGCTCATTCGCCGGCGTTCCGGCCGGCGGCGCCTTGTCTCGGCGACCGAGCTCCATGAAGCCCGCGAAGTTGTTCGAGAGTTTCGCGAAACTCCCGTCCTCGCCGCCGCAAGCCGGCTGGTTCAATCGCTTTTCGCCGGCATGGGCTCTGCCGAGCTGGCCGTCCACGCCGGGTTTTTCCGGGCATTCGAGGATTTGGCGCATCACGTCGATATCGAAGCTCTGGCCCGCCGGCGGCGCTCTCGCAATGCTCCGACAGCGCGAAAGCGGGAAATTCTGATCATCAAGCTCGGTGCGCTCGGCGACTTCATCCAGGCGCTCGGCCCGATACCGCAGATCCGAAATTATCATTCCGGTGACCGGATCACGCCTGCTGACAACCGCTCGCTATGCGGATCTCGCCGCCCAGACCGGGCTCTTCGACGACATCATCATCGACGATCGCCCAACCCCGCTCGACCTGAAGGGCTGGCTTGCGCTCCGCCACACGCTTAGACGCGGCAGGTTCGACCGGGTCTACGACTTCCAGACCTCCGACCGGACCGGGGTCTATACTTGGTTTTTCCGGCCCGGGCCAATGCCGGAATGGTCCGGCATCGCCTGGCGATGTTCCCATCCGCACGCCAATTTGGCGCGAAACCGACAGCACACGATGGACCGGCAGGCGGAGCAATTGCTGATGGCCGGAATTCATCCGGTGTCACGGACGCCCTGGCTGCCCGCCGCAGGATCGTTGCCGGCGGAGATTGCCGGCAGGCGCTTTGCGATGCTGATCCCCGGTTCCTCGCCGCGCCATTCGGTCAAGCGCTGGCCGACGAGGTGCTACGGTGAGCTGGCGCGGCGATTGAGCCGTGCGGGGTACAGGCCGGTTGTGGTGGGCGTCGACAGCGAAGCCGATCTCGGCCGGGCGATCCGCGATCTGTGCCCGGAAGCGGCGGACCTCATCGGCCGGACCGATGTAGCGGGGTTGGCCGCTCTGGCCCGGGCGGCTTCGCTGACGGTCGGCAACGACACCGGCGCGACGCACGTCGCCGCGGCCGGCGGGAACCCGGTCCTGGTTTTGTTCTCAAGGGCGTCCGACCCGAACCTCTGCGCCCCGCGTGGCAGATTTACCCGGGTGCTCACCGAACCGGACCTCGCCGGTTTGCCGGTCGATACCGTGTTCGCCGCCGTTACCGCCCTCGCGACCGAACGGGTCGACTAATTCCCGGGCCGCGGAACGGGGGTTATCAGGGTTCGCGGCTCAGCCCGTTCGCCGCCAACCCGTCGAGATATTCACGCCAGCGCGCATCGTGCTCGACACCGAGCTGGTAAAGGTAACTCCATGAATAGATGCCGGTGTCGTGCAGATCGTCGAAGGTGACGCGAACGGCGTAATTGCCGATCGGCTCGAGCCCGATGATGCCGACATGGGCGCGGCCGGGCACCAAGGTCTTCTGCCCGGGGCCGTGACCCTGCACCTCGGCGGACGGGCTCTCGACTCGCAGATATTCCGCTGGGAGCCGAAACTTCTTGCCGTCGTCGAACTCGACCTCGAGCAGCTTTTCCGCGCGCTTGAGGCGCAGCTCCACCGGCCAGCGCGATGTCCCGCCCGCGCTCAACGGCACTCCCTCGCGCTTCGCTCAGGGGGACGGGAGCCGTTTGGCCGGAAGTTCGTCATCGCGCAGCTGGCGGGCCTCGTCGACCAGCATGATCGGGATCCCGTCGCGGATCGGATAGGCCAGCCCGGCCTCCTCGCTGATCAATTCCTGGGCCTCCCGGT
This sequence comes from uncultured Alphaproteobacteria bacterium, assembly GCA_963836845.1. GTDB lineage: Bacteria > Pseudomonadota > Alphaproteobacteria > ATCC43930 > CGMCC-115725 > AP-15. Next base: position 9,219 of record CAWILK010000005.1, on the reverse strand, counting down.
CGTAGCGCAGCGGCGCCTTCGTCAGCGGGCAGACCAGAATTTCGAGGAAGTTTCGGATCGATTTCGGGAGCCCCTTCCATGCGGTATCTCCGGATGCAGGCAAAGCTTCTCAGTGGCGGGCGCCGGCGCCACCCTCGCTCGGCCGGTTCAGCACCGCCATCTCGACGATCGCCGTCAATAGCCGCGCGCGCTCCGCGAGATCGGGAGCCTCCAGCAGCGCCTGCTTCTCGCTCGGCTCGAACGGGCAGATCATCGCCACCGAGGTGACCAGACGCTCGCCTTCGACCGAGCCGATGGCGTTCCAGTCGGCGGAGATCTGGTGCTGCTGGAAATACCCCCTGAGCCCGCGCATCAGCCGCTGGCGATCGAACGCAGGCTCGGCTTCGCTTTCGAGATCGCGGGCGAATTCGTCCCACTGCGGCGCGACCCGGCGGTACCCTTCCAGCAAAGGCATCTCTTCCCGAGTGCGGAACCTCGAGACGCCGGTCAGGGTGATCAGGAACCGCCCGTCATCGGTCTCCGAAAACGAGGTGATCCGCCCGGCGCAACCAATCGGATAAACTTGCGGGTTCCTGCCCGGAGCCCCCGGATCGCTCGGTTGGACCATGCCGATCAGCCGCTCGCCGGCGAGCGCGTCGCGCGTCATCGCGAGGTAGCGCGGCTCGAAAATGTTGAGGGGCAGCCGGCCGCGCGGCAGCAGCAGGACACCGCTCAGCGGAAATATCGGGAGGATCGCCGGGAGCGCCGCTCCGCCGCGCCGCTCGCTCATGGCCACCTCGCTCAGGAGAACATGATCGAGGAGAGGCGTCGCCGGCCGCTCAATGTCAACGGATCGGTGGGGCCCATCGCCTCGAAAAACTTGACGAGCTGCTTGCGCGCCGCCTGCTCGTTCCACTCGCGGTCGCGTCTGAAGAGCGACAACAGCTCGTCGATCGCGGCTTCCCGATCGCCGCTCCCGAACAGCGCCGTCGCAAGCTCGAAGCGGGCATCGTGATCGTCCGGGTCCCGCGCGAGCCGCGCGCGCAATTTGCCGGCTGAACCCATTGCCTTTTGCGCCTGCTCGGCGAGGTCGAGCGCCGCGCGGGCCGCCGCGACATCCGCATGACCGGCGTTCTCCTTCGGAACACGGTCGAGAAGCTGCCGCGCTTTGGCGAATTCGCCGCGCGCTGTCGTCGCCCGCGCCAAGCCGGCAACCGCCTCGACATTGTCGGGCTCGCGCTGCAGGATCTGCGAATAGAGGGTGCCGGCGCTCGCGTGGTCGCCTGTCTGCAACGCCTCTTTGGCCATCGCCAGAGCCTCCTCGACCGGCGAGGGGCCGCCCTTGCCGCCGCCCAGGCGCTGCACGAACTGCTTGACCTGGCTCTCCGGCACTGCGCCGACGAAGCCGTCGACCGGCCGGCCGTCCTTGAACGCGTAGACGGCCGGGATCGACTGAATGCGCATCTGCTGCGCGATTTCGGGGTTCTCGTCGATATTGAGCTTGACCATCCGGACGGCGCCGTTGGTGGCGCGGACGGTCTTTTCGAGGATCGGCCCGAGCTGCTTGCAAGGCCCGCACCAGGGCGCCCAAAAATCGACGATGACGGGCGCGTCGAACGAACCGTCGACAACCTCGGCCATGAAATTCGCGGTCGTGACGTCCTTTACAGGGGCGGCAGCCGCGCCGCCGATCAAAGGTTCACTCGGCATTGCTCTTCTCTCCGGGTTTACGCGACAACATGGCGGCTGGACCTTGGGAAGACAAGCTCTACGGGACCCTCGAGGCCGGTCGAGCCGGCTCAACCCCTTGCTGCGGGCGGCTTGTCATCCAATTCGTCGAGCTCGACGATCCGCGGCGCGTGCCCGGAAATGGCGATAAGGCGCAGCAGGTCGGCGGAGGAGACCGCGGTCGTCCGGTCGTTCCGCAACGGATGGTAGTTGAGCGGGTCACGTCTCAGCATCCCGGCATCGAGGACCGGGGTCACACGATGCTCGACATCGTTGACGAGAGCGAAGGGCGTCACGCTGCCGGGCTCCACTCCGAGCAGCCTCTGGAGATCGGTTGCGCTTCCGAACGAGAAACGCGGAGCGGCGAGGCGCGCCGCCAATCCCCTGAGGTCGATGCGGCGCTCCTCGAGCATCACCGCGAGCCAGAACCCCCCTTTCTTGTCCTTGAGGAAGAGGCTCTTGCAATGCCCGCCCGGCAGGCTGCCGCGCAATGCCGCCGCTTCGGCGACCGTGAAAACCGGGGGATGCGCATAGGTGCGGTGGGCGATCCCGAGCGCATCGAAATGCGCGACCAGGTCCTCGGGGGTCATCGGCGGGGGCATGGCGCGGCACGATCCATCCCGCGTCCCAGAAAAGCAAGGCTTGCAAACCCTTGCTGCCCGACTATCATGAAGGAGACCTCGCCGCGATGGATGCGGGTGTAGCTCAGGGGTAGAGCACAACCTTGCCAAGGTTGGGGTCGGGGGTTCGAATCCCCTCGCCCGCTCCAGATTTATCAAAGGGTTATGTTCGCGTCATTAGCAGCGTGAGGTCGGCTAGCAACCACATAGCAACCGCCGCGGGACCGTTGCACAGATGATCGACCGGTTGCGTGTGAACGCTCCTGGTGGGGATGCCTGGCGGCACGAGCGCATCCTGTCCCAACAGCACGAGCGCCGGGCGCGCATGCGTCGCATCGACTATTACTCCGATCCTGACGCTGGAACCCCATTGGCGGGCGGGCCGCTTCGAGCAAGGCCCGCGTCCACAAGGCCCCAGGAAGCCTCCAGCGCATCGGCGAGCTGCGCGGCAAAGGAATCAGCCATTCTCGGCTCCCCCATCGCGACGCTCGGTAAGCACAGGCCGCGAAGCGCTCTCGGCATCGAGATCGCGCAGCGCCGCGATCACGGCTTCTCGCGCTTCCGGATAGGGCGCCACCGCACTGACGATCCGGGCGATCGCTCGCGTATAATCGGGATTGACCAGAATGTTGTTCTGGATATTCAGCAGCGGACCGCGCTGCAGCTCGCCGGTTAGTCGCCCGCAATCCCGGAAATTCTCGTGCAGCCCCCCCGATAACAGCGCCAAGGAATTGCTGTCCCCCAGCTCGGCAGCCGCGGTAAAGCCTTTGTAGAGCCCACAGCGAACAATCCGGTAATGATCGACCAGCGCCAAAGCCTCATCCGCGACGATCGCCTCGAGCTGATCTTTGGTGGCCCCGGCGCCCGTCACATAGGTGGCGCGGGCTTCGGCCGAAACGTGGTTCCTCCAGTGCCGGCGCAAGGCGTGATAATCGATCGCAAATTTGCGAGCAGCTCCCTTGATCGAGGCACCCGCCGCCAGAAACCGCTCGATCCGCACACGTTCAGGATGATTACAGCCCTGGCATCGGCCTGTGGGCGCCCCCCTTCGTCCCGCCATTATTTTCCTCACGATTATACATCGAAATCAAATTCAGCTAAACGGCGTAAGAATCGCCCTAAAACAGTACATATATAGTGCAAAATTACGGCGCGGTAATGACACGGAGCAAGTTCGATGCAAGCAGCTTCGAAACCCCGCTCTACGCCGGGTTTTCTCGGGAAAACTACCCCAAAACTCCAGATTGCAAACGCAACAGGGCTGGCGAATAGTTGCGCTCATACGAGCTCCCGGTCGGGATCGCCCACGAGATCAAGAACCCCTTGAATTTCGTCAACAATTTCGCCGGGCTGTCGGTCGAGCTCTTGGGCGAGTTGAGGGAAGCCGCCGCGCCGGCGATCGCCGAGCTCGACAAGGACCAGCGCACCGAGCTCGACGAGATTGTTGTGATGCTGACCGGCAACCTCGAAAAAATCGCCGAACACGGCCGCCGCGCCGACAACATCGTCAAGAGCATGCTGGAACACTCGCGCAGCGACAGCGGCGAGCGGCGCGAGGTCGACCTCAACACGCTGGTTGAAGACGCGCTGAACCTCGCCTATCACGGCGCCCGCGCCCAGGATCAGAGCTTCAACATCACTCTGGAACTCGACTTCGACCAGGCGCTCGCACCGATTGAACTGGCGCCTCAGGAGATGACCCGCGTTTTTCTCAACCTGTTCGGCAATGGCTTCCATGCCGCCTCAAAGCGCCAAAGGGACGGAAACGACCCGGAATTCCAGCCGACCCTCAAGGTCTCAACTCGCGGTCTCGGCGACGCGGTTGAAATCAGCGTGCGCGATGGCTTTGGCGCCACCGAATTTCGCGACCAGGATCGTGTCACCCGGTTCCTGTTCGAGGAGTTGCCGCAGAAGATTGGCGCGAACGGCCGTGTGCAAAACGCTCTGCGAAACAGCGACAACCAGAATGCACGGATCGAGCACGACCGGGCCGTCGATGACGAGTTGCTCGGCAGCCTGGCCGACCACACCGACCTCTATGCGCTTTATAATACCGACAAGGCGTTCAAGGCGTGGCTGCAAGAACGGTTGTTCGACGCCGCGAAGCGGGCGCAGAACTCGAGCGCCGCCAATGACGTGAGATTAGTACGGTTTTCGTGCGGAGAAATGGTTGCGCGCACGTAGATCCCTTCGTCCCTCCTGAGCCCCCCGGTTGCGCCGGTCAATGGCCGAAATGGGGCATGAAAACTCCCGAGGCCACGGCCGAGAGGCCGCTGTAGCTCCGAAAGCGGTCGCTTGCGGCTGATAATTAGGGTGCGGACTTTTGGGTCAGGTTCTAAGGGCTCGTCAGGAAATAAACGCGCAATTTGGCGGATCGGTATTCGGCGAGATGGTGTAGTTCCACTCGCCATGGAACTCGGCGCGTTTGATGTTGATGGCGGCCATTTCGGCGTCGGAGACGACGATCCCGCTGGGGTATTGGCCGTGTCGAGTTCGCAGCGCACGGTGAGGCCGGTTTTGGTCGTCGTGGCCGAGATCAGCTCGACGATCACCCGATAGCTGACGAGGGGCTTGGCACGCCAGTTCTGGCTGATGAAGGAGAAGAGGCGGTGCTCGATCTTGTTCCACTTGCTGGTGCCGGGCGGCAGGTGGCTGACCGCGATGTCGAGGCCGAGTTCGTTGGCCAGCTTCTGCAGTTCCCGTTTCCACAGCCGCACCCGCGAGCCGTTGCTGCCGCCCCCATCGGCGGTGATCAGCAGCCGGGTGGCCTCGGGATAACGCGCCCGCCCGATTCCGCCACCACTGGCGGATGCTGTTGACCGCAAAGGCGGCCGTGTCATGGTCGACACCGACGCTGACCCATCCGGCATTGGCGGCCAGATCATAGACGCCATAGGGCACCGCCCGACCGAGTTCCTTGATCAGGAAGTCGTGCACCCGGACCTCTTCCGGGTTGCCTTGCGGGCGATACTCGCGGCCATTGTTCCGGAAGTCGCCGACCAGTTCCTTCTTCTTGGTGTCGACCGAGATCACCGGCTGCTGTTCGGCCAAAGCAGCGGCCACTTGGGTGTTGATATGGGCGAATTGCGCGTCCCGGTCGGGATGGCTGTCGCCCTCCTTGGTCTTGCGGTTGCCCTGCAGGCTGTAACCCGCCGCATTGAGCAATTCGGCCACCAGGGTACGGCTGACCTGGTGGCCCTGCGCTGCAGCGCCTCGGCCAGCCGGCGCACGCTCTTGCAGGTCCAGCGCAACGGCGATTCCGGATCCCCGCGCGTCGTCGGTTCGACCAGCGCCTCGAGATCCGCGCAGCAGCGTCGGGTCCTTCGAACCGCGGGCTTGCGTCCCGCGCCCGGCCGACGAACCCGCCCCGACGGCTCGTCCTGCGCCAATTCCTTGAGACCGCGCCCGATCGTGCTCGGCGCCATGCCGGTTGCCATCGCCACCGCGGCGATGCCACCATAACCGGCGGCAAACGCCTCGGCCGCCGCGACCAGACCGACGGCCCCGTTCGTCGAGAAACGGCGCTACCGCGAAAAACCGCTCTCGGATGGGTTCAACATCGATCACCGCCACAACATATGGTATGAAGAAACGGTTGTAAATCCATATTCTATTCTCCCAAAAGTCGATTCGCTTATTTCCTGACAAGCCCTAAGCTGTCTACCCGCCCGACAACGCCGTCCATAGCGGGAATCATGCCGAGATGCTGGGCCGACACGAGTAGCATCACATGTCTCGACCAGATACTGGACCGTTACCCGCCGCGCGCACGGGCACCTTTGGAGGCCGGGCACCGATAACCGGTATTATCGAGGTCGGTGCCGGCCCTACTTCTGGCGCGAGTTAGGCAGCGCCGCCGTCGTTAGTCGCTGCTGCGGCAGGCTTGCCGCCTGCGGCTGATCCCATATCAGCCGCCCGTGTGAACTGGATCGTCCGCTGGACTCCATATTCAGCGGATCAGATCGATCACCCGGCGGAGCCGCGGATCCTCCGCGGGCCATTCGAAAACCGGGAGTTGCCCCAAAGCCGACCTTGCTCCGGTTCGACCTGCAGGTCGGCACCCTTTGGCTCAGCTGCCGACCCTGCCTTGCGGGTATCGGCCTATCACATCACTGCCGCTCTCTGAGTGCAGTTTTGAACAAATCGCGTGCTGATGCCTCATTCCCGCAGCTAAAATGCGCGCCGGTCCAGAGGCGCGTGGGGTTGTTCCAGCCCGTCGACCGGTATGTTCCGGCCGTTGATCCAGTGGGCGCGCGGTGATGCCAGGAAAGCGATGACATCGGCCACCTCCTCGGCCGTGCCGAGACGGCCCATCGGAAAACCGTGTTGGACATAGTCATCAAAATACTGTTGGTTAGCGAGGCGGTAGCGATCCCAGCCATTGCCTGCGACTAAAATTGAGCCCGGCGACACCGTGTTGACCCGGATGCCGTGCGGCACAAATTCCAGTGCCCAACGCTCGGTATCGAAAATCAGCGCCGCCTTTGCCGCGCCGTATTGCCCCGACATTGCGAGCTGGGGCGACCAGCCGGAAATCGATGCCACATTGATGACCGAGGCGCCTGCGCGGCCCTTCATGTGCGGGAGCGCCAGCCGCATCATCCGCACGGTCTGGATCAGGTTCCGATCCATGGCGCTGCGCCAATCGTCATCGGTGCTGTCGGCGATGCGCGCTCCTCCCCCGCCGCCGCCTACGTTGTTGATTAGGACATCAATCCCGCCGAAGGCTGCGACGGCGGCCTGAACCAACTCTGCCGCTTCATCGGGCTTGCTGACATCGGCCGCGTGAGCGGCTACATCAGTGGCGCTCGCGCGTAATGCCGCTTCCGCTTCGGCCAACTGCCCGGCCGAGCGGGCCGAGAGCATCAAACGGCAGCCCTCGGCGGCAAACGCTTTGGCGGTGGCCAGGCCGATGCCGCGGCTTGAGCCGGTGATCAGCACGACCTTGCCTGCCAGCTTCAGATCCATGCGCCTATGCCTGTGCCTTGTGTTCAGCAATCCACGACGACACCTGGTCGTAGCAGTTGGCGATGTAATACTCGGCGATATCGTCGGCGGTCGTGTTCCAGACGCCGTCGTGGCCGAGGATGTAGCGCAATGCCTCGTCGAGATGCTTCGCCGCATTCGGGCGCCCAATATTGTGCGGGTGCAGCGAGAGACACATGACCCGCCCGTTTTCCGCACCTTCTTGGTAGAGGGTGTCGAACTGGTCCTTGATCATCTGCAGGAAGTAATCGGCCTCGCGGTTCCAGGCGAGCATTCCCGCGTCATTGGTCTGGCCGGTATAGGGAACATAGATGAATTTCTGGCCGCCCCGGACCCTGATCGGCCAGGGCTGGTCGTCGATGATCCATGATGTGTGATAGAGGCAGCCGGCCTCGGCCATCAAATCGTCCGTCCTGACGGTGTAGCCGGCGCCGCCGCCGAGCCGCCCTTTCAAGCGTTTGCCGGTCATCTCATTCAGATGCGTGATGAAGTCCTGCCAGTACGCCCGCTCCTGCTCCTCGGTCAGGTCGTAGATCGGACGGCTGTTGTAGAGCCCGTGCGCCATGTAATCCCAGTCGGCGGCGACCATGGCGTCTTTTATTTCCGGAAAATGGTCCAGCAATTCGAGATTGAGGCAGCAGCAGGCGCGCACCTTGTGCTTGTTCAGCACCTCGAGCATACGCCAGAAGCCGACCCGGTTGCCGTAGTCCATGCGTGAGTAGTGCGGGATGTCGGGCTGCGTCGGCCGGTTCTCCGGCAGATACTCAAAAAACTCCATGTTCGGCGCGACCCAGAACGCGACGCGCGCGTTGCCGGGCCATCTGATGATGGGCCGTTCCGTAATCGGTGCGTAGGCGAACCGGCCGGGTGCGAGAGCCATGCTGTCCTCTCATCCTGCTTGCGTTTTGAACCAATCGATGATCTCGCCGCCGGTAGCCTTCCACACGCCCATATGGGCGCAGATATGGCCGAGCACTTCGTCTAGGTGCCGGATACGCCACGGCTGGCCCATGATCCACGGATGCAGATGGAGCACCATCAGGCGCCCAGTGATGGCGCCGTCGGCGTAGAGGCCATCAAACCACTCGCGCCACAGCAGATTGACCTCGTTGATCGTGCGGCGGCCGTGCAGGTGGATGTAGTTGTCGTCGAGATAGGCAAGAACGCCGAGCGAGTAGAGCTCTCCGGTCTTCGGGGTCATCTTGTAGGGTTGCTCGTCGTTCCCCCAATCGCAGACGTAACGGATGCCTTCCGCCGCGAGCAGGTTGGGGGTGTTCAGCGTCTCTTGAAAATCGGGGCCCGACCAGCCGATCGGGCGCTTGCCGGTGGCCCTTTCGACCGCGTCGATCGATTGGCGGATATATGCCCGCTCCTCGTCCTCGGACATGCCGATATGGATGATGCGCCGGCGCGAGAGACCGTGCGCGATGAACTCGGCGCCGCGCTTCCGGCCCTCCTTGACCAGGAACGGCTAGTGATCGGCGACGGCCTTGTCGAGCGCCAGGGTCGGGGTGATCCCGTATTTGTCCAGCACGGCAAGGATGCGGAAGACCCCGACCCGGTTGCCGTATTCGTGGTTGCCATAGCCGCCGATATCGGGGAATTGCGGTTGGTTGCCGCTCCACAGCCCCTCGGGACCGCCGAGCGGGCTCACCGCTACACGGGTGCCTTCCGGCACCTCCCAGTCCCAGTGCTCGAGGTTGACGATCACGGCGAGCGCGACGCGGGCGTTGTCCGGCCATCTTAGAACCGGGCGCGTAACGATCGGCGACCAGGGATAGAACTCCTGGTCCATGCCATAGGCGCGCTTTGCGGGCATCGCTCCCTCCGATTAACCCCCTACGGTTCAGACTTTGCGGCAGAATGGCTCTCCGCGGAACAGGGTCTATCAGAGATGCGTCCGATG
>CAWILK010000004.1:0-11481 GCA_963836845.1 uncultured Alphaproteobacteria bacterium | reverse complement strand
TAAGGCCGGGCATGGCGGGTGAAATGACACTAAAATAGTCTTGAATGCGTCAGAGCGCGCTAGCACTTACTGACTGCCGAGGGAACCCTCACCCGCCTCGCTGCGCTCGGCACCCTCTCCCCCGCTGTGCGCCAGGCCATCCGGGGAAAGTTGGCGCTACACTTTTGCCGCGAAATGTGGCTCTCGAGGACCCGCTTTTCTCTCCTCTCCCCCCGCCGGCCGGGGGGAGAGGGCGGGGTGAGGGGGGCCGACGAGGTTTGCGGCGCCGCCCGCCTCACCCTCCCGGGCGCTGCGCGCCGGGCCCCTCCCTCTCCCCCTGAAGGGCGGAGAGGGGCTTCTTCTCGAAACCTATCCCGCCGAATTCTTCGCTTTCGGTTGAGTTGGCGGCGCTGCTGCAGTTGAAATCGGATTCCCGGGACAGCCCTGCGCAGCGCGGAAGAGGGGGGACCCAGCCCGCTAGGGCTGGGTGGGTGAGGGTTATCGTGGGAACCATCTGTTTGATTTGTAGAACTAACTTTGCTCGTTTGATGCAGCGGGCTGCAGCTCGCGGTACAATCTCAGCGCGAAGAGCAGCGAGAGCCCGCCGATCAGAGCCCAAATGAGAGGGAGCTGCGCAAAGCGCCCGGTCGCGGTCGCGGCCAAGCCCAGAACCGAAAACAGGCTCGACGTAGCGGCGAACGCGATGAGGCCGGCGAAAAGGCGGCGATTCATCCGCCGCCTGTGGAGGCACAGAGCTATGCTTGCCGCGAGCAAGCCCATCATGCCTGCCGTGATCAGCAGATTGTGCACCGCTAGACCTCCGTTTGCCTCGACCCTGCCCGGACCATCTCGCCCGCTCCCGACTGCCTGGCTGCAATCCGTTCGAACAGCAGCTCGATGCTGCGCCGATCCACACCGTCGCTCTTCATGACCAGGCCGACCAGCGGATCCGCGATCAGCTCGGCGAGCGAACTCTCTGCGCTACGGTACATGACACCTCTCCAGCCTTCCGAGATCCCAACTCATCTCGATAATCAGTAGCTAAGCCGTTAACCGGTGCTGCGCGACGCCGGATGCTCGAGCGGATACTCGCGACAAAGCTCCCGCTGCGATGCCCGGACGATGTCGCCGGTGGCTGCGGCCGGTTGCCGGGTGCAAGGTTGCCGCAATCTCTGCCGCGGAGCTGCCGCATGTTCCCGGCATGTTCCTTCATGGCGATCGGCCACACCGAAAATTCTTTTTGGCAGAGTCGAGCGAGCTTGTCGGCGGGCGGCCGTTATAGGAAACAGCGTTGGACGGCAGGGCGAGGCCGATTGCTCGGATCAGGCGCTGCCGCGCTGATGCCGCGGAGGAGATCACCGATGGAATTGGGCAAGCTCGGGGTTTGGGTGTCGATGGACGCGATGACCGCATCGGCGGCGGCGGCCTTCGCCAAGCGGGTCGAAGAGTGGGGATATGCTGCGCTGTGGCTCCCGGAGAGCCGGGGACGCAACGCGCTCGCGCATTCTTCCTGGCTGCTCGCCAATACCCAAAAGCTGATCGTCGCGACCGGCATCGCCAATATCTACGCCCGCGACCCGATGGCCATGGCGAACGGCCAGCGCGGTCTCAACGAACAATCGGACGGCCGTTTTCTGCTGGGTGTCGGGGTGTCGCATCGGCCGATGGTGCAGGGAGTGCGCGGCCACACCTATGGCAAGCCGGTTGCGACGATGCGGGCCTACCTCGAGGCCATGCGCGATGCTCCCTATCAGGCGCCGACGCCGCGCGAGGCGCCCCTCACCGTCGTCGCGGCGCTGGGGCCGAACATGATGGCGCTCTCTGCCGAGCTCGCCGACGGGGCGCATCCCTACAATACGACGCCGCAGCACACCGCCCAGGCGCGCTCCATTCTCGGCCCGGGCAAGCTCCTCTGCCCGGAAGTGTGGGTGCTGCTGGAGAGCGATCCGGCGACAGCGCGGCGCGCCGCGCGCGAGGCGCTCTCGCGATATCTGCAGCTCGAGAATTACGTCAACAGCTGGCGCCGCGAGGGTTTTGGCGACGACGATCTCGCCGGCGGCGGGTCGAACAGGTTGCTCGACGCGATGGTCGCGTGGGGCGATGAAGACGCGATCCGGTCTCGTGTCCGGGAGCATTGGGACGCCGGCGCGGACCACGTCTGCATTCAACCGATCAGCCCACAGGGGTCGCGTCAGGCGGTCGACGAGAAGGTTCTCGGCTTGTTGGCGCCGGCGCGGCGATCTTGACGGGTTTCGGCACCCGACCGACATTGTGAGAAAACCCCCACCGGGGCGTGGTGGGAAACCAAGGGTCACGGCGATGTATTCGGAAACCACCCGGTCGATCACCGTCACGGTCAAGCCGTTCTATCTCGAGGACCAGTCCTCGCCGACCGAGAACCGCTACGTCTGGGCCTACCACGTTCGGATCGAGAACGGCGGCGGGGAGACCGTCCAGCTGCGCCGCCGGTATTGGAAAATCACCGACAACCGTGGGCAGATACAGGAGGTGAGAGGCCCGGGCGTGGTGGGCGAGCAGCCGGTGCTCGCCCCCGGCGAGAGCTTCGAATACACCAGCGGCACGCCGCTGCCGACGCCGTCGGGCATCATGGTCGGCACCTACGAGATGGAGACGAGAGGCGGCGAAAGCTTTTCGGTCCAGATCCCTGCTTTCTCGCTCGACAGCCCCCACCAGCCGGTCCGGCTCAATTGACCGCCCGCGGGCGGCAATGAGCCGCCCCGCCCAGCCCTCCTCAACTTGACAAGAGAAAACATTGATGCCGCGAGCTTTCGCCCCCTCAGTATCCATGCCCGAAGAACGCTCCCGGGTGTCCATCCGAACGCAGCGGCCGAGCCGTGAAGAGGCCATGGAGGCGGTCCGCACCTTGATCCGCTGGGCCGGCGACGATCCGACCCGCGAGGGGCTGCTCGGCACGCCGGATCGGGTCATCCGCTCCTATGGGGAATTCTTCAGCGGCTATGACGATGATCCGGTCGCGCTGTTGCAGCGGACCTTCGAGGAGACGGACGGTTACGACGAGATCGTGGCGCTGAAGGACATCCGTTTCGAGTCGCATTGCGAGCACCACATCGCTCCGATCATCGGCAAGGTGCATGTCGCTTATCTGCCGAACAAGCGGGTCGTCGGCATCTCGAAGCTCGCGCGGCTCGTCGAAGTCTATGCCAAGCGCTTGCAGATCCAGGAAAAAATGACCGCGCAGATCGCCAATACCCTCGACGAGGTGCTGCAGCCGAAGGGGGTGGCCGTGATCATCGAGGCGGCGCATCAATGCATGACGACGCGCGGCGTGCACAAGCCCGGGGTGACGATGGTGACGAGCCGGATGCTCGGCGCCTTCCGCGACGACCAGCTCAGCCGCCGGGAGGTGTTGTCGATGATCGGCACCCCAGGCGGCGCCAAGCTCGACAACGTCTGAGCCGGAGCCCCAGCTAGGCGCCCTTAGCGTCCTCGATGCGCAGGATCTCGACGCAGGGGGGCTGGGTCAGCACTTCGCTGAAGGCGTGCATCCAGCTCGCGGTCTCCTCGGTCGACCCGACCCCGCGGTTGCGGAACTGATCGAGCTGATCGAGGCCTTCGAGCTCGACTTCGAACTGCAATGCCGGGCCGCCGCCATGGCCGCGCGTCAGCGGCACGAGCATGCGGGAAGCGAGGCCTTTGCCGCGCGCCGCCTCGACCTCGCGCCGGATGAAGTCGATCGCGCGTTGCCGGTTGACCGGCAGCACGTCATACGAAAACCGAGCCAGATACATTTGGCGACTCCTCTCGTGCCGGGAGCGACAGCGCTATCCCGTCTTTATCGTCAACGCGCGAGAGGGCGGGAGTTCACCCGCGCTCGATCCGGCTACCCGGTCGCGCGGGCGCGCTGGCGGCGATGCTTCGCCCTCAGTTTGGCCTTTTTTTTGTTGGCCCGGATGGTCGTGCTCGCCTTCTTCGTCTTTTTCAAGTGAAGCTCCAATGCCGGTCGGGGAGGCGCGCACCCTAGCCGGCATTCTGTTGCGCCGCCAGGATGGGGTAGCGGCACCGTCAATCGTCGGCGGCCGCGGCGCTGGCGGCCCGCGGCACCTCCCGGTGCGCCGGGCGCACCAGCAGCAGCAGCGGCAGCGACAGCAGGATGACGAACATCATCAGCCTGAAATCGTCGAGGTAGGCGACCATTGCGGCTTGCCGCGTCACCTCGGCATTGAGGGCGGCGAGGCCGCTCGGCTGGGTCAGGCTGAAGGGGGGCGCGAGAAAAGGGAATTGAGCCAGCGGATTGTCGGGGCGCAGATGCTCGACCAGCCGCGAGTGCACGATCTGGGTATTCTGCGCCAGATTGGCGACCAGCACGCTGATCCCGATGCTGCCGCCGAGGTTGCGCATCAGGCTGCGGATCGCGGTTCCTTGCGTCATCATGTGCCGTGGCAAGGTCGACAACGCGATCGTGTTCAGCGGGACAAAGGTGCAGCCGAGCCCAAAGCCTTGGACCAACCCGGAGAGGATGATCGGCTCCATTCCCATCTGCAGCGAAAAGCCCGTCATCTGCCACAGCGACAGCGCCGTCAGCAGAAACCCGGCCATGATGATCCACCGGTTGTCGACCCGGTTGATCAACCGGGCGACGACGAACATCGAGACCATGACGCCAATGCCGCGCGGCGCCATGATCAGTCCGGCGGTCGAGACCGGGTAGTTCATCAGCACCTGCATCATCGACGGCAACAGCGCCATCGTGCCGGTCAGAATGATGCCAACGCAGAACATCAGGATCGTGCCGGCGACAAAATTCGGGCTCTTGATCAGGTCCCGGTTGAGAAAGGAGCGTTCGCCGGTGGTCACCGTGTGGACCGTAAACAGATAAAAGCAGAGGCCGGCGACCGTCGCCTCGGTCCAGATCTCGGTCGAATGGAACCAGTCTTTCAGCTCGCCGCGGTCGAGCATCAGCTGGAGAGCGCCGATCCCCAGGCTCAGGCTGGCAAACCCGAAGGCATCGAAAGCCTCGCGGCGGATGTTGCGGGCCTGCCGCATAAAAATGCCCACCCCGACGAGGCAAAACAGCCCGACCGGAAGGTTGATGTAGAAGCACCAGCGCCAGCTGTAATCCTCGGTCAGCCAGCCGCCGAGGGTAGGGCCGAGGATCGGCCCCAGCATCGCGCCGGTGCCGAACACCGCCATCGCATGGCCGTGACGGTGCGGCGGGTTGATCTGCAATAATGTCGCCTGCGACAACGGCACGAGGCCGGCGCCGCAGATCCCTTGGAGGATGCGGAAGACGACGAGCTCGCCGAGGCCGGTCGCGGCGCCGCACAACGCGGAGGCCACCGTGAACCCGGCGACCGAGGTCAGAAACACGTATTTGATGCCGAACCGGCCGGCGAGCCAGCCCGTCAGCGGCATCATCACCGCCGCGGAGACGATGTACGAGGTCAGCACCCAGGCGGCCTGGTCCTGCGAGGCCGACAGGCTCCCCTGGATATGCGGGAGGGCGACATTGGCGATCGTGTTGTCGACACCCTGCATGATGTTCGCGAGCATGATCGACAAGGTGATCATGCCGCGATTGGGCACCGGGGCGGGCGTCTCCGTTCTCACCGCGGTCGTTCGTGCATGCTGCGATCCGGCATCGCGCCCATTCGCGCCCGGGCATTCTCCGGCCTTTGGCCTTTCACGGCAACGCAGCGCAAGCTGAAGCCCGGCGATTTCGGGCGCCGAGCTGCTGATCACCCGCTCGGCAATTGCGCTCTTCACCCTGGGATAGAAGCGCTCGGACCTGATGTATTCTGCTACGGTCTCGGGTAGGGCGAAGGAGGTGCCAAGTGTTTGTTCCCCGCGTCGCAACGCCCTCGATCGGGCGATCCGCGGATCCGGCCAAAGCAGCGGCGCGCCGACGCCCGGCATCGCCGGCGCATGCGGCGATCGCGAACAGCGCCGGCAGCCGGTGGCCAACCGCAGGCGCGCCATGGGAGTTCGGCAAGACACCCGTCCTGGCGCCTGATCGGGCACCTTCCGCGAGCGCCCGCAGCCCCATGTCCGTCGTCGTCATGCATGACCGGCATCGGTTTTCGGCCGCGATACGCCAGGTGCCGCCGCAGGGCGACGCCTCGGGCGACAATGCGCGCGAGCCGGCCCAGGATCCCGGCCTCCCACCGGCTCAGCTGCCCATGACCGGGCCAGGCGAGGCGATGCCCGAGGGTCGGGAAGGCGAAACCGCGCGCTTTCCCGACATCGTGCTCCCGTCCGCTCGGGGTCCCTCAGCAGACGGACGCGATCTCCAGCTCTCTCGCCTACCAAAGCAAGATTTCGCAGGACGGGGCCGTCGAGCCCGGTGAATTCGGCACCACGACGCCACAATACCGGCTGCTCGAGCCCCATGCCGATTTGAAGGACCGGGTTTACTATCTGACCGGCACGGTGGACGCGCAAATTGCGTTCCAGGTCGATGGGCGGAACCGGACCGATATTGCGTCGGAAACCGACCCGGACATCACCCAAGCCAATTATCCCGATGTCGTGAAGGACCTGACCCCCTCGCCGGCCGCGGTGAACCAGGGTGGCAAAAAGCTGTTCAAGAACCAGCCGCCGCGCGAGCGGTTCTGGGCCGAAGATCTGACGATCAAGCATGAATGCTTTCATGCCGACGAGGACGTGAAATTCGGCCGCGAAGGAACGACCGTCGCCCAGAATTGGCTGAACCGGCAGACCGCGCAGAGCCTTGACGATGTCGGCAAGCTGATCCAGCCGGCGATCGACATGGTCACCGCGACGGTGCGCACGAAAATGGCCTATCCGGCGCGTGAGGAACGCGCCTACAACGCCGGCGCCCCGGCCTATGCTTCACGGGCGCAAGCCATCAAGCGGAAGGGCGACGCCAAAGGCTACGTCCCGCCGCCCCCGGCGCCAAAGACGCCGGCGCCGGCGCCAAAGACACCGGCCCCGGCCAAAGACACCGGCCCCGGAGTGAGGCATGACCAAAGCATTCACCGATGAGACCGGCGCGTCGATACGCTGATCATTGCCGACTGCACGACCAGCGGCTGCGTTCGCGCGACCGCCGTCGATGCCGTTCAGAGCGGCTTCCGCCCGATGGTGGTGTGGGAGGCGGTCGGTGACCGTTCGGCCGCGGCGCCCGAAGCAGGACGGGCGCCTCCCCGCTTGTGCTATGCTGGTTCCGTTCAGAGGGAGTTCGAAGAATGACCGAGGCCAAGCTTGCTCCAAACCTTCCGGATTGGATGGTGGACCACGCGAACCGCTACATCTCCAGCGGCGGCGCGGACGGGCACATCTACAAGATGACCCAGCCGGGCCGGCCGGAGATGACCGTGCCCTCGCTGCTGCTGACGACGACCGGCCGGAAATCCGGAGAGAGGTTCATCTTTCCGCTCTTCTACGGAAAAACCGGCGACAGCTATATCGTCGTCGCCTCGAAAGGCGGCGCGCCGCAGCACCCCGGCTGGTACCGCAACATCCTCGCCAACCCGGAGGTCGAAGTGCAGGTCGGGACCGCGAAGATGAAGGCGCGGGCCAGGACTGCTGCGGGGGAAGAGAGGGCGCGGCTGTGGGAGAAGGCGCTCGAGTTCTGGCCGCCTTACGCCGACTACCAGCTCAAGACCGAGCGCGAGATCCCGGTCGTCGTGCTGGACCCCGCCCGCTAGATCAGTTTAACTGTTGTTTACCGTCATTCCCGCGAAGGCGGGAATCCAGAGGGACAGGCCCGAACGCTAGCTCCTGGACCCCGTTTTCGCGGGGGCGACGATAACCCACTGAGCGGCTGACCAGATTTCATACTCAATTCTCCGGGAGGAGACGGCAATGGCACAACTCGGCACGGGCGAATATCGCTACGAGCTGATCCCCGATTTCTTCAAATTGCCCGACGGGCAATCCTTTGGGCTGATCAGCCGGGTGGCGGCCGATGCGCAGGACCGCATTTACGTGTTCCAGCGCAAGGACCCGCCGGTCGTGGTGTTCGACCGCGAGGGCAAGTATTTCGGCGCCTGGGGCAGCGGCGAGGTCACCGACCCGCATGGCCTCAAGATCGTCGGCGACACCGTCTACACCACCGACCGCTCCGACTCGGTGGCGAAATCGTTCACCCTGGACGGCAAGCCGATCCTGGAGCTCGGCCAGCGCGGCGTGCATTCCGATACCGGCAATGTCACCAACTGGCTGGCGGAGCGCGCGGCGGGGCCGTTCAACCACCCCACCGAGATGATGCCTCACCCCAATGGCGACATCTACGTGACCGACGGCTATCGCAACGCCCGCGTGCACCGCTTTACCCGCGACGGAAGGCTGGTCAAATCGTGGGGCGCGCCGGGCAACGGCGAGGGCCAGTTCCACCTGCCGCACAGCATTGCCTTTGACGATGACGGCAAGCTCTATGTCGCCGACCGCTCGAACAAGCGTATCCAGATCTTCACGCCCGAGGGCGAATACCTCGGCCAGTGGACCGGCATGGGCGGTCCCAACGACATCAGCCGCGGCAAGGACGGCAATTACTACATCGCCGAGCAGGAGGACGGCGGCAACCCCGCCTATGTCTGCGTCCGCGACGGCAACGGAAATGTGCTCGCCCGCATGGCGAGCCGCCATGTCCACGGCGTCGGCGTCGACTCGAAGGGCGACATCTACGCCGGCCTGACCCAGAACCGCAGCGTCGACAAATTCGTCCGAACACGCTAGCCGATGCGCAGTGCGCTGAGCCAAGGATCCCGACCTCTCGGCGCGGCTCAGCGCACCCCTTGCCGCTAATCGGATGCGGGCTAGCGACCCCTCAATGCCCGAGAACCAAATGTCGGGGTCAGCTAGGCCCGGAGGCCGCTACCGATGATCGCCGGCATTGGCACGGCCAAATCACCCGCAGATGTTCTGAATCGGGTCAGATATTCCGCGATGTAAGAGCGCACGCCGGCTGTCGCCTCGGCCGATTGCGCTGCGAGTACGGCGGCGGCGCGGACGGTGCCGTTAAGAATCGACTCGATATAACGATCCGCATTGGCCACGGTCCATTCTTGACCGAAGGGAAAGGCTGCGGTATCGGCGAAGCCTGCCTCCGCCAGCGCCGACTGCATGCGCTGCGGCGATCCAAATTGAAAAAAATCAGGGCCGTGCGGTAGCGCCACATCCATACTGCCGCGGGCGCGAACCGCCTCATAAACCAAGGTGAAGCCGGCCCCGGTTGCATCCCAGACACTGAACGATGCTCGCCCACCAGGCCGCAGCACGCGCAGTATTTCGCGGAGTGCCGCCGCGGGTTCTGGCAAATGCATGAGCCCGTAACCACAGAGCGCCGCGTCGAAGCTCTCCGCTGGAAACGGCAGCGCCTGAGCGTCGCCCTGCTGAAAACGCCCGTGGGGTACGAGCGTGCGCGCGAGTTGGACCGCCTCTTCGGAGAGATCGATCCCCATTGGTGCGGCGCCGCGTTCCAACGCCCCGGCCGCCAGCACGCCGGGACCACAGCAGATATCCAGCACCTGCATGCCGCGCGTCACGTGCGCCGCGTCGAGCATGGGCCCGACCGCCTGGCGTGCGACGATGCCGAAGGCTGAATTGTAGCCGCGGATATTGGCGTCCCAGCCCGATAGCTCGAAAGCGGAGAATTCTTTCGGACTGCGAGAGTGCTCGATAGGCATGGCAATTTACTCCAGCTAATATGTCGCAAAGAAGGATGCTGCATTCTCAGGGTTGTAGCCGCGGCGGGTCGTAGAGTTTGGAGTGCCGGGGTCGCGGTGCCCAGCGGTTTCTGCAGCCGCGATCGAGGCCGAACGCGGCCGCGTATTTCCTCGGGAACGGAGGTCGAATATGGCGAACGAGATTTCAGCGGTTCTTGAATTTGGCGCGCCCGCGCCCGGTGAAACCGCAACGATGATGGAAGACAAGCTGCGGTTCCACACCGATTCATGGGATTTGTCGGTCGATCTCGAGGCCGCCCACGCTGACATCGTGGTGCTCGACGCCCGCTCCCGCGATGCATACATCGCGGGCCACATCCCCGGCGCGGTCAGCTTCCCCCATCGCGATATGAACGCCGAAACCGTCGCACGCTTCGACCGCAGCAAGGTCTATGTCGTCTATTGCGATGGGATCGGCTGCAATGCATCGACCAAGGGCGCGTACAAGCTCGCGCGCCTGGGATTTAGCGCCAAGGAATTGCTCGGCGGACTCGACTGGTGGCGCCGCGACGGGCATCCGGTGACCGCTTCGCATGAGCCCGGCAGTTTACTTGCGGCCGCGGCGTCACAACATCTTGATCAGGCGGAGCCGGGCATTCCGGACGGATCACGCGCCGCACGCCGGATCGCGTGATCGTTCGTGCTCCGCCCAATGTAGGGGTGCAGCAGCAACAGATCGGTGACGGCTTTGATGCGGGCCTGAACCCGCCGGGCGCTTTGCGGCGAATGGGCGGCGATGAAATCGAAGATCGCGTGAGAGCTTGGCAAGTACCGGAAGGGTGTAGCACAGCCTCACAGACCGTGTTTGGCCCACACCGCCCGCACCTGTTCATCGCGCAGCGGCAGCTTTTGCAGCGGCGATGACGGGTTCTTCGGGCGTCAGCGTCACCGGCGGTTCATCATCAGCGCCGGCCAGGCGGAGAACCACATGGGCAATGTCGTCCTGCGCCTCCGGAGAGAGATCGCGCGCGGCTTCCACCGCCTGGTCGAGAAGTTTTGTCAGATGATCTGATCCCCACTTGCTCTTTCTCGTCGCCCCCGCGAAAGCCGGGGCCCAGGACGGCGGGCGCAGTGCTCGCACCCCTGGTGCCCGCTTTCGCGGGCATGACGCGAAAAGCGCAGGCTGGGTACCAAGCGTTGGATGCACACCATTAGTACGCCATCACCGGGCGGCCTAGTCTAGCGCCCGGAGAGCATATTGCCCGTGCCGGTAAGGGCGCCGCTGGCGGTGCCGAGCGCCCCGCCGACAACCGCACCGACCGGACCGCCGGTCATCTTGTTGCACGGATCAGCTGGGCTGACGTCTGGGGCCCGGGTAGCGTGGAGGATCCTTCCTTCCGAGAGCGGGACTTCGCGGCGGTTGGTGAGGATTACCGCAGGTCCGTAAACCTCAGCGAGCGGCAAATCCGGCTGAGCAGTCCCAGATGGGAGGACGCTACTCCATCCATAGTCCTCCTGGGGATGTCCGCCCGTGCCGTTCAAGGTCAATGCCGATCGCCGTCATCACATCCCCAGGCAGCAGGATCGGGTAACGAACTGGTCGGAATATGATGCCTGGCTTGCGCCAGCGTGGCAGTCTGACGGTCTGGTTCAGCGAAGAAGCGATCGCGGCCTGGCGCGCCGAACCACGGACGACGCGGGCGGTCAACCACACTATTCGGCCCTGGCGATCACCACGGCGCTGACGCTGCACGTCGTGTTCCGCCTGGCTCTGCGGCAGACCGAAGGGCTGATCGGCTCGATCATCCGCCTGCTCGGTCTCGATCTCGCCATTCCTGACCATTCCACGCTGAGCCGGCGGGCCGAGACGCTGGCGGTGACGCGACCAAGGTCG
>CAWILK010000003.1:0-51764 GCA_963836845.1 uncultured Alphaproteobacteria bacterium | reverse complement strand
CGCATGATTTCCGACCGAGCTTCCCAACAAGCCTTCTTCGGCGTGTGGGCACCGCCGTTTCGGCGCCAGCGCGCCGTGACGATCGCCTTCGGTAATCGGGACGGCTGCCGTCAAGCTCTCTTTCGTTCTTTACCATGTGGAATTTTGGGTTTGATCCCGAGCGTGAGCCTTCCTCATCCGCTGTCGCGTTCCGAGCGGCGAGAAATTGCACCTTAACCGACCTTGCCAGTGGGAAGGGGAACCCAGCTCAGTTGGGTTGATATACGGCCATCCCCGCCTACCAATCCGATGATATCTTCGCGCCGACAGCGGCCACTCGTGGAATGACAAGCAACGGGCCTTGTCCGATGTCCAAGCCAACGCCGCGACGGAGACTCAGGAGGAACGCATGAGGCAGATGTCAATCGCAGCGATGATCGCTATCGTCGGTTCCCCACGCTCGCGTACGCGCAAATCGAACGCTACGACGCGTTGGCCAACAGCCCCATGGCCGAGAACCGGCCGACCGCCGCGACGGCGAAACTGCTGAGGGACGAGCTTCTGTTCCAGCGCGCGACGCAGACTTATCTGTGGGCGTTGCCGCTCATCAACACGCTTGGCATGAAGTTCGGCTCGGAGAAGGTATTCGGCGCCGGCTACAAGTTCTGCCAGTCTGGAAGAAGCGCCTCGACGCCAAGACCCTGGTGACGACGCCGAACTCCGACGTCATCTACGCCATGAACTATATCGACGTCGGCAGGACGGTCCCATGGTGATGGAGGCGCCGGCGGGATTGCAGGGCATTCTGATGGATTTCTGGCAACGTCCGATCCCCGGGCCGACAATTGACGGTCATGCCTTTGCCGGCGACGTTGGCCTGCCGGGACCGGACGGCGGCAAAGGTGGAAGTTCATGATCTTGCCGCCCGGCTACAACAAGCCCGTGCCTGATGGCTATTTCGTCTACCGCTCAGGAACCAACAATGTCTTCGTGTTCCTGCGCTCGTTTTATCAGGACCCCGCCAACCTGACGCCGGCAGTCGCGGTGATGGAAGGCGTCAAGATATATCCGCTCGGGGCCGGCGCGAACGCCAAGCCGATGCAATACCCCGATGCGTCGGGCGTGCCGGCGAACCTGCTGCCTGTAGCCGACGGCAGCGCGTTCGATCAGCTCAAGGCGCTGGTAGACACAGAGGACGCAAGCCTCGCCGACCCGGACTGGATGGGAATGCTGGCGGCGATCGGCATCGCCAAAGGCCAGCCGTTCAACCCCGATGCGCACGCACGGCAAATTCTCGATCGTGCGGCGAAGACGGCCTACAAGACCAGCCGCGTGATCGGCTTCGAGGAGGTCGTCACCGGCCGGAATTTCCGTGTTTATCCGGACCGCCGCTGGGTTAATCCGGTTGCCGACGGAACCCCAGCGAATTCCGGTGGACCATTCGATTTGGCGTGGCGGCGAAACGACAGACGGTATCTCGATCACGACGCCCGCATCTGGTTCTTTACAGACTACTACTCGTGGAGTCCCGGGATGATCTCGCAGATTCCCGGGAAGGGCGCCAAGTACATGGTCGGCTTCACCGACAGCTCCGGCACGCCCTTGTCCGGCGGCGCCAATTATCGCCTCAACCTGCCGCCCAACATTCCCGCGGCGAATTTCTGGTCGCTGACCCTCTATGAAGCCGAGAACGCGTCCGGTTACGCCAACGGCCAACCGTTCCCATCGCTAGGCTCGCGCGACAAGCCGGAGCGGAACGCCGACGGCTCGACAGACCTCTACATTGGCCCCCAGGCGCCGGCCGGCAAGGAACGCAACTGGATGCGCACCGTGCCGGGCAAAGGATTCTTCGCCATCCTCCGAACTTACAGCCCGACGGAGGCGGCGATCGACAAGAGCTGGATCCCCGGCGACATCGAACGGCTGAACTGACGGCCGGATAGGCGCCATCTGCGGCAGCTCTGGGGAGAGAGCGATGAAAGTCATAGTACTGCTTGGATACTTGCTTGGCATCGCTCTCCCTGTTCTTGAAACCATTCGTCGAGGTTTTGCCCATTGGCTGGTGAATTCCACGACTATGGCCGATGACTACATAATGGGAGCCGTTTTGCTGACGGCCTGCGTTTTTTGGTCCTTGAGCAAGAAGAGCGCAAAAATAATGCTCGTCATCGCGTGGGCCTATGTTTTGGGCGTAATGAATGCCGCCCTTTGGGGACACCTCGAGGGGCATCTAAGAGGTGTGGTTATCTGCGACAATGACCCGGCCGAAGTTGGTGCTATTGTTTTCAAAGGCGTGATCTGGCTTATCGCACTTATCTGTCTGGTCGTTTCGGCCATTTCATTGAGCCGTGACGCAAATAGCACTCTGCGCACCGCGGTATCGGTGAGAGCTTAGATCATGCTTGTCATTCTGAAGTCCGGTTGAACGCAACACGCTTCTATCAAGCGAGGCATCGATGACTGCGAGAACGGCCGCGCTGAACTGCGTCACGTCAATTGGAACCAAGAGGAGGACCCGATGGTGTTCACTCGTCGCACGATGACTGCGGTCGGTGCCGTGCTCGCCACATCCAGCTTTGTTTCAGTGAACGCCGTCCTTGCCCAGCAGGTGCCGGCTCCACAAACCGCTGCCGAGGTTACCGCGCCGGCCATGGGCGTCGTGATGTTCCCGGAATACGCCAAGGCGATAGGCCGCGTGGCCTATGTCTGGGGCTGGCCGCTGGTCAACCAGATCAATCGCCGTGCCGCTATCACTCAGGCGCCCGAACCCGGCCGGCTGAACGGGGTACTGCCGGTAGCGCCGCGCGGCCAGATCGGGATGCTGAGCGACTACATCGATCCGGGGCAGACCTTTGTCACCTGCCCCAATCAGGATGTCGTCTATGGTCTCGGCTTCTTTTCACTCGATGATGAGCCGGTCGTCATTCAGGTCCCGGACTTCCATGACCGGTTCTGGATCTACGCGATGTACGACGCGCGCACCGACCAATTCGCCGAGATCGGCAAGCCCTACAATACGAAGCCGGGCTTCTACCTGATCGTCGGCCCGCAATGGAAAGGTGAAAAGCCCAACGGCATCGAGGCGGTTATTCGCAGCTCGACCGCGCTGGCCAACGTCATACCGCGCGTCTTCATGGACGACACAGCCGAGGACCGAGCCGCGATACAGCCTGTAATCAACCAGATCGTCGCCTATCCGCTGAAGGATTTCGACGGGAAGACGAAGATCAAGGACTGGAGCAAGGCGCCTGTGATCCCCGGTCCTAAGTCCGAGGGGGGCGGCGAAACTGCATGGGTCGTGCCGGAAAAGTTCTTCGATCAGCTCCCCGTGGTGCTGGAGACGGTGGCGCCGCTGCCCGGTGAGGAGGCGCTTTACGGTCAATTCCGCGTGCTGCTCGCCTCTGCCGCCAACGACCCGGCGGTCAAACAGGCGCTGGTCCAGACCGCCGCCGAAACCGAGCGGGATGTCATCAGTCCGTTTCTCGAGTGGAAGTATAACGGACGGCCCGCCGGCAACGGCTGGAACCGCTCGACCAACAATGCACGCTTCGGCACCGACTATTTCGACCGGACCGGCACAGCCAAATCCAATATGTTCGACAACAAGCCGAGCGAGACGCAGTACTTCTATACCGATGGCGATTCAGCCGGCGCGTCTCTTGATGGCCGGCACAGCTACGAGATCACTTTCGCACCGGGACAGGAGCCGCCAGTCAATGGTTTCTGGTCGCTCACCCTCTACAACGAGCATCACTTCTTCCACCCGAATGATCTGAAGCGGTATTCGCTCGGGACAAAGAACAAGAGCCTCAAGCGAAATGCTGACGGCTCATTCATGCTCTATGCAGGTACAAAATCACCTGGCAAGGAAAATGAGAGCAACTCGCTCCCCGCTCCGAACGGCCACTTCTCGCTCTACATCCGCGCCTACTGGGGGGAAGCAAGCGATCCTCGACGGCTCCTGGCAGCCGCCCAAGATCGTCAAGACGAACTAGACCTAGTCGCGAATGGCCAACCGCAGCGAGTGCGCCACCGTAACGGTTTGGCCCTCGGAGAATGGCGGCTTTCGGCGCGTAGGGGTCACTCAACGCCAGAGCGCGGCGCGCAGCGCTGCGCGAGGCCTATCTCGGCCGGCGCAGTGCCGCCCGGGTGCAGGCCGGCGCGCTGCGCCGCGGCGCCGGGGAAACTATCCGCGCCGCGCTGCTCTCTGCCGATCTGCGCGACTTCACCGCGCTCTCAGAGGCGACCGAGCCCGCGGCGATGATCGCCGCCCTCGACGCCTGGTTCGAGCGCGTCGCCGGGGCGGTGCACGCCTTTGGGGGCGAGGTGCTGAAGTTCATCGGCGACGGCGTGCTGGCGATCTTCCCGGTCACCGGCGCGCCGGCCGAGGCCTGCGAGGCGGCGCTGCGCGCAGTCGTCGCCGCCCGCGCCGGCATGGCTCATCTCGACGCGGTGCGGCAGGCGCAGGGGCTGCCGCCGCTGCCCTTCGGCGCGGCATTGCATCTGGGCGAGATCCTGTGGGGCAATATCGGCGCGGCCGACCGGCTGGACTTCACCGCCATCGGTCCTGCGGTCAACCTGGTCAGCCGGTTGGAGGGGCTGTGCCGGCCGCTCGGCCGGTCGGTGCTGATCTCGGGAGCGGTCGCCGCCGAGACCACCGCGCCGCTGGTGCCGCTCGGCGAACACGCGCTGCGCGGCATCGCCGCGCCCTGCACCGTCTTCACCCTGCCGGATGCGTGAGCGGCTCGTGCCTCTCGCCGGCCTCGCGCCGACTTGCGATCGCCGTCCTCGATCAGGACCTCAGCCGCCGGTCTTCACGACGGGAGAGCGCCCTGGCCTGTTTGATCCAGCTGCTATTCTCGTCCTGGCCCGGGAGCGCTAAATCCGCTGATCAACATTTGGCTTTCTACAAAGCTCGCAAAGGCCCGGGCCTTGGCACTGGCCTGCCGGCCGGTCGGAAACAGCGCCCACAGATCAACACGCGGCAACGACCAGTCCGTGAGCACAGCCTCGACCGCACCAGAGTTCAGCTCCGGCGCGAACAACCACTCGGAGGCTATCGCAAAGCCAAGGCCGGCGAGCACCCCTTCCCGAATACCCTCCCCAGCACTGACCCGAAGACGGCCGCTCACGGTAATGGTGGTTTCCGACGTTCCTTGCCGGAAGGCCCAGCTTGCGCCACCATCGCGCTGCTCGTAGACGATGGCCTGATGCGCGAGCAGGTCAGCGGGGGTTTGCGGCACACCCCTCGCCTCGAAATAGGCGGGCGCACCGATTACGCGTCTTTGGCACTGTCCGATTTTGCGGGCGGTTACAGCTGAATCGGCGAGCCGGCCGATGAGCAACGCCACGTCGATGCCCGCTGCAATAAGATCAATGTCACGGTCCTCGAGAACAACATCGATATCGAGCGAGGGATGCTCAGTGAGAAAGGTCGAAAGGCGCGGCATCACGAGCAGGCGCGTAAAGGTGAGAGGACCGCAGATGCGCAGGCGGCCCGACAAGGTTGCGGCGGCGCCGCGCGCGGCGAGTTCTGCTTCGTCGGCTTCCTCGATGGCCCTTTTGGCGCGGTCATAGAAGTTCCGACCCGCTTCAGTCGGCGTCAGGCGGTGCGTCGAACGGAGCAGTAACCGGACGCCAAGCCAGTCTTCGAGCTGCGCGATCGTCTTGGAAACGGCGGGTTGGCCGATGCGCAGTTGCTTGGCCGCGCCGGAGAACGAGCCGGCATCGACGACACGGACAAAGGCTTCCATCGCGGCGAGGCGGTCCACCGTTATTCCCTCTCGGAATAGACGATATTACCACGACAAGGGTGCCACAGGTCAGCCCGAATGAGAAATGCACCACGTGTTCGGATCGCTTCCCCGGTGCCGCTCTATGTCATTGAAGGCGCAGCTTGACGCATGCCGTCGCGAATACGAGGCGGGCGCTGAACCACAGGTGGTTGATGCCGCGCGGCGCTCGATCGATGCGCTCGTTGAGACAGGCCTCCTCGCCAAGGCCGTAAAGGCCGGCGAGACGGCGCGTCTGTTCAGGCTCCGATGCGGGCGCGGCGGTTTCACCGAGCTTTCCAATCTTCTTGATCGCGGTCCCGTCGTCATCAGCTTTTTCTGGGGCGACTGGTGCCCCTTTTGTGTTCTCGAATTAACGGCGCTTGCGGCGGCCCACCCAGAAATCGAGCGCCTGGGCGCAACGCTTGTCGCTCTCTCGCCGCAGGCTGGAGGTCCGTCGTCCTCTCCCGGCAGTCACGGCGAACCGCCGTTTTCTATATTGCGAGATCCTGGGTGCAAAGTCGCCTCGCGCTATCGCATCGCCTTTGCCGTCCCGGAGCAATTCCGGGCCGCGTACTTGGCGCTGGGCTACCCCAATCCGGCGAAGACCGGATCGAAAGGTTGGATGCTGCCTATACCGGCCACCTACGTCCTCGATAGCACCGGCCTTGTCGTGCTTTCCTATCTCGATGCCGATTACACCACGAGGCTGGAACCGACCGAGATCATTGTTGCGTTGACCCATCTACGTGCCGCAACCATTCCCATGAGGAATAACCAATAGTCTTTAACCGCGGCTACCCGCGGCCAGTCCAGGCCATAAATTCCGTCACGCCGAAGTCCAAGAGAACAGGGTTCTTCGACATGACAGATTCAGCATTTCACGCAGTTTTACGACGATTAACGCGACGAGCGCGTAACGCCACGCCAAACTGTCGGCGGTAAACAAAGGGAAGGGCGCCAAGATGATGACGAACACCTGCGCCAAGCGCGGCTTCTATCCCGAAAACCGGTCAGCGCGATTATGGAAAGCCATCGCTTTTGCCGGCGGGCTCGTTCTCGGTCTTTATTCCGGTCCGCTCCAGGCCGCGCCGTCGAGCGGCGGCGATGCTGTGCAAGGCCTTTATGACGCGCTGCTCAGCACAATGAAGAGTGGCAAGACATTGGGCCAGAGCGGCCGTTTCACGCAGCTCGAGCCGGTTATTCGCCGCAGCTTCGACATTGCGGCAATGGCGCGGCTGTCGGTCGGCCCGACCTGGGCCAGCCTCACGGAGGCACAGCGCCAGCAGCTAAGCGAGAGCTTCGGACGCTATATGTCGGCGATCTATGCCGACCGCTTCGACAGCTATGGCGGCCAGAAGCTGGAGGTGACCGGTGAGCAGTCGGCTCCCTCCGGCGTCATCGTGAAGAGCCAGATCATCAAAGCCAATGGTGAGCCGGTCAAGGTCGACTACATGATGCGCCGCAGCGGCGACAACTGGCTGATCTCTGACATCTATCTCGACGGCGCCATCAGCGAGGTGGCGACCCGGCGCTCCGAATTCGCCGCCATCCTGAAGACGGAAGGCATTGACGGTCTGATCTCGGCCCTCAATCGCAAGGCCGGGGTCCTCGTCATGAGCGCCGCCAGAAACTTCTAGGAATTGCCATTCGATTTTCCGGCTGCAATTCGACCATGCGGATATAGCCATCGCCGGAATTGCGTTTACGCCAAAACCAACTCGAAGCGGAGAAATCGGATGAGCCAGTTCACGACAAAGTTCGACGCCAGCACTGGCGAGAGCAACGGTACCCGGCTGCCAGCCCCTTCGAGCTTAATGGACTGGCTTGCAAGGGTCTTGGTCAGGCTCGGAATTCTTACCGGGGACCTTGATTACCATTTACTTCGTGCATCGATGGTTATTATATTCTTGTTCTTTGGCTATCAGAAATGGTTTCAGTACGAGGCTGACGTATTGATACCTTACATCAGCAATGGCCCTCTTATTTTTTGGTTGTATCCGGTTTTCGGCATCCGGGGAGCCACCTGGTTTTTGGGAGCTTCGGAATGGACGTTCGGCACGCTGTTGTTCTTAGGGTTCTGGAATAAGAAATTGGGAATTCTCGGAGCCCTCGGCTCATGCGTTACATTCATCTGTACCGCCACTATTATTCCATTCATGCCGAATGGCTGGGCAGCATCTGCCGGCGGCTTTCCGGCGATGACTGAACATGTCGCTTTTCTGATGAAAGACATCGTTCTCTTTTCCGTATCGTTCTATTTGCTGAGGCAGGATTTAGCAAGGGTATTACTAGCTACCAGCCAAAGTCACGACACCGGTGCACGGGTAACACCCCGGTAGAGACACGCTGACAACCAGATCGAGCAGCACGCGGAGGAAATCATGTCGCAACTCGAACAGTTTGACGTACTGGTCCTCGGGAGCGGACAGGGAGGTCAGCTGATCGCCTGGCATCTGGCGCAAGCGGGGCGGCGGACCGCGCTGGTGGAGCGCCGCTGGATTGCCGGCTCCTGCCCCACCATCGCCTGCATGCCCAGCAAGACCGAGGTTTGGAGTGCGCGGGTGGCGCACCTCGCGCAACACGGCGCGCAGTTTGGCGTGACAACCGGTTCCGTCACGACCGACATGGCGACTGTTCTGCGCCGCAAGCGCGCTATGGTCACTCGCGAGGTCGATCTGCATTTGCAGAACTTCAGGGCGACCGGCACCGAACTGATCGTTGGGGATGGGCGCTTTGTGGCGCCAAAGACATTGGAGGTTCGCCTGAAGGACGGCGGCACCCGCGTGCTGGCGGGCGAGCAGGTTTTTCTCAACATTGGCACGCACCCGGCAATACCCGCCATTCCCGGTCTCGAGGCCGCCCGGCCGCTCACGCACATCGAAGCGCTCGAACTCGACTACCTGCCGCCGCACCTGATCGTCCTCGGAGGCGGCTATGTCGGTCTCGAAATGGCGCAGGCTTACCGGCGCTTTGGCAGCCGCGTGACGGTCGTCGAGCCCGGACCCAGGCTGATAAGCCGGGAGGATCCCGACGTCGCGGATGAGATGCAGCAGATCCTCGGCAACGAAGGCATTCAATTTCTCACGGAGGCCGAAGTCGTCGCTGTGCGCGGCCGGTCGGGCGAACAAGTCGGCGTTACGGTGCGCACGCCCTCCGGCGAACGGGAGATCGAGGGCAGCGACATCCTGGTCGCAACCGGGCGCGTCCCAAACACCGCCGAGATCGGCCTCGACGAGGCTGGGGTCGAACTGGATGCTCGCGGCTACATCCGCGTCAATGAGCGGCTGGAGACGACCGCACCCAATGTCTGGGCGATCGGGGAATGTGCCGGCAGCCCGCACTTCACGCACGTTTCCGTCGACGACTTTCGGATCATCAAGGACAATTTGGCTGGGGGGAATCGCAGTACGCGCGACCGCCTCGTGCCGTACTGCATGTTCACCGATCCGCAACTGGCACATGTGGGGCTGAGCGAGCGCGAGGCGCAACACCAGGGCATTGCCGTGCGCATTGCGCGATTGCCGATGAGTACCGTACTGCGGACCCACACGACCGATGAAACGCAAGGATTTATGAAAGCCCT
The DNA here is from genome assembly GCA_963836845.1 of uncultured Alphaproteobacteria bacterium. GTDB lineage: Bacteria > Pseudomonadota > Alphaproteobacteria > ATCC43930 > CGMCC-115725 > AP-15. The sequence goes on along the minus strand of CAWILK010000003.1, from coordinate 42,428 downwards.
TATCGGCAGTGACGATCGCATAGTCGGATTCACGATGATTGGCTCCGAGGCAGGCGAAGTGATGACCGCGGTGCAAACCGCGATGCTGGCGAACCTGCCATATCCGCGGCTTCGCGACGCCGTCATCGCGCATCTGACGGTTGCGGAAGGATTGGGCCCGCTCTTGTCGAACGTGCCGCCTCGCTCGCAATAGCTCCCGCCCACTGCGCTGAGGCTGGCAAATGGAAATGAAGGCTGCAGGACGGCCTTGCGTCCTTCGAGACGCGCCCTTCGGGCGCTCCTCAGGATGAGGATAGGTCTTTAGTGGCGTTAAGAAAGATCCTCATCCTGAGGAGGCCGCGACAGCGGCCGTCTCGAAGGGCGCACGACACCGCTCCAGCCAATAGCAAGTTCTTGCTCAGTCTTATTGTGAGACCCGCCATTGGCGCGGCCCAATCCGAAAGGAGTTCACATGATCGGCAAGCTCGCAGGTAAAATCGCACTTGTGACCGGCGGCAGCTCAGGCATTGGCCTTGGCATTGCGAAGCGTTTCGCGCAAGAAGGCGCGCGCGTATTTATTACCGGTCGCCGCCAATCCCAACTGGATGAGGCAGTCGCCGCGATCGGCGGCGATGCCGCGGCGATCCAGGGCGATACCACCGACCTCGCCGACCTCGACAGGATCTTTGCGAAGATCCAGGCCCAAGCCGGGCGCATTGACGTGCTGGCGGTCAATGCCGGAATTTATGAATTCGGCACGCTCGGAGAGATCACCGAGGAGCATTTCGACAAGACGTTCAACACCAATGTCCGCGGCCTGCTGTTCGCCGTGCAGAAGGCGCTGCCATTGCTTACCAAAGGCTCCTCGGTGATCCTCACCGGCTCGATGGCATCGATCAAAGGCTATCCCTCCCTCTCGGTCTATAACGCGTCAAAGGCCGCAGTGCGCTCATTTGCGCGCACCTGGATCGTCGACCTCAAGGGGCGCGACATTCGCATCAATGTGCTGAGCCCCGGGACGACGGCGACCCCCGGCCTCTCCCATTTCATGACGGAGGAGGAAAAAGCGTCGGCCGTCGCCACCGTTCCGCTCGGCCGGCTCGGCACACCGGACGATCTTGCCAAGGCGGCGGTGTTCCTCGCTTCCGACGACAGCGCCTACGTCACCGGCATTGAGCTGTTCGTGGACGGCGGCGCGGTTCAGATCTAGCAAGGGCTCGGCGTCGCGCGGTAACATCAGAAGAGGGCGAGTCATGAGTGACGGCACTCGAAAACTACGCTTTGGTCTTTGGTACGACTTCCGCAATCCACCACAGTGGCGGCAGTCCTCCGACCGCCTCTACCGCGAAATCCTCGATCAGATCGCATGGGCCGAGAATAACGGATTTGACGATGTGTGGCTGTCCGAGCACCACTTCATCGAAGACGGGTATCTGCCCTCGATCCTGCCGGTAGCCGCGGCGATCGCCGCCCGCACCAACCGGATCCGCATCGTATCGGGCGTGCTCTTGGTGCCTCTTCACAATCCCATACGCCTTGCCGAGGACATTGCGACCGTTGATGTGATCTCCGGTGGTCGTTTCGAGCTCGGCGCCGGGGTCGGCTTCAAACCGGAAGAGTTCGAAGGTTTCGGTGTGCCTTTCAAAGAGCGCGGCGCGCGAACCAACCAATCCCTCGACATAATTCGCCGCGCGCTTGCCGGAGAGACCGTCACCTTCAAGAGCGAGTTCTTCGACTTCCACAACATCAAGGTGACACCGGAGCCGATCCAGAAGCCGCATCCGCCGATCTGGCTGGGCGGCTTCACGCCGGCGGCATTGCGCCGCGCCGCGCGTTTTGGGGATGGTTTCACCGTGCCGGGGGCGAACCGGGACGTCTACGACCGCTATGTCGCCGAGTTGCAAAAGGAGAACCGGCCCACCGATGACATCCGCTTCGCCAGCGGCACCTGGTGTCTGATCGTATCCGACGATCCCGAGAAAACCTTCGCCGAGGCCGCCGACCACATCATCTATCAGGCCAATAATTACTCGAAATGGCTGTCTGCGGCTGGGCTTCAGCCGCTTGCCGCGCATCTCGGCGATCGCGAACAACTGCGGCAGAGCGGCCTTCTCAACGTCGTCGACCCCGACACTGCGATCAGCATGATTCGGAACTTCAGCAACAATGTCCCCATCACACACTTCTATTCGTGGACATTGCCGCCTGGACTGCCGCCGCGGTGGGCGCAAACGCATCTAGAGTTGTTCGCCTCGAAGGTGATTCCCGCGTTTCGCTGAATCTGCGGCACCCGGCTCGTATCGGCCCTGCGGTCAACCTGGTCAGCCGGCTGGAGGGGCGCTGAGCGCCCGGTCGTAGCCGCGCCGGAGGGGTCGCGGCGGTTGATCTGCGGCACCGACGCGAGCGATTTCGAAAACCGCCTGCGGGATTTGGAGAGAAGGCAGGCAGCGGCTCCTTCAGACCATTATGTGCCGGCGGTCGGACGGGGTTGGGGGGTGGTTTGACTTGTGTCCCGGCGTTGACTAGCGTTGCGCCGCGACAGCCGGGAAAGGGACGAGCGATGATCGTCGAGCAGATCTGGACCGCGAATTCGGGACGCAATTTCAATTACCTGATCGCCTGCGGCGAGACCGGCGAGGCATTGGCGGTCGACCCGCTCGACCACGAGAAATGCCTCGCGGCGGCCAAGGCCAAGGGCTGGACCATCACCCAGATCCTCAACACCCACGAGCACCGCGACCATACCGGCGGCAATCAGCAGGTGATCGCGGCCACCAAGGCGCCGGTGCTGGCGCACGCCAATGCCAAGGACAAGATCCCGGAGATGAGCCGCGGGCTGCGCGCCGGCGACGTGATCAAGGTCGGCAAGACCGTCGAGCTCGAATGCCTCGACACGCCGGGGCACACGATGAGCCATATCTGTGTGCGGTCGCACACCGACACGCCGGCCTTGTTTTGCGGCGACACCCTGTTCAATGCCGGCGCCGGCAACTGCCACAATGGCGGGCATCCGAACGAGCTCTACAATACCTTTGTCGCCCAGCTCGCCAAATTGCCGGAAGGGACATTGATCTATCCGGGGCACGACTATATCGCGCGCAATCTCGCCTTTACGCTCGACCGCGAGCCGGACAATAACAAGGCCAAAGAAATGCTGCCGCAAATGGAGCGGCAGGACGCGGCAAAGGCGCTGGTCACCACACTGGCATTGGAGCGCGAGATCAACACCTTCTTCCGGCTGACCAGCCCCTCGGTGATCAAGCGGCTGCGCGAAGCCTTCCCCGACCTGCCCGACAATCCCGACCCGAAGACGGTGTTCCTGAAGCTGCGCGAGCTCAGAAACAAGTGGTGACGCGAAAATGCCCGGCCTCCTGAAGGGAGACCGGGCATTGGCTTGAAACCGTCTATTGGTATGGGGTCCAGCCGTAATAGGGCTGGGGCTGGTAATAGGTCGGCGTCGGCGTGTAATAGCCTTGATAGGGCTGCGGCGGGTAATCATAGGCCGGCGGCGGAGGGGCGGCATAGACCGGCGGCGCCGAAGAGGCGATCGCCGCGCCGGCGAGCACGCCGCCGAGCACGCCGAGCCCGATCGCCGCGCCGGTGCCGATGCCGCCGCGGGCGTGAGCCGTCGATGGGATCGCGGTTATTGACAATGCCGCAACTGCTGCCGCGAGCACCGCACCTTTGCCGATCTGCTTGGCCCGGCTGACGATTGCTAGCGTTTCCATCTTTCTCTCCGTTCTCTTGGCAAGTCTCAATGTCGATAAGCGGAATATTGGATCGGTCTTGTGAACCGCCATGTCGGAGAGCCAGCAGCCAGCCTTCCTCATATTCCCGTTTTGTTCTACAGCTGCCGCCGCCCAGCGTCCCATCAACCGTCAAAATTCACCGCTTCTTTAACGACCGGAACACAGAATCCGCTCGAGCCGGCCTGTTCCTCCGGGCAGCCGGGTCCGGTAGGACGGCAGCGTCGCGATGCCCGATGCTGCCGCCCTATTGGCGCTTAACCCGATGTTAGGCTCGGCTCGCCAAGCTCGGGCCCGGTTCGGCCCGCTTGCTCCCCACCCAGGCCGCACCGAAAGCCCAAGTCGGCTGCGGCGTCGGGACCGGGCATCGCCCCGACGCCGTTCCCTCGCCGCCTGGCGAATTGCAGACCCAGGCCCCCTCAGGCTTTAATGCGCGCAGCGATGATCAGGGGAGCGCCGCAATGCTCAAGGTTCTGAAGGGCGGAAGGCTGATCGACGGCACCGGGGCCGGGCCGGTCGCGAACGCGACGGTGGTGATCCGCGACCAACGGATCGAGGCGGTCACCGCCAGAGCCGCCGGCGAATGGCCGGAGGAGGCCCGGATCATCGATGTCTCCGGCATGACATTGTTGCCCGGCCTGATCGATTGCCACGACCACATGGCGATGCACGGCTACGATCTGGCGCGGCGCTGGGGCATCGACGAGCCGCAGAGCACCAGGACATTGCGCACCGCCAAGGTGCTGCAGCAAACCCTCGCGGCGGGATACACCGCGGTGCGCGACGCTGCCGGGCTCGATGCCGGGTTCAAGCGGGCGATCGACGAGGGGCTGATCCCCGGGCCCCGGCTCGTCATCTCGTTGTGCATCATCTCGCCGATCGGCGGGATCGGCGACCGCGTCAGCCCGTCGGGGTTTTCCTGCTGCGTGCCAAACGACCCGCTGCTTCCCGACGGGGTCGTCAACAGCCTCGCGGATGTCCGCCCGGTCGTGCGGCGGGTGGTGCGGGCCGGCGCCGACGTGATCAAATGCGCGACCACCGGCGGAGCCAGCTCGCGGCCGGAGCACGGGCCGCGCGACGGCGCATTCAATCTCGACGAGATGCAGGCGTTGACCGAGGAGGCGCATGCGCTCGACCGCCGGGTCATGTGCCACGCGCTCGGCGGCCGGGGTCTGCGCGTCGCGATCGAGGCCGGCGTCAATTCGATCGAGCACGGCTGCTACCTCAACCAGGAGCCGGAGCTGCTCGACAAGATGGCGCAGCGCGGGATCTTTTTTGTGCCGACCTTCGCGGTCTATGATTTTCACCGGAAATCGCCGCTGCCGCATATCCGCGAACGCGCGCACCACCTTGAGGAGCATCATGGCGAGAGCCTGCGGCGGGCCTTCGCCGCCGGGGTCAAGATCGCCGCCGGGACCGATGCCGGCGGGCACGGCCATCCGAGCAATGCGCTCGAGATCGCATGTCTCGTCAGAGCCGGGCTGACCCCGCTCCAGGCATTGCAGGCGGCGACCGGCTGGGCGGCCGAATGCATCGGCCGGGAGCGCGATCTCGGCACGATCGAGAAGGGCAAGCTCGCCGATCTGATCGTCGTCGGCGGCGATCCGCTCGAAGACGTCGCGATCCTGCAGAACCCGGAGCGCATCGCGCTCGTTCTCAAAGGCGGCGAAATCGCCGCCGACCGCATGGCGAAAATATCCGCGGCGCAGCGCTGATCGAGAGCGCGTGACGCATGGCCGTGTTCTTTACGAGCGACACGCATTTCGGCCATGGCGGCGCGCTCGGCCTCTACCGGCGGCCTTTCGCCTCGGTCCCGGCGATGAACGCGGCAATCGTGGAAAGATGGAACGCGACGGTCGGGCCGGACGACGTCGTGTGGCATCTCGGCGATTTCGCGATCCGGCAGAAGCAGGCCGTGGTGGCCGAGTTGCTCGGGCAATTGCACGGGCATAAGCACCTTCTCGCCGGCAACAACGATCCTCCGGACACCGCTGCGCTCGATCACTGGGAGAGCGTGCAGCCCTATGCCGAGCTGACGGTGGAGGGCGTGTCGCTGGTGCTTTGCCATTACCCCTTTCGCAGCTGGCGCGGGATGGCCAAGGGCTGGGTCAATCTGCACGGGCATTGCCACGGCAGGTTGAAGCCTCAGCCGCGCCAGTTCGACGTTGGGGTCGATGTCTGGGATTTTCGGCCCGTCACCCTCTCCGAGATCTTGCACCGCGGAAATAGCGCGAAGCGGTGATTGTGAACCTGCTGGGGAGCGGGCAGTATTTCGGATCGCGCCGCTAGACAGGGAGGATGCCGTGCAGCTGAGCCGCGAAGAATTGATCCGGGCCTATCGCGACATGGTCACGATCCGCCGGTTCGAGGAGCGGGTGCAGGAGGAATTCTCCAAAGGCAGCATCCCCGGCTTTGTGCATCTCTATGCCGGACGAGGAGGCCTCCGCGGTCGGCGTCTGCTCGCATCTGGGCCCGCGGCGATTACATCGCCAGCACGCATCGCGGGCATGGCCACAGCATCGCCAAGGGCTGCGACGTCGACCGGCATGATGCTGGAACTGTTCGCCAAAGAGGACGGGCCTGTGCGGCGGCAAGGGCGGCTCGATGCACATCGCCGATCTCGACCAGGGCATGCTCGGCGCCAACGGCATCGTCGGCGGCGGGCCGCCGCTGGTGGTCGGCGCGGCGCTGACCGCCAAGACACTTAAGACCGGCAACGTGGCGGTATCGTTCACCGGCGACGGCGGCTCCAACCAGGGCACCACGTTCGAGGCGATGAACATGGCGGTGGTGCTGCAACTGCCGGCGATCTTCGTGTTCGAGAACAACGGCTATGGCGAATACACCGGCGCCTCCGATACGCGGTCGGCAGCCGCGACATCGCCGGCCGCGCCGCCGGGCTTCGGACTGCCCGCCGTCGAAGGTCAGCGGCGACGATTTCTTCGAGGTGCACGAGGCGGCGCGCGAGGCGGTCGAGCGCGCGCGCGACGGCGGCGGCCCGAGCGCGATCGAGGTCGATACCTGCCGGTTCTACGGCCACCATTCGGGCGACGCGCAGCTCTATCGCGGCAAGGACGAGGTGCGGCGGCTGCGCGAGGAGCGCGACTGCCTGAAGCATTTCCGCCGGCGCGTCGGCGAGGCGGGGCTGCTCGAGGCGGCGGACTCGACGCGGTCGACGGCGAGGTCGCGGCGCTGATCGACCAGGCGGTGGAGGCGGCGCGGGCGGCGCCGCCGCCCGACGCCGAGGCGCTGCTGACCGATGTCTACGTCTCTTACTGAGGGAACGCGCGCCATGCCAGTGAAATCGATCCGCCAGGCGCTGCAAGAGGCGCTGGCCCAGGAGATGCGCCGCGACCCGCGCGTCGTCGTGATCGGCGAGGACGTCGTCGGGCGGCGCCGGCATCGAAGGCGGGCGCGACGCCGCTGGCGGCGTGCTCGGCGTCACCAAGGGGCTGATCAAGCGAGTTCGGCGAAGCCCGGGTGATCGACACGCCGATCACCGAGTTCGGCGATCATGGGCGCGGCCGCCGGCGCGGCGGTCACCGGGTTGCGGCCGGTCGCCGAACTGATGTTCTCCGATTTCCTCGGCGTCTGCTTCGACCAGATCTTCAATCAGGCGGCCAAGTTCCGCTACATGTTCGGCGGCAAGGCCAAGCACGCCGCTCGTGATCCGCACCATGATCGGCGCCGGCCGCAGCGCCGCGGCGCAGCACTCGCAGAGCCCCTACCACATCTTTACCTCGCGTGCCGGGACTCAAATGGTCGTGCCGTCCAACGCCTACGACGCCAAGGGACTGCTGATCCAGGCGATCCGCGACGACGACCCGGTGATCTTCTGCGAGCACAAGCTGATGTACGACCTGCGCGCCGAGGTGCCGGACGAGCCCTATACGATCCCGTTCGGCGAAGCCAACATCGTGCGCGACGGCGACGATGTCACCGTCGTCGCGCTCGCCCGCATGGTGCACTACGCGGAGAGGCGGCCGAGACGCTCGCCAAGCGAGGGGATCGAGTGCGAGCTGATCGACCCGCGCACCACCTCGCCGCTCGACGAGGACACGATCCTCGAAGCGTCGAGCGCACCGGCCGGCTGGTCGTCGTCGACGAGGCGACGCCGCGCTGCGGCATGGCGACCGACATCGCGGCACTGGTCGCCGACAAGGCGTTCGCCGCGCTGAAGGCGCCGGTCAGCGGGTGACCGCGCCGCACACCCCGGTGCCGTTCGCGCCGTCCCTGGAGAAGCTCTACATCCCCAGCCCGGAGCGGATCGCCGCCGCGGTGCGCGAGGTTCACGGGTATGGGCGGTGACCTATCGGCGCGCGCTTTCTCTCGTCACCCCCGCGAAAGCGCAGGGCTGTCCGGGGAATCGAATTCGGTTGCAGCATCGCCGCCAGCTCAACCGAAAGCGCAGAATTCGGCGGGATGGGTTTCGCGGAAAAGCCCCTCTCCCCGGCCGGCGGGGGAGAGGAGGAAAAGCGGGTCCTCGAGAGCCCATTTCGCGGCGAAAGTGTAGCGCCAACTTTCCCCGGACAGCCCTGCGCTTTCGCGGGAAAGACGAACGAGGTGAGACATGAGCGCCGACATCACCGCGATCACGATGCCGAAATGGGGCCTGACGATGACCGAAGGCAAGGTCGTCGGCTGGCTCAAGCAGCAAGGCCAAAGCTTTGCCGCGGGCGAGGAACTGCTCGAAATCGAGACGACCAAGATCACCAATGTCTTCGAGGCGCCGGAAGCCGGCACCCTGCGGCGGATCGTGGCGCCGTCGGGCGCCACCCTGCCGGTCGGCGGCCTGCTCGCCGTCGTCGCGCCCGAGGCGGTGCCGGATGGCGAGATCGACAGCTTTGTCGCCGGGTTTGCCGTCCCCGAGCCCGCGGCAGAGGCTGCAGCCGATGCCGAGACCCCAAAGCCGCGCGAGCTGGAGGCCGCCGGCCTGCGGCTGCGCTATCTCGAAATGGGCGAAGGCGACAGCGTCCCGGTCCTGCTGTTGCACGGCTTCGGCGCCGATCTCAACACCTGGATGTTCACTCAGCCGGCGTTGGCGGAAGGGCGCCGGGTCATCGCATTGGACCTGCCGGGGCACGGCGGATCGGCCAAGGAAGTAGGCACCGGCGACGCGCGAGCGCCTCGCCGACGCCGTCGAAGGCGCGGTGAACGCGCTCGGCCTCGAACGGTTTCATCTCGTCGGGCACTCGATGGGGGGCGCGATTGCCGCCTCCGTGGCGCTGCGCCGGCCCGAGCGGGTGGCAACCCTGACCCTGATCGCCCCGGCCGGTTTCGGCCCCGAGATCAATGCCGGGTTCATCGACGGGTTTGTGCGAGCCTCGCGCCGCCGTGAGGCGATGGACGTATTGCAGCTACTCGTTCACGATCCGGCATTGGTCAGCCGCACAATGGTCGAAGACGTATTGCGCTACAAAAGGCTCGACGGCGTCCCCGATGCATTGGCGACGATCGCACAGGAATGGTTTGCCGATGGCCGCCAACGGATCGCCCTCCGTGACGAGATCGCAGCATTGCAGCTTCCCGTGCAGATCATCTGGGGCCGCGAGGACCGGATAATCCCGGTGGCGCATGCCGAAGCGCTCGCATCGCGCCTCCCGGTTCGCGTTCTCGAGCAAACCGGGCATCTGCCGCATATGGAGAAGGCCGGCGAGGTCAACCGGCTGATCAAGCGGCTGATCGAGAACCAGGCCTAACGTGCGTCCTTCGAGGCCTCGCTTCGCGAGGCGCCTCAGGATGAGGCATTCTCCTTCATGCCATCAACAACTCATCCTCATGCTGAGGAGCGACCCGGCGCAACCGGGGCGCGTCTCGAAGCACCACAGCGCCTCTATCGGGCAGCCGAGGCCAACCGGCGGCGGATCAGGGTGCGCATAAACCGGTTGCGGCTGCGACCGATGCGCGAGGCGAGGGACTGGCCCTGCTGCCCGGCCGGATTTGAGGGAGAGGCCGACCCCGCATCGGGGGAAGCCGATGCATCGGGCGAATAGCGCCGCTCGAAATCCTCGTCGCTGAAGATCAAGGGGGCATCGTCCTCGTGCGGCATCGGCCTTCCTCCGTTTTTCCTGCTTTTCAGAGCGCCGGCTACTGGCGCTGGTATTTCACGACGCGGCGCACCCGGCCCCATTCGCCGGGCTGCACGACATAGAGATCGCCCTGCGAGTCGACCCAGATGCCGTGGCACGAGCGATGCACCGGCCCGTCGCCCCAGCGCGCCAGCCGCTCGCCGTCGAGGGTCAGGATGCTGATCCGCCCGCCATTGTGCTCGGGGATATAGACGACATCGTCATCGTCGACATAGAAAAACGCCGGCCCGATCAATTCGGTCGGCCACACCGTCAGCAATTTGCCGTCCTGGTCGAACACCTGCACGCGGTCGTTCTCGCGGTCGGCGATCAAGACGCGGCCGCGCCGGTCGATCCACACGCCGTGCGGCAGGTTGAACTGCCCCGGCGCAGTGCCCGGCTCGCCCCACGAAAACAAATACTTCCCGTCCGCCGAGAATTTGTGCACGCGGGCGTTGCCGTAGCCGTCGGTCATGAACATCGAGCCGTCCGGCGCAAAGGCGATATCGGTCGGCAGGTTGAACGGGCCGCCGCCATGCGTCACCTTCTTCCACGCCGATGACGCGAAATCGTCTGGCGGCACCCCGGTATCCGAGCGCTCGCCCTTGGTGCCGATGGTCTGCAGCAGTTTGCCGTCGGTCGTGAATTTCATGAACTGGCCGTGGTACTCGTCGGTCAGCCAGACGTTATCCTGCTCGTCGATCCGGATCGCATGGGGAAAGCTGAACATGCCGGCCCCCCAGGACGACACGAACTTGCCGTCGCGGTCGAAGATGACCACCGGATGCTGCGGATTTCGATTGAAGCAATAGACCCGGTCCTGTGAATCGACCGAGACGGCGCAGGCCCGGATCTCGACGTTTTCCGGCGGGCGGGCCCAATCCTCGTTGACCTTGTAGGTGTATTTGCCGCTGCCGACGATCGGGTCCATGCTTTCCCCTCCATTTATTATGTCCGCGGAAGCCTGCATCCGATCATAGCCCGGCCGCACCCGCGGCTCATAAGCTGATTCTGCATCGGGAGCATGCAGCAACAAGCCCCCTGCCCCGCCCGCCCCAGATCAGCAGAACCCTCTTGAACCGGCTTGAGAAGAGCCCACCTGACCATCCATATGGATGGTGCTTGGATGGTCAAAAAATGGCAGATGGGAGGGGTGAGCTACGACCAAAACCCGCCGAGAGCGAGAAAATCACGATCAATCTCGGTCATGTCGACCTCGGTCACATCGATTTGATGGTCCAGGAAGGCTTCTACTCGAACCGCACGGATTTCATTCGCACTGCCATTCGAAACCAGCTCGAGCGTCACGCCGACAGCGTCAGGCAAGCGATTGCGCGCAAGAACGTGACATTGGGCCTGCTGCATTTCAGCCGGGAAGATCTGGAAGCAGTACGCGCCTCCGGACAGATGCTTCACATTCGCGTGCTGGGACTGGCCAGCATAGCAAGCGACGTCACCCCCGAGCTCGCCCGCGCGACGATCAAATTGATCGCTGTGCTCGGGGCCTTGCACGCCAGTTCGGCCGTGAAGGCGGCTCTGGCAGACCGTATGCGCTGACCGGCCAGTCGCCGGCCCAACTTCGATCGAACCCCTCCAACACAGGAAATTCTAGCAATGAACGACAGAATGGCAACCGGCATGTCTGAGGCGACCCGCCTCACCCGCGCCGGGCGGCTTGCTGACGCGACGGCGCTGTTGCAGCGCATCCTCCACGGCGGCAGTGAGGCGCATCCGAGTGCCGGAAACCGCGGAGCGCCGCCGACGATCGACCTGACGCCCGAAACAGTCGAGATGACCGATGTTGAACCTCGCAGGCCGGAGCATGCCGTCCCGGTGAATTTGCCCGAGCGCCTGCGGCACTTCTTCACCCGTACCGGCGTTCAGCCCGGTCCGAGCCGGGTAACGGAACCGCCTCCGGCAGACGCTCCCACGCCGGGCGGCGGCCAATTTCTCTCGAAATCCTACAGCAACCAGGCCGGAACCCGCGCTTACAAGCTCTACGTCCCCAGCCAATACCGCGGCCAGCCGCTGCCATTGGTCGTCATGCTGCACGGCTGCACTCAGTCGCCGGACGATTTCGCCGCCGGGACGCGGATGAATTTGCGCGCGGAAGAGCACAATTGCTTTGTCGCCTACCCGGCGCAGCCGGCCTCGGCGAACCCGTCCAAATGCTGGAACTGGTTTCGGCCGGGCGACCAGGCTCGGGGTCGAGGCGAGCCCGCCTTGATCGCCGGCATCACCCGCGAAGTAATGCGCGAGTACTCGATCGACGAAGACCGGGTTTATGCTGCCGGTCTTTCGGCCGGCGCAGCCGCCGCAGCCGTTCTGGCGGCGGCCTATCCTGACCTCTACGCGGCCATTGGCGTGCATTCCGGCCTCGCTTGCGGCGTCGCCAGCGACGTTCCCTCGGCCTTTGCGGCAATGCGCCAGAGCAGCCCGGCGGCGAGGCGTCGCGCCGCCGGCAATTCCTCAGCCAAAACGGGGTATTCGCGGATCGTCCCGGCGATCGTGTTCCATGGCGATCGGGATGCCACGGTGCACCCGCGCAACGGCGACCAGGTCATTGCCCAGCTGGGGGAGACGATCAGCGGCCTGGCAACGGCGACCGAGCGCGGGCAGGCGCCCGGCGGGCGCGCCTACAGCCGCACCCTCCATCGGGATTCGAGCGGAAAGGCGGTATTCGAGCAATGGGTCGTTCACGGCGCCGGCCATGCCTGGTCGGGCGGCAGCCCCGCCGGCTCGTACACCGATCCCTGCGGACCGGACGCCACCGCCGAGATGCTCCGCTTCTTTCTCGAGCACCCGCTGAATTCCTGAATTGTTGATCAACCGGCAGAGCGCAAATCAGCATTGCTCGCTCGGCATATCGGCGCAATCGCCGGCCGGGTACATTGTAAGCAACCGTTACGATCAGCGAAGGGACCGATCCATGCACGACATCGTCATTCGCGGCGGCACGATCATCGACGGCACCGGCCAGCCGGCATTCGCCGGCGACCTCGCGGTCGACGACGGGCGGATCTCCGCGGTCGGCGGCAAGGCGGGGCCGGCCCGCCGCGACATCGCGCCGACGGCCTGCTGGTCACCCCGGGCTGGGTCGATGTCCATACCCATTACGACGGCCAGGCGACCTGGGACCCGATCCTGGCGCCCTCCTCCTGGCATGGCGTCACGACCATCCTGTTCGGCAATTGCGGGGTCGGTTTCGCCCCGGTGCAGGCCACATCACCGCGACGCGCTGATCGACCTGATGGAGGGTGTCGAGGACATCCCCGGCCCGGCTCTGGCCGAAGGCCTCAAATGGGACTGGCAGAGCTTCCCCGATTTCCTCGATGCGCTCGAGCGGATGCCGCGGACGATCGATGTGGCCGCGCAATTGCCGCACCATCCGCTGCGCGTCTATGTGATGGGCGACCGGGCGATCCGGCGCGAGCCGGCGACCGCCGAGGACATCGCCGAGATGCGCCGCCTGACCGAGGAGGCGGTGCGCGCCGGGGCCTTCGGCTTTACCACCTCGCGCACCAACGCGCACAAGACGACCCAGCGGCGAGATGGTGCCCGGCCGCTTTGCCGAGATCGACGAACTGGCCGGGATCGGCGCAGGGCTCGGCGCCGCAGGCGCCGGCACCTTCGGCATGAACAGCGATTTCGAGGACGAAGAGGCCGAGTTCGCCTGGCTCACCCGGCTCGGCAAGGAGACCGGCCGCCCGGTCTGGTTTCTGCTGACCGACCGGCCGACCGACCCGCAGCGCTGGCGCCGCATCATGGCCGGCGTGCATCAGGCGCGCGCCGCGGGCGCCTCGGTGACGGCGCAGGTCGCCGGCCGCCCGGTCGGCGTCATTCTCGGCGTCGCGACCTCGCTCAACCCGTTTGCGGTTCGCGAGAGCTACCGGCCGTTCGAGGCCCTGCCATTGCCCGAGCGCCTCGTGCGGCTGCGCGACCCGGCGGTGCGCCGGGCGATCCTCGACGACCGGCCGTCGCCGGCTCTGCTTGAGCCGCTTCGGCCCGCTCGTGCAATACGCCGCCGGGCAGTGGGACCGCATGTACGTGATGGGCGACCCGCCCGATTACGAGCCGCGGGCCGAGACCAGCGTCGCCGCGATCGCGGCGCGCGAAGGCCGCTCGCCGGACGAGGTCGCCTATGACTACCTGACCGCCGATGCCGGAAATTTCCTGTTCTTCCCGGTGACCGGCTATGCCAGGGACGACCACGAGCCGATCCGCGAGATGCTGACCGATCCCGGGACGTTGCTGGGGCTCGGCGACGGCGGCGCGCATGTCGCGATGATCGTCGACGCCAGCGCGCCGACCTACATGCTGACCCATTGGGGCCGCGACCGCAAACGCGGGCCGGGATTGCCGCTCGAATACATGGTCAAGCGCCAGACCAGCGAGACCGCCGATTTCTTCGGCTTCCACGACCGCGGCCGGCTGCAGCCCGGCAAGCGCGCCGACCTCAACCTGATCGATTTCGACCGCCTGCGCCTTCATACCCCCGAGGTGGTCAACGACCTCCCCGCCGGCGGCAAGCGCCTCGTGCAGCGCGCCGAGGGCTACGAGGCGACCCTCGTCGCCGGCATCCCGATCTTCGAGAAGGGCGAGCCCACCGGCGCCAAGCCCGGCCGCCTCGTCCGCCGCGGGAGGTAAACGCATGAAACCCGAGGCTGGCTGTTTTTGCTGTTTTCGGCAGCAAATTATCAGCCATCACCTTTCCTCCCTCATATATCCTGCGAGCCGGTAGATATCTCCCTCGCCGCGCTTGCGGGGGAGAGGGGTACGCCGAGGAGCGGCCACAGCCCGCACGCTAGTCCTCGAGCGCCGCCCTAACCGCCTCGGGATCTCTTTCGATCACCCGCAAATAGGCTCTGGCAATGTCCTCAGGATTGCGTCGCCCCTGTTCCCATCCCTGCAGCGTGCGGAGATTGATAAAAAAGCGCCGCGCGAATCGCGCCTAACTCAGACCCAGCCGCTTGCGGAGGGCAGTCAGTGCTTTCGGCCGGAAACCGCTAGCCAATCTGTCATCGGACAGGGGTTGTGCGTCCGGATCCTCGAGCGCCGCTTGCTCGATGTCATCGTCAGACATGCGATTGAGGCGATCCCAGTCGCTCCGGCTTTCAGGCTTGGGATCGCGGCCCGGCCGGTAGCGCATAAGCTGTTCTTTCACGGCGGCTCGCCCTCCTCGCGCTGATGATCCGGCAAACGTCCGCTCCGCGCATCGTATATGCGACGAACAGGATTCATTCCGCACGAGGTCCCGATCGCTTGATATCGACGCTCGCCATATGTGCGGGTATCGATAATCACCAACAGGTCCGGATCATCGAAAATCTCAGATGCGGTGACGAAATCAACCCCGTGCTTTTCGACGTTGCTCGCGGCCTTGGCGGGATCCCATTCGAATTCCACCGGGCAAATTTTATACGTCTATGCCGTATAGTGCTACTGGCCGCAAAGGGACCCATGCTGGAGATCCCGACCTTCGCTCCAGCAGCCTCATCATCTAAAGAGGGGCAACCATGACGAGTTGATCGAAGGGCGCAGCGCCGCGATGGCCCATCCTTGCGCTGGCCGCGCTCGCGAGTTGGCTGGCTCCTCACGCGGTGCAGGGCAACGCCATCACCGAGGTGGACCAAAGCCTGCTCGCAGCCATCAGGTTTGCGGCGCCTCCCCCTCCGGTAGCGGCTCGCGCCATCGCCATGGTTGGGATTGCCGCATACGATGCCGTCAATGCGGCTACCGGGCTGAATTATCGTGCCTACTCGTATATGGGCGGCGCCGTCCCGGGAGCTTCGCCCGAAGCAGCCGCATATGCAGCGGGCTACAAGATGCTGGAAAGCCTTTTCCCGGCCCAGAATTCTTCGTTGCAGCTCACCGCGGCTGCGGCGATCGACAATCTGGGCCTGAGCCCCGCGGCCCGGAGCACGAGCGTGAGCCTCGGAGTTGGCATTGCCGAGAGCTTTTTCGCGGCGCGTTCCACTGATGGCAGCGCGGTCGCTCAGACGCCATACAGGCCGGGTGATCAGCCGGGGAATTACCAGTTCACCAGCCCCACCCAGACCACTGTGGTAAGGCCGGGGTGGGGCAGCGTTACCCCGTTTGCGATCTCCTCGGTCAGCAGCGTCATGCCACCGCCGCTGTGGGGGCCAGGCACACCCCATGTCGACGTGGCGGCTTATCTGGCGTCGGCTCAATATCTCGCCGATTTGGAATACACCGCGACCCATGGCTGTAGCACCTGTGGTCAAACACAGGACGAGCTGAACCTTTCGGCATTCTGGGCAGACACCAACGGCAACGCTGCATTCGGCTCGACCGAGACCCCGCCTGGCCACTGGCTGGACATCATGGACACGGTGGCGATCGACGCGGGGCTGGGCGTGTTGGAGACGGCCCGGCTCGGCGCGATCGTCGGCGCGGCACTCGCGGATGCCGGGATCGTAGCCTGGAAGGTAAAAAACGATAACGACTTTTGGCGGCCGGATACGGCCATGCATTTCGCGGGACCGGGCGGCGGAAACGATCCGGAATGGCAGCCGCTGTGGCCGGATCCCCCCTTTCAGAGCTACATCTCGGGCCACAGTACCTTCAGCATGGCTGCAGCGGTAGCGATGGCGAATTTCTTCGGCACCGAACACGTCCCGTTCTGCGCCAATGCTGATCCGAACGCGCATGATGCGCAGAACCGGCCGGTGATGGGAGCCGCTGCGCAGCGCTGCTTCACCAGCCTCATCGACGCGGCCCATGAGGCGGGCGAGAGCCGATTGATCAACGGCATCCACTTTCCGAGTGACAATATCGAGGGGCTGATCACGGGCGAGAAGATCGCCGATCAAGTCATCGCCAACGCTTTCACGCCGGTAGCCGAGCCTTCCTCGATCGCAGTTCTCGCGGCGGGGATCACGCTATTCTTCGGCTTATGGCGCCCGTCCCCACCGGCCGGCGGCCCGCTTTCGCGCAGGGCTGTCCGGGGAAAGTTGGCGCTACACTTTTCGCCGCGAAATGGGCTCTCGAGGACCCGCTTTTCTCTCCTCTCCCCCGCCGGCCGGGGCCCGCTTGAGGGGGAGGGTCAGGGTGGGGTGTCGACGGATGTGAGGCTCGGATTATCCGCACAGCGAGTTGACCTTTCCCCAATCGCGCAAGATCCTGGCGAAGATCCTGGAGGCGCGCCGCCGGCGAACAGGCCAAGCCTGCCCCGGACCACGATCCGGGGATCGCCGGCGGCAACATCCGCCGCATGTACCGCTTTGATGTGGCGAGGCTGACCGCCCCTGCTCGAGGCCTTTCCCGTCGATGAAGCCGAGCGGCGTTTCGGGTCGATCCCCGTCCTTCGCTGTCCGGCCAAGGGAGAGCCGACTGACGCTCCACCCGGCGCTCAGGTCAGATCGTCGATATCGACGTCGAGCGCCGTGGCGATCTTCTTTAGCGTCTCGACCGTGCCTTTGCGCTCGCCGTTCTCGATCTGCGACAGGTAGTCGATACCGCCCCAGCCTGCTCGGCGAGTTGGCGCAGTGAATGACCGCGATGTTCGCGCCAGACCCGGACCGGGTTTTCTCCGGCGATCAGCCGGTCGATTACGCCGATCGGCACGCGCTCCTGGTCGCGGGTACGTTGATAAGCAGCGGTTGCGGCCGCGTCTTCGATCAAATCGGCGAGGTCCGGTCCTCGACGAGCTCGGCGCCTGTCAGCGCGGTGAGGCGATCACGCACCAGCGCGGCGTGCTCGCCGACCGGATGCAGTCGCAACGGGTCGCTCATCGGTAAGCTCCTCCTCTCGGCGCAATCTCGAACACGTTCACGACTCCGGCCCGATGGTCGAGCGTGTACGAGACCCGCCAATTGGATCTGAGGCTGGCGCCAACCGGAATGCGAAACCCGTTTGGCACGCCTTTGAGCGCGCGAATATTGTTGTTCGGCACGGCCGGATCGGCAGCTACCTTATCGATCGCTTCGCGAATGTCTCTCGCTGCATTCGAGCAGCGTTCACCCTTGCTGCGATGATAGAATACGACGACCCGCCTCGAGCAGCATATCGCTGACCCACGCCCCTTGCATCACGTCCGGTTGCATCGTGCGCCCAGCCTGGCGGATGCGACGCGTAATTTCCTGCATTGTCTTGACGACTTCCGGATGGTCGGGCTGGCCGGGATAGCCGAGACTTTGGGCAAAATCGTTTGGGCCGATGCTGAAGAGGTCGATGCCCGGCACCGAGAGAATTGTGTCGAGGTTTTCCAGCACGGCGACATCTTCCAGCAAAGCGCACAACAGCATCTGTTCGTTTGCCTCACGGTAGTACGCCGCCTTGTCGGCAATCCCGGCATTGTAGTCGGTGCCCCGGTTGGCCCCGAATGACCGCTCACCGAGCGGACCGAAATAGCACGCCCGCACGAGCTGGCGGGCGTCCGCCTCCGTGGCGATGTGTGGGCCCAATATGCCCATGATCCCACGATCGAGATAGCGCAGGGGTTGACGAGCCGATGTCCGGGACCCGGGCGACCGTCGTCACATTATGGCGTTCGGCGGTCCGGCAGAGGTCCTCGAGCTGGTCCAGGCCAAACGGCCCATGCTCGCCATCGATAAAGACGAAATCGAAGTCGAGCTTCCCCAGAATGTCGATCACCCATGGGGATGGGAAGGAAAGGTTGTAGCCGTACGCCTTGCGTCCGGCGCGCATAGCGGCTTTGACTCGGTTGGATTGCTTCATCCTATGTCCTCATCTGTGCGGCGACTGCGATCTGATCGTCCCATCCTGTCAGTGTTTGGGCAGTTGGTAGCGGCCGAACTCGGCACACCGGGGAACCGAGTCCTCCAAGATGAGATGCAAAGCGCCGAATGGGCAACGGCCCTAATGCGCCGTAACCGGACGATCGACGGCACTCCGATGAGCATGAGCATTCGCTTCCCACTTAGCGGTCGTCGGATCGACCGTGCCCTCGGCAACTTTTCCATCGACCAAGACCAGCCTCCTTAAGCGGGGCTTCGAGTCGCCGCATAAGCGCGCCCGATCGCGACCGCAATGCTCTCACGGTAGATGCCAGTGCGGGCATACGAGGCACTAATCGACCTCGACACAGGACTGGCGTCTTCGATGTGCTGCCTTGCTATTCCGGCAGACCGGCTGCGCGCAGAGCGTCGCTCAGAGGCACAGCGATCGCCGGCACGGGATCGGTCGCCGCGCACCATTCGGCAATACTGAAACCGGGCTGGAGTGCGAGCACGCGCGAGGCGGCTGTCTTCGCCTCGTCGATCCGCCCGAGCTTTCCGAGCGCCGCCGCCAGGAACATGTGGGAGATGCTGAAGCCGGGATTGTGCTGGACCGACTTACGGGCCGCGTTCGTCGCCTGCTCGAAGCGCCCAGTCTGGAAATGACCGAGGAACATCCCATGGCAGGCCATATAGCTCCAGGGGTCCAACGGGCTCAGACGCAGCCCTCGCTCGCCCCATTCGATCGCGCGCTCCACGTCGCCGGCAAAGCCGAGTTGGATGCTGCCGAGAATGTAAGCAAAGGCCGAGGACGGGCTCAGCACTATTGCGGCCTCGAACGCTTCGCTCGCGGCGGCACGGTCATGCTCGATCATGCCGAGGTTGAACCCTCCCAAGGTCAGCGCCGTGGCATCGTCGCGGCCGTAGGCGATGGCTGCATGGGCGTGGCGGATCGCCCCCTGCCGGTGCTCGTCGCGCCTTCCGGCGCGCACGAACAGATTTTCATAGCAAAACGCCGCATGACCGTGCGCTAGCGCGTAGTCGGGTTCGAGGGTGAGCGCGCGCTCCAGCAATGGCAGAGCCCGCAAGGCGGTTTCCGGCATCGCGGCGACGACGAGAGGCGTTGCGCGCAGCACCAGGTCGTAAGCGTCCAGGTTTTCCGGCCGCTTGCGTTTGACGCGCTCCACCTCAGCCTGGCGCAGGCTCGGCTCGATGGCGGCGACGACATTCATTGTCATCTCGTCTTGCAGGGCGAAAACATCGTCCATTGCGCGGTCGTAGCGCTCGGCCCAGATATGCCGGCCGGTCTCCGCCTCGACCAGCTGGCCAGTGATGCGGACGCGGGCTGCCGCCTTGCGCACGCTGCCTTCGAGCACATAGCGCACCCCGAGCTCGCGTCCGACCTGGCGAATGTCGGGAGATTGGCCCTTGTAGGCGAAGCTCGAATTTCGCGCGATCACGAACAACCATTTGATGCGCGACAGGCCGGTGATGATGTCCTCAACCATGCCGTCGACAAAATAATCCTGCTCGGCATCGCCGCTCATGTTCTGGAACGGCAACACTGCGATCGACGGTCGGTCAGGTAGCGAGAGCAGCCCCGTTGCCGGATCATTCCCTGCTGTCGTGCGCGCCTCGGCGCGCTTGTCGATGCGATAAACATGCACCGGCCGGGTGATGTTCTTGACCGCGTGCTCGCCCCTATCCGCGAACCCGATCGGCAGCTTTTCGCCGACCTGCTCGCGCACCGAGGCGCTGACGCAGATCTCGCCGGGCTCGGCCAGCGCCTCAAGCCGGGCGGCGACGTTGACGCCGTCACCGAAGATGTCGCCTTCGTCGATGATGATGTCGCCGAGATTGATGCCGATGCGAAAGCGGATCGCTGGCCTTCGGGGATGTTGGCGTTACGGTCCTCCATCCCCTGCTGCACGACCACGGCGCAACGCACGGCGTCGACGACCGAGGCGAACTCGATCAGCATCCCGTCACCGGTTGTCTTGACGATGCGCCCCTGGTGCTGGGTAATCAGCGGGTCGATCAGCTCTCGGCGATGGCTCTTGAGGGCCGCGAGCGTCCCTTCCTCGTCCGAGCCCATGAGGCGCGAATACGCGGCGACATCGGCGCAGAAGATCGCTGCTAACCGCCTCTCAACGCGCTCTTCCGCCACGACGGCCCCCCTGAAAAGGGACACTCTACCAGCTCCGTCAGAAGAGTCCCCCACCGTTTGAGACAGCGTCGACCGGCTTCATTCCTTGACACGCGGCAGGACTGTCCCTCCGCGGTCGGCGGATCAACGACGCGGATGCGCCGTTCCCGCCGTTAGTGCGACGGCGAGTAACTGGTCGCTTCGGCCGAAAGTAGACATTGCGGCAGCTGTTTGCGCAATCTGCGCTGGGTTACGACCAAGACCCGCCGTATTCCGTCTAAGGGGAGGCACGTAATGGCTGAGGTCACACCCGATCCGATCATGGGGATCGCCATGGGCTTCATGGCTGCGAAGCATTTGTTTGTCGCCAGCGAAATCGGATTGTTCACTGGTCTCGCGCAGGGTCCGGCAACGCTCGACGAGCTCGCCGCGACATGTGGCATCCCGCGGCGCACCGCGGGCATCAGCGCCGACGCGATGGTAAGCGTCGGCCTCTTGGAGCGTGATGGCGAGCGCTATCGCAACAGCGAGGCCGCGGCGGCCTTTCTCGCCGGACAGCCCGGCCCTGACCTGCGGCCGATGCTGCGCTTCTGGAACCGCATCAGCTACCCGGGCTGGCTTGCTCTGGAAGAAGCGGTGCGCGCCGGCGCAGGGCGGGCGAAGTTCGGCCAATTCAGCACCGAGGAACAGCAGATCTTTTCGGCCGGGGTCGAAGCCTTTTCCGCGACGACGGCAGCGGCACTGGCGGCCAATTACGACTTTTCGCGGCATCGCCGGCTGCTCGATATTGGAGGCGGGACCGGCTCGTTCCTGCTCGCCGTCCTGCGACGGCACGCGGCGCTGCACGGCACTCTATTCGAGTTGCCCGGCGCTTGCGAGGTGGCGCGTCGGCGGCTCGCGGGCGAGCCTGAGGGAGCCCGGATCGACGTGGTCGAGGGCGATCTGGTCAGCGATCCGCTGCCTCCGGGACATGATGTTCTGTTGGTCGCCAATACAGTCCATGTGCTCTCCGCCGCGCACAATGTTGACCTGCTACGCAAGTTGCGCGGCCACGCGGCGCAGGGCACGCACCTGCTGCTCGTCGATCTTTGGATGGATTCGGGTCACACGCAGCCTCCGGCCGCGCCCCTCATGTCGGGGGAGTTCCTGATCATCTCGGGTGAGGGTCAGGCCTATGGCGAAGACGATGCCGAGGCGTGGTTGCGCGAGACCGGCTGGCACAAGGCCGAGAGGCGGCCACTCGGCGGCCCAAATAGCGTGATCATCGCCCAGGCGATCTGACTGGCTGCGGGGGGCGGTCGGCGCTCTCTGCCTGATGGGCTGCAGTAGCAGCCGAGCGCACCGGATCGAGGAACTTCGGCGTTCTCTCGAATGGCCGTTATCCGATTTTCCAGCAGCTGAGGCCAAGGGCCCCTTCGGGGCAAATCCCGTTAACTCTGTCCGAACTGTCTTTCACCGTTCGCGAGGTATTTTTCGGCTTCGGACCACAGGACGCAAATGAGCCCGTCGGACACTGCGTGGCAACAATTGATCTCCACATTGCACGGGTCCGGCCGCAAGGCGGCACTCGCGATCACCGGGGGCGGCAGTGGGGCGGTCGGCGAGCTGCTTCGCGTTCCCGGCGGCTCTCGGCTGCTGATCGAGGCGCAAATTCCCTACGACGAGTTGGCGCTTGCGGCGTTTCTCGGCTTTGCGCCGGCACAGGCGTGCAGTTCCGACACCGCAATCGCGATGGCACAAAGCGCACGGGCACGCGCAGCCAGGCTGGTGCCGGCGGGCACCGATCTGGTTGGCCTCGGCGCCACGGCGGCGCTGGTGAGCGACCGCCCGCGTAGAGGCGAGCATCGATTTCACATCGCCTTCGCCAACTCCGCCGGCATCGCGCACTGCACTTGCGTGATGGCCAAGGGCCGACGTGATCGCGCCGCTGAAGAAGACCTCGTTTCGCGCGCGATCGTCCTGTGGCTGGCCCGCGCATGCGGGATTGCCGCACCGTCGCCGAAGAGCCTCATCGATGCGGATGAACATTATGCGGAGGCGGTGGTGGCGCCCGGGGCGGCCGTGGATACGATCGATCGGCTCTTGGCGGGCGAACTCGATCGCGTCACCGTCCAGCCCGATGGCCAAATGATATTGTCGGCGCCGCAGCCCTTTGTGCTGTTCCCAGGTTCTTTCAACCCGATGCACGAGGGACATGTATTGCTGGCGCGGGTCGCCGAAGAGCTCAGGCAGCAGCCCTTGGCGTTCGAAATCTCCGTCACTAACGTCGACAAGCCGCCGCTCCTGGGCGAGACGGTGAGACGCCGGCTCGCGCAATTCGCCTGGAAGTCGCCGGTCGAACTCACGCGAGCGCCCACCTTCCTCGAAAAGTCGCGCTTGTTTCCGGGGACTACGTTTGTGGTCGGCGCGGATACGGCAGAGCGGCTGGTTGCGCCGAAATATTATGGCGATGACGAGGCTCGAATGCACGACGCGCTCGAGGAAATCGCCAATTCCGGGGGCAGCTTTCTGGTGGCCGTGCGCCTCGACGCGGCGGGGCGCGTACGCGCGCTGAACGACATCCCCGTGCCGCGGCGCTATGCCGATCTCTTCACCGAAATCCCCGAGCACCGTTTCCGCGTTGACACCTCCTCATCCGAGATTCGCGCCAGGAGACGTGCAGTCGGTAATTCATAGCGAGCCCCACAGATAATCTGCGTCTCGCTACGGCAGGTGCACCCCAGTGGTGCTAACCAGAGGGATGACTCCCGCTCCTTATTTCGTCGCCCCCGCGAAAGCGGGGCCCAGGGCCTGCCCCTGGCTTGAACAGGGGGCTGCAGTCGCCGGACTTGCGCCTCCGGATGCCCGCTTTCGCGGGCATGACGGTTAGGAGGCGTGGTGCCAAGGAGGGGCGGCAGCGATGAACCGCGACAGACTGGCGAACGGCGGTGAAATCGAAGCGGCGGAGCCAGTCGCCGGGATACATTCCGCTGGCGACGCACCGGCGAAAACGAATGCGGCCAATCCGCCGGGTGCGCCACGAGACCATGCTTGACCGCGTTGGAATGCGTATAGTCCATGTGAGCCGCAAAGTCGCGATCGTCGCGGATCGTGTGCTCCCAGCTCATCGCTGAGTGGAACCGGCAACAAGCTGCCCCGAACGCCGGGCGGGTGGCAAAGCGCCACACCCTGATGACGTTGATACGCCAGGCGCGGCAGTGCCGCGACTACTTCTGGCGTCCCTGCTGTTTGCAGTTGCGCTTGTCCGCGCCGACGGCCCCTTCCTTCTGACGGCAGTCCTGCCGGGTGTCCCGGCGGTCCCCGCGCCGCTCCATCCCGCTGGTTTGGGCGATGGTGAACGAGCCGTCAGTTGATGCCTCATCCATCACCTTGACAGTTTCTGCGTTCGTCGAGATGGACATGCCAACGACCATGCCGAAAATGATCATGGATGATCTAATGATCATGAACGATCTAGAGGCGAATTCAGGTGTCACGTCTTGGTCCTCCTTTGGGGGCGATTCTTGCGGCCTTCAGCCAGAACACATTCATCTGGAATTGTAGTTTCTTGCCGTCATCGGCTGCGGTTAGCCCCAGCTGATCCGGTATTCCCCAAATGAACAACCAATTTGGCGGCCGCGAAGGCATGATAGCCACCAATCCGAGCGTTCTGCAAGGGCTGGACGCCGGCGGGACCAGCTGGAACCTTGCCGTTTGGTAGACGATCGCTGTGTGGGTCTGGGATTAAGGCGGATCTAGGGACGAGCGCTATCTCGCGACTGTGATCAAACCGCAGCCCAGTTCATCGGCTTAAGAATGAGCTTGAAGCCAATCGACCCTATGCGCTGGCGCGTGACGATCGCCCAGAGCGTCCGGAGATCCACCCCTCTAGAGGGAGCGCTCTATCGTGTGAAGGTTTGTCGATAAGCCTGCCTATATGCCTCGACGGCCGGTTGGCCAGGATGCTCTGCACAGTAGCGTTCCGCCCACTCCTCAGCGTTGGGGATCGCGCCCACATTGATGGTCCTGCTACGGAAGCGCGCTGCCTGATAGCCGATATAGAACAGCGATGCCGCGGCCCGATCGTCCGGTGACAACTCCAGCAGCCTTTCGCACGTCGCCGCCTGGATACTGACCCGACGGTTGCTGGGCGTCGGCTCGGCTACCGGGCGGCAGGCGCAGGCCGCTCCGGGGGCGGCGCGGTGCGGCGGGGGCGGCGGGCTCCGGAGGCTGCACGCAGGCGCACAGCAAGCCCGACAGCACACCCGATAACAGTACAAAGGCGGTTTTCCCATTCATCGCTTTGCTCCGGTGGCGAGGAAAATCTGTCTCCGCAGAGATTACCGTGGCTGCGGCATCGGAGGCCCGTTTCAACATATTAGGTGTAGAAATACCATAACCAGCCGCTCTAATTGACATAGATGCGTCGGCGGGTCACCCTCGATAATCCTCCCGCCGTATCGGTCTGGGTGTATATTCCCGGTAAGGCTCCGGCCATGTGTCAACGAAGCCCGACGCGCGCTCCACCCAGCCGCGAGCTCGACAGAATTTCGGAGCCAATGCAGCGAGTGAGGACACAGCGATGACGAAGTGTCTGCTTTACATGACGCCGATCGTCTTGATCGGATTGGTGGCTACCGAGGCGCCCGCCGCTACGGCTGCCTGGAGCGGCAGCGTGGGTCGCGATATTACCGCCACCGTGCCGGAGGGGACAGGCGTGCCGCTGGTCCTCGAGTGCCAGAGGGGGGGCCGAGGCGGCGGCGGTGCTCGCGCCGGTGGCGGTGGCGGCGCTCGCGGCGGTGGCTGGCGGCGGTGCTCGCGGCGGTGGCGCTGGCGGAGGTTCCTGGGCCGGTGCCGGCCGAGGCAATTTCAGTGGCGGCGGCGCGAACCGCGGCAACGTCAGCGGCGCCAACGTGAACCGCGGCAACGTCAGCGGTGCCAACGTGAACCGCGGCAACGTCAACAGCGCCAACGTGAACCGCGGCAACTTCAACAGCGCCAACGTGAACCGCGGCAACGTCAACGTCAACCGCAACGTCAACGTCAGCGGTGGAGGCTACGGAGGCGGTTATTACGGGGGAGGTTGGGGCGGCGTCGCCGCCGGCGTCGCGGCGGGCGCCATCGTCGGCGGTGCCGTTGCCAGTACGGCCTATCCGGCCCCGGCATACGCGTACCCGTCGTGTCCATACCCAAATTACCCAAATTGCGGACTTTGAGCGGCTTCAGTACGACGGCACTTTGAGCCGTCGCGGCTCGTTAAGCGCGCGGGAAAGTGGATGGCGGGTTTTAGCTAGCCGCGGCCTGGGCAAGGACAGCCTTTGGTGAACCTGTAATTCGACGGTGATCGGGTAGGTCGTTTCGCGGGCAAATTTTGTCGCCCCTTCTCGGGCCGGCGAATGGCGGCTTCCGAAGTGATAACAGACGAACCGCCGAGATCTCGGATTTTGGACAGTCGGATAACGGATACTGGACGCCGGCCCCCGAGACGATCTCCGCCCAGGGGCGTTTCGAAGACGTGCATCGCGGCGGTATGACCCCGACCAACACCTCGAGGACATGGCGCTCGATGTGCGACATGATCTTCTCCGGCGTCTTCGAGCGTCATCCCCGCCTGACCCTGGCCATTGTCGAGTTCGAGCTGGCCTGGACGCCCCCTGCTCTCCACCATGGACTATACCTCCGCGAGCGCCACGGCGAGGCGATCTACCGGTTCAAGGCCTGCCCTCGCGAAGGCGGGGGACGGCATGAGGCCCAGCGACTTCTTCCGCCGCAACTTCCAGTCCTGGCTCGACGACACGCGGGCATACGCCTGGACACCAATCGCTTTGGCTGCGCTCTCACGGCGGCGCCATCAAGCCCGATCGTTCCGATTGTAGAGCTTCGGGTTTGGCCGATGAGGTCGCCGCCGCGCCTACCCGGGACGGGCTTAGGCCGAGATTGGAACCCAGCCGCCGCTATACCGCTTGCGGCAGCCGGTAAGAGGAGCGCGCCAGGAGCTTCCAACCCCCATCGTGTTTCTGCCAGACCTGCATGACGCCGATCTTGGTGTCTGTGACCTTGCCCTCCAGCTCGGTTTGCGAGACCCAAAGATGGCGGACGATCGCGGTGTTGCCGACCACCTGCACCGTCATTTCGGGGAACTCGAGCGACTTGACGGTCGCCTTCCGCCCCATGACCCCCTCTATGAACTTGGCCTTGTCCTCGAGCCGGGCGTCGGAATGGCTGTAGCTCAGCTGTGGCAGAGTCATCGCCTCGAGCTTCGCCTTGTCCTGTTTCAGATAGGCGGCTTTCAACTCCTCGACCGCCTTCTTCACCGCCGCCTCATCCTCGGTATTGGCCAGCACCGGCCCGGCAAAGACCGCTGCCCCGAGAGCAAACACCCCCGCGGCGGCGGCCAGATCACGACGTGATAAGTTCATGGCTCTTCCTCCCACTTATGCCAGTGCCTAGCGGAGCTGACCCTAGCAAGGAGGAGTATAGTAAGATACCGCTTTGTTGCACGGATCAACAGCCGGGCGCAGTCAGCCCCTCGCAGCGACATTTACGTGAGGCGAACGTACTCCGGCCGGCCAAGCTCGAGCATGCGGTTTAGCGAGGCGACAGCAATGGCCACCTCGGTCGTCTGCCGCCCTTTGGTCCGTGAGCGCAGCGCGTCACCGATCACTCGCTTGTAGCGGCCGATATCGGCCTCCACCAAGGCACGCCAATTGTAACCAGATGCCCGCTGCCAGCCCATGCGACCGCGCTCGGCGATCAGCTGCAGGTGCCGGTCGCGCTTGGTCGGCGCGGTCTCTGCCGTTGCGCTTGGCACCGCGCTCGAACGTGGCGGCACAATGACCGCCGCATCCGGATGACGCTGGCAGACCTCACGGTAGACATCGTCCCGATCGTACGCCCCATCGCCGGTAAACGACGCAACCGGGCCCGCAATCTGCTCCAGCAAGGGACCGACCTGCGAGCCGTCATCGACATCCTTGCTGGTCAGCTCGGCGGCAATAATCTGTCCCGTGTCGGCGTCCACCCCGATATGGAGCTTTCGCCAGGACCGACGCACCTTTGCGGCGTGCTTCTCGACCAGCCACTCACCGGGACCGCAGAGCTTGAGCCCTGTGCTGTCCACCAGCAGGTGGACCGGTTCGCTGCCCGATCGTGGTCGCGACACCGGCAATGTCTCGCCCCGTCGGCTGATCGTCGAATGGTCGGGTGCTGCGAGATCAAGACCAAGCAGCCGAAGAAGGGATGCGATCAGCCCTTCGGTCTGGCGTAGCGCCAGGCGGAAAACCGCCCGCAGCGTCAGCGCCGTGGTGATCGCCAACGCCGAGTAGCGCGGTTGGCCGCCACGCGTGCAGCGTGGCTCGGCCTTCCACGCCGCAATCGCTGCTTCCGTGAACCACACGGTCAGGCTCCCGCGCTGGCGCAACGCGATGTCATAGGCAGCCCAATTCGTCACTCTGTGCCGCTGCTTCGGGATGTGATGACGGCGATCTTGGTTGGCTTTGAATGGCACGGTGGCTGCCCAGGGTCAGAAACGGGGCCCTGATACACCGTCCAATCCTCGCCGCCTAACGACCGATCCGTGCAACAAGGTCGGCCGCCGGCAAGGATCCCGCTCGCAGACGCAAGCTCATCTTCTCCTTCGGCGCGGTGCTGCAGGAGGGCGAGGCCTATGACAGCCCGCGGGTGAAAGCGCAGGTCGGGCCCGCTGCCACGATGGTTCTGCATGATGCGATGGAGGCGCAGAACTATGGTAGCTTGCTTGGCGAATTCGCCGGATCTGGAGCACCCGATCCGGGTCGTTCGAGCCAGGATCTTCCGGGAGTATCGCGCCCTCTACAAATCCTATACGCCAACGGACGCACGATATCTGACGCTGCACAAAGGGCATCTCATGTTCGTGCGGCCGGATGAGGGCCGCTTCGTCACAGCCGATCTGATCCGCACGCTGACGAGCAGTGGCACCGCGCCCGAACTGCGCGACCGGATCCGCCGCCTCAAGGAGGCAGGCTATGACGAATTCGTCGTGCAGGTGACGCCCGGCTGCGAAGTCATGATCGACGAGTGGGCGCGCGTATTCGAAATCGTGTGAGCGCTCGAAGCCTGTCCTGCAGCGTCGACGCTAAACTGGATGGGCCGCCTAGGCTCGGCGGTCGATCGAATTGGAGAAGCGCCATGCCGATCGATTTCACGCTGACGCCGGAACAGCAGCGCCTGCGCGCGGACGCACGCGCCTTCGCCCGCGATGTGCTGTCGAAGGTGGGGTCGGCCACGCAAGACCTGCCGACGCCGCTCGCCCGCTTCGCCGCCACCAGACCGTTCTACGAACAGACCGTCGCAGCGGGCTTTCTACGGCGCCTGATCCCAGCACCGCTCGGCGGTCAGGGCACGGGTGTTGCGGACATGGCGGTACTGGCCGAGCGAGTTCCACGCCGTTGACGTCAACGTCTCGCTGACTTTGCTCGGCACCATGCTAGGCCTATTCCCGGTGCTGCTGGGCGGCACGCCGGAACAGGCGGGGCGCATCTTTGCCCCGTTCGCGGCGGGGCAGGGCGCCCCGCTCGCTGCCTTCGCCCTGAGCGAACCGGGCGGCAGAGCCAATTTCGCCGCCCCCGCCCCGGCCGAAGGAGTACGCACCCAGGCGCGTCTGGAAGGCGGTAATTGGATAATTTCCGGCGCAAAGAAGTGGGTCTCCAGCGGCACCGGTTGGGACGGAAAAGGGGCCGACCTACTGACGGTGGTCTGCCGCACCGATCCCGATGCACCGCCCGAGAGCGGGATTTCGGTTCCACGGGCCGGCGGAGGGCATCGTACTGGACCACGCGATTGATTCCGTCGGTCACCGCGCGCATCTGCAACCGCAGTTCCGGCTGAACGACGTACAGACGCCCGCCGATCACCTGATCGGACCGCGCGGCGGCAGCAAGGGACCTTGTTGCATGGATCAGCCGGCTGGACGCGATGATCCCAGGCCCTGTTGGCCTTATGCAAAGCGGACGTAGCTCGGGCGTCCTAGCGCCAGCATGCTGTTGAGGATGTCGACAGCAAGTGCCACTTCGGTTGCTTGACGCTTTTCGGTTTGTGAGCGCAGTACGTGACCGATGACCCGTTTCCAGCGGCCGATATCGGCTTCCACCAAGGCACGCCAGTTGTACCCCGATGCTTTCTGCCAACTCATGCGGCCATGTTCGGCAATCGCTTGCAGATGCCGGTCACGCGGAGTGGGCGCCGTATCGGCGGTCTCGCTCGGCACCGCACTCGAACGCGGTGGCACGATGACCGCGGCTTCGGGATGACGGGCAGCGACCGCGCTGTAGACGCCGTCCTGGTCGTACGCGCCATCGCCGGTGAACGAAGCGATGGGACCATCAATCTGGTCGAGCAAGGGACCGACCTGCGAGCCGTCATCGACATCATTGGTGGTCAGTGCCGCCGCGACGACCCGCCCCGTGTCGGCATCGACGCCGATGTGCAGTTTGCGCCACGACCGGCGCCGGCTCGTGCCGTGCTTCTCAACCAACCACTCGCCGGCGCCAGACAGCTTCAACCCAGTGCTGTCCACCAACAGATGCACGGGTTCGGCGCTGGACGGCGGTCGCGTCACCGCCAGCGTCTCGGCCCGCCGGCTCAGCGTGGAATGGTCAGGAATGGCGAGATCGAGACCGAGCAGGCGGATGATCGAGCCGATCAGCCCTTCGGTCTGCCGCAGAGCCAGGCGGAACACGACGCGCAGCGTCAGCGCCGTGGTGATCGCCAGGGCCGAATAGTGTGGTTGACCGCCCCGCGTCGTCCGTGGTTCGGCGCGCCAGGCCGCGATCGCTTCTTCGCTGAACCAGACCGTCAGACTGCCACGCTGGCGCAAGCCAGCATCATATTCCGACCAGTTCGTTACCCGATCCTGCTGCCTGGGGATGTGATGACGGCGATCGGCATTGACCTTGAACGGCACGGGCGGACATCCCCAGGAGGACTATGGATGGAGTAGCGTCCTCCCATCTGGGACTGCTCAGCCGGATTTGCCGCTCGCTGAGGTTTACGGGCCTGCGGTAATCCTCACCAACCGCCGCGAAGTCCCGCTCTCGGAAGGAAGGATCCTCCACGCTACCCGGGCCCCAGACGTCAGCCCAGCTGATCCGTGCAACAAGATGCCCCGCTGTGAGAATTCCGGGCTAGGACCTCGTTGCCCGGCACTTCGCTCGAAAGGCCCACGAGCATGATGCTCTCAAAGACGCCGAGGCCGCCCGGAATATGGCTGATGATACCCGCCGTCAATGCGACGACAAAAACCGCCAGCACATGCTGGTAGCTGACGACAGCTGGGTCCGGAAAGCACATGAACAGAACAGCGCCGGCAAGAGCCAGATCCGCCAAGGACAAGCCGATCTGGGCGAAGGTGGTCGTCGGACTGGGTACCTTCAGCACAAAACCGAAGAGCTGGAGGCGCTGCACCCACAACCCGAGCGCAGCATACGCCACTGCTAGTGCGAGAGCCCCGGTGCCAAAAGCGATGCTCGTCACTTTTGGCAGCCCATACCCTCTAATGCCGAGGCGTAGAGGAGCGCGATCAGCGGAAACATGATCGCCAGCCCGATCATAAAAGTGATGTTGACGAATGCCGTGATCTCGGCGATGTCCGCGGTCCTGAGCCCAAGGGGAGCATAAAGACGGTACCGGATCGTCGCGTGCATCAGGCTGCCGAACCCGAAGCTGTGGGTGAAGGCGTAGCTCGTAAAAGAGGCTAGGGCGACCCGACGGAGAGGGAGGGTCTTGCGCATGTGGCGCAGTGCCAGCAGGTCATAGAGTATCAGCAGGATATAGCTCGCGCCCGTAAGCCCGAGGGCAGCGATGATCCGTTGCCAACTGAGCGCGGTGAGGGCGGAGCGAACGTCCTCGGGATCATAAGCGGCGACCTGACGATGGAGGAGATAAAGGGCCCCGCTGAATAGGGAAAGGGCCAGGACAGTTCCCAGGTACGGCGCAAAGCGCCGCCAGAGAAAGGCTCGGCTCGACGGCAGCCACCGCCGCCCAAGCTTTCCATTGGTGCGACCCGCCGCGACCCGCGCAGAGGAGGTTGAAACTTTGTCCACCCAGCTCATCGCTTCGTGGTCCTTCGCTGCGACTGTGACAAGCTTACGAGTTCAACAGCATCAGCAGCTAAGACGTTTCTTTTGACCGGATTCGGGCCGCGCAGCCGGAAAAGCGTCGCGGCGACCAGAATGCTGAAACCCAGCACTTACCGGTCTGGAGCCGAGAAGCCGGCTTTCGGCAAGGCGTTCGAACGGCGGCGCTACCTGGTGCCGGTCGACAACTTTTATCAGTGGAAAAAGACCACGGCCGCAAAGGGCCCTATGCGCTCGCGCTCGCCGATCGCAGCATCATGGCGCTCGCGGTCATATGGGAGAACTGGCGCTCAAACCTGATGCCTTTGCAATGCCGGCAGGTCGGAAAACGCCGGCTCTTGATGACCGTCACCTCGTGCGGCATGTCCGCATGCGCGGCCATCGTGGGTGATTCGTGTAGATGCCGGGTTGCCGCACGATCTCGCCCGGCTTGAATTCCTGCGCCATCACGGTTCTTAACCCATCCAGAGCGGCGAGGCTATATACAGTGCCGATAATTTCGTCAAACTCTAAACGATAGGCTCCCCGGCCACAGTCTGGAAGAATGCATGCTCAAATACGATTTGCTCGTCTATCTCGGACTTCTCCCCATTGTCGGCGCTATTATCATGGCCGCCGTCCTTATGACAAAAACGCCAGCAGATGCCGATATCGAGATTCGCAAAATTCGGCTTGCAGGCGGGACGTTTGCTGCACTTTTTTCGATGTTCATATTTACCACGATCCTGTTCTTCGTCGATGCTAACGGCGCGGGCAGGGAAATTTTCGATAAAGCTTACACCGCAATTCTCACGCTCGTCGGAGCAATAATTGGCTATATTTTTAGTACCACCAAAAAGTAGCGCATAGGTTCAGATCGCGTCGATGCCGCACGTCGAGCATGCAGCGGATCGCGCAGCGACCGGCGTAGCTCGACACGCACCTTGGCGTCGAGAGCACCAATGGAACGCCGGCTGACCAAGTGTCCCAGGCCTAACGAGCGTCCTCCGCGCTCGTTAGGAGCGCCTCGGCGAACACGAACACAGGAGGGGCGCGTGGGGCCTGCAACCGAAACCGTAAGGGACCAGGTTCGCGCGAGCGGGAAGTCGTAGCACCTTCATAGTACCGATGAAGACGGGGAACCGGGGTCGCCGAGACCCGATGGAGGGAAGGAAGGTGTCATGAGTAGAGAGCCATGTGAGGCCGGGTTCGCCTTTCGTCGGATGGCGCGCTGAATTCGCCTCGTCAATGCGGCCATACGCACCCCCGATCTTGAAAGACCCCGACGCCGAGCGCGGAGACTTTCAGAGCGGTTCGCCCGAGTTGCCGGAACACGCGCCTCCCTCATTGCGCGGCGATGGCGGCGGGGGACGACGCAAAGCGTCGCTCCATATCACGACGTACTTGCAGCGCCGCGCTCTCGGGGAGATCGACGTCCGCCAACCCGCCAATAAATCGCGGATGGGCCAGCAACGCCGTGACACGGGCCACAGCCCGTTCATGCGGCGTGGCGTTTTGGTGATGATCGGCGTGGAGCTGCGCCAAAGACCGGACGGTCTCTTCGATATGCGCGGGCAGGTTCGGCAGAGAGAAATTCTTGTCCATCACTGCCTTTGCTCCCGGTTCGGGTAGTGCAACAAGCCGCTTTGCGGCTCAGTTCCCGATTACCAGGATGAGTTGGCCCTCGAAAACGCTCTCTGCGGCGACCGGCGAGGGTCTCTGCTCGATGCAATAGACGGTACGACGCTGAACCGGTCCTCGGCCGTGGCGCTGCGAACCCCGGGCGGAAGGTCCTGCGGCCGCGGCAGGTATCGCGCCAACTTCGCGGGCGGCGCAACGTCACCGTCCTCGCCGACCGACTTCGCGCCGGCTCGGAAGTTCTCGGCAAACTCGTCCCTGGAGCAAACGGGATTCGAACCGCTGGTCCCCCTGGTGCGGAGCGGATCCGTCTCGAGGCAGCTTGCAGCCCGGAAAGTCTAAAAATCCCGTTCTGAAAGCGCCTCCCCGGGGGGACCGAGAGCCGGCGAGTCAGTGAATTCCGGCATCGCCGACACCTGATCGCCGTTGCGCCGGTCCGCGACCGACGGTGAGTCCGATCAGGAATCCGACAATGAGCGCAATGCCGAGACGCGCCGGGTCGACGAATGGAATGAAGCGCGTTCCAGCCTCGGTGATCTCGAGCGCCCCGACCGGGCGGGCGCTCATGCCGGCGCCGCCTCCACTTCCGCCCCGCTCGGACTCGGCCTCCTCGCTCCCGCGCGCTCCGCCACCCGCCCCAAAACCATAGCTCACACGGGCTATCGGAATTACAGTCCGTCCGCCGACATCAACTGGGTCGCCATAGACGTTTCGCACACTCGCGCCGACCTGGAGGTGATCGCCTAACGAGTGCAACGTTTTTGCAACCTTAGCCATCGCTCGGCTCCTCCAACGCTCGCCAAGTGAAACAGCAATCGTCGGGAGGCTTACCATGTCTACCAAGCCTCTCCGCTTCCAAGGGCCAGTCTGAGCCAAAACGCCGGCCACGAACATAAGCCGCGATTTGTGCGATGGCATCAAGACGCGCTTGGCTTCCGCGTGTTTACAGGTGCAAGGCGCGTTTCGTCGGTCAGCAGGAGGCAGCGATGAGCGAACAGGAAAAGAAACTCGACGGACCCGACTTTGCCCAGGGGGTCCCGTTCGGGAATCTTGCCGAGGGCAGCATGATCGTGGGGCACGTCGCGGGCGAGGCGGTGGTGCTGGCTCGAACCGGTGGAGCGCTCTTCGCGATCGGCGCGGAGTGCACCCATTACCACGGCCCACTCGCCGAGGGGATGCTGGTGGCGGATACCGTCCGTTGCCCGTGGCACCACGCCTGCTTCAGTCTGCGCACCGGAGAGGCGTTGCGCGCCCCGGCGCTGAACCCAGTCGCGCGCTGGCGGGTCGAGCAGCAGGACGGAAGAATTTATGTCCGTGAAAAGCTCGAACCGGCAGAGCGGGGAGCGCAGGCGGCACCACGCGCTGGACCGGAGTTGATCGTCATCCTCGGCGGCGGTGCGGCGGGAAACGCCGCGGCCGAGATGCTGCGGCGCGAGGGCTATTCCGGCCCGATCACGATGCTAAGCGCCGACGATGCCGGACCATATGATCGACCCAATCTGTCGAAGGACTACCTGGCCGGCAACGCGCCCGAGGAATGGATACCTTTGCGCTCGCCCGATTTCTACCGCGAGCAGGGGATCGAGCTGAAGCTCGGCGCCCGCGCGGTCGCGATCGATCCCAAGGCCCGAGAAGTCCGGCTCGCGGACGGCAGCCGGCAGCGCTTCGGCGCTTTGCTCCTCGCCACCGGAGCCGAACCGGTCCACCTCGGCATTCCTGGTAGCGATCTTCCGCACGTCCATTATTTGCGCACTCTCGCGGACAGCAAGGCGTTAATCGCCGCGGCGACGGCGCGCCGGGTGGTCGTCATCGGTGCCAGCTTTATTGGTCTCGAGGTCGCGGCGTCATTGCGGGTGCGCGGGCTTGCGGTGCACGTCGTGGCACCCGAAGCGCGCCCGATGGAACCCATCTTTGGCCCGGAAGTCGGAGACCTCGTGCGCCAGGTCCACGAGGAGCACGGCGTCGCGTTCCACCTCAGTACCACCGCGGCGTCTTTCGATCGAAACCGCGTCACATTGCAGAGCGGCGAACAGCTCGATGCCGACTTGGTCGTTGTCGGGATCGGGGTGCGACCGCAGACCGCGCTCGCGGAGGAAGCCGCGATTGCGGTCGACCGCGGTGTCACCGTCGACCCGTATCTCGAAACGAGCATCCCCGGTATCTGGGCCGCCGGCGATATCGCCCGGTGGCCCGACCGGCTGACTGGCGAGGCGATCCGCGTCGAGCACTGGGTCGTCGCCGAACGGCAGGGCCAGACGGCTGCCCGCAACATGCTCGGCGCCCACGAAAGTTTCGACGCGGTGCCGTTCTTCTGGACCCAGCAGCACGATCTGCAGCTCTCCTATGTCGGGCACGCTGCGAAATGGGACCGCGTCGAGATCGACGGAAGCCTTGCAGCGAAGGACTGCGCGGTAACTTACCGGCAGAGCGGCCGCAAATTGGCAGTGCTGACGATCGGGCGTGATCGCGACAGCCTCGCCGCCGAAATCGAGCTCGAAAAAACGATCGCCGCTGGCAGCTGACGGCAGGGCCCTCCCTCCTCGCCGCCCGCCCCATACCATCTCGCCGGTGCCTATAGTTCATTGTTTCTTAAGGCATATCGCGGTCTGATAAATCCGCAGTGGGGGATATCAGTCAAACACGAAAGGATTTAGCTGTGCGATTAGGTATCTTCATGGCACTCGCCGCTGCCGCAAGTGTCGCTTCTTTCGAGGCTTCCGCGTGTAACAAATTCGAGGAATACAATCGTAATATCGCTGGAGTACAGCAAAAATATCAGCTTGCCGTCGATGCAGCCAACAAGACGTATGGCAGCAGAAATGTTTCGACGGTTGTCTATGTCGACCGATATCGGTCTGGCCGTCACTATACTCCTGCGGTTATTATACCGGCTTCCTATGATCCCCAGATGTGGTAGAGTGATTTGTCAAGCATACCATGTTTGGGGGATAGACGATGCCGGCATACTTTTTTCGCAGCGAACCGGGGGCGGCCGAGCTGCGGCGCTTGGCACGACGCGAGAGCGGGCGTGTGTGCCAGCGGGCTCTGATGATCGCGAACATGCTCGAGGGGATGGAGCATGAAGAAGCGGCGCGGCTGGCTGGGCTGAGCCGGTCAGCGGCTTACGAGTGGCATAACCGCTATGAAGAGGATGGCATTGAGGGATTGCGTGACCGGCCGCGCCCGGGTCGACAGCCGCGGGTGGACGCAGAGACGAGCGCACGTTTCAAGGAACGGATTGTCGCTGGCGCCGCGCTGGAGCGGGACGGGGTGGTGGCGTTTCGCGGGGTCGACGCGCAACGAATATTGAAGGAAGAGTTTGAGATTGATTGCAGCCTGTCGAGCACCTACCGGCTGCTGCATCGGATAAAGTTGAGCTGGTTGGCGCCGCGGCCTCGCCACCCCGAGGCCGATGCGACGGCGCAAGCGGAGTTTTCGCAACTGTTGGATTGCAATTAGAGCGAGTCCGGGCGGAGCAGGCGCGCGGCATGCGAGTCGAGGTGTGGTTTCAGGACGAGGCTCGGATCGGTCAGAAGAACAGCCTGACCCGGGTGTGGGGGCAAACCGGCAGCCGGCCGGTGGCGCCAAAGGATCTCGGCTTCGTCTCGGCCTATCTGTTTGGGGCGGTCTGCCCGTCGGAGGGCAAAGCGGCAGCGCTGATCATGCCGGTCTGCAATACCGCCGCAATGAACCATCATCTCAGCGAGATCAGCAGCCAAGTCGCCGCTGATGCTCATGCCGTGGTGATCCTCGATGGTGCCGGTTGGCACAGAAGCCAAGGCTTGGTCGTCCCCGGCAATATCACTTTGTTGCAGCTGCCCCCTTACAGCCCGGAGCTCAACCCGGTCGAGCGGATTTGGCATTATCTGCGCAGCCATTGGCTCGCCAACTCGGTGTTTCCCAGCCTGGCGGACATCATGGATGCCTGCGAGACGGCCTGGAACCGGTTCGCCACTGACCACGACCTGATCCGCTCGCTTTGCGCAGTCGCCTGGGCTCCAGCTTCGCCCGCTCCATAGCAATGCCTGCTATCAAACCGTGGCCCGAGAGAGAAAAACACACTCAAATACCAAAACTTCCGGAGATCCGTATTAGTTATGACAACAACTGGCAGAACTGGCAAAACGCTGTTAATGCTGCGATGGCCGACTATATGACGGGAGCGCAAGGCGCTTACAGCGAATACATGACCTCTGCTTGTTGGTGGTAGCCATCCCGGCCACGCGAGGCTGACGGGCGCAGTCCGCTTCGCGTGGCGCGGATAACGGAGCTGGAGAACTCCTGTCCCCGTAAGGTCGGGACACTCGCCTATTCCGCCTGGAGCAAAGGCTGGCAAGAGGCGCGCGATCGGGCCGGGCCCTAAGCAGCTCGTGGGCAGCGCAGACCCCGGCGCCGTAGGGTGCCCACGCTGATCGCTGTAGCGCGGCGATCTGGATGGGAAAGGAGCGGCAATCAGGATGCAAATCCGGTGTCGCGGCGTAGGCATGATTGTCGCGGCGTGATTGTCGCGCAAGCGGAATTAGGTTTTTAGATGTAGCGGCGCGGCGATCAGGCGCTGGCCGTGATTGTCGCGTGGGCCGGCGGGCGGCCGCGGCCTCGCTTGCGTTCGAGTGCGGCGCGGCGGCGGTAGCTTTCGACGTTCATCTCGAAGATGGTGGCATGATGAACCAGGCGGTCGACGACTGCGACCGTCATTGCCTGGTCCGGGAAGATCTTGCCCCATTCACCGAAGGGCTGGTTGGCGGTGATGAGGAG
Source organism: uncultured Alphaproteobacteria bacterium (assembly GCA_963836845.1). Classification (GTDB taxonomy): domain Bacteria; phylum Pseudomonadota; class Alphaproteobacteria; order ATCC43930; family CGMCC-115725; genus AP-15. Next base: position 4,325 of record CAWILK010000003.1, on the reverse strand, counting down.
GGATCGCCGCTCGTAGCGGGCGCTGATGAGCTCAAAGAGCACGCTGGTTTCGGCTTGGTCCTTGGTGACGTAGGCGATGTCATCGAGGATCAGCAGATGGAATTTGTCGAGCTTGGCAATGACGGCTTCGAGAGCGAGCTCGCGGCGGGCAATCTGCAGTCGCTGGACGAGATCGGTGGTACGGGTGAACAGCACGCGCCAGCCATTTTCGACAAGGGCGAAGCCGAGAGCCGCCGCAAGGTGGCTCTTGCCGCCGCCTGGTGGCCCAAACAACAGTAAATTGGCACCATTGTTCAGCCAAGCGTCACCAGCAGCGAGCGCCATGACCTGGGCTTTGCTGACCACCGGGACGGCCTCGAAGTCGAAGCTGTCGAGGGTCTTTCCGAGCGGCAACCGGGCTTCGGCGAGGTGGCGTTCGAGCCGGCGGCGGCTGCGCTCGGCAATCTCATGTTCGGCCAATGCAGCCAGGAAGCGTCCGGCCGGCCAGCCTTCCTTATCGGCTTGAGCGGCAAGCGAAGCCCAGACCAGTTTTATGGCGGGCAACCGCAGCTCGGCGAGAAGTAGCTCGATGCGGGCAGCGTCGCCGGGATCGGTCGTTCTCATACCGCACCGACCAGCTGGACGGTGCTGAGCTCGTCATAAAGATGGAGCGGCGCCACCTCGACGGTGATGTCGGGAATGGCGGTTGGATAAGGCGCGAAGCGCCGGCCGAGCGTGTCGAGATCGGGCAGTCTTCCGGCATTGAGTTCGGCGTCGATGGCCTCGGCGAGTTCGGCTTCGCAGGCACGATCATGAGCGAGCGACAACAGTCCGACGGTGGTGCGGCAGGCCTGCTTTTCGCCATCACCGGCCAGCAGTGCTTCGAAGGCGCGCCCGTAGGCGCGACGCGGGAAGAGCTGCTCACGATAGACCAGATTGAGCAAGGCCATTGGCTTGTGGCGCAAGGCATGGATGACGTGCCGGTAATCGACGACGTGGCCATGCTTTCCGCTGGAATGAGGCCGCCCGCGGCGCAGCGTCATCAGCGGGGTCGAGCCGAGGAAGCATTCGAGCCGGTCGTCGTAGAGCCGCACGCGAAGCCGGTGGCCGATCAGGCGCGAAGGCACCGAATAGAACACCTTCTTGAGGATGAACCCGCTGGTCGAAGTGACGGTGACGATGGTCTCCTCGTAATCCGTCGTCCGGCGCTGTGGCAGCGATTGCAAGGCCGAGCGCTCGAGATCGAGCCGCTTGCGGTTGCGAGCATTGCGGCGCCCGACGACCTCGTCGACAAAGCGGCGATAGGCCTGTAGGTCGTCGAAGTCGCGCGATCCGCGCAACAGCAACGCGTCCTCGATCGCCTGTTTGAGATGGCCGTGCGGGCTTTCGATCGAACCGTTCTCGTGCGCTACGCCTCGATTGTTGCGGGTCGGCTCCATGCGGTAATGCGCGCACAGCGCCTCGTACCGACGCGTCTGATCCTGCCGCGTGTCGTCATCCAGATTGCGGAAGGCGGCGGATAGGCTGTCGCTGCGATGCTGCGACGGGGCGCGGCCGAGCTCCCACAACGCATTCTGCAGCCCCTCGGCCAATGCCACAAAGCTCTCACCGCCCAGCACGACATGGGCGTGCTCCCAGCCCGAGAAGGCCAGGCGGAAGTGATAGAGCCGGTGATCCAGCGGCACACCGGCGATGCTGACGCCGTGATCGCCCATGTCGGTGAAATCGGAAAGCCCCAGCCGCCCCGGCGGATGCTCCTGTCGGAAGATGACGTCCTGCTCGGCGCCGTTCAGCGCCCGCCAGGCACGGATGCGCCGCTCCAGCGTGCGGCGGACGCCAGCGCCGATCTCGGGATGGCGGCGCCGGATCTCGTCGAAAATGGCGACCGGCCGCAGCCCCGGAGCGCTCTTGAGCAACGGCACCACCTCGCTGTCCCAAACCGCGGCCAGCGGATCCTGCCGCCGGCGCCGGCGCGGCGATCTCTTTTGCGAAGGGAGCCGGAGGTCTTGCTCAAGGCGATAGGCAGTGGCAGTGCTGAACCCGGCCTTTGCCGCGGCAATCGTCGGCGTGTCGGCTTGGCGGAAACTCATGTACAGCCTCGTCTGGCAATCGGTGATGTGGCGCCCGGGCAAGCTGTGGTTCCTCATCGGCGTGAAGAACCCGCTTCCTATCCGGCCGGCCGCGACCGCCAGAAAACACGGCCCCTTGCGGGGCCGCGCCGGTCGTCAGATTCGCGACTTCCGCCGGGCTACGCCCTCCTTTCGTCGCGAACCCGGCGACACTTTCTCATCCTGATCGACGCGCGTTTCTCATCCCGTCTGTCGCGCAGCAGATCGCCCCGTCATCGCCGATCACGGTCTTGCTCGAATACCCGTTGCGGCTGTTGCCGCCGCCGCGGCCGGCGGGGTCGCCCTTTCTCGTATCCTAGATGCTGGCTCAGTTCGGCGCCGAGCGCACGTTCCAGCAGGCGCTTCTTGAGCTTCTTGAACAGCCCTTCTTCGCCGAGCAGATCCTGCGGCGAGCTGTAGCCTTGGAGCAGCTCCTCAATGACCTCTTCCCTGATCGCTTGTGCCATAATTCGTGATCCCCTCCACAACATTGAGTGTCTCACAACTCTTACTTACACAAAATAGCTGACACCCTCAGCGCCTCCGAGCGGTTGCCAGCTTCGTTTTGCGCGTTTTCTCGAAGTCCGCAAGCTCAGCGAGCTACCGAAATATCCTGGGCGTCATCGCGTTTCCCAATCGACCATTACTCAGCCTTCAGTGTCCACGTCCGCTCTCCATAGGAGATATGCACCTCCTCCTGTTCGAGGCTCCGTCCCATCTCTCCAGCCAGTTCATCGAGAAGCTCCCGAACGGTAATGTCATCAAGATCGCTGGCGTATTGCGGGAGAACTTCTCCTGTGAATATGGCTACCGGCTCGCGATGGCTGGCGGCTTCACCTCCGGAATCGGCATAGGACGACCTCGCCGCAGATAAACATTCCGGATAGAAACGGCTCGCCTCGCGCAGCACGCTCTCTCATCCAGCGGTGCGCTGTCCGCACGGCCTCTTCGAGATCATAAATTCGCCCCGCCGACCCGTAGCCGGCTCGAAGCCCCAGGGTGATCTTGAACTCGCGCCGCGGGCCATCTGACTCCGAAACAAGGCGGAATAATTTCATCCCGCTCTCCTGCCGCTAGAGCTGTTTGCGCCATGCCAGTGCCGTCTCTTCCTTCAATGACGAGGGCGCGGCCCGGGCCGGGTGACTATCCAAATGGTGGTCCCTATCGCCGAGGCAACTCGCGGCCTTTTTGAGCCCTCGTAAGACCGCGGTCCGGCGCGAGCAGCGTCAAAGGCACTGCGGCTTTCTTTTCAGATTTCGGCTGCTTTGGCTTTTTACTCTCTCGGTTGGATCTTCTCTGCCCTTTCGCCATAACACGGTTCCTCACACTTCCTTAGGAAACAAACTTACATCACTGCCATATGGGGACGATTTTCTGCTTCTACTCCGTAATCCGATTTTAAAGCCGCCGCGAAAAACGCCTTTCTAATTCACCGCGTCAGCTATCTCGCGCCGGATATCATCCGAGCGATCCTCGATGGGCGGCAGCCGCGCGTTGAGCTGACCGTCGATGCGCCGAACGCCGAGAGGATCGCTGCCGATCGGCGAAATGATGCGCATTCCGAGCTGAAGCGCTGGCTTGCTGGCGATCACACGTCGAATAATTCCTACCGATAGCCGCATTGAACCGCCAGACGCAGTGTTCTGCCTCTGGGTCGCCCAGGCCGCACCACGACCAATCATCGCGCCCGATCGTTGACTGACGGCAAAGCCGATCAGGAAACCGACCATGAGCGCTATGACGAGCGTGTCGGCTCGACGAGGTCGAGGTTTGGCAATCCGGCAGCTGTTGTGTTGGCAACCTGGCCGATCGCATGATGATCCGGCGTCGGTCCGCGGGCGGGCGCGGATTCCGATGACGAAGTGGTCGTAGAGTGGCTTGGCGAGTTCGCTACCTCGTGATCGGGGGCGTCGCGCTCGCCGCCGCAGTCGGCCTGATCTTTTCGCGTTTCCGGGGCAGCCGGGCGAGGTGTTCTGAAGCCCGATGGCGGGCCGGTCGTAACCGAGTGGATGGATTTCGCTCGAAAACTCTTCCGCTCGATCCGCGGGCCGCGGAACAGATTCGGCTCCCGGCGTTAGAGTTTCAAATACCTACATGCTGAAGGCTGGCACGCCGATATCGGCTCCTCACTTAACCCGGCACCTTCAGGTATCGATAAGCAAACGTTCAGGAGGATCGCAATGGCAAAATCGCCGGACCGCACGCACAAAAGGCATGTACGCGAGAAAGCCACAATCG
>CAWILK010000002.1:0-347595 GCA_963836845.1 uncultured Alphaproteobacteria bacterium | reverse complement strand
AGAAATTGCTGCTGTTTGGCGGGGCGATCCATGGCGGGCGAGGTGAAGGCGCGCGGCGAGCGGCGGCGGGTGCGCTCGGATTGGATGGCGGTCGAGCGCGAGCGCGGCATCTCGGTCTCCTCGGCGGTGATGAGCTTCGAGCATGAGGGGCTCGCCTTCAACCTGCTCGACACGCCGGGCCACCAGGATTTCAGCGAGGACACCTACCGCACCCTGACCGCGGTCGACAGCGCGGTGATGGTGCTCGACGCCGCCAAGGGGGCATCGAGGAGCAGACCCGCAAGCTCTTCGAGGTCTGCCGGTTGCGCGACGTGCCGATCATCACCTTTGTCAACAAGCTCGACCGCGAGGCCCGCGACCCGTTCGACCTCCTCGACGAGATCGAGCAGGCGCTGGCGGTCGACGTGACCCCGGCCTCCTGGCCGAGTGAATTAGGGTTTGATAATCTCGATCAGCGCTCCGAAACGCCGAAAGTCCGCTTCGTTGAAGGTCAGCAGACGGCGCTCGCCATGGGCCAGCATAGTTGCGACGATGTTGGCGTCGTGAACCTGACGACCTCCAAAGGAACAGCGGCGGCTCAGTTCGATGAGCTGATCCCACACCGGCGGACCGTCCTCGAGGACAGTAAATCGCCGTGCGAACGTTACGGCATCTGCAGTAGCTTCGGCGAGGGTCAGAGCTTTTCCCCAAATCTGCTGACGCGTCATCACGGCCATGTATTCGCGCAGAGTCTGCCGGCTAATCGAAAGCGGCTCCTCGGCGGCGAGCCGGGCGAGAGCCGCCCGCGCCCGATCACGGAACGGCGCGTCCTGCGCCGTCGAGTAGACGAGGATGTTAGTATCGATGAAGCTCACCGTCCGTCTTCATCGTATAGGTCCTCGCGGCGCAAGCTCAGCCCTTCAGGCCATGGACCCAGATCATGAGTTGGCAGCGCATCAACGTCGAACGCCTCGCTGCGACTTCGGCGCGTAGGCGGGGGCGGCACGGTGATGGTGACCTCATGTTCTCCGGGCGGCACGGAGGAGGGCGCGATGCCGGAAATGCTGTGGTCGGGGCCGACTACGACGCGAGCGCGGATTTCAGCCATGGGCTCTTCTCAAGATCGGGTCGTAGATCACTGCTTATATTATCACATATTCGGCCACCGGCAGCCCGAGCCAAAGCCCACCTTTCCGATGCAACCCTGCCCCGAGCCATCGAATTGCCCGATTACTGCGGTATGATTCTGCCCGATGCATTCTGAACGACTGAGCTCTGGGCGGTTCTCGACCGGCTTGCGCTGGCCTTACCGGGCGGGTGATGGCAACCAGACGGGGAACTTCGCTGCAGATTCGCTGCAGATGTAGCGATGCGTAATAATCGGTTCTCTTTCAGGTTGTCAGAAACGGAGATGCGGTGATTGGCAAACCGGGCCCCGCCCCTCATATCCACGGCAGAAGCACCGCCTGTTAGCGGCGGTCCATAAGAAGCAGCAGATCAAGCCAGATCGATGAGCATTCTGACCGACGAGATCCGCCGCCGGCGCACCTTTGCGATCATCTCGCACCCGGACGCCGGCAAGACCACCCTGACCGAGAAATTGCTGCTGTTTGGCGGGGCGATCCAGCTGGCGGGCGAGGTCAAGGCGCGGGGCGACCGGCGGCGGGCGCGCTCGGATTGGATGGCGATCGAGCGCGAGCGCGGCATCTCGGTCTCCTCGGCGGTGATGAGCTTCGAGCACGAGGGGCTCGCCTTCAACCTGCTCGACACGCCGGGCCACCAGGATTTCAGCGAGGACACCTACCGCACCCTGACCGCGGTCGACAGCGCGGTGATGGTGCTCGACGCCGCCAAGGGCATCGAGGAGCAGACCCGCAAGCTCTTCGAGGTCTGCCGGCTGCGCGACGTGCCGATCATCACCTTTGTCAACAAGCTCGACCGCGAGGCCCGCGACCCGTTCGACCTGTTGGACGAGATCGAGCAGTCGCTGGCGCTCGACGTGACCCCGGCCTCCTGGCCGATCGGCATGGGGCGCGACTTTCTCGGCACCTACGACCTGTTCGCCGATGCGCTGCTGTTGTTCGAGCGCGGCGTCCACGACCGGGTCACCGAGCCGGTCCGCTGCAGCGGCCTCGACGACCCGCAATTGCCGCGGCTCCTTGCCGAAAGAAGCGCTCGCCAAATTGCGCGAGGAGGTCGAGATGGCGAAGGGGCTGTGCCCGCCTTTCGACCGCGCAGGCCTATCGCGAGGGCCATCTGACGCCGGTCTATTTCGGCAGCGCGCTCAACAATTTCGGGGTGCGCGAATTATTGGCCGGGGTCGGCGAATTGGCCCCGGCGCCGCGCCCGCAGCCGGCCGACCCGCGGCCGATCTCGCCCGAGGAGCCCAAGGTCGCCGGTTTCGTCTTCAAGGTGCAGGCCAATATCGACCCGCAGCACCGCGACCGCATCGCCTTTGTGCGGATCGCCTCGGGCCGCTTCCAGCGCGGCATGAAATTGAAGAACATCCGCACCGGGCGCCTGATGTCGGTGCAGGCCCCGGTGTTCTTCCTCGCCCGCGAGCGCAACCTCGCCGAGGAGGCCTGGCCCGGCGACATCATCGGCATCCCCAACCACGGGAGCCTGCGGATCGGCGACACCTTGACCGAAGGGCGAGGCGATCCGCATCACCGGCATCCCGAACTTCGCGCCGGAGATCCTGCAGCGGGTGCGCGTCGACGACCCGATGAAGTCGAAGCATCTGAAGCACGCGCTCGAGCAACTGGCCGAGGAGGGCGTGACCCGCGTGTTCAAGCCGCTCAACGGCGGCGACTGGATCATCGGCGTCGTCGGCGCGTTGCAGCTCGATGTATTGACGGCGCGGCTCGCCGCCGAATACGACCTCCCGACCCGCCTCGACGGTGCACCTTATCAGGCGGCGCGCTGGCTCGCAGCCGACGACCGGGCCGAGCTCGAACGCTTCCGCCTCAAGAACCCCTCGGCGAGCGCCGAGGACCATGACGGCGTGCCGGTGTTCCTCGCCCGCAACGCCTGGGATTTGCGCACGACGATCGAGGAATGGCCCAAAATCCGCTTCAAGGAAACCCGCGAGCAGAATTGAGGAAGCGCGCTTGCCCTAGAGGCTGCTTTGTCCGATATCTGCGGCGACAGCATTTCTCTCGGTTTCAGAATGGCCGGAAAAAGCATCCTCACCGTTCGCGTCTCGCCGGAACTTCAGGGACGTCTCGACGCAATAGCCGATGCCGTAGACCGCCCGAGATCATGGGTCGTTAACCGAGCGCTGGAGGCGTTCGTCGAAACCGAAGCCCGGCAGATCGAAGAGATAAAGCGCGGCCTTGCTGAAGCCGATGCCGGCGAGTTTGCGACGGACGCGCAGGTGAGGCAACCTTCGAAAAGTGGCGACGCACCGAGCGCGATGCGGGTTAGATGGTTGCGGACAGCCCTCCGTAGCCTTGACGACCACGCGCAATACATCGCACTCACTAATCCGGACGCCGCCCAACGAGCCGTCGAGCGGGTGCGGTCCGCAGTCACCGGGCTCGCGGAATACCCGGAGATGGGGCGGATCGGCCGCGTTCCGATGACGCGGGAGCTGGTGGTCCCAGGGACGCCTTGGGTTGTCATTTATCGCATCCGCAGTTCGGTCGAGATCATCCGAGTATTGCACGGCGCCCAGGCTTGGCCCCCCGAACCTTTAATGCCGCCACTCGTTGGCGGGCCGGGCGGTCTCGCCGAGCGGAAGGGGCGGGGCGCCGGGGAGCGGAACGGCGGCTTCGGGCTTCTCGGCGGCCTCGGCCTTGCGCGCCTCGGCGGCGCGCTTGAGCCGGTAATAGGAGTGGATGGTCCACGGGACCGAGCCGACATAGACGATGCCGACGACGGTCAGGGTCAGCCACGGCGCGGTCGTCAGGAACGCCGTCGCGACGCCAAAGGCGAGCAGGGTCGGGATCACCATATGGTGCGGGATGCGGATCCGCTTTAGCGAGACCGTCGGCACCTTGCTGATCATCAACAGCGCAATGCCGGTCACCGTGACGGCGTTCAGGTAGGGCGAGCGGAACAGCCAGTCGCCCCATTCGAAGCTCAAGAACATCGGCACCATGACGAGCCCGGCCCCGGCCGGCGCCGGCGCTCCGGTGAAGAACGGCGCCATATAGGACGGGTTCTCGATGGCTCGTCTCGGTGTTGAAGCGGGCGAGCCGCAAGGCGCAGCACACCGCGAAGAACAGCACGATCGCCCAGCCGAGCACGTGCAATTCCGACATCGTCCACAGATAGAGCACCGCCGCGGGAGCGACCCCGAAGCTGACGAAGTCGGACAGGCTGTCGAGCTCGGCGCCAAAGCTCGAGGTCGATTTGAGGAGGCGCGCCATCCGCCCGTCGAGCCCGTCAAAGATCCCGGCGGCGATGATCGAGAACACCGCACCCTCGAAATTCCCGTTCATCGCATAGCGCATCGCCGTCATCCCGGCGCACAACGCCAGCAAGGTCAGGATGTTCGGCACCATGCGGTTGACCGACAAGCCGGAGAGCCGCCGCGCCCTGACCCGCGGCCGGCGGCGCACCCGGCCCGCCCGCATCCGCAAGCTCCGCCTGCCGGAATCGTCGAACTCGTTCATTGCGCGACCCCCTGGCGCGGCGGCTCCTGCGCGAGCCGGTCGGCGAGCACGGTCTCGCCGCCGATCATCCGCTGCCCCGCGACCACCATCGGAATGTAAGGCGGCGGGCATGTAAACATCGACCCGCGAGCCGAAGCGGATGATGCCGATGCGTTGCCCGGCGCCGACCTGCTGGCCTTGCCGCAGGTCGCAGACGATGCGCCGGGCGATGAGGCCCGCGATCAGCACAAAGGCGACCTCGGGCCCTTCGGGCGGGGCCACGCGGATCGCCAGCCGCTCGTTGTGCTCGCTCGCCTTGTCGAGGCTGGCGTTGACGAAACGTCCCTTGGTGTAGCGCAGCGCCGCAATCCGGCCGCTCGACCGGCGCGCGCGCGACATGCACGTCAAAGACGTTCAGAAAAATCCCGATCCGGGTGACCGGGGTGTCGCCGATCGCGATCTCGGGCGGCGGCATCGCCGGGGCGACCGAGACGACGAGCCCGTCGGCCGGGCTGACCAGCAGCCCGGGCGGACCGGGACGACCCGCCACGGATCGCGAAAGAAATACGCGACCCAGGCTGTGGCGATCGCCGCCAGCCAGCCGGCAGGCGCCCACAACCACCACAGAAGCAGGGTGACGAGCAGCCCCGGCGAGGACGAATTTCCACCCGTCCGGGTGGATCGGCGCAAGAAAGCGTCGCAGCACGCACCGGCCGTGAAAGCGGAAAGCGGAGTCAGCGCCCCTCGCGGCGCCAGGCGGCGATCAGGCCGCCGACGACCAGCAGGAGCGCGGCGATGCCGGGCAACAGCGGCGTCTCGCTGAACCCGGTCACGGTATAGTCGCCATTGGCGCGAAAGCCCATCCAGTTCCGCCCGGCCGCCGCCCGGTCGGCCGAGACCCGGCGGATCTCGGGCATTGCCGCCGGAGCCCACCCAGAAGACTGCCGCCGCCGGTCGCGGCGACGATCGGGGCCAGCTTTTCGGGTGTCGTGATGACGTCCGCAAATTCGATCGGGTTGAGCGGGCCCGCCGCGGCGAGCGCGGTGCGGGTGCCGTCGCTCACCCGGTAGAGCCCCATCTCGCTGATCGGCAGGCTGCCGGTGCTGCGCCCGCCGCTCTCCGGCGTCAAGGTCAGGCTGCGGCTGCCGCCGTCGGGCGCCGTCACGGTGACCGGCCGGTCGTCCGGTTCGAGCGATTGCCGGGTGACGATCGAGGCGGTCGCCCTCGACCGTGGCGCGCAGATCGTTCTCCTCGAGATCGGGCTCCTTCATCAGCCAATAGGCGAGCCGGCGCAGCAACTCCGCCTGCGGGCCGCCGCCCTCGAACCCGCGCGCCCAGAACCACATCTGGTCGGACAGCAGCTGCGCGACCCGGCCCTGCCCGACGCGGTCGAGCACCAGCAGCGGGTCGCCGCGGTCGCCGCTCATCACGGTCACCCCGCGATGAACGCGCGAATCGACCTGGCGGAACCAGCGCCCCCAGGACGGCTCGCCGCCGGCCGCGCCGGCTCCCGGGAAGCCCTTCGGTGACCGGATGCCGGCGGCCGAGATCGGTGAGCTGCGGCTTGAAGCCCTCCTCATAGGTGTTGCCGGTCGGCTCCGCCGGCAGGATCGTGCCGAGCGGCGTGCGCGACAGGCTGATCGGCGTGCCGAAGCTCGGGCCGGCCGCTTCGAGAAAGGCGCCGCCCTTGCGGACATAGCGCGCGACGTTTTCGAGATAGGCCTGCGGGATCACGCCCGCGCCGGCTGTAGCGGTCGAAGATGATCAGGTCGAACTCGTCGAGCTTGACGTCGAACAATTCGCGGATCGGGAAGGCGATCAACGACAATTCGCGGATCGGCGTGCCGTCCTGCTTTTCCGGCGGCCGCAGGATCGTGAAATGGACGAGATCGACCGAGGGATCGGATTTGAGGATGTTGCGCCAGACCCGCTCGCCGGCATGCGGCTCCCCGGAGACCAGCAGCACCCGCAAGCGGTCGCGCACCCCGTTGACGACGACCACGGCGTGATTGTTGTCGAGCGTCAGCTCGCGCGGGCCGGCCTCGACCGAAAGCTCGAAAATGTTGGACCCGCCGTGATCGATCGGCGAGGCTGAGAGGGACGTCGCGGCCAACCGGCACGGCGAGCTGCCGCGGCTGCACTCGCCGTCCTTGCGCCATGTGACGATTGCCTGGCCCGGCACCGCCATCCTGCCTCCCGGAAGGGGCTCCCGGCAGATCCTCGATCCGGAGCTTCAACTGCGCCTCCTTGCCGACGAGACCAAAGCTCGGCGCCTGGGCCATGACGAGCCGCCGGTCGCCTTCGTCCGGCTTGCCGGACAGCAGGACGTGGAGCGGCGCGCCGACGGTCTCGGCCGCTGCCTTGGCGTCGCCGCCGGGAATGTCGTGAACCTGCCCGTCGGTGATCATGACCACCGCGGCGAGGCGTTGCCGCGGCACATCCGACATCGCCCGGGTCAATGCGGTGAACAGCCGGGTTCCGTCGTCGCCGGCCCCCGGCTGCGGCTTTCCGGCTTGGACGACCCGGACATCGAGATCGCGTTCGCGGGAGAGGCGGTCGCTGAGCGCCGCCAGCGCCTGCTCGGTCGCACGCTGGCGTTCGCCGATGCGCTGGCTCGGGGATTGGTCGACGACGATGACCGCAATGTCGCGCTGCGGCGCACGCTTTTCCTCGACCAGGGACGGGTTGACGAGAGCGGCGAGCAGGATCGCGACGGCGACCGCGCGCCACGCCAGGCCCGAGGCGCGGCGCCAGATCCCGAATGCCCAGGACCAAGACGCAAAGCCCGGCGAGCCCCGCGATCGCCGGCCATGGCAAGAGCGGCGCATAGGCAAGGGTGAACCCGCTCCCGGTCATTGGCCCAGCCGCTCCAGGATCGCCGGCACGTGGACCTGGTCCGACTTGTAGTTGCCGGTCAGCACGTACATGACGAGGTTGACGCCGAACCGCATCGCCATCTCGCGCTGCGGCTCGCCGCCGGGAACCACGGCGAAAGCCGGGCGGCCCTGCCCGTCGACCGCCCAGGCGCCGGCCCAGTCATTGCCGCCGATGACCACGGTGGACACCCCGTCGTTGACCCGATCCTCCACCGGCTCGACCCACAACGACCCGGCATTCCAGCGCCCGGGAAAGTCGTGCATCAGGTAGAAGGATTTGGTCAAGACGTGATCCGGCGGGATCGGCACCAAAGGCGGCATCTTGATCCCGGCCACCAGACGGCGCAGCCGCTGGGCGGACGCCGCTGCGCCCCCGACCGGGCCGGGGCCTGGTCATTGGCGTCCCGCGTGTCGAACAGGATCGTCCCGCCGGTTTCGAGATAGCGGTTGATCCGCTCCACCGCCTTCGGCGAGGGCGCCGCCTGGCTGGGAACCACCGGCCAATAAAGCAAGCGGAAAGAAAACCAGCTCGTCCTGCTCGACATCGACCGCGAGCGGCTCCGCCGTTTCGACGGCGGTGCGCCGGTTCAACGTGCCGGTCAACCCGATGAGGCCGGCGCGGCTTGCCGCGTCGATCTCCTGGTTGCCGGTGCGGATATAGGCCAGGCGCAGCTCGGAGGTCGCCTTTACGACAAAAGCGTCGTCGGCGCGCGCCGCGGCGGGAATCCCTGCGGCTGCGAGGAGGATTATTGTCGCGAGCCGCGCCGGCCGTCGGCGCAGCAATCCCCGAAGCGCGTAGGCGATCAGGAGATCGACCAGCGCGAGGAGCAACGCGGCGGTCAGGAGCGGCGGGCGCAAATCGATCTCGCGGCCGGCGGTCAAGCTCTCGCGCTCGGTTCCGGCCGGCAGGCTTTCGATTGGCTCCAGCTCGCCCATCCCGGCCGACAGGTTGAGCGCCCGCCGGGCATCCGCCGTGCCGTAGAAACCCGGGCGGGTGCCGGGGCGAGGCGGTCGCCGCCGCCATCTCCTTCGCGGCGATCGGGCGGGCGGCTGGCGAGGCGCGCTGCAGCCGGCCGAACCCGTCGAGAGTTTCGATCGGCGTCAATGCCTGCTCGCCCGCTTCCGTCACCCCCTGGCTCATCGCATCTATCCGCCGCAGCATCTCGACAAAAAGCCCGGACAGAGCGAGGTTGGACCAGTCGGCATTCGCCGTGGTGTGCACGAGCACGATCCAGCCTTGACCGCGCCGCTCGGCGGTGACGAGCGGCGTCCCGTCGGCGAGGCGCGCCCAGGTCTTGCTGGCGAGGTCGAGATCGGGCTCGGCCAGGACCTGGCGCGAAACCGTCACATCGGCCGGAACCGCCAGCCCCGCGAAGGGGCTTTCCGGGCCGAACGGAGCGAGCTTTGCCGGCTGCTCCCACGAGAGCGCGCCGCCGATCGTGCGGCCGCCGCCATGGCGCAGCCGCACCGGCAGCAAATGATCGCCTTGCTCGGCGAGGTGCGGGCCGGCAAACCGCAGCAGCAGCCCGCCCGCTTCGATCCATTTGGTCAACCGCGGCCTCTTCCGCCGGCGAATCCGGTCCGGTATCGGCGAAAACCAGGACGGCGAGCTCACGCTTGAGCAAATCGGCGGCGCTGCCCCGGCGGATCTCGCTGAAGGGTCCGAGCGCCCGCTCGAGGTAATAGTTCTCGGCGAGCAAGGGCTGGCCGCGGCTGTTCGGCGCGGCAACGATCCCGACGGGGCGGCGACGCCAGCGCTCGTCGACCAGCAGCACCGAACCCGGCGGATTGGTCGCCTTCGACCTCGATGCGGGTCACCCGGTTTCTGAGCTCGCTGGGCATCGGCAGCCGCACCTCCGCCGGCTTTGCGCCGGGTTCGATCGTCACCGCCTGGCGGGCGAGAAGGCGGCCGTCCTCCCCGCTGGCACGCACCTGAAAGAGCCGAGGCTGCCGATGCCGGCAGCGAGCGCAGATACGACGCCCGAGATCCTGCGCCGCTGCTCGTCGCCGGCGGCGAGCAGCAGGGGCGCTTCGGACGCCGCAGCGGCGAGATAGCGCAGAGCTCCCGCGGCGGGCGAGATAGCCCGCCAACGCCTCATCTGCCGCCATCCATAGATCCCGTCGCTGAGCCAGACGGCGGAGCGCATCTTCCGGCAGCGACAGCGCTTCGAGCCGGGCCAGCGCATGTCCCTCGATCCACCGGCCACGGTTTGGGCAGCAACGCCTGGACCGCGGCGCGGGCGTCCGCCGCGCGCAGCGGCGCCAGTGCCTGCCGCCGGCTGATCGGTGGCGGACGGGGCGGTCGTGACCAGCACCACTTGCCGGTCTTCCCGCTCGGCTTCGGCGAGATATCGTCCGGCTGCCGCCTGACGCGCCGGCCAATCGCGCGCCGCCGCCCAGCCGTCATCGATGACGAGCAGGATCGGACCCGTCGATGCAAGGCGCGGCTGCGGGTTGAGCAGCGGGTGAGCGACGGCAAAAATCACCAGGGCGGCCAGCGCCATGCGCAGCAGGATCAGCCAGAGCGGCGTCCGCGCCGGCGTCTCTTCGCGCGGAACCAGCCCGAGCAACAGCCGGATCGCCGGGAATGCGATCCGGCGCGGCGCCGGCGGGGTAACGCGCAACAGCCACCAGATGATCGGCAGCGCGGCTAGTGCCGTCAGCAGCCACGGCGAGACGAAAGCGAGGGAACCCAGCGCCAGCATAGGTTACCGCGCTGCCAGCCGCCCCTTCCCGCACCTACCCGGCCCTCCGGGCTGAACCTGCCCGCTTCCACCGTGAAGACGAGCGGAGCACAGGAGGCGCGTGGGGTGCTGCCGCCGGCATCGTTACCGTCGCCGGTCGGCGGAGAGCGCCGCATACAGCGCCAGGAGGGCAAATGGGGCGGGCGGTCGGTGCGGTGCGAGCCGAAGCCCCAGCCGAGGGAGCCGCAGCAATCGCGGCGAGGCCCTGGCGATGGCTTTGGAACCGCTCGGAGTAGCGCTGGCGGATGCTCTCGACGCGGCTGATGACGACCTGGTCCCGCTCCTCGACACCCTCGAACCGGACACGCCCGTCGAACGGCAGGTCTTCCTCCGCCGGATCGACGATCTGCAGCAGATGCCCCTTGAGCCCGGCCGCGGCAAAACGGGTGACCGCTGCATTGACGCCATCGAGGGGCGACAGGAAGTCGCCGATCAGCACCAGCTGGGCGGCGCGCGGCAAAGGCTCGAAGGCCGGGAGGCTCTCCGCTGCCGGCGAAGGGCGGTCGATCAGCTCCGCGACCCGCGACACCGCGATGCGGCCGCTCATCGGCGCGACGCCGCTGCCGAGCAGCGACAAGCGCTCGCCGCCGCGGATGAGGAGGCTCGCCAGCGCGACGAGAAGCAATTCGGCCCGGTCGCGCTTTGTCGGCCACGCGGCGCCGGCGACATAATCCGCAGAGCTGTATTCCATCGAAGCCGAGGCGTCCCGCCACAGCCACACCGCTCTGCGCGGCCTCCCACTCGGTTTCGCGGACATAGAGCCGCTGCGACTTGGCGCTCTCGCGCCAGTCGATGCGCGCGGCGGCGTCGCCGGGCTGGTATTGACGGAATTGCCAGAAAGTCTCCCCCTGACCGACACGGCGGCGGCCGTGCACACCCTGTGCCACCGTGACGGCGACCCGCTCTGCCGCCACCAGAAGCGGCGGCAAAACAGCGGCCGCCTGCTCGGCCCGGTCGCGCAGCGCGGCCGGTGCCGAGGGTGGCGCGCAAAGAGCCACGTACCCGGAACGCGATTGGGTCAAGTTCAACGGAACGGGGCCGAAATCTGCTCGATTACGCGAGCCACGGTGATCCCCTCCGGCCCGGCCGGCGAAAGCTGACCGCCATGCGATGCCGCAGGACCGGGGGCGCCAGAGCGAGCACATCGTCGACCGATGGGCTGAACCGGCCATCGATCAGCGCCCGGGCGCGGCAGGCCAGCATCAAGGCCTGGCTGGCGCGCGGCCCCGGCCCCCACGAGACGAAGCGCCTGACGCCATCGATGGCGGTCTCATCGGGCCGCCCGGAACGCACCAGCGAGAGGATCGTCTCGACGACGCTTTCGCCGACCGGGATGCGGCGCACCAGCGCTGCGCCGCCATCAGCTCGGCGACGTTCATCGCCGGCCGGGGCCGGTCTTCGGCGACCCCGGTGGTCGCGATCAGCATCTGCCGCTCGGCATCGAGATCCGGATAATCGACATCGATCTGCAGCAGAAACCGGTCGAGCTGGGCCTCGGGCAGCGGGTAGGTGCCTTCCTGCTCGAGCGGGTTTTGCGTCGCCAGCACGTGGAACGGGCCGCGGCAGCGGATGGTACTGGCCGGCGATCGAAACCCGCCCCTCCTGCATCGCCTGCAGCAGACGCCGATTGGGTGCGCGGGCTGGCGCGGTTGATCTCGTCCGCCATCAGCAATTGGCAGAAAACAGGGCCCGGAATGAAGCGGAACGAGCGCCGCCCGGTTTCGCTCTCCTCGAGCACCTCCGAGCCGAGAATGTCGGCCGGCATCAGATCGGGCGTGCATTGGATGCGCTTGTCGTCGAGCCCGAGGATCGTGCCCGAGCGTCTCGACCAGCCGGGTCTTGGCCAGGCCGGGAACGCCGATCAGCAGCGCATGGCCGCCGCACAACAGGGTGATCAGGGCTTGCTCGACCACCTCGCGCTGACCGAAGATGATTTCGCCGATACGCTCGCGGACGAGGCTGAGGCTGCGGCCGAGCGCCTCGACCTCGGCGACGAGATCGGCGGAGGAGGTGTTGATGGGTGCAGTGGAAGCCAAGCAGATCGATCCCTCTTCAAAGTCCGATGCAGGTACGAAGGTGACGGAAAACACCGAATCCGGGCAATTCCTCTGCAATAACGGCGCCGCCACAGCGAATAAGCGTCCGCCGATCGATTGCGGCGATCTCGACATGCGGATCGCCCGCGACGGCACCTGGTATTATCGCGGATCTCCCATCGGCCGGTTGGCCCTCGTCAAGCTCTTTGCCTCCGTGCTTGCGGCGCGAGGCGGACGGCCGTTATTGGCTGGTTACGCCGGCCGAGCGCGGCCGCATCGAGGTCGAGGATGCACCCTTCCTCGCGGTGGCGCTAACGGTCGACTGGGCGAAGGCCGTGCCCAGGAGCTTATTTTCCGGACCAATCTGGACGAATTTGTGACGGCGGGGCCCCGAACCCGTTACGCGTCGAGACGGCGGCGAAGCGGCGAGCCGGCGCCCTATATCCTGGTGCGTGGACCGCATCGAGGCGAGGCTTGCGCGGCCGGTGTTCTATGAGCTGGTCGAGCTTGGCACGGAAGAACAAGGTGCGGGACACGGCACAGTTTGGGGTATGGAGCAAGGGTATGTTCTTTCGGCTGGGCGAGCCCGGACCGGATTGGGAGTGACGGCAAGTCGGGCGATGGTGGCGGGGATCGGGGACGGTTCATTGGGAGCAGCTGACATTCGTTTTCCCCGGACTGGGTTATCGGGCGGTTCTTGGCGCTCGGCCGGCCCGGGCGCAGAGGCTTTGGCGGCGCAGCCGATCCGGCCGAAGCGGCGGCGCTGCGAGAGGCGACCCGCGGCGACCACGATCTCAATCCCGGGATGACGCCGCCCAGCACCGCTTTGCGGCCGGCGGCGGTGCTGGTCCCGCTGATCGACCGCGCCGAGGGCATGTCGGTGCTATTGACCCAGCGCACCCCGCATCTGAGCGCGCATGCCGGCCAGATCTCGTTTCCCGGCGGGCGCATCGAAGAGAGCGACGCCGACGCGATCGAGGCGGCGCTCCGCGAGACCGAGGAGGAGGTCGGGCTCCCCCGCGATCATGTGACGGTGATCGGGCGGCTCGATACCTACGTCACGGGAACCGGCTTCGAGATCACCCCGGTGGTCGGCATCGTCCAAGCCCCCTTCCCGCTGGCGATCGACCCTTTCGAGGTCGCGGAGGCATTCGAGGTCCCGCTCTCGTTTGTCGTCGACCCGAACAATCACCGGCGCACGACGCGCGACTTCGAAAATCGCACCCGGGTCTTTTTTGTGCTGCCGTTCGAGGGCCGCAACATCTGGGGGGCGACGGCCGGCATGCTGGTCAACCTGGCAGAGGTGCTCGCCGGTTGAGGAGGCCATGCTGCGGGTCTTCCTCACGATCGTATTGCCGCTCGTCCTTCCGACGGCGATTGTATCTGCTATGGGTTGGGACGTTCGGCGAGACCCGGGAGGGCGGGGCATTGCCATGGACGGCGATGCCGTGGATCTGGCTCGCCGGTGCCGGCGTCGTGCTGCTGGCGCTCGTGCTTATTTGTCGTGACCGTCCGAATTCGGCTCGCCGCAGGAAGGGGTCTATGTTCCGCCGCGCTGGGAAGGCGATCAGATCGTTCCCGGCCATATCGAGCCGAACCCTAGCCGCTGAACGCGAGCTCCGAGACTACGGCCCGGATCGCGCCTCAGCCCTGGATGTCCGAGCCGCCGACCCTGGCGGTGCTCGCGGCGCTGCGGGCAGGCGGTGTGGAAGCCCGCTTCGTCGGCGGTTCGGTTCGCGACGCGTTGCTCGGGCCGCCCGATCGGCGATATCGACATCGCGACCCCGGCGCAGCCCCAACGCATCATCGAACTGCTCGAGAAGGCCGGCATCAAAGTGGTGCCGACCGGCCTCGCTCATGGGACGGTGACCGCCATGGCCGGGGCGCCGCCGCGGCATTTCGAGATCACGACGCTGCGGCGGGATGTCGAGACCTATGGCCGGCACGCCCGCGTCGCCTTTGACGCGGACTGGGCCGCCGATGCAGCGCGGCGCGATTTCACGATCAACGCGATTTTTCTCGATCCCGACGGCACGATCCATGATCCGGTCGGCGGCCTGGCCGATCTGCGGGCGAGCCGGGTTCGCTTTGTCGGCGACCCCGCCACTCGAATCGCCGAGGATGTGCTGCGGCTGTTGCGCTATTACCGGTTCGAGGCGCGGTTCGGGACGGGCGGCGGCGATCCGGCAGGCCCGCGCCGCCTGCCGGGCCGCCGCGCATCGTTGCCGACCTGTCGGCCGAGCGCATCGCGCAGGAGCTCATCAAGCTGCTCGAGAGCCCGCGACCCGATGGCCGCGGTGCGAGATGATGCAGGAGGACGGTGTGCTCGCGGTCGATCCTGCCGGAGGCGCGCCGGCTCGACCGCCTGCAGCATATGATCGCGATCGAGCCGGAAGCCGATCCGCTGCGCCGCCTGGCCGCGCTGATCGACGTCGATGCCGCCGGTGCTGCCGCTGTGGCGGACCGGTTGCGCTTCTCGAATGCGTGGCGCGATCGGCTCCAGGGGCTCGCTGCGCCCTGGCCGCTCGACCCGCAGGGCGGACGACCGTGCGCAGCGGCGCGCCCTCTACCGGCTCGGCGCCGAGCCGGCTACCGCGATCTCCTTCTGCTGCTCGGCCGCGGAAGGCGAGCTAAGCAGCGAGCCGGCTGGCCGAGCTTCTTGCCGCTGCGCGCGACTGGTCCCCGCCGGTTTTCCCGCTGAACGGCGACGATTTGCGGGCGCTCGGGATTCCGCAAGGCCCCCGCCTCGGCCGGCTGCTCGATGCGGTGCACGAGTGGTGGCAGGCGGGCGATTTCACCGCCGATCGCCTCGCATGCCTCAATCGGCTAGAGGAGATTGCAAATTCCGACCGAGATTTGATGGTCAACTCTCAATAAAAGCGAGCAGGTCGGTGTTGATTTCATCCGGGCGGGTTTGGGCTAGACCATGCGGAGCGTCTGGAGAGATCTATGTGCACCTTTCGGCGAGAAGCTGGGACCAGCCCGTGCAGCCTTCCTCCGCCAATACATTCAGCAAGCTCTCAACTCTTTCGTGTCCAGTTCATTTACGGCAGCCTCTCGGTAAAGAGTCTTGAGTTGCTGACCTGCTTGTGAAGAGAGCGCGACAGCCGCGCGCTCTTGACCAGCCGTCGCGATCGAGCCAAGTTGGTTGTTGGAGACGGGCGTTGTGCCGCGCGCGCCACCGCTCCGCTACAGGTCGCGGGCCGCCACGACGACCCGCGCTCCCAATCAACCGTGGGCAGGAAACTCCGCATCCGCTACCGGCGCCGAGCCCGGAGTTGGCGCGAGAAGGCGTCAGGCATTGCGCAACGCACAACGCGGGGGTCTTCCTGATGTCCGGCGAGCGGTCTTCATTGCGAAAAACCCACACGACGAGCGAGCGGCCGCCATTCGAGCGCGTCGCCCTGATCCTGCAAGGCGGCGGGGCCCTTGGCTCCTATCAAGCAGGAGTTTATCAGGCCCTGGCGGAAGCGGGGCTGCATCCCGACTGGGTCGCCGGCATTTCGATCGGCGCAATAAACTCGGCGCTGATCGCCGGGAATCCGCCGGAGAAGCGGGTTGAAAGGCTACGGCAATTCTGGGAGCTCGTCAGCACATCGCCCTTTGGGATCCCCGATATCGGAACCATTGCCGGCGAAGACGATTTCAGCCGGATCATCATCAACCGGACCCGATCCCTGGGCGCGCTTCTCGGCGGCGCCCCGGGTTTCTTCACGCCGCGTGTGCCGCCGCCTTACCTCAATCCTGACGGCAGTGCCGCGGCCCTGAGTTACTACGATGTCGCGCCACTCAAAGCGACGCTTGAACGGCTCGTCGATTTCGATCTGCTCAATGCTAGCGTCATGCGTTTCAGCGTCGGCGCCGTCAATGTCCGCACCGGCAATTTCGCTTATTTCGACAGCACCCAATGCCATATCCGTCCGGAGCACGTGATCGCCAGCGGCTCGCTGCCGCCCGGTTTTCCGCCGACCGAAATCGAGGGCGAGCATTATTGGGACGGCGGCCTCGTATCCAATACCCCGCTGCAATGGGTGCTCGACAGCCGGCCGCGCCAGGACACGCTTGCGTTTCAGATTGATCTATGGAGCGCGCGCGGCGAGTTTCCACGCAATCTGCTGGAATTGGAGACGCGTCAGAAAGAGATCCGTTACTCCAGCCGCACCCGCATGGTCACCGATGTTTTCAAGAAGCAGCAGATCCTGAGGCGCGCCACCGCCAAGCTCCTCTCCGAAATACCGAAGAACCTGCTGCAGACCCCGGAGGCGGAGATGCTGGCAGTCGAAGCAGACGACCGGGTCTACAACCTGATACAGCTGATCTACCGATCGAAGAATTACGAAGGAAACTGCAAGGACTATGAATTTTCCAGGCGCACCATGGAGGAGCACTGGCAATCGGGTTACAACGACGCCATCCGGACGCTGCGTCACCCCGAGGTGCTGCAGCGGCCGCAAGGGCTGGACGGCGTATTCACCTTCGATCTGGCCTATGACGGCCGCGACTAGCGTTGCGACCCATTCATACGATTTGTCAGGCTATGACATCACGAACCAAATCCTCCCGCACCGGCGAAAGAGGCTGTCAGGCAGAACGCGTGGTTGCGGGTGCACCGGCTCCCTGCGTGCTTCGAGACGCGCCCTATCAGGCGCTCCTCAGCATGAGGCCAAACCTTTAATGGCATTACGAAAATACCTCATCCTGAGGAGACCGCCCCCGGGTCCGCGCGCAGCGCGGCCCGAGGACAGGCTCCGCGGCGTCTCGAAGGACGCACGGCGCTGATCCAGCCCATCCCAAATTTCCTGACGGCCTTGAAAGCTGGTGCACATGGCGGAAATGGGTCCCGGCCTTCGCCGCGACGATGAAAAGGGGCGGCGGTGAATCACTGAGTGAACCTGCACTGGCACTGCGACACGCTGAGAAATACCCGAAAGGAATGCCAATGCCTCGTTTCGATGGAAAGGTCGCCATCATCACCGGCGCAGCGAGCGGCATCGGCAAGGAGATAGCGCTGCGCTTTGCCGCCCGGGGCGGCATACCGGTCATTGCGGATCTCAATATTGATGCCGCCGACGCGACGGCGAGTGAAATCAAATCGAAAGGGTCGGACAGTTTCGCCGTCGGCATGAACGTCGCCGACGAGGCCGCGGTCGAGAAGGGCGTCGCAGACACGATGGCGAAATATGGCCGCATCGATGTGCTGGTCAGCAATGCCGGCATCCAGATCGTGAGGCCGGTCGTCGAGCTTGCGTTTGCCGATTGGAAACGGCTTCTGGCGATCCATCTGGACGGCGCCTTTCTGACCACCAAGGCTTGCCTCAAACACATGTACGCGGCCAAGTCGGGCAGCATCATCTATATGGGCTCGGTGCATTCGAAAGAGGCGTCGGTCCTGAAGGCCCCTTATGTCACCGCTAAGCACGGCTTGCTGGGCCTGTGTCGGGTCGTCGCCAAGGAAGGCGCCCGGCACAACGTGCGTGCCAACGTCGTCTGTCCCGGCTTCGTGCGCACGCCGCTCGTCGACAAGCAGATCCCCGAGCAAGCGAAGGAGCTCGGCATCAGCGAGGACGAGGTGATCAAGCGCGTCATGTTGAAGGACACCGTCGACGGCGAGTTCACGACGACCGCTGACGTCGCCGAGGCGGTGCTGTTCCTCGCCGGCTTCGAAACTAACGCGCTCACCGGCCAATCCTTGGTCGTCAGTCACGGCTGGTTTATGGAATAGCGGCGCCGCCGGGAAATGACCTGATGTGGGGATCGAGATTCGTATTTGGGCGGGTCTTCGCGGGGCTGTTTCGGTAGCCGTGGTGCTGGCCTTTCCAGCCATCTCGGAGAGAGCGGCGCTGCTGGACCGCGTGCTACGGGACGCCCTTTTTAAAATGCTAGTGCAGGACCTGACGCTCTCCCCGCGGAGCCGCCGGCCGTTCTCGCGCGGAGCTCGCGATCCTTGTGCGGCGCATCACGGATGGCGCGCCAGACCCGCTCCGGTGTGGCAGGCATGTCGATATGCTCGATGCCGAGCGGGGCGAGCGCGTCGACAACCGCGTTGACGATGGTCTGCGGGGCCGCGATGCACCCGGCCTGGCCCGAGCCTTTGACCCCGAGCGGGTTGGCGGCGGTCGGTAGTTCTGCGAGGGTGATCTGAAACGGCGGCAGATCGCCTGCGCGCGGAAGCGTGTAGTCCATCAGCGACCCGCTCAACAGCTGCCCCGAAAGAGAATCATAGACGGTGTGCTCGAAAAGGGCTTGGCCGATGCCCTGCGCCACACCCCCTTGGACTTGGCCTTTGGTCAGCATCGGGTTTATCAGCCGGCCGTAATCGTCGACGACCGTGTAGCGGTCGACCGTGACGACCCCGGTCTCGGGGTCTATTTCGACCTCTGCGATGTGGCAGCCGTTCGGGAAGGTGAACACATCCAAGAGGTTGTAGACGTAGCTGTCGAGTCCTGGGGCCATGCCGGCGGGAAGGCTGGACGGGTCGTTGGCTGCGCGAGCCAACGAGAGCAGGTCGACCCCACGCCCCGTGCCCCCTACCGAGAACCGGCCGCCGGAGAACGCGACATCGGCAAGCTCGGCCTGGAGCAGGACTGCCGCGATCGCGCGGCCTTTTGCGACGACCTCCGCGGCGGCCTTGACCAGCGCCGTGCCGCCTTGATGCATCGAGCGTGCCCCGCCATGCCCCGCGCCTCTCCTGACGGCGGTCGTATCAGCTTGGACCAGGCGAAACGTCTCGACCGGAAGACCCAAAGCGGCTGCCGCGATCTGCGGATAGCTGGTCTCGTGCCCCTGACCGTTCGATTGCGTGCCGAGGATCAGCGACACTTGGCCATCCGGCTCGAAGCGAATTTCGGCTCCCTCATTAGGGGTGCCGCGGGCCGTCTCGAGAAAGCAACCTATCCCGAGCCCCCGCAATCGGCCGCGCGTGGTGGAAGCCGCGCGCCGTGCCGCGTAGCCGGCGTCTCGCGCCTCCGCCAGCGCCTCGTCGAGATTGGCGGCAAAACGTCCGCAATCGATGTCCATGCCAAGGGCACCGCGATACGGAAATTCGGCGATTATATTGCGCCGGCGCAAGGATTCGGGGTCCACGCCAATCCGGCGCGCGGCCACATCGATTAGCCTTTCGATCAGGTAGTTGGCCTCGGGCTTCCCGGCGCCGCGATAGGCATCGATCGGCACGGTGTTGGTGAAGGCCCCGCGCACATCCATAAAAATCGCCGGGATCGCATAGACCCCGCCCATCGCGGTTGCCGGCGAATTGGTCGAGCTGCCGGGCCCGTTCGAGGACAGGTAGGCGCCGAGATTGGCGACGGTGGATACGTCGAGGGCGAGAAGCCGGCCGGTTTCGATCGAGCGCCAGCCGCGCTCTCGTGTGATTGTCGCGGCCCTGCGTGCCGCTGATGAATTCCTCGCTGCGCTCGGCGACCCATCTGACCGGGCGGCGCAACCGCCGCGCCGCCCACAGCACCAGAACCCATTCGGGATAGAGGAAATTCTTCATGCCAAAGCCACCGCCGACATCGGGCGCGGTCACCTGGATGCGATCGGCCGGCAGGTGAAAGACCGCCTCTGCCAGCTGGCTGCGGATGCTGTGAACGCCCTGGCCAGTCAGCACCAGATGGAGACAATCCGTGCCGGCGTCGTAGGTGCCGATCGCAGCCCGCGGCTCGATCGGTGCGGGCACGACGCGGTTGTTGACGAGCTCGAGCTCGATCTTGTGCGCCGCCCCGGCGAACACCGCCTCGACCGCAGCCCGGTCTCCCCTTTGAAAGCGATAGCTGCAATTGCCCGGCGCTTCGTCCCAAATCCTCGTTGCTCCCGGCAATAAAGCGGCCGGCGCATCGACGACAGCGTCGAGCGGTCGGTATTCAACTGCGATCCGCTCTGCCGCATCCCGAGCGAGATTGATGCTCTCCGCCACAATCAGCACCACCGGGTCGCCGACATGGCGCACCCGCCCGCGTGCCAGAGCATAGCGGGGCGGCACGACCATCCCGCCGACCGTGCTGACCTGAGCGATGCAGGGCAGAGCGCCGAGCCCGTCGGCGGACAGATCCGCCTCGGTAAAGATGCCGAGCACGCCGGCTGCTTGCCGCGCCGCCGCGGTGTCGATCCGCTCGATCACCGCATGCGCGTGAGGAGAGCGGACCACATGAGCATGCGCTTCCTCGGGCAGAGCGATGTCCTCGACATACCGTCCGCGCCCGGTCAAGAAGCGAAAGTCTTCCAAACGGCGCATCGAGCGTCCGCCACCTGTGGTAGCCATTATTGCCTTCCCCTCTCGCGGGTTGCAGACGGCAGCTCGGGCTTGACGGAACAAACCAGGAACTCTATCTCCTGAGCAGGGTTGAAAGGAGCCTCGACGTGCCGACGAGAATTCTGCGCCACACCGAATACCACATGAGCCGCGTATTTCGCGGCCCCGATGATGACGAAAGACGGCAGGGATGCGGTCGGCGGGACCGTCGTCGAATTCATCTGTGTTATTGATCGGCTTGAACTAGAGCTTCCCGAGCCGGGTGAAACGCCTTCCGGTCCAAAAAAGGCGTGCCTGGCGACAATATGGAAGCATGTCGAGCAACTGATCCGGCTGGCCGCTCGGATTCTGCGGGGAGCCGTTCTCCTCCACGATCTATTGACGAAATTCTGCTTCTGACCGCAGCGCAGTGCCCGAAATGCGCTCGGATCGCGGGAAGTTTACTGGACGCCCCCATGCACGATGCGGCTATCGTGCAGCTAGCGCGCCCTCAAAGGCGGAGAGCAAGGCCCGTGACGATTACGACGATCCCGTCTTCGGCTGGCCGATCACTGCTTCGGCACATGCCTTTCCTCGGCTTGGCTCTCGCCGCCATCGCCGCCGCGCTTCTGGCCGCCGGCCCGATCGGCTGGCGTGCGGGCTGGCTGCATTACCGTTTCGCTCTGCAGACATTGATCCCGTGGGCGGGCTACTTTGGCGCGGCCGCACTTGTCGTTTCGGCCCTCAGCTTGCTCTTTATCCGCCGGCGCACCGAATGGCGGAGGATTGCTGTGGCCGTGATCGCTTTTGCAGCGGGCGGTGTTGTCGCCTACGTGCCGTGGCATTACGACGCTATGCGGCAAACGGTGCCGCGGATCAACGACATCACGACGGACACCGAAAATCCTCCTCGGTTCGTCGCGATCATCCCGCTGCGCGCCGCCGAAGGCGCCAATCCGGCTGTTTATCAGGGCTGAAATCTTCGCCGAGCAGCAAAAGGGCGCTTACCCCGATATCGCTCCGCTCGCGGCGCCACTGCCCGCGGCGGCGGCTTTCGACTTCGCGCTCGACACCGCGCGGGCGATGGGGTGGACGATCGTCGCCGCCGATAAACAAGGGGGCCGGATCGAAGCCAGCGAGAAAAGCCGGTGGTTCGGCTTTACCGACGATATCGTGATCCGCGTCGCCGCGTCGGGCTCCGGAAGCCGCGTCGACCTGCGGTCGTCGGCCCGCCTGGGGCGCGGCGATTTCGGGGTGAACGCCGCGCGCGTTCGCGCCTACCTCGCGGCGTTGCGAGCCGCCGCGGGGTCAGCGCGACCGCAGCGGGATTAGCTCGACCCGGCAGCCCCAGCCTTGCGCTCGGCATCGGAATTGTGGCCCGATCCTATCTGGCTGGTAGCGAAGAAAGAGGCGTGCCGATGCGCGTGTTTACAACACTGCCGCAGGAGGATCTGCGCGAGGTCGGGCCGGCGGCCCGGGCGATCGAGGCGGAGGGGTATGACGGCGTCCACTCGATGGAGAACAAGCACGACCCGTTTCTCGCCCTCGCCGTGGCTGGCGCCGCGACCGAACGCATCGAGCTGCACACCAGCGTCGCGATCGCCTTCGCCCGCACTCCGATGGCGGTGGCTAGCGTCGGATGGGACCTGGCCGGCGCCACCGGCGGGCGGTTCGTCGTCGGTCTCGGCTCGCAGGTCAGAGCACATAACGAGCGGCGCTTCTCGGTGCCGTGGACGCCGCCGGCGCCGCGCATGCGCGAGTATGTCCAGGTGCTGCGCGCGATCTGGCGCTGCTGGAAGACCGGCGAAAGACCGAATTACGAGGGCCAGCACTACCGCTTCACGCTTGATGACCCCGAACTTCGCCCCCGAGCCGATCGACGCGCCCCCGCCGGCGGTGACGATCGCGGCGGTCGGCCCGGCGATGCTCAAGGTTGCGGCCGAGGAATGCGACGGGGTCAAGCTCCACGGGTTCTGCACCCGCAAATACCTGGAGGAGGCGGTGATGCCACGCCTCGTTGAAGGCCTCGGCAAGAGCCGGGCGCCGGCGCGAGAATTACGAGATCTCGGGCGGCGGCTTTCTCGCCACCGGCCCGGACGACGCGACAGTCGCGCGGATGTTCGAGTGGGTGCGCGAGCGCGTCGCCTTCTATGGCTCGACCCAGGCCTATTGGCCGGTGCTGGCAGCGCATGGCCTTGAGGACCTCGGCCATAAGCTCAATGCGATGACCCGCCAGGGCCAGTGGGGCGAGATGGCGAAGGAGATCCCCGACGACGTCGTGCGCTTGTTCGCTGCGGTCGGTCGGTGGGACCAGATCGTCGGGGCCATCACCGAGCGCTTCGGCGGGCTGACCGACGCACTTAACGCCCGCGCCAACCCGGCCCAGCCGGGCCGGCTGCCGCGCGAGCTGATCGAGGACATCCGGCGCGTGCCGCACGCCTTCCGTGAGTTCAGACCTGCAAACGCCTAGCCGAAGGGCTGCTCGATAGACAGATTTCCCCAGCTCGTCACGCGGTCGATGCGAATGGCGATGACCGGGAGGTCCTCGAGCGCCATCCCGCCATATTGCGGATAGCGCGACCGAAGCAGCGCCTGGGCGCGATCGTGCTCGGCGCCCGCGTCGAGGATTTCTGCCGGGCCGCGCAGCATGACCCAGCCGAGCCGGTTCCAATCCTCGTCATAGCGGTCGGCGACAAAGGCAGCGACCGGGTTCTCGATGATGTTGCGCAGCCGCTTCAACCCGCGCGGGCTGCCTTTCGGTTTTTGATCGATCGTGATGTAGAGCGCACCCTCGCCCACGGCAAAACACACCGGCACGAGGTGCGGCCTCGCCAGCGCATCGGCGGTCGCCAGATGACCGACCCGGCGATCGGCGAGAAAGCGGGATTGCGGCTCCGACAGCATTTGGAAACTCGCGCAGTTTCGGGGTGGCTCCTATCTCGTCATGCCCCGCTATGCTGCTATTGCCCCCCTCGGCCGAGCCTGACCGACGGCGCGGCGCAAGATCACGTATAAGAGCGTGATCATCACGACGGGCCCGACCGGTGCGCTCCCGTGGGTGGCGAGAATGATAAAGCTCGCAGCAAAGAGCACAAGCAAGACCACTTGCTCATTGGCCAGCAGACCGTAGCGCATCTGATCGCTCGCAAGAAAGGCCGCCGGTATCACGATCGCGGCCAGATCAGTGGCAAAGGCATATGGCGTAGCGATAAGCGCGGCGGCCGACAGTGTGGCTGCCTTCAACGCATAACGCGCCGGGGATCGC
Source organism: uncultured Alphaproteobacteria bacterium (assembly GCA_963836845.1). GTDB lineage: Bacteria > Pseudomonadota > Alphaproteobacteria > ATCC43930 > CGMCC-115725 > AP-15. The sequence goes on along the minus strand of CAWILK010000002.1, from coordinate 323,867 downwards.
CAGACCAGCCACACGATGATCCCGGCGGCTAAAGCCGTTGCGCCCTGGGCAAGCCATGCCGCGGCGGCGCTGCCGTCCAGAGTGCGAACCAGGCCGTAAACCGTCTGGATATATCCCCAGTCGGGAATTGAGTGAGCATGTCCGCCGGCAACGAGGACCTCGCTGCTCTGCGCGGCAAGCTCTTGCGGGAAAGCCTCCCACACGGCCGTACCGAAGGCAGCAAGCGACGCGCCCGCGAGGAGGATAACCGTTGCTGTGGCGCTCGCTACAGCGCGCCATTGGTTCGACGCGGCAAGCGCGACCGGAAGAAGGATCCCGAATTGCGGCTTCCAGCTGAGACAACCGATCACCAAGCCCGCCAGCACCGGGCGGCGTTCCAGAAGCAGCAGCGATGCTCCGAGCAGCGACCCCCACAGGAACCCGTTCTGACCCGCAAAAAAGGTCCAGGCCGTGAGTGGCGATGCGAGCGTCAAAGCCACCGCCGGGGACCGCCGAACGATGAGATACACGACGGCGATACAGCTCGTCAGTGTTGCGACGTCCCAAGCGATGAATGCGTAAGCGTAGGGCAGCAGCGCAAAAGGAATCAGCACAAAGAAAAACATGGGTGGATAAGGCCAATTCGGGTAGACGTAATCCCTCGGTCCGACCAATGCCTCCTGGATCTTCGCGAACTCGACGGGATCGTAGAGCAGGGCGGTGTCGCCGTGCAGCGCCTGCACCCCGGCCAGCCACGGGCAAATGAAATCGCTGTAGACCGGCAAACCCCGGCTGTCGACGATCCAAAGGCCGCTCTTGTAGAGGATCACGAGCAGCGCCGCGTAGAGCGCGGCGAGGCCGTAGCCATAGGCCTGCAACCGCCAGGTTGTGAATATGCCGAGGCGGCGCGGGGATGATCGATCCGCTTCGGTCTCGGTGGGGCATGTTGTCATGCGATCTGCTCGGGCGACAAACGGGACGTAGTGATGCTGGCCCGATGTTCCACTTCATGGCAAGCTGTGCGCCTTTCTCAAACCTGAGGAGGCCCGCCATGAAGATCGAGCGCATAGACCATCTCAACCTTGCCGTCGCCGATCTCGACCGCAGCGTCGAGTTCTATGGGCGCGTGCTCGGGATGCAGGTCGAGAGGATGGGCGAAGGCCGCGCCGCACTGCATTTCGGTCGGCAAAAGATCCATCTCGACGCTGCCGGCAGCGCCATGGCGATGAGCGGCGAGAAGCGGATGCCGGCGCATATCTGCTTTATCACCGAGGCGCCGATGGGCGAGGTCACCGCCCACCTCGAAACCTGCGGCGTGCCGATACGGATGCAGGGCCCGCGCGCCGGCGCGATCGGCACGATCCAATCGGTGTATATCGACGACCCCGACCAGAACTCGATCGAAATCTCCAGCTATTGACCCGCTTGCCCGGTTAGCGTCACCCCCGGTTTCGCGCTAGGGCATGCACACATTTCGATCCGCAACAATCTTTCGTGCGCTTTGCCCCTCTCCGCCCGGTTCCGGGGGGAGAGGGAGGGGCCCACGCCGCAGGCGTGGGAGGGTGAGGTGGGTCGCGCCGCAGTTCAGAGCTTGGGGCTCCCCCCACCTCACCCCGACCCTCTCCGCCCCCTGGGGCGGAGAGGGAGATATTCGGGCTTTGAGATCTGTGCAAGCCCTAGAGCGCGAAAGCGGGGGTCCAGGGGAAGCGCACTGTGGCCCTTGCCACTCTGGATTCCCGCTTTCGCGGGAATGACGACGTGAGCGTCGTATCGCCGCCTGCCAACGACTGGGGTTCGACACTAAGGGAGCCGAAGCATGACCCAGGACGCTCAGGGACATCACCTCTCCGGCGCGACAGCCGAGACGGTCAGCGGGTACGATCATGCGGTGCGGGCGTTCAATCTCGTCCACGGCGACGCGATCGGCCTGTTTGACGCGGTGCGCGAGGCCGCACCCGATTTCGCTATGGCGCATCTGGGAAAGGCCTGGGTGTTCACCATCGCAAACGACCCTGGCTTGAGGGTTCAGGCCGCGGCGTTGGTCGAGACCGCCAGGCCCTTGAAGTTGAACGAGCGGGAGCAAGCACACCTCGCTGCACTCACTCATTTGGTCCACGGCTCCCGCGCCGCAGCCGTTGCTGTGCTCGACCGTCATCTAATGCGCTGCCCGTTCGACCTGGTGGCGCATCAGGGCGCGGCATTGACCGACGGTTTTCTCGGGCGCTTCCATTGTGTTCGCGATCGATCCGCGCGTGCCCTGCCATTCTGGTCGAAGGACCAGCCGGGCTACGGGACATTGCTGGCGATCCACGCCTTCGGATCGGAAGAGGCCGGGGAGTACCTTCGCGCCGAGGAGGAGTCGCGCGAAGCATCCGAGCTTGAACCATTGAGCTTCTGGCCTCATCACACGGTCACGCATGTGATGGAGATGACCGGGCGACCGGAGGACGGGCTCGGGTGGATGGCAGCACGCGAGCCGCTGTGGTCGACCCCTGGGCATATGAACCAGGTCCATATCTGGTGGCACAAGGCGTTGTTCCACCTCGAGCTCGGGCAATACGACGCCGCGCTCGCGCTCTATGACGGCCCGATCCGCGCCACGCAGCGCCCTGTAGCGCTCAGTCTCACCAACGCCTCGGCGCTGCTGTGGCGCCTCGACACACTCGGCTGCGAAATCGGCGACCGGTGGCGCCCATTGGCGGATATGTGGCAGGGCCACGCCGACGGGGAGTGCCTAGTCTTCGCCGACATCCACGCCGCGATGGCCGAGCTGCGCTCGGGCCAGGAAGCGCTGGCCGAGCGGCGTCTCGAGGCGATGCGCGAAACCGCCAGGAATGGCATCGACGCGGCCGGTCTCTATCGCGCCGTCGGGATTCCTATCGTCCAGGGCCTGGCGGCGTTCCACCGCGGCGCCTATGCCGAGGCCATGGAACTGCTGCTGCCGGTCCGCGTCGATCTGTGGCAGATCGGCGGCAGCCATGCACAGCGCGACGTCGTCAACTGGACGCTAGCCGAGGCGGCCGTGCGCGCCGGCCAGCGCGATGTTGCGTTGTCATTGGCACACGAGCGCCTCGCTACCCGCCCGCGCAGCGCCCCAAATCGACGCTTCCTCCGCCATGCGCAGGAGATCGCCAACTGAACGCTACGGTGTGCCGGATTGCGCGTATCCGCCTATGCACGGCCACCCGTCGAATTCGATCCGCAAGCGCGGGCAGGCGGTACGCAATCGAACCGCGCCGATTGGGTATTCCGACCTCAGTGATGGAAAAGGTTCAGCGCCGAGCCTTTGCGGAACCATTCGAGCTGCGAAGCGCTGAACGTATGGTTTAGCCGCAATGTCTCGGTGGTTCCATCGCCATGCTTGATGCGGCACTCGACCGGCTGTCCGGGCGCCATCTCCTCCAATCCGACGAGGCTGATGCGGTCATCCGCCCGGATGCGGTCGTAATCGCCCGGGTCCTGGAAGGTCAGCGCCAGCAGGCCCTGCTTCTTTAGATTGGATTCGTGGATGCGGGCAAAGCTGCGCGCGATCACCGCCGCCCCGCCTAAGAGGCGCGGCGACAACGCGGCGTGCTCGCGGCTGCTGCCCTCGCCGTAATTGTGGTCGCCGACCGCCACCCACCGGGTCCCGTGCGCCTTGTAGTCGCGGGCGATCTTGCCGATCGCCTCGCTCTTCTGCCCGTTGAGAACATTGATGCCGGTTCCGGCTTCGCCGTTGAAGGCGTTGGTCGCGCCCATGAACATGTTGTCGCTGAACTTGTCCAGATGCCCGCGGTAGCGCAGCCACGGGCCGGCGGGCGAGATGTGGTCCGTCGTCGTCTTGCCCTTGGTCTTGATCAATACCGGCATATCGACAAAGTCTTTGTGGTCCCAAGCCGCCCAGGGTGTCATCAGCTGCAGCCGCTCGCTTTTCGGATCGACGGCGAGCTCGATGCCGCTGCCGTCTTCCGGCGGCGCGATGTAGGTCGCGTGACCGCTGTCGAAGTTCTTCTCGGGCACTTCGGGCGCGGGCTTTGGCGGATCGAGCCGGAATGATTTGCCCTGCGCGTCCGTCAACGAGTCGGTCAACGGATTGAACGACAGCCGCTTGGCGAGCGCAAAGGCGGTGACGATTTCCGGGCTGCCGATGAAGTTCATCGTGGTCGGCGAGCCGTCGTTGCGTCGCGGGAAATTGCGGTTGTAGGAGGTGACGATCGTGTTCGGGACCGCATCCGCGGCGACCGACCGGCGCCACTGGCCGATGCACGGCCCGCAGGCGTTCGCCAACACCGTGCCGTCGATGTCCTTGAGCGACTGCATCTGCCCGTCGCGCTCGATCGTCGCGCGCACCTGCTCGGAGCCCGGCGTCACCAAGAACGGCACCGCGGCCTTGAGGCCGTGCGCCTTGGCCTGCTCGGCGACATCGGCCGCGCGGCTCATATCCTCGTAGGACGAGTTGGTGCAGCTGCCGATCAGCGCGGTCGAGATCTCGTCGATGAACTCGTTCTTCGGATCGGCCACCTCGGCGGCGAGCCGCGAGATCGGGCGGGCCCTGTCCGGGGAATGGGGACCGACGACGTGGGGCTCGAGCTTTGCAGGTCGAGCTCGACGACCCGGTCGTAGTATTTCCCGGGATCGGCCTCGACCTCCTTGTCCGGCTCGAGCAGGTGCTGGTTCTGCTGCACCAGCGGCACCAGCGCTCCCTTGCCGGTCGCTCGCAGATACTTGGCCATGCGCTCGTCGGCCGGGAAGATCGAGGTCGTCGCGCCGAGCTCGGCGCCCATATTGGTGATCGTCGCCTTGCCGGTGGCGCTGATCGTGCGGGCGCCGGGGCCGATATATTCGACGATCGCGTTCGTCGCGCCGGACACCGTGAGCTCGCCGGCGACGTAGAGGATGACGTCCTTCGGCGCCGTCCACCCGCCCATCTCGCCGGTCAGATAGACCGCGATATGCTTCGGATAGAGCACCTCCCAGGGCAGTCCGGCGATCACTTCGACCGCGTCGGCGCCGCCGACTCCGACCGCGCAGGCGCCGAGGCCGCCGGCGTTCGGCGTGTGCGAGTCGGTGCCGATGATCAACTCGCCCGGGAAGGCGTATTGCTCCAGCACCACCTGGTGGATGATCCCGGCCCCCGGTCCCCAAAAGCCCAGGCCGTATTTGGCCGCGGCGGAGCGCAGGAAGTCGTAGACCTCCTTGTTCTCGGCCAATGACTCGCGCAGATCGGAAGCGCCCTCGACCCGCGCCTGGATCAGGTGGTCGCAGTGGATCGTGGCCGGCACCGCCACCTTGTCCCGCTTTGTTTGCATGAACTGCAGGAGCCCGGTTTGCCCCAGCACATCCTGGAACACGACGCGGTCCGGGCGGGTCAGCAGATAGCTCTTGCCGGGTTCGAGCTCCTGGTGCTCCGGGTCGTCGAGGTGCCCGAGCAGGATCTTGTCGGCCAAGGTCAACGGCTTGCCCAACCGGCGCCGGACCACCGCGAGGTTCCGCGCCATCGTCGCGTAGACCTGCGCCGCCATTTCCGGGGTCGATTCGATCGCAACCATTGCCGAGCCCTTCTTGCTTTCGTTCGCAGCAAAGATGGGGATTAGACGAAGCCGCCGGAACCGTCCAGGGAATCTTAGCTCGCGCCAGTTCTCGGGCGGTGGGCCCTGCGGCAGGTCGGCGGGATCGGCGCGGTGCGTCCTTCGAGACAGCCGCGTCGCGGCTTCCTCAGGATGAGGTTTTTCTTAATGCCATCAACGAAGTGCCTCATCCTGAGGAGGCGCGCAGCGCCGTCTCGAAGGACGCCGGATGTTCGTGCGGCCTCCCTGTGCCAATTGATTCACAGGTTCTGAGGACCGCCTGACGGAGCCTGCCCCAGGCTTGAACTAGGGCGCGTCTCGAAACATGCCGATGCAGCCAGGCCTCCAGCGGCTAGATGCATTCGGATGACTCAGTGCGTTTCCCGCTCGTCTTCTCGGCGACGGGTTCCTGGTGTCGGCATTCGACGCAGGCCGATCAGATGGCGTCGAGCTGCCAGGCGACGTCGTTGGCGATGCCCCAGAGATAGCCGACATCGGCCTGTCCGGCGAGCGCGTAGGCGCGGCCCTGGTGGCGCCAATAGAGCAGGTTTACGTCCTGACGGCGCGCCAAGGTCGGCGAGATGTCCGCCTCCTTCGATGACCCGATGGTCAGGGTCAATGGCCCGATCGCCTTGTTCTCGGTCGTGTAGACGAGCTGCGCGGCCGGCCGGCCTTCGGCAACCACCAGCCGGGCGCCGCGGAAATTGAGGCCCCAAGGCTTGAGGTCGGGCAGGCGGACTTCCTGTGGCAGGCTCTGACTGATTTTCTGCAATGCCTCGCGCGGATCGGCGGTGGCCGGGACATCGACCAGCCCGCCCTCGCCGGTGCTGACGAAGAGCTTGAAATAGCCCGCCGCATTGTCGAGCCAGGCCTTGTCGGCGGCGGCGGTTTCGACCGCCGGCTGCTTGACTCCGAGGCCTGCCGGCTCAAGCTTGCCCACGCTCACATAGGCGACGCCGCCGCCGAGCAAGAGGCCGAACAGCGAAGCGGCGACGGGCAGCCCGATCCACCAGCGCTGCGCAGCCCGGCCGCGCGGGGCGCCTTGCCGGGCCTTGAACGGCAGGACTAGCGCCCCCGGCTCGGCGGCGGCGGTTTCGCCGCGGGCCGCTGCGATCAGCCGCTCTGGGAGCGGCTCGTGCATGACCTCGTCGAAGGCGAGGCGAACCAGATTTGCCGATTCGGCCAGCGCCGCGAGCTTTTCGCGGGCGATCGGATCGCTCTCGAGCCAAGCCTCGATGTCGCGCCGCTCCGCCGGCTCGAGCTCGCCGTCGAGATAGGCGATGAGCCGGTCGTCACCGCGCTTCTGCATCTTTGAAACTCCTGCGCAGCCCGCCGCCCGCTTCGAGCTGCTGCTGCAGCGCGATGCGGGCGCGGGCGAGACGGCTCATGATCGTTCCCACCGGCACCCCTACGACGCCGGCGGCCTCCTTGTAGCTGAGCCCGTCGACGGTCACGAGCAGCAGCGCCGTGCGCTGGTCGGGCGGCAGGCGGTCGACCGCGCGCCGCACCTCGGCGAGCGCGAGGCGAGCCTCGACCCGCCGCACCGGCTCGTCCGAGCCCAGCCGCTCCTCGGCGACATGGCCGTCCTCCTTGCGGACGTCCCGCGAGCGGATCTGGTCGATCCAGATCGTCTGCACGATGCGGAACATCCAGCTGTCAAACCGCGTGCCCTCCTGAAACTGATGCTGGCGTGCGAGGGCGCGTTCGCACGCCGCCTGAACGAGATCGTCGGCCTCGACCGCCGAGCCGGTGAGCCCGCGCGCAAACCGACGCAGCCTTGGCAGGACCGCGATCAGCTGATCGCCGAAGCGGACACTCGCCGGATCTCTGCCCGAAGCCAAATGAACCGGCGATCCCGCCAAGTTTGGACTGAAGGACAACGGACCTCCCGAAGACTTATTCCCCCGCGGCACCCGCCCGGTGATAGGCGGCCGATCCAGCAGGCGTTCCCCACAGGCAATATCACGGAGGCAGATTGAGGCGGAAGAGAGACGACGGGAGGTTGTACCCGCCGAACCGTCGCAGGCGCCGGGTTGACACTTCACAAACTTCAGGCCGCGCGGCATTGTGCAGGCTCCTCTCGGCCCTGCCCAATCAGGAACCGCCGCTGGATGAAGGTCGCCGTCATCAAGGAAAGACGGGCGCATGAGCGCCGGGTGGCGGCGTCACCCGACACCGTCAGGCGGATGGCCGGGATGGGCCTGGAGGTCGTCGTCGAAACCGGCGCGGGCGACGGCGCCTCCTTTGGCGATGCCGCCTTTGCGGCGGCGGGCGCGGCGATCGCCGTCGACGCGCCGACCGCGCTCGGCGAGGCCGACGTCCTCCTCAAGGTGCAGCGCCCGCTGATCGGCGGCGAGGGCGCGGTGGACGAGCTCGGCTCCCTGAAGCCCGGCGCGGCGCTGATCGGCTTGCTGCAGCCGGCGCAAAACCCGGCCGATGTCGAGGCCTATGCCCGCGCCGGGATCTCCGCCTTCGCGATGGAATTGCTGCCGCGGATCACCCGCGCGCAGTCGATGGACGTGCTGTCCTCGCAGGCCAATCTCGCCGGCTACAAGGCGGTGGTCGACGCCGCCGCCGAGTTCGGCCGCGCCTTTCCGATGATGATGACCGCCGCCGGCACGATCAAGGCGGCGCGGGTGCTGGTGATGGGGGCCGGGGTCGCCGGGTTGCAGGCGATCGCCACCGCCCGGCGGCTCGGCGCCATCGTCTCCGCGACCGATGTCCGCGCCGCCGCGAAGGAGCAGGTCGAGAGCCTCGGGGCGGCCTTTATCACTGTCGACGAAAACGCGGCCCGCTCGGCCGAAACGGCCGGCGGCTACGCGCGCGAAATGGGGGAGGACTACCAGCGCCGGCAACGCGAAAGGATCACCGCCGAGCTGAAGCGGACCGACATCGTGGTCTGCACCGCGCTGATCCCCGGGCGCAGCGCGCCGGTGCTGCTGACCAACGCCATGGTCGCCGAGCTCGCCCCGGGCTCGGTCATTGTCGACCTCGCGGTCGAGGCGGGCGGCAATGTCGAGGGAAGCCGGCCAGGTGAGATCGCGACGACGCCGAACGGGGTCACCATCATCGGGCATCTCAACATGCCGTCGCGCATTGCCGTCGATGCCAGCCAGCTCTATGCGCGCAACCTGCTGTCGTTCCTGACCTTGCTGGTCGACAATGAGAAGCGGCTCAAGATCGACACGGCGGACGAGATCATCAAGGCGACGTTGTTGACCATCGACGGCGCGGTTGTGAACCCGGCACTGGCGCCGCCGGCCGAGGCGCCCGCCCCGGCGGCAGTCTCGAACGGCTGACGGAGATCGAATGGCAGAACCCGCCTCCCTGGCCGAACGCGCCGGCGAGCTCGCCGGCGATGCCGGCGCGCTCGCCAACCACCTGGAGCTGCTCGCCCGCCAGCTGGCGACGGCCCAGGCGGCGCCGGTGGCGGCCGGCGGCACGCCGTTCGTCTTCGAGCTCACGGTTTTTGTGCTCGCGGTGTTTGTCGGCTACTACGTGGTGTGGCGGGTGACCCCGGCGCTGCACTCGCCGCTGATGAGCGTCACCAACGCGATTTCGAGCGTCATCATCGTCGGCGCATTGATCGCCGCGGGCCCCGTCGGCATCAGCTTTGCCAAGGTCATGGGGTTTGTCGCCGTGACCCTCGCCGCGGTCAACATCTTTGGCGGGTTCATCGTCACCCAGCGCATGCTGCAGATGTTCCAGAGAAAGCGCTAGCGGGGGCTGCCGTGAGCGACAGCCTCTCCGCCCTTTTCTACCTGGCCGCCTCGATCTGCTTCATCATGGCGTTGCGCGGCCTCTCCTCGCCCGAGACGGCCCGGGCGGGCAATTTCTACGGCATCGCCGGCATGGTGATTGCGGTCGTCACCACCCTGGCGACGCCGCATGTGGTGAGCTTCTGGCTGATCATTCTCGGCATCCTGATCGGCGGGGCGATCGGCACCTACATCGCCTGGCGCATCCAGATGACGGCATTGCCGCAGCTGGTCGCCGCGTTTCACAGCCTGGTCGGCCTTGCGGCGGCGTGCGTCGCTGCCGCCGCCTTCACCTTCCCGGAATTCTATGGCATCGGCGTGCGCGGCTCGATCCATCGCGGCAGCCTCGTCGAGATGGCGATCGGGATGGCGATCGGCGCGATCACCTTCACCGGCTCGATCGTCGCTTTCGGCAAACTGCAGGGCCTCGTCAGCGGCCGGCCATTGGTCTTTCCCGGCCAGCATCCGGTCAATGCCGGGCTCGGCGTCCTGCTGATCCTGCTGATCGCGGTGTTCGCCTCGACCGAGGCGCCGGCGGCCTTCTGGCTGCTGCTGCTGGTGTCGTTGGCGCTGGGCTTTCTGCTGATCGTGCCGATCGGCGGGGCCGACATGCCGGTGGTGATCTCGATGCTGAACTCGTATTCGGGGTGGGCCGCGGCCGGCATCGGCTTTACGTTGTCGAACAGCCTCCTGATCATCACCGGGGCATTGGTCGGCTCGTCGGGCGCGATCCTCAGCTACATCATGTGCCGAGGGATGAACCGCTCGATCTTCAATGTGATCCTTGGCGGGTTCGGCACCGAGGGCGGCGCCGTGGCGGCCGGCGCCGGGGCCGGCGACCGCCTCGTCAAATCGGGCAGCGCCGAGGACGCCGCCTTCATCATGAAGAACGCCGGCTCGGTGATCGTCGTGCCGGGCTACGGCATGGCGGTGGCCCAGGCGCAGCACGCGTTGCGCGAGATGGCCGACATATTGAAAAAGGACGGCGTCGCGGTGCGCTATGCGATCCACCCGGTCGCCGGGCGCATGCCGGGCCACATGAACGTGCTGCTCGCCGAGGCCAACGTCCCCTACGACGAGGTCTTCGAGCTCGACGAGATCAACCGCGACTTCCCCTCGACCGATGTCGCCTTTGTGATCGGCGCCAACGACGTGACCAACCCGGCGGCCAAGACCGACCCCTCCTCGCCGATCTACGGCATGCCGATCCTCGATGTCGAGCGCGCCAAGACCGTGCTCTTCGTCAAGCGCTCGATGGCCTCGGGCTACGCCGGCGTCGAGAACGAGCTCTTCTACCGCGACAACACGATGATGCTGTTCGGCGACGCCAAGAAAATGTCCGAGGAAATCGTCAAGGCGCTGGAGTGAGGACGCGCCTCGATTTCGAACCGATTTCCAATCATGGGGGCTGGCGATGGAGGCCGATGCGCGCAGTATAAACTGACATGCCGCGCATAATTTGGAGGAGGCCAGGAAATCCATCGGGCGATGTTAGTCGAGTTCTCCGGATAACGCGGCCGGAGCTGGGCAGGGCATTGCATCGCATCAAGCGGTGGGCCGGATTGGGCGGCAGGGATCGTGTCACCATATGGGATGACGGCTCGGTCACGGACGGATTCGGATCTTTGATTGGCAACATCTATGATGAAATCAACTGAGGCGATTTCCAGCAACATGGCGTTCGCAACGCTTCGCTTTACCGGCGATCGCCTTGATCCCGATCGGATTACTGCCATTCTCGGAGTTGAGCCGACGAAGGCGTATCGAAAGGGAGAAAGCTATCTCACCGGGCCGCGCGCCGGTTACGTCACCGGGCGGACGGGTGTCTGGGTTTTAGCAACCGATGGGCTGGTCGGGGGTGCCGAGCTCGATCGGCACCTCGAACACCTCATTGACCTGATCTTTCGAGGGCCGAACCGCGATCAGCTGCTGAAGGAATTGCATCAGGTGATGTCGCGCGACGGGGTTAAGGCTGATGTCTCCTGCTTTTGGCGTGGCGGCCCGGGCACCCGGCCACCAGCGGTTCCGGAAGACGCGGTCCGCAAGCTCCGCCAGCTGCCGGCCGAGATCGAGACCGACTTTGAGGCGAACGAGGATTGAGTCTTCACACGCTGATGACGTCGGAGACGGTTGTGCGCGCCGGCATCAACTTGCAAGCCAAGGAAAGGGAGATTACGGTGATTACGGTGATTACGGTGACAGTTTACTTGTGATTACGGTGACAGTTTACTTGAGTTCTCACAGCAGCGGCAGTTGCCGCTTGGTGTCCCCGTCCATTCGGGGCTTTGGGCCCGGTTTGCCGGGTGCCAGGCGCCGGCCGAGCTGCCGCTCGAGCGCCGCGATCCATTCCGGCGCGCCAAGCGGCCGTCCGATCGTCGGTGCCCGCTCGATCCGAGCCGTCGTCGCGGGATCGGCCGGTGCCGTGAGAAGCGCAGCAAAATCGGGGATCAGCGCGCGTAATGGCGCCACCGTTGCCAGTTCGTCATCCTCGCCCGCGAGATGGGCGCGAGCGCTTGACCATGGCCAGTCCTCGGCACGGCTCACCAGCCCCGCGGCCACCGGATTGAGCGCGATGTAACGCGTTGCCGCCAGCAGGTGCGGCTCGTCCATCACCACCGCGCCGAAGCGGCCCTGGAATAGATGGCCCGTCCATTGGAACCGAGCGTTGATGGCACCGGTGTAACGGCGGTGCGCTTCGGCGAAGGTCGCCCGCAGCCCATCGTGGTCGGTCGGCGTCACGATCAGGTGGACATGATTGGGCATCAGGCAATAAGCCCAGATCTCCGCGCCGGCACGCCGCGCCGCCGCCGCGATCAACTGACGGTACAGCTGATAATCCCCGGCCCCGAAGAACACCGGCTCGCGACGATTGCCGCGCTGGGTGACATGATGTGGCAGGCCCGGCACAACCACGCGCGCAATCCGGGCCACTGCCCTTGCCTCCAGCTACCATCCTCATTCAATCGAGATTGAGCCAGTTGCTCTATCTTGTAAACTGTCACCGTAATCCGCGTCAATCCGCTAATCCCCGGGCGTGGAGCAAATGGTCGTTCCTCGCCGAAGTGTCGGAATACTTTACACATCACCAGAGCAAAGGGCGAAGAGCAAACGTGCTGGTTAGCTTGAAACTCGAACGAGCCTGATCATGATTTGGGTAAGGCAACAGATCAGTGGCTGTAAGAGTTTTCGACACTCTGGCCATCTCTTTTCAGGGGCTCAACACCTAAGCCGCTGATTGCGCTCAACAATCAACTTTCACGGAGAGCTGGAATGGATCTTGCGTTAAGGGTTAATGAGCTCATCTCACCAGGGGGATGCAATGAGGGCAGCGGCTTTCAACCAGGGTTTCTCAGGCGCCTCACGAAGCGGTTTTGGACTCGCGATTGGCACCCTGGCGGCTGGGGTGCTGGCTTGGACCACGGGACCCGCGTCCGCAATCACCCTGATCTATAACGATATCGTCAACAACAACGACACGACGTTCAATCAGGCGCTGGGTATCAATAATACCGCGACGATAGCTGGGTATTTTGGCAGCGGGGCGGCGGGACATCCCAACAAGGGCTATACCGTGGTACCGCCCTTCGGTCAGGCGAATTTCACCGCCCAAAACTTCCCCAATTCGATGCAAACACAGGTCACCGGTCTCAACGACATGGGGACCACGGTCGGCTTTTTTTCCAATACCAATAAGGGTGATGGGACGGACAACAATTTCGGGTTCGCAAGGATCGGCGGCGCCTTTACCGCCCCAGTCAACAACCCGAACACTGCGACCACGACTCCGATGGTCAACCAATTGCTCGGCGTCAACAACTTCAATCTCGCTGTCGGCTTCTACACCGATGCCATGGGCGTTACGCACGGCTACACCTACGACATCATGAACGCGGCCTTCTCTGCCAATATCGACGCCCCCAACGCAGTCAACAACACGACGGCGGCGGCAATCAATAATAACGGTATAATCGTCGGGTTCTATACCGACGCGAACGGCGTCTTTCATGGTTTTTCCGATAATGGCGGCACTTTCAAAACGATCGATGTGGCGGGTGCAGCTAATACCAGCCTGCTGGGCGTAAACGACAACGGGATGGCGGTGGGCTTTGACATCGATGCCGCGATGAAGATGCACGGCGTTGTTTGCGACATTAATACCACCGCATGTGAGGAATTGGACGACCCCTTCGGCGTCGGCACGACGATTTTCAACGGTGTCAACAACGCCGGCAATATCGTCGGGTTCTATGTGAATAACCAAAACAACACCATCGGTCTGGTGGCCGCTCCCCTCGCGGAACCCGCGCCCGTGCCGGAACCAGGATCGCTGGCGCTGCTCTCCGTCGGGTTGTTCGGCATTGGAGTGATCCGTCGCCGGAGCGCGGCGGCGCGTAACCCACTATCCCCGCGCCTGACTGCCTCGACCTCTTGCCGTTCCAGAAAGTAGCGAAGCGCTCGGGACCAAGCGACGGCGAGCTTTCTCGTATCGCGCGGCGATAGCGCGATTGATCTTTAGGATTACGCTGTTGCCCCTATCTTGTAAACTGTCACCGTAATCCGACCGTAATCCGCGAAGCCGGTCGAATTCCTCCATTGGCCCGCCTGGACCGATCGCCCTCTCCGGGTTGGAATTTCGCGCCACAACCCGCTCGCTCGCCGCTACACCGGAGCCCTCCAAGGGGCGATGGTGTCGCGCAGCTGCATACCGAGCCCCGCAAGGGGGCTGGCCGCGCGGCCAGCTATGCCGTAAGTATCGCGCGACAGACCAACTCCAATTGGAAAAAAGATGAAGTTTGCTGCAATTGCCTTCGCCGTCCTGCTTGCCCTGGTCGCGATCCCGTCGCGCGCCGAGGTGCCCAACTCGGTCGCTGCGTTGCTCGGCCCGGGTGTCGGCTATCTGCTTTCACAAAGCGATTTGTGCCAATGGGACCTGACCGCCAAGATCGAGAAAACCTATCAGGATGGGTTCAAGGCAATCGGCATGACAGCGGCGCAGCAAGCGAGCGCCTGGTCACAGGCCGCCGCGAGCCGCAAGGATCTGGCCGACCTGCCTGCCGAGGCGAAGACACGCATGAAGGCCGACACCTGCACACCGGCATCCCGCGCGCGCGTCGAGAAGGACATCGCTGATTAGATCTGGTCGCTCGTTAAATCTGGTCGCTCGGGGGCTAAGTGACCGAACGCGAAGGATAGCTCGGAGGTTCGGCATGCAATGCGCTGGCAAGATCGTCCTCGTCACCGGGGCCCAGCAGGGGATAGGGCGGGCGATGGCGTTGGAGTTTGCCGGGGCCGGCGCCGATGTCGCGGTGAATTGGATCGATGACGAAGCCGCCGCGGCAGCGGTGGCCGACGAAGTCCGGCGGCACGGGCGCCGCGCTGTGCCGGTCAGAGCAGATGTCTCCCAGATCGAGCAGGCGCAGGAGATGACCGCGGCGGTCGAGCGGGAGCTCGGACCGATCGACATCCTGATCAACAATGCCGGCGTGTTCCCGCGCGTCTCGTTCCTCGAAATGACCGAGCGCGATTGGGATCATGTTCTCGGCGTCAATCTCAAAGGTTCGTGCTTTTGCGCCCAGGCGGTCGCCAAGGCGATGGTTGCCGCCGGCCGGCCGGGGGCGATCGTCAATCTGACCTCCGGGGCGGCGTACCGCAGCTCGCCGCGCGGCGTGCATTACGTCGCGAGCAAGGGGGGCGTGGTGTCGATGACGCGGGCCATGGCGCTGGAGCTGGCCCCGCACCGGATCAGGGTGAATGCCATTGCGCCCGGGCTCACCGACACCGCTCAGCCGCGCTACGGCAGCAGCGAGGCGGAACTCGACGCGGCGGCGCGGGCCATACCGTTCGGACGCATGGCCCGGCCCGAGGAAATTGCGCGGGCGGCGCTGTTTCTGGCCTCGGATGACGCGGGGTTCGTGACCGGCCAGATCCTGCACGTCAACGGCGGCTCTTACCTGGGCTGACCGGCGCTGCAAACCCCGCGCCAGGATCACGCGGCTTTCGCCTTGGCCCGCCGTCTCTCGGGCTTCCTGCGCGCCGGCATTGCGCCAGCTTCCGGGACCGCCGCAACCATTCGCTCCTGATGGACAAAGGACAGCCGCAGCGAGAACGACCGCAGTGTCCCGGAGTCCTGGGCAGCCGCATCGCGTATGCGAAGGGTCCAGATGCCGTTGCATGCTTTGCCCGCAAACGCCCCGAGCGCGGCGACGGAGGCCTTGTCGTAAACTGTCTTGATCGCCTTGCCCGAGCCGCCGGCGCGGTTGTGCAATGTCACCGGGGCGACGCCGGTCGCGGCCGGAGGCTCGAGGCTGATGATCAAGTCCCCAATAAAGGTGTGGGTCAGGTCTACCGCGACACTGATTGCTTCGACCGGCGTGTTGTCGGACACATCGAGCGCGAAGGTCACGGTCTGCAAGTCGGGAATGGGACTGTCGAAGCGGCGGCTCACCGTCACCTCGTTGCGCGGCTGCGGCATCGCCAGATCGACCGCAGTGCGCGCGTTCAGCCGTCCATAACCGTACTTGGCGCTGTGCCCTGCCGCATTGTATTCGCCGCCTTGCGGGTCGATGCGGTCACAAGCGCGCTTGAAGAGGTCCTTGACCTCGTCCCACTTGAGCGCTGGGTTTACCGACAATACCAGCGCTGCGACCCCGGCGGCGCCCGGGCAAGAACTCGAGGTGCCGCCGAAGCTGTCGGTGAACATGCCGTCGGCATCGCCGTCGGCATTGGTGCCGGTGTTATAGCCGTTGGCCCCCGAGCGGTCGACCGTCCAGATCCCGGTGGTCAGCGGCTTGGGCTGGCCGAACGGCGCGTATTCGAAATCGCTGCTCGGGAAGGCGCACCACACGGCGTTGCCGAAGTCGCTGTAGACGCTGCGCCTGCCGGCGTCGTTGCAGGCCGCGACCGCGATCACCTTGGCGTAGCTGGCATAGCCGTCATTGTCGACCAACTCGTTGCCGTTACCTGCGGCGAACAGAACGACGCATCCCTTGCCACCGCGGCCGGTGGTCGTTACCCGGTCGATGGCAAGGCGCGTGCTCGCCGGCAAAGCCACCACTTGCTGATGTTTGGGGTCGTCGAGCTTCCACCAGCGCCCATCCTCGGGGCCCCAGCTGCACGAGATGACATCGGCCCCATGCTCGGCTGCCCAAATGAAGGCGTCGGCTTCGCGTTGCGAGCCCAAACCCGACGCCAGCCGGATCGGCATCAGCTTGGCGGCCGGCGCCACGCCCGAGGCGCCGCGGGCGCCATTCGCGGTCGCGACGCCTGCGCAGGCCGTCCCATGATTGTCGCCGTCGTCGGGCCCGGTGCCGAACAAATCCTTCGGCCGGGGATTGTCGGTCTGCAAGGTCGCGTCGCGTGGCGCCACGATCTTGCCGGCGCCGGCAAATTCGGGATGATCCATATCGACGCCGTCATCGATGATGGCGATTGTGACGCCCTCGCCGCGGGTCACCTGATGCGCCGCTTCCACATTTGCGTGCGCGTCGACGGCCAGGCCGTTGATCGTGGTTTTCTTCAGGTGCCATTGCTGCGGAAAGATGGCTTTCCGCGCCCGAGGCCGGATCAGCTCGGGATGGCAATATTCGACGTCATCGCGTTGGAGCAGCGCCTGCGCCACGTCAAAGACCTTGCGGCCGGTACCCTCCGCAGCCTCGACAGAGAATGCGTTGGTGGCGTAGCTCACCTCCTGCTTGATCGTCAGGCCGTTCTCACGCAGGACCTCGCGGCAAGCGTCCTCGTCGGCCGTGTCAACAAATTTGACAAACAGGTTCTCGGTATAGAGAACCGGCTCGCCGCTCGATGGGTCCGTAAGCACCCCGCCGGCGAAGCGGACATCGGGGACGGCCCGCAGCGACGTCTTGCGCGCTTCGAGCGACGGCGTGCCGCCGCCGACCGGAACGCGGAACACCTCGACCCCGGCCTCGGGATAGGCGGTCACCAGCTGCGCGTCATCGAGCTGCTCCGAGGCCGGCGAGGCCACGGGGCCCGCCGACCGGGTGATCGACCGCCCGCTGCGGGTGCGCACGGCAATCAAATCGTCGCTGAGCTCCAGATCAAATCCGGGTTCGTCCTTGCGACCGAAATAGACCTTGGGCATGGCATCACCACTATGTTGATCGAAGCAAACTCTACCGTTCAAAAATGGGCGAGAGGTGTGAGCCATTTCACACTGAAAATAAAGAACGGGAGTTGCGCGAGCGCTGCATGGGCAACACGCTGCCGGACCGCTTCGCCGCGATTGCACGTCACTGTGGGGCCCGTTATGGCGGAAAAAATCGCCGGAGACAGCCGTTCGCGCTTCACCTCCCAAATGGTAATCTCGCAGTGTGCAGATCCCGGTCGCCCTGCCGTCTACGAAGTGAAGAAAGATGCGGCTTCCGATTTACTTAGTTACCTCGGCGATTTTTTTATTGCTCTCCGAGGGCCATGCCGCTGCCGAGGACGCCGCCGAAGCAGGGAAGGCGATATTCAAGAAATGCGCGCTCTGCCACACCACCGAACTAGGCAAGAACAAGATTGGACCCAGTCTGCTCGGAGTAGTTGGCCGCAAAGCTGCGAGCCTTGAAAATTACAATTACTCGGAAGCTATGAAGAAGTTCGATCATATGTGGGATGCTGAAACGCTTGACACGTATTTGGCCGACCCGAGGGCCACGGTGCCGGGAACAAAGATGATCTTTCCCGGGCTCAAGGAGAAATCGGAGCGCGACGACATGATCGCTTATCTCGAGACACTGAAGTGACCGATCCGGCAGCGCACCGGGTGATGCTTTGCCGCGCAGGACGATCCTAGTCCTCGCGACCGCTGCGCTGTGCATGGCGCCATTGGCAGCAGCGGACACGATCTATGTCTCGAACGAGAAGGACAATACGATCACCGTCATCGACGGGGCCACCCTGGCGCCCGTAAAGACGATACCGGTCGGTCAGCGTCCGCGCGGAATTCTGCTCTCGAAAGACGCGAAGGTCCTCTACATCTGCGCCAGCGACAGCGACCATATCGAGGTGCTCGACCTCTCCCTCGACAATATCGTCCGGACCTTGCCGAGCGGCCCGGACCCGGAATTTTTCGCGCTCGACCCGACCGGCAAGCTGCTCTACGTCGCGAATGAAGACAGCAACCTCGTCACTCTGATCGATATCGACCGCGGCGAGGTGGTCACCGAGATCCCGGTCGGGGTCGAGCCGGAGGGCATGGGCATCAGCCCGGATGGGAAGTATCTCGTCAACACCTCCGAGACCACCAACATGGCCCATGTGATCGATACCGCGAAGCGCGAGGTCGTCGGCAACATCCTCGTCGATAGCCGTCCCCGCCGCGCGGAATGGACGGCCGACGGCGCGCAGTTCTGGGTCTCGGCCGAAATCGGCGGCTCCGTCAGCGTCATCGACGCTGCGACGCGCGAGATCGTGAAGCGAATTACCTTCTCGATCCCGGGGGTGCCCAGCGAGGCGATCCAGCCGGTCGAAATCGTCATCACCCGGGACCGCGCGCTCGCCTTCGTCGCGCTCGGGCCCGCCAACCGCGTTGCCGTCGTCGATGCGCGGAGCTACGAAGTCGTGCGCTACCTGCTGGTCGGCCAGCGCGTATGGAGCCTCGCCTTCAACCCCGATCAAAGCCGGGTCTACTCGACGAACGGAGTAAGCAACGACATCTCGGTGATCGACGTTGCTTCCCTAAAGGTGATCAAGTCTGTTCCGGTGGGGCATCTGCCCTGGGGCGTCGTGTCCCGGCCATGAGGTCTCAAGTCTTGGCCTGGTGGTCCGCGAGGGCGCCGGCAGTGCTCATCCGACACTCGCCGAGGCCGGCGGGTGAGCATTGAGCGCGGATATGCGTATGCCGCGCTGGTCATCGGGCTGATGGCAGCCGCCATTACCCGATCGGCGCCGCTGCGGGGCGAGGACCCGGACTGGCCGTGCCAGCAGCGGCTGGTGCCCAAGCTGGCGGCCGCGACGTACTGGGCCGGAGGGCCATTGGGCGATGTCGGCGAGTGGCAGGCCGACCCCGAGATCGCCGATCTGGTTCGCCGGCTGGCTCCGCGACGGGTCTCTACGGAAGAGGGGCTGGCGCAGATTGGGGCATTTGCGGGGGGCCTCTCACGCGACCGTTCACGGCGGCTCGCCCTCGCCTTCCACGGGCTCCTGGAGGAAACCGACCGGCAACGAGCCGCGCTCATCGAGCGGTTGAAGCAGATCGGCCGACGGCAGCACGAGCTCGCCGATCTCGTCGCCCGGCTGGCCGAGGAGCTGAGCTCGATCCCGCCCGATGCCACCGGCGAGGCCGCCGCCACGCGGGCCGACCTCCAACAACGGCACGACTTCACGGCACGCAATTTCGAGGAGATCCAGCGCACAATCCGCTACGCCTGCGAGGCGCCCGTCGAGCTCGACGCGAGGCTCGGGGCGTGGGCGCGGGCGCTGCAGAGCGCGGCCTCGCAATAGCAGTCAAGGTTCGGCGGCCGGGTCGGCTTTCGCCACCGGAAGCTTGGCTGCTTCCCAGGCATCGATGCCGTCGCGGTACCAATAAAGATGCGTATACCCCCATTCGGCAGCCCGCTTTGTCGCGTTCCAGCTCATCCAGCAATCGGCCAGGCAATAGAACACCACCGCAGTGTCCCGGCGGCCCTTGGTTGCCGCTTCAAGGTGATCTCGAAAAGATCGCTCGAGCTCGGGGCCCAATGCGCCGCGACCGACATCGGGCAGCCATAGGCTGCCGGGGATGCCGTATCGGGGGATCGGCATCCATAGAGCCGCCTCCGGCAGATTGGGCGGCCGGCGCGGCGCCGGAAGCACATCGATCCAAACCGCGTTGCCGCCTTTCCAAAGCGCGTACGCGGCGTCGGTCTGGATCACGACGCCGCCGGCGACTGTCGCAGGCGTCGGCGCGCGATACTCGTCCATTCTGTACCCCTCCGGCTCGGGGGGCTGGGCGCGGGCGGCGAGACTGGCGATCAAGGCCGCACCGAGGGCGATTGGTAAAATCAGCGGGCTCAGCGGCGCTGCCCTCAAGGAGTGGCGAGGTCTCCCCGCTCGTTGAGCAGCGGAACCCCGTACTCGCGCAAGATAGCGGTCAGTTCCGATTGCCGCTTGAGGATCGCGGCATTGATGCGGCGCCGCCATTCGGGCTCGTTTGCCCGGACCCCCATCGCGATGTGATACTCCATCCGAGCGGCTCCCGGCTCGCTCCTGACTGGAACGAGCGCGAGTGGAAGCGCGTCGCGTTTGCGGTAGTAGCCGGCAATTGGCCCCCACAAAAATCCCACATCGATCGCGCCGCTTACGACGTCCTCGACCATGTCGTGGGTCGGCGATTGAAAGCGGGTGTCGACGGTCAGCGCATAGGGCTTGGTGTGAGCCATCAGGCCATAGCGCGTAAGAAGATCGGCGGGTGGCGTCGCCCCGACGACGCCGAGACGCAAATTTGCCAGATGCGGATCCTGCGGCCCGTCAAAAGAAAGACCCTTGTCGGAACGATAGAGCATTACGTATGTCGTGAAATAGTAGGGGTTGGTCGTCTGCATTACGTCATCGCCGACGACCGCGCCCATCACCAAATCACAAAGATGGGCGCGCAGCGTATTGCGGACAAAGCCGATGACTTGGGGAAACCACACAAAATCCAGCTTGACTCCGAGCTCGCCGGCAATCACCTCCGCGATCTTGTTCTCGAACCCTTCCTTCTTCTCGTCGGAGAATGGCAAATTATTGGGATCCGCGCAGACCTTGAGTTCGTTGCGATTGACGACGTCAGCGGTTTGGGCGGAAAGGGGCGCGCCGTCAAGCAGCAGCAATGCCAAAAGCAGCGGCGTGACATAGCGCGACTTCAGCATGAAGCCGCCGCCAGGGCGCCTAATCGCCGATCCGCGGCGGCCGGCCGCGGCCCAGCGCACCATCGGCGCGTGCCTTCAGGTAAGCCCAGATGTCGTCGAGATAGGTCACGACATCCTCGACTTCCCCGAAGGGCGGCATCACGCTGTTGCTGGCTGCGCTGACGTTGGTTCGGCCATTGACGACGACCTCGTTGAACTCGTCCTGGGGGATCTGCTTGGCCGAGTTGACGAGGTCCGGCCCATAAGAACTGCCGGCCCCGTCCGGGCCGTGGCAGCGCATGCAAGATTTGGTGTAGCGGCGCCAGCCGTTGAAGGTCTTCTTGTCGACTTTCCCGTCCGTGATCGTGTACGGCTTTTCGCTCGCCTGCTCGCTGCCTGCCGCGAGAGCTCGATCCGGCCCGGCCAGCGATTGCAATCACGCAGAATAGCTGCAGCAGCAGTCTCAACCGCTCTCTCCGGAGGTGCGGGCCGGCGCCCAGCTTTGGACGCCGGCCTCGCCAGTTCTGCGCTTCCCGCTGGTGATCAATCCGGCAGGGCAAAGACTGTCAACACACCGCCGAGCTGCGTGTAGTTGGCCAGAGCCTTGTACGCCCCGACGGCGCCGAGCCCGTCGGTGTCCTTGGTCAAACCCGCTGCCATGCCGATGCCGGCCCAGCCGCCGACACCCGACAACACCGCGATGTATTGCTTCCCCCCATGAGTATAGGTGTTGACGTTGCCGATGATGCCGGAGGGCGTTTTGAACCGGTACAGCTCCTTCCCGGTCTGCATGTCGACCGCTTTCAGGTATCCCTCGAGCGTGCCGTAGAACACGATGTCCCCCGCCGTCGCCAGAGCGCCCGACCATACCGAGAAAGGCTCTGGATCGGACCACACGATCTTTCCAGCGCCCGCGTCCCAGGCGATGAAATTGCCGAGGTTGTTTTCACCCGCCGGCGGGAACATCGACAAGGTCGCCCCGACATAGGGTTGACCCGCGGTATACGAGACCTTGAAGGGCTCGTAGTCCATGCAGACGTGGTTCGTCGGCACATAGAACAGCCCGGTCTTCGGCGAGAAAGCGGCCGGCTGCTGGTCTTTGGATCCCAGTGCAGCGGGGCAGATCCCCTTGGTGTTGTGGTCCTCGCCCTGCGACTGCGTGCTGTATTCCTTGACCACCTCGGGGCGACCGGTCTGCATGTCCACCTTGGTCGCCCAATTGACCTTGGGATCGTACTTCTCCGCGACCAGCAGGGCTCCGGTCTCGCGATTGAGCGTATAGGCGAAACCGTTACGGTCGAAGTGGACGAGCGCCTTGGTGGGTTGCCCTTTCACATTGATGTCGACCAGGATCATCTCGTTGACGCCGTCGTAATCCCATTCGTCGTGCGGCGTCATCTGGAAGACCCATTTGGCGATGCCCGTATCGGGGTTCCGGGCGAAGATCGTCATTGACCATTTGTTGTCGCCCGGCCGCTGCACCGGGTTCCAGGTGCTGGGATTGCCCGAGCCGTAATAGATCAGGTTCAGCTGCGGATCGTAGGAATACCAGCCCCAAGTGCCGCCGCCGCCGATCTTCCACTGGTCGCCCTGCCAGGTCTTCAGCGAGGAATCCTTGCCGACGGGCTTGCCGAGCTCGGTGGTGTTGGCGTCGAACAGGAGCTGATCGTCCGGGCCGATCGAATAGGCCCGCCAAGCCTTTGACCCGTCCTTGAGGTTATAGGCGGTGAGGTGGCCAGGCACGCCGAACTCACCGCCGCTGATGCCGACGATCACCTTGTCCTTCACCACCAAGGGGGCGGCCGTCATCGTCTCGCCCTTCTTCGGATCGCCGTTCTTGACGCTCCACACCGGTTGACCCGTCTTGGCGTCGAGGGCAACCACGGTTGCGTCCGCTTGGGCGAGGATGATCTTGCCGTCGCCATAGGCAACGCCCCGGTTGACAGTGTCGCAGCACATCACCGGGATGACCGACGGATCCTGTTTCGGTTCGTACTTCCACAGGATCTGACCGTTTTTGTTGAGATCGAGCGCAAAGACGTTGTTCGGAAACGCGGTGTGGACGTACATCACGTCGCCGATGACGAGTGGCCCGCCCTCGTGTCCGCGCAACACACCGGTAGAGAACGTCCATACCGGGCGGAGATTCTTGGCGTTGTCCTTGTTGATCTGATTGAGCTCGCTGTACCGCGTGTTCGCGTAATTGCCGGTCGGCATGACCCACTGGTTGGGGTCCTTCGAGAGCTTGATCAGCTCCTCATTGGCGCTGGCCCCACCCGCGAAGAGGGCGAGCACCGGCACCGCGAACCAGAATCGAGATGGTTTCACCGCCTTCATCCCTCCCTCCCATTAAGAACGCGTCTTCCGCCGCGTGCATCCGAACCCGAGCGACCCGGCTCAAGGCCGGACCCAGATCGGTTAATAACCAGATGCTATTTGACTTCCCGACCTTCTACAAGGGCTGGAAAGGCTTGCGGTCATGCCGGTGTTTGCCGCGGCACATTGCGCTCGCATCGCCAGCGCGACAGACGCCATTTCGGATGCTCGGCCAGCCATTCCGACGCATATTGCTGTCCACGGGTCAGGCAAGCCGGCAGCGACAGATTTTCGATTGGCCGCTGCTCGATGCATGAAGCGGGCGAGGTTTGAAGGCAGAAGACGACGACGAGCGCGGTCATGACTATCCCTCGGATTTCACCAGCCGCAAGGGAACATCCCGGCGGCGCCGGCGAGCGGAGGAAAACGCGACTCTCCCCCTGGCGTCGTTTCCTTACGGGACCGACGCAAGCCGGGCTCGCCTGCGGTATGCTTTTGCTGACGCCGGCTTATGCGGGGACCGGCGACTACCCGACTGCGGCCCGGGCCGATTATGTGATCGGCTGCATGGCCGCCAACGGCAATACCCGTGAGGCGCTCCTCAAATGCTCCTGCGCGATCGACACGATCGCTTCTCTGATGCCCTATTCCCGTTACGAGCAGGCAGAAACCGCCCTCGGCCTTCAGGCGGGCGGCGGGGTCGGTGGGCGGGTCGGCCTCTTCCGCGATCCGCCGCAGATCAAGACCGTCATCGAGGAGCTGCGAAAAGCGCAGGCCGAGGCGAACCTGCAATGCCGGTGATGCGCTCACATATGCGGTGCGGCGGGCACCGGCCACGCCTGGCCGAAACGGCGCTGATTGCTGTCGAGCATCTTGGCCTCGATCACGCCTGGTGATGCCGCGTCTGCCTGGCGGAAGCTGAAGCTGAGGCTCGGGTCCTCACTGATCGAAATGTCCGAACTCGAGCCGAAAGACGGGTTGACCATTATAGGTGACATCGAGGGTCTGCATGAAGTCGGCCGGGATGTAGTTCCTCGTCGCCTGGTCCATCTGCAATCCCGAATTGTTCGGATGGCTGACCAACAGCTTCACTTTTATCGGCTCCTCGGGCGTCGCCCGGTCGGCCAAGGCCAATTTCATTTTGCCGAGCCGTTCGAGGGCAAGCGCCTGGTCCTTGCCGGCGGGCGCGGAGCACCCGCCCGCCGCCTTGATGAACCGCGCGGCCGAGTAGAGCCGGCCATCGGCGGTTTCGGCCACGGCATGAAGATAGGTGTAGTCGTCGATGCGAACCCGGGTGGTGATCTCGCGCGGGTCGGCGAGCGGGCCCAGCACGAAATGCGCCGCCAGCGGCGAGGGGTTGTTGTCGATGACGAGGTAGAGATCGCGGATTTCGGGACCGAGCGTCTCCGCTACCCGGATTGCCACAGGCACGATCGCAGCATCCTCGGCGCGCTCGGGCGCATCGATCTCGATGAGATCGCCGGCATCTTCGACGATGCGATCCCCAAAGATCGCGTGCCTCAGATCGGACCACCGAGCCGCCCGGTCGGCCTCGCTCGGTTCGGCCAGAGCCGAGCCGGCGGCCAGCAGGAGGAGCGACAAGGACGAGAAAACCGCTCGAGCAAACATCGGCAGGTCACTCCCATTCGAGCTCCTTATAGCTCGCCGTCACGTTGCGCGGGTGATAATCGTCAAACAGCAGCCATTGCTGGCGCTCCGAGCTTGCGACATGGCGGTAGGCCTCGGCAATCCCGATCCCCGCCCTGATCGCCGCCCGCGTGTCCCGGGCGACCTTGTCGAGATAGCGCCGTTCCGGCTCCGCTGCCCCGGGCCACGATACCGATGGCGGGCCATGACCCGGAACCGCTCGATCCGCCGCGATCAGCGTCAACGCCTGCAGCTCCTTCAGCCAACCGACGACGCTGCCGTCGATGACCGGAACCCGCTCCACGAACAGCAAATCTCCCAGCCAGAAGGTTCGGGTCTTTTCGTCGAACACCGTCAGATCGTTATCGGTATGGGCCGGGCCGTGGGCGCGCAATATCAAGCGGCGGTCGCCCAGATCGAGATCGAGCCGATCCGAGACGAGCAGCGTCGGCGGGACGATCTCGCTCCCTGCGGCCGCGGCGCCGAGCGCTCCTTTCAGCCTGCGCAGATAATAATCGCCGCGCTGGGCGAGAGCGCCCGGCAATTTGGCGTGACCGATGAAATCGGGATGGTCGCCGGAAAAAGCGGCGGCGCCAAAGATGTGGTCGGGATGGACGTGGGTCAGGACAACGTAGCGGATGGGCAGCTCGGTCCTGCTGCGGACCGCCGCTCGCAGCGCTCTCCCTTCTTCAAAGCTGCCGCCCGGATCGACAACCGCCACCGAGCGGGCGCCGACGACAAAGCCGATATTTGCGATCGCGTCCTCATTCTGTCCGGACGCTTCTTCGTGCACCCCGTTGTGAACGAACACGCCATCGGCGATCTCGACAAGGCTCAGCGGCGCCGGGCCGGCGCCGCTGGGCTCAGTCCCGAACGCCGCTGCGACAGCAACAAGACCTAAACGAACCGCCCGCCCTAGCGAAATCGACGGCCCTCTCCTCGGAAGTCGCCGGCGGAGATTAGCCGCAGACGGCCGGAACGGTCAATTTCCCGCCTCTCACCGTGTGGGCGGTCGGCCGGGCGAGCTCGATCCGGCAGTCCCGGAAGCGCCGCCGCCAGTGCGACGACCGTTTTTCCGTCTCCCGCGAGCTACCTCACTCCGCGAACAGGAGCTATTCGAGCGGGTTCCGTTAACGCGGGTTCCCGGGCTCGGCCGGGGCACGGCGGCAGAGAGTTTTGACATACGCGGTCCGGCCTATTTCGCTCGCCAGGGCCGATCGGGCGACCACGTCTTGCCAACCCATCACACAGGACAGCTCGCTTTTGACGCCGGTCGACAAGACGTCGGCAGCGGTGTTCTCGTCGCACGCCTCCGCGGCCACAGAATTGAGGCAAATAAGAATGACGGCGACGAAGGCGTGCATGAGAATGGCTCAGGGCCGGCCCCTATCCAAAGCGCCGTTTCAATCGCCAGCCTTCGCCGCGGGCGACGCCCTCCCTCCGACGATCAGGTTACCGGCGGACGTTAATGTCGCATCGAAGCACTGTCAAATCAGCCGCACCGCCGTTGACCGGCCCAATCGATCGGGCTTCGCGCCCATCTCAAAACCGAAGAGTGGCGGAGAGCGATACGATGTCGACGTGGTCCGCGTAGCGGCCGGCGAGCACGTCACCGGTTTGCGAGACCTCGCTGATGGGTGCCGTCCCGCCGAAGATATGAACGTATGCCAGATCGAACCGGAGATCGGCCGTCCGCCGATAACCGAGCCCGAAGGCGAGCCAGTATCGATCCGAATCCGGCAGACGAGCTGTACGAAAGGCGTCTGGCACCGGTGTCTGGTCGAAGGCAACCCCGCCGCGAAACGTCCAATCGGGATTGAGTTGGTAAGTCGCACCGATGCTGCCGAACCAGGTGGCGTGCCATTGCTCTGGCTGGGCGATCAGAGTGGAGCCGTCGGACCGTTCGATGTTAAGTGCTTTGATTACGCTCCAATTCGTCCACTGCGCCTCTGCCAATAGCGTAAGCTCCGGCGAGACCTTGTGCGAGCCCGCCAGGCTGACGATTTCAGGGGTCTTCAGATCAGTACCCGCCGGCGTGTTCTGAAAGCGCGGGCTCGCAGCCAGCGCTGCCGGAACATTGAACGTGGCATTCCCCTCCAAACGATGGCTGAGTTGCGAGCGATAGCTGGCGCCGATGCGGGTCGCCGGCGACAGCTCGGCGAGAGCGCCCAGGATATACCCGGCGGACCACGATTTGCCGGTGACGCGGGCAAAGCCGTCGGGCAAGGTGAATCCCTGCGGCAAGAGCGGATTGGCCAGCCGGGCGACCGCGGAAGAGTTGATCGCGTTGGTGAATTCGGCATTTGCGTGCTGTAAGGCCGGGCCGCCGCCGACCGCCAGCCAATCGGCCAACCGATAGGCGGCATTTGGATTGACGTTGATGGTCACCATCGCTGGACCTGATCGCCTGGTAACGGCCGACCCAATCGGCATTGTATTCGGTTGTCAGACCGAAGGGGGCGGTGAGCGCCAGCCCGAATTTCAGGTCAGGTGACGCGTCATAGAACCCGTAAGCCGCAGGAACGGGTTGAGCGCTCCCGGCATCCCCACCGTTTCCCCCGCCGATGAGTTCCCGCCTGGCGGTGATCCCGGTTCCGGAAAAAACCGCCGAGGGTATGACGATGCTGGTAGCTCCGGAGACCTGATTCCCGGATAACCCGATCATCCCGGCCGGGTTGTTTGCAATCACGCTCGGATCCTCGGTCGATGCCGCGGCGCCGGCGAATGCGTTCCCGAGAGCCGAAACGCTGTTCTCGCGCAATTGAAACCCGGATCCCCAGCCCGCTTCCGGCAAGGCCAGCCCGGACGCGGCAGCACCTAAAACCGCTGCGACCCACCTGAGCGAGGACATGCCCACCCTCCGTCACGATAGGTTGACGAAGAACACAACCCAGCGAAGAGGGCTGCGGTTAGGCTTGGTCCGGAATATGCGGAGGGGACTCAGGCAAGATCGCCGAGACGCACTCGGTAGGTCCGGTCCGCAATAACTATTTCGGCGTGCTCGCCGTCACCGAGATCGCGATGAAATGCGCCGGTGCGGTCGCGCCACCGCACCTCGTCCCCGGAACGCCAAACATGACTTATACGGGCCTGCGGCGCCGCACGCCGGGTGCGCCGCTGACTGGCCTTGCGCGGCTCCCCGGCCGGCAGTCGCTGTCTACCGGACATCCTGCACTCTGTCGGAAAAGGCTGAACTGTGGCATTTCCGACCGAGCGCGGCCGGGTTCGGGGTGTCTGGCTTAGATCCGCTCGCCCGAATTGTCATTGGTTCGACTGTCCCTAATTGCGCCGGGAATTCGAAGCCTCGGCATGCCGCGCTACTTTAAGCCCGTCTGCGGGAGATCACCATTAAAACTGGATCCTCTCGGCGTGCCGGAGTGGCAGCCTCGCTGAACCGCCTGCTCAGACGACAAAGCGCAAGCGGAAGACGCGCTGCACCACCAGGATCAGCATCCCGATAATGACGATCTGAAGGAGGAGGCAGCGGCGATCGTCGGATCGCCCTGCCATTGAATTTGCGAGAAGATGTGCACCGGCAGACTGGTCGATTCCGGTCCCGACAGGAACAACGCCAGGTTGATGTCCGAAAACGAGATGATGAAGGCGAAGATCGCGCCGGACAACAGGCTCGACCGCAGCAGCGGCAAGGTCACCTTGAAGAACGCTTGTATCCGCGTCGCGCCGAGGCTCATCGCGGCTTCTTCGAGGCGCGGGTCCAGGCCGACCAGGCCCGCGGTGACGCTGCGGATCACGTATGGCGTGCAGATGACGAGGTGGCCCAAAAGCAAGGTCCAGATCGATGCCTGGACCGCGAGGCGCGCGTAAAACAGATAAAGGGCGGCGCCCAGTAGAATCTCCGGGACGAGGAGCGGCGCGAGAAAAAATGTCTCGAGCGCCTCGCGGCCGAGGAAACGAAAGCGTACCAATCCCAGCGCGGCGCTGGTGCCGAGCACGGTTGCCAACGCCGCCGAAAGCAATCCCACAAGAAGGCTCACCCTGAAGAAAGCGGCGACAAAGGCCTGGCTCGCGAAGAAAGCCTCGAACCAGTGCAGGGTCAAACCGCGCGGCGGGAACTCGAAGGCGGCGCTCGGTCCGAAGGAGACCGCGATTACGACGACGAGCGGCGCCAAAAGGCCGATATAGGCGGCGACAACCAAAGGGAGCAGGAGCCGCGGCGCCCTCGTGCTCACCGCGCCGTCTCCCGGCGGCTCGCACGCCGGGTTGCGAACAGCGCGCAAAACATCAGCCCGACCGTCAGCAGCACCAAGGTCAGCGCCAGGCTGGAGGCCCTGGGCCAATTGAACGAGACCAGCACCTCGTCATAGATCTGCTGACCGGCCATGCGCTCGCGCGCATTGCCCATCAGCGCCGGCGTGACGAAGGCGCTGATCGACAGGCTAAAGACCAGCAAGCAACCGGAGATCAGGCCAGGCAGGCTGAGCGGCAGGATGGTGCGCCGGAACATCTGGTACCAATTGGCGCCGAGGTTCTGCGCCGCCTCCTCGAGGCTCGGCGGTATCCGCTCGATAGAGGCCATGATCGGCAGCACCATGAACGGCACAAAGATGTTGACGAGCCCGATCACCACCGCCGTTTCGGTGTAGAGCAGCTTGACCGGCTCGAGCCCGAGCGCCACCAGCGCCTGATTGACCAACCCTTTGCGGCCGAGAATGACAATCCAGCCGAAGACGCGGATCACCGCGCTGACCATCAGCGGCATGATCAGCAGAAACAGGCACAGCGCCTGCACTCGCGGCACTGCCCGGGCGAGAAAATAGGCAAGCGGGTACCCGAGCGACGACGCACACCGCCGTCGTGATCAGACCGAGCCGCAATGTGCGCCCGAACAGGCGGGCGTAATAGAGGTCGGCGATCTTGCGGTAATTGTCGAGCGTCAGCTCGGGCAAAAACACCGTTGTCGGCGAATAGGGGTGAATGCTGTACATCGCCACATTGGCGAACGGCACCAGCAGCAGAAACACCAGGAACACCGCGTAGGGGCCGGTCAGAAAGGCCCAGACCGGCCGCGTCCTGGCCCCCTCCATCTGCCGCGCTCAGCGCCGCAGCAGCCTGATGTCGGCAGCGTCGATGACGATCTCGACCGCTTGCGCCGGCGCCCAACGCCGTTCCGCATCGGAGTTCTTCAACGACGCGCGCAGCCGGTCCCCGCTGATGAGATCGAGGCTCAGATGCAAGTCCTCGCCGAGATAGGTCACGTCGGCGATCCGCGCCGCCACGCGGTTCTGCCCTGGCGCGTTCCCGCCGCCGGGCGTCTCGACATGGACCCGCTCTGGCCGAAGCAGGACCGAGATATCGGCGCCGTCGTGAAGGCTGCCGTCAAACTCGCCCGTGGCAGCAGAGCGGCAGCCCCGCTTCGGTAACGATGGTCGTGCCGCCGTCCGCGGTTCCGACGATGCGCGCGCGCAACATGTTGGAGCTGCCGATGAATTCGGCAACGAACGCAGTCGCCGGGCGCTCGTAGATATCGGCCGGCGTGCCGATCTGTTCGATCCGGCCGTGCGACAGCACGGCGATGCGATCCGACAGCGCCAAGGCCTCGGTCTGGTCATGAGTGACATAGATCGAAGTCTTGCCCAGACGGCGCTGCAGGTTGCGCAATTCCTCGCGCATCTGGATGCGGAGCTTGAAGTCGAGATTGGACAACGGCTCGTCGAACATCAGGATCCGCGGTTCGAGTACCAGCGAGCGAGCAATTGCGACCCGCTGTTGCTGCCCGCCCGAGAGCTGCCCCGGGAAGCGCGCGCCCATCCCGGCGAGGTCGACGAGCTGCAGGACGCGGCCGACCCGGTCGGCGATGACGGATTTGGCCAGGCGGCGCAGGCGCAGCCCAAAGGCGATGTTGTCGAAAACCGTCAGGTGCGGGAACAGCGCGTAGTTTTGAAACACCAGGCCGACATCGCGCCGGTGCGGCGGCTTGTCGTCGAGCCGCTCGCCGTGCAGCTTGATCGAGCCCCGGCTGAGCCCTTCGAACCCGGCGATGCACCGCAAGGTGGTGGTCTTGCCGCACCCGCTCGGTCCCAAGAGCGAGAAGAACTCACCCTCATGGACCTCGAAGGAAATCGGCCCGACACTGACTTGCGGCGAGTACCGCTTCGTCAGTTCGCACACTTCCAGCTCGACGGTCTGCGGCATTTATGCGCCGAGCACTTCCTTGTTCCAGCGATCGAGATATTCCGACTTGTGGGCGTTCATCTTCTCGTAGTCGATCGGGACGATGTTCTTTTCCTTCTCGGTCGGAAAGGCGTAGCGCGCCAGATCGGGCGGCAGCTTGGCATTGCGGTTCGACGGCGGGTAGAAGAAGCGCTGCGTCATCATCATCTGGTATTGGCCATCCATTGTGACGTTGCAAAAGCGGTTGGTCTGTTCGATGAACTTGCCGCCGCGCAGCACCGGAAAGCCGTTGCCGACCAGCATGGTGCCGGGAATGTACTCGATGTCGACGGGCACCCCCTGGCCCTGCAGGACAAAGGTGCGGCCGTTCCAGAACGGCATAATGACGATCTCTTCGCGGGCGAAGGCCTTCAGCGCGGCGTCGGTATTCTCGATGATGACCGCCTCGTTCTTCTTTACGAGCTGGGCAAGAAAAGCGATGCCCGGATCGACATTGTCCTCGTTGCCGCCGAGCGTCTTGTTCAGCACCTGCAGCCAGGAATTTCCGACCCAGCCATAGGTCGGGATACCGACCCGGCCCTTGTATTTCGGGTTCAGCAAGTCCTGGTATGAAACCGGCTTGCTCGCTTCCTTGGTGTTGTAGACAAGCCCCATCACGATCAGCACGAAGGGGGTAAACCAATTCTTCAGCTGGCCGCGCGGGGGCTCCTTGGCGCTGTCGATGATTTCCTTGTAGTTGGTGCAGATGTCTAGGTCGTAATCCTGCAGGCAACCGCCGAGCGCCAGAAAGTTTGCTTCCGCCTGAAGCACCGCGACCGTCGAGAACGGGGGGTTGCCGCAACTTGCCATCGCCTTGGCGGTAAACACCGAGTCGATCGCAAATTCTTGGTTTACCTTGATGCCGTTCTTCTCCTCGAATTTCGGCGCGTCGACAAAGGAGGCCCGCAATCCCTCGCCCCAGGTCGCGCCGGTCGAGGCCAGCGTAAAATTCTCCTCAGCCCGGGCCGGCGGCATCAGCCCGAGCTCGCTCAACGCGATCGCGGCGGCGCCCGAGCCGAGGGCCGCGTGGAACTGGCGTCTGCTGATCCCGGTTTTCATCTGTTCGCCCTCCCTGCTTGAGATCGTTTCTCGACCGGCGCCCGATAGGATACGGCATATTTTGTGCCAATTGCATCTCATTGGGGCCCGACACGGCGCACACCGCCGCGGCGCCGGACCGATCAGTCCCCGGCCAGGGGCCGGTGGGCAACCGATAGCCGGGGCGGCGAACGCAGGGTCTGATAGATCACGCAGAACCGCTCGCTCATGTCGATGAGACGCTGCACCGTCGCGTCATCGGCGTCGGTGTCCAGCTCGAAGCTGAGAGCGATATCGGTGAGGCCGATCGGCGCGTTCCGGTCGACCCCGAGCGTGCCGCGCGCATCCCAATAGCCCTCCGCAATGACCCGCCCGCCTCTCACCGTCACGCCCATGGCGGTGGCGACCGCGCTCAAGGTCACGCCGGCGCAGGCGACCAACGCCTCCAGCAGCATGTCCGCCGAGCAGGCCAGGCTTCCATCGCCGCCCGTGGCCGGATGCAGGCCCGCGGTCGTTTCGCCGATCCAGGAGCGTACTCGGCAGGCGACATGATCCAGGTCGAGCCTCGCTTCGGCTCGCGCCGGAATCCGCGCGCTTTCCGGCTGTTCCCGATATCGTGCCTTGAGCGGCGCCTGAAGCGCGCGCAGTTCATTCCCGTTCATCGCGTCCCGTCCTTGCTTCGGCCATAATGGCCATCGGTGTAGGTTTCGCGGCCGGCCGGAGCAAGAGGGACGAAATGGCAAAGCAGGTCCGCCTGAATGCCTTCGACATGAACTGCATCGGGCATCAGTCGCCTGGTTTGTGGACGCACCCGCGCGATCGCGCCGACCGCTACAACACGCTCGACTACTGGGTCGAGCTGGCGCGCATCCTCGAGCGCGGCAAATTCGACGCGCTGTTTCTGGCGGATGTGCTCGGGGTGTACGATGTGTATCGCGGGTCGCCCGACACCGCCATCGCGAACGCGGTGCAGGTGCCGGTCAACGATCCGCTGCTGCTGGTCCCGGCGATGGCCTATGTCACCCGAAATCTCGGTTTCGGCGTTACTTGTGCGGTCTCGTACGAGCATCCGTATACGCTGGCCCGGCGGTTTTCGACGCTCGATCACCTGACCGGCGGGCGCATCGGCTGGAACATCGTCACTGGATATTTGAACAGCGCCGCCAAGGGCATTGGGCTTGCCCGCCAGCCCGAGCACGACACGCGTTACGAAATCGCGGAAGAATACATGCAGATTGCGTACAAGCTGTGGGAGGGCAGCTGGGAAGACGGCGCGGTGCTGCGCGACCGCATGCAACGCGTGTTTGCGCGGCCGGACAAGGTGCGTCCTATCCGGCACGACGGTCCCTATTTTCAGATCGAAGCCATCCACCTCTGCGAACCCTCGCCGCAGCGCACGCCGGTGCTCTATCAAGCCGGTGCGTCCTCGCGCGGCCGCCAATTCGCTGCGACCCACGCCGAATGCGTGTTCATCAACGGGCCTTCGAAAAAGGTGATCGCGCCGATTGTCGCCGATCTCCGCAGGCGAGCCGCGGCGGCCGGCCGCGACCCGGCCGAGCTTCTCATTTTTACGATGATGACCGTGATCGCCGCGGCGAGCTCGGAGGCCGCCCACGCCAAGCTCGACGACTACCGACAGTACGTCAGCGAGGACGGCGCGTTGGTGCTGATGTCCGGCTGGACGGGTGTCGATTTCTCGAAATACCGGCCCGACGAGCCGATCCGCTACAGCCGGCAGGACGCGCAGACCTCGGCGCTCGAAGCCTTTACCATTGCAGACCCGGACCGGGTATGGACGGTGCGGGAAATCGCCAGGCACGCCGCGATCGGTGGTCGCGGGCCAGTGGTGGTCGGCTCGCCCGAAGAGGTCGCGAACGAGCTGATCGCCTGGGTGGACGAAACCGGCGTCGACGGGTTCAATCTAGCCTATGCCCTAATGCCGGAAACCTTCGTTGATTTCGTCGACCTGGTGGTGCCCGAGCTGCAGAAGCGGGGACGTTACAAACTGGATTACCCGCCCGGGACTTTGCGCGAGAAGCTCTATGGTCCAGGCCGCGCGCGGCTCGCCTCGGACCATCCAGCCGCGAGGTTCCGCGCCCCTGCCGATCAGCCCGGCAGCCGGTGATCGGGTGACCTCGACACGCCCACCCTCGCCAAGCCTCGATCTTGGCGTAAGAACTCGATAACAAGGCTCGCGGGGATTCGACCCGATGCATGTGCTGATTTGTGGGGGCGGGGTGATTGGCGCCTCGATCGCCTATTTCCTCAGCTGCCGCGGCGTTAAAGCCACTGTGATCGAGGGCACCGGCCTTGCCTGCGCCGCCTCCGGGAAATCGGGCGGGTTTCTGGCGCGTGACTGGTGCGAAGGCTCGCCCTTGGCGCCGCTGGCACGACGCAGCTTCTCGTTGCATGCCGAGCTCGCGCAGAGGCTCGATGACGATTGGGGCTATCGCCGGCTCAATACCTATGGAGGGTTTGGCGGGGTTTCGCGGCATCTCGGCCGCCACCGCCTCGGCTGGCTGTCGGATGCGGTGATAGTGAGCCAAGCTTTAGGCTCCCCCGAAAACACGGCACAGGTCCATCCCGGCCAATTCACCGCCGCGATGATGCGCGCCGCCAAGACTCAAGGCGCCGAATTGCACCGTGGCCGGGTTACCGGCATCAGGCAGCGCGACGGGCGCGCGACGGGTGTCGAGGTCAATGGTGCTGCAGTCTCAGGCGATGCCGTGGTTATTGCGCTGGGACCTTGGTCGATCCTCGCCGCACGCTGGTTGCCGCTGCCGGCGGTGTTCGGCTTGAAAGGACACAGCCTCGTGTTCGACACCGGCACGACGGTGCCAGGCGAAGCGGTTTTCCTGGAATACCGGGAAAAGACCGGCGCGATGCTGACCCCTGAGCTGTTTCCGCGTCCTGACGGCACGACCTATGTCTGCGCCATCTCGAGCGACGAGCCGCTGCCGACCGATCCCACGCGGGTGGCGCCCGATCCCGGCGCGATCGAGCGTCTTGAAGCGCTGTGCGGCTCGATTTCGCCGGAGCTCGCCTCTGCGCCGATCCTCGCACGGCAGGCATGCTACCGGCCGGTCACCCGGGACGGGCTGCCGCTGATTGGGAGCGTGCCCGCAGTCGCCGGCGCCTATGTCGCCACAGGTCACAGCGTCTGGGGCATTCTCAACGCGCCGGCGACCGGCGAGGCCATGGCGGAGCTGATCGTCGACGGCGCCGCGCATGCTATAGACCTCGCGCCGTTCAATCCGGGCCGGATGCCGCCTTTGGATCCGGCGCGGATACGGCTCAGCGAGTGAACGGCGGCGCGTGTGAAGATTGCGACATTCAACGTCAACGGCGTCAATGGCCGGCTTGCCGTGTTGCTGCGCTGGCTCGCCGAGGCCGAGCCGGACATCGTCTGCCTGCAGGAGCTGAAGGCGCCTGACGAGAAATTCCCGGCCCCCGCTCTACGGAAAGCCGGCTACCGAGCGGTCTGGCATGGCCAGAAGAGCTGGAACGGGGTCGCCATACTGGCGCGCGACGCCGCGCCGATCGAAACCCGGCGCGGCCTGCCGGGTGATCCGGATGACACCCATAGCCGCTACATCGAGGCGGCGATTAATGGGATATTGATCGGCTGCCTCTATCTACCCAACGGCAACCCGGCGCCCGGCCCAAGGTTCGATTACAAGCTGCGGTGGTTCGAGCGGCTGTCCGCTCACGCCGCCGAGCTGATTTCGACCGGCATGCCCGTGGTGCTGGCCGGCGACTTCAACGTGATGCCGACCGACCTCGATGTGTACAAGCCGGAGCGCTGGGTGGACGACGCGCTATTCCGCCCCGAGGTGCGCGAAGCGTTTCACCGATTGACCGCGCAGGGCTGGACCGATGCGGTCCGCGCGCTGCATCCGGATGAGCGCATCTACACCTTCTGGGACTATTTCCGAAATGCCTGGAACAGGAATGCGGGCCTTCGCATCGATCATCTGCTGCTCACTCCCGCCGTGATCGAGCATCTCGTTGCGGCGGGTGTGGACCGAGAAGTACGCGGTTGGGAGAAGGCGAGCGATCACGCGCCGACCTGGATAGAGCTCAAGAATAGCGGATTGGACGCGTAGCAGCCGACCCGATGTTCACACTGCCGTGGCTTCAGGGACCGAGGACTGGTGGCCACTATCTGTTTCGGCCGTTGGTCTTTCGATCGCCGCAAGCGCGGCAAATGCTTTCTTCATCCGGTCGACATCCATTTCGGACATCTCTTCCAGATTGATCAGGGAATTGCGGGCCGTCTTGTTGACGCGGATCAGCTCGTCGAGCTTCAACTGCATCGCCTGCGTATCGCGGCTTTGAGTGTTCTGGATCACGAACACCATCAGGAAGGTGACGATTGTCGTTCCGGTGTTGATGACCAGCTGCCAGGTGTCGGACCAGCCGAAGATCGGGCCGCAAACCGCCCATATGAGCACGACCGCGATTGCCAGCACGAAAGTCGACGAGCGCCCGACCTGACGCTCGACCCACCGCGCAAACCGCGCGAAAAGCGGTGTCGACCGACCCTCGGCCTCAGAACTGCACTTGCCAACTCCGGTCTGCATTTATGGTCATGGCTTGGTTTCGGCTTCTTGGGAACACGGCAAGGTAGAATTCGGTTCCGCTTGGATCACGTGCATCGATCGGGTTTATCGCCAGCATAGTCTCCGTCGTGAGGCTCTGTGCGATCGACGCCGGCGCCATGATCACCCCGGCGGCAATGGAAGGAGGCTGACCGAGCCCGGCCGGCAGCCCGAATGTGTCCTGGTCTTCGAGGCCGCAAGGGAGCGTGTGGCGCCGGCCGGCATTCCATGAACCCGAACAGTCGTTTGGGCACGAGCCCGCATCGAGGAGGCTGGGTGATGGATGTCGAAACTGGGGCCGATCGCTTTGTCGGCATTGATGTATCGAAGGCGCGGGTCGATGTGCATGTCAGACCGGATGGCACGGCGTTTGGCTGCGCGACCGACCCCGAGGGTCTGGGCGCGTTGGTCGCGCGCTTGCAGCCGCTGTCGCCTTGCCTGGTGGTGCTCGAGGCGAGCGGCGGTTACGAAGGGGTGGTCGCCGCCGCGCTCGCCGAAGCCGGCCTGCCGGTCGCCATTGTCAATCCGCGCCAGGTGCGCAAATTCGCCGGGGCTATCGGGCGATTGGCCAAGACCGACGCGATCGACGCGGCGGTGATCGCCCACTTCGCCCAAGCGGTGCGCCCACCGGCACGGCCACTGCCCGATGATCTCTCGCTGCGGCTCGCTGAATTGATGGCGCGGCGGCGCCAGCTGGTGGTCATGATCAACGCCGAAAAGCAGCGGCTTGGCAAAGCTCGCGACCGGATCGCGCAAAGCTCCTTCAAGGCCGTGCTCAAGCGCCTGGAAACCGAGCGGGCGCGCATCGACAAGGCGATCGACAAGCTGATCGAAGCCAGCCCGGTGTGGTGCGCCCAACAGGATCTGCTCAAAAGCGTGCCCGGTATTGGCGACGTCGTCGCCCGCACCCTGATCGCTGAACTGCCCGAGCTCGGCCGGGTCGACCGCCACCAGATCGCGGCCCTCGCCGGCGTCGCCCCGATGAACCGAGACAGCGGCCGATACCGCGGCAAGCGCAAAATCCAAGGAGGCCGGGTCGAAGTTCGAGCACCGCTCTATATGGCTTGCCTGGTCGCCATCCAGCACAACCCGGCGCTCAAGTCTCTTCTATCGCCATCTGCGCGACGCCGGCAAACCGGCCCGCCTCGCCCTCGTCGCCGCCATGCGCAAGCTGCTCACCATCCTCAACGCCATGCTGCGTGACGGCAAATCCTGGGCAAGCGCGCACAGCTGAGCGTCGAAGCTATGGCAGCCAAACTGGCCGCGGCGAGCGCCGGCTCAAGGCCGCCAGCCGCCGGAGGCGGAGCGCGACAGCGCTCGCCTTGAACCGGCGATCGACGCGGCCGACACTTTAGCCATCACTGCGGTGC
Source organism: uncultured Alphaproteobacteria bacterium (assembly GCA_963836845.1). Lineage (GTDB taxonomy): Bacteria > Pseudomonadota > Alphaproteobacteria > ATCC43930 > CGMCC-115725 > AP-15. The sequence continues at coordinate 285,631 of CAWILK010000002.1, read as the reverse complement.
GGTGTCGCAATCCAAAAATTGCCCGATTGGAGCCGCATAATAGGAATGGTCGAAAGGACGCTTGCCCCGGATGATAAATTGGAGCGGCGCAGCCAATGCCACGCAGGGGCAGCGGCGCTGAACCGCAGCGGGTTTTCAACCTTAGGATGAGTGATCGCTGCAGATTTGCTGCAGGTGCAGCGGCGGGCGGTTATGTATGCAAGTGGAAGTTGCCGCCGGCCGCCGCCGTAAGCGCCGGCTCAGTAGCCCTCGCGCTCCATGCGCTTGCGCAGCAGCTTGCGATAGCGCCGCACCGCCTCGGCCTTTTCGCGTGCCCGCCGCTCCGAGGGCTTCTCGTAATTGCGGCGAAGCTTCATCTCCCGGAAGACCCCCTCGCGCTGCATTTTCTTTTTCAAGGCGCGGAGCGCCTGGTCAACGTTGTTGTCGCGAACGAGGACTTGCACGGGAGCTCTTCTCCATAGCGGGTAGCGTGTTCACGCGAGGGCGCGCGGCGCCCGGCTGCGACGTTATTTAGCACCTTCAGGATGCGCTGTGAAGGAGGCCGGGACGGGCGGCTTTACCTCGAACGATCCGCGCCACATATTTGCGCAATGGCATTATTGAAAATCGCCCGCATGGGGCACCCCGTGCTGCGCGCGGTCGCCGCCCGGGTGGATGATCCGACGGCGCCCTGGGTGCGCCGCCTGGTCGAGGACATGGTGGAGACCATGGAGGATGCGGGGGGCACCGGCATCGCCGCCCCGCAAGTGCACCAATCCCATCGGATCGTCGTGTTCCGCGTGCCCGGCGAGCGGCTGACCGACATGCCCGGCGACGTGACGCAAGATCTGACGGTGCTGGTCAACCCGGTAGTCGAGACGGTGGGGCCGGACCGGGCACTCGGCTGGGAGGGTTGCCTGTCGGTTCCGGGGCTGCGCGGCGTTGTCCCACGCCATCTGCGGGTCCGCTACAAGGGCGCCGGGCTCGGTGGGGAGACGATCGAGCGCGATGTCGAGGGCTTCCACGCCCGGGTCGTCCAGCATGAATGCGATCACCTCGACGGGATTCTCTACCCGCAGAGAATGACCGATCATCGGCTGCTGGTCTTCCTCGAGGAATTGCAGCGCCATCCGATCGATCTGGCGGCTTTCTTCGCGGAAAGCCGGGCCGGATGAGAAGCCCGCTTGCCGAGCGTCAGCGCGCGGGGCTGATCGAGGCAATGCTGCCCGATGTGCCGTTCGACGGCTGGTCGCGCGCCGCATTGCGGGCCGCGGCGCGGCGCACCGGCACGCCGGTACCCGAGGCCTTGGCCCTTTTCCCGGGCGGGCCCGCCGATTTTGCGGCTTGCTTCAGCCGATGGGCCGACCGCCGCATGCTCGATCGGCTCGAGAGCCTGCCCCTCGACGGATTGCGGGTCCCGGATCGCATCGCGCTCGCGATCAACATACGTCTGGAGGCCCTCGAACCTTGGCGCGAGGCGGTGCGCCGCGCCTTGGCCGTTCTGGCGCTGCCGCACCACGCCCCGCTGGCCATGCGGCTGGTCTACGAGACCGTAGACGGGATCTGGTACGCCGCCGGCGACCACGCCACCGATTTCAGCTTCTATACGAAGCGCGCCACCCTCGCTGCGATCTACGGAACGAGCTTGCTCTATTGGCTCGAGGACCGCTCGCCCGGGTCCGCCGATACGCGCGAGTTTCTCGATCGCCGGCTTGCCGACGTGGCGCGCATAAGCGCGGCCCGCAAGCGCTTCGAGGCCGCGCTCGATCGCCTGCCGAACCCGCTGCGGCTGCTGCGCCCGCTCCGCTGAACGCGCTCAGCGGTGCGGGATCAGGCGCGTGACGTGGCCCATTTTGCGGCCCGCCTGAACCGCCGTCTTGCCGTAGAGGTGGAGCTTGGCGAGCGGGTCCGTCAGCGCCTCGCGCCATTTCTCGGCATCGGCCCCAAGCAGGTTTTTCATCACCGCGTCGGAATGATGCTCGACCGAGCCGAGCGGCAGGCCGCAGATCGCGCGCACCAGCTGCTCGAACTGGCTCGTGACGCAGGCGTCCATGGTCCAGTGCCCGGAATTGTGCGGCCGCGGCGCGAGCTCATTGACCAGCAGCTGGCCGGTCTGCGTCACGAACATTTCGACAGCAAGTATTCCGACGAGATCCAGCTTTTCTGCGACGTGGCGCGCAATCGCCTCGGCGCGCATCGCCGTGTCCGCGGGAATGCGCGCCGGCGCGATCGTCGTGTCGAGGACGTGGTTGGTATGCTGGTTTTCGACTGGCGGGTAAGTCGCCCAGGCGCCGTTGCCGCCGCGCGCGACGATCACCGAGATCTCGCAGGCAAAATCGACAAAGCTTTCGAGAATGCCGAGATCGCCGCCCATCCGCTGCCAGGCGTCCTCGGCGCTGATGTCCGGGGTCAGGGCGACCTGGCCTTTGCCGTCATACCCCATGCGCACGGTTTTGAGCACTGCCGGATAGTCGAAGTCGCGCATCGCACGGGCCAGCGCCACGGCATCGGAAATTTCGCGGTAGTTCGCGGTGTCGACGCCAATCGAGCGAAGAAAATCTTTCTCCCGCAAGCGGTCCTGCGCAATTTCGAGGATCTCGGGCTGCGGCAATACCGGCCTCGATGCCGAGACCCAGCGAACCGACGCTGCGGGAATGTTTTCGAACTCGATCGTCGCAATGTCGACCGCGCTGGCAAACCGCTCGAGCGCCTCGCGGTCGGTGAACTCGGCGACCGTTGCCGCGCCGCAGACTTGCTCGGCCGGGCTGTCCGGCTCGTTGGCGAAGACATGGCAGCGATAGCCGAGCCGAGCGGCGGCGAGCGCCGTCATCCGTCCGAGCTGGCCGCCCCCCAATATCCCGATCGTCGCGCCCGGAGCTAGCATTCCCGAGGGGTCGGCCGCTCGGCGACACTGGTTGTCTGCGCCTTGCGCCAACCGTCGAGAGCCTGCGCGGCAGCGGTATCGGAAAGGCCGAGAACCGCCGCCGCAAACAGCGCCGCGTTGATGGCGCCGGCCTGGCCGATGGCGAAGGTCGCGACCGGCACTCCGGCGGGCATCTGGACGATCGAAAGGAGGCTGTCGATCCCTTTAAGCGTGCGGCTTTCGATCGGGACACCCAACACCGGAAGCGGCGTCAGCGCCGCCGTCATGCCCGGAAGATGGGCGGCTCCGCCGGCGCCGGCGATGATCAGCCGAAGCCCCCGCGACTTTGCAGTGCGGGCATACTCATACAGCCGCTCGGGCGTGCGATGCGCCGAGACGATGCGCGTCTCATAGCCAATTCCCAGCCGGTCGAGGGTGCCCGTAGCATGCCGCATCGTCTCCCAATCGGATTGGCTTCCCATGACGACGCCAACCGCAGCCCCTGCGCCGCTCATTCAGCCCCTTTCCTTAACCGCCGAGCAAAAAGGCTGGCATTATAGGAAATCGGCCTGGTCTAACAAGCCGCCGGTCGCTGATGTTAGGCGATGATGTCCGGCAGCAGCTCGCTCTCGATCTTGGCGATCTGGTCTTTGAGCAGGAGCTTGCGCTTTTTCAACCGTTGCAGCTCCAGCTGGTCGACGGGAGCGCGCGACGCCAGCCGCGTGATTACCTCATCCAGATCGCGGTGCTCCGTTCTTAAGGCGAAGAGCCTTGCCGTCAAGGCTTCGGTGTCGAGGTCCATGGCCGCTGCCAGGATAGTTCGGTATCATTATAACATGCCGCTGGCGCCGGGTATCGGGACATGACGAAGCGCATCGGCCTGTTGACGAGCGGCGGAGATTGCGGCGGGCTCAATGCCGTGATCCGCGCCGTCGCGTTGCGCGCAGCATCCTCCTACGGCTGGGAGGTGCTCGGCATCCGCAACGGCTCGATGGGCCTGCTGCGCCAGCCGCCCGATGCCGAGCTCCTCGAATTCGGCCCGGCTCGATGCCGCGATGATGCGCCTCGGCGGCACGATTCTCGGGACCACCAACAAGGGCGACCCTTTCGCCTTCCCAATGCCGGACGGTAGTCTTCGGGATCGTTCGCAGGAGGTCATCGAGGCCTACCGCGCGCTGCGGCTCGACGCGCTGATCGGCATCGGCGGCGACGGCAGCTTTGCGATCCTGAGACGTCTTGCGCAGCAGGGCGGGCTTCCGCTGGTCGGGGTCCCGAAGACGATCGACAACGATGTGCGCGACACCGAGGCCTCGGTCGGCTACGACACCGCCGTCGCCGTCGCGACCGAGGCGCTCGACCGGCTGCAGCCGACGGCGGCGAGCCACGATCGGGTGATGGTGCTCGAGGTGATGGGCCGCGACGCCGGGCACATCGCGATCGCCGCAGGGATCGCCGGCGGCGCCGATGTCGTGCTGATCCCCGAGATACCTTACCGGGTCGAAGCGGTCGCAGCGCATATCGACCGGCTGCGGCGCGGCGGGCGCAATTTTGCGCTGGTCGTGGTCGCGGAATCGGTGCGCGACCCCGCGGGCGAATACGTGCACCGCCAACACGCCGGCGGGCAGAAGAGCTATGGCGGGGTGGGCGCGGCGCTCGCCGAGGGCATTGCCCGGCTGACCGGAGCGGAGACTCGGGTCACCGTCCTCGGCCACCTGCAGCGCGGCGGCCAGCCGACGGCCGGGGACCGGCTTATCGCGTCCGCCTTCGGCGTCTATGCGGTGGACCTCGTCGCCGCGGGGCGGTTCGACAGGATGGTGGCCTGGCAGAACCGCCGGGTCGTAGATGTGCCGCTCGCGGTCGCGATCGCAATGCCGCACTGTGTCGACCCCGATGGGGCCCTGGTGCGGACCGCGCGCGGCTTGGGCATCTGCCTTGGCGACGATTGACACCCAGGAACCGGCGGGCGAGGCATTTTGGCGCTTTTCGCTCGCCTTTTATGCCGTCCCCGGCGTCGCTGGAGCGCTGATCGCTCTCCAAGACAGAGACGGGCTCGACGTCAACCTGATGCTGTTCGCGTTATGGGTCGGCGTTTCGGGGCGCGGCCGCCTCGACCGCGATACCCTGATGGCGGCCGACCGCGCGGTATGCGAGGTCCGAACCGAGATCGTGCAACCGCTCCGGACGCTGCGCCGCAAACTCTCTCAGAACCCGGACCCCGACGTGCAGGATCTGCGCCGAGGCGTAAAGGCGATCGAGCTCGCCGCCGAGAAAATAGCGCAGACAAGGCTTGCCAGCCTCGCCGGGCCTGTATGCGCCGCGGCCGCCGATATCGCTGGGGCGCATGCAAACCTTGCCGTCTATCTCGGCCCGGAAAGGATGCTGAGCGCCGAGGCTGCAGTGGTTCGGGGCGCGCTCGGTCAGTTCGCAGATCTCAAGGCTTCGAGCGGGGCGCCTCGCCCCAGCGGGTGACTCCCGGGGTGTCGAGACCGAACAGGTCGAGGACTCGCCCCAAGGTCTGATCAATCATTTCTGCCAGCGTCTGCGGCTTGGCGTAAAACGCCGGGACCGGCGGGGCGATCACCGCACCCATTTCCGAGAGCGCCGTCATGGTCCGCAGATGGCCCGTGTGCAGGGGTGTTTCGCGCACGAGGAGGACGAGCCGCCGCCGCTCCTTCAGCACGACATCGGCCGCGCGGCTTAACAACGTCGTGGTGACGCCGCTGGCGATCTCGGCCATGCTGCGGATCGAGCATGGGGCCACGACCATTCCCATGGTCTTGAAGGAGCCCGAAGATATCGGCGCCGCCAAATCTCCGATGGCGTGAACGACATCCGCCCGAGAGCGGACTTCTGCCGGCTTGAGATCGGTTTCGAGCGCCAAGGTCAGTTCGGCGGCTCGGCTGATCACGAGGTGCGTCTCGACCGGCAAGGGGCGCAACAGCTCGAGCAGCCGCGCTCCATAGATCACCCCGGAGGCGCCGCTGATCCCGACGATCAGGCGAGGGCCACGAGATATTTCCGTCACCGCGGCCTCTTTGAAATCTTTACGGTTTCGACATATTTCCGTTCAAGCCTGGGGTGGGGTTACCACCGACGGCTGTCACCGTCTATAGGAGGACCGTGCATGTCGCTGCAGGATCGCATCGAGGCGCTGAAGGAGAAGCATGCCGCGCTCGAACGCGCTCTCGATCAGGAGAACAAGCGTCCCCTTCCCAACCAGGACGCGATCTATGACCTGAAGCGCCAGAAGCTCCGCATCAAGGACGAGATCTACCAGCTGGAGAAGCACTGACCGCAGCTTTTCGGCAAAATTGGACAAAAGCCGGGAGAGACCCCGCTCTACCCGGCTTTTTTGCTTTATACGCTCCGCTGTTTCCGGTGGCGAGGAGGAGCCGATGACGCATATCCACGTGATCCACGAGAATGCCGCCTGGCTCGAGCCGCTCGCAGCTGCCCTCGACCGGCAGCGGCTGCCGTGGCGCGACTGGTTCCTCGACCACGGCGCTTTCGACCTGTCGCGCGCGCCGCCCGAGGGCGTCTTCTACAACCGGATGAGCGCATCCTCGCATACCCGCGACCATCGCTATGCCGCCGAGCTGACCGCCTCGGTGCTGGCCTGGCTCGAACGGCATGGCCGTCGCGTCGTCAACGGCAGCCGCGCTCTCGACCTCGAGATCAGCAAGGCGCGCCAATATGCTGCGCTCGAAAAGGCCAGCATTCGCACGCCGGACACCATCCTCGTCGCCGGCAAGGAGTTGCTCGTCGAGGCGGCACGGACGCGCTTCGCGGGCGGCCCTTTCATCCTCAAGCCAAACCGCGGCGGCAAAGGGCTCGGCGTGCGGCTGTTTCACACGGCAGCCGCGCTCGGCGACTATCTCAACAGTGCCCGGATTACGATCCGCCGGTCGATGGCCTGCACCTGCTTCAGCAATACATCCGTGCCCCGCTGCCGGTGATCACCCGCGCCGAGTTCGTCGGCGGACGCCTTATGTATGCGGTCGAGGTCGACACCAGCGACGGCTTCGAGCTGTGCCCGGCCGACGCATGCGCCGTCGGCGAGGCGTTCTGCCCTGCCGGCGAAGAGCCACGCGCGAAATTCACGATCGTCGAAGACATCGAGCCGGCTCTGCAGCGCCGCTATGAAGCGTTCCTCGCCGCCAACGGCATCGGCGTTGCCGGGATCGAGTTCATCAGCGACGCGGATGGCGCGGTCTACACCTATGACGTCAACACCAACACGAACTACAACCCCGATGCCGAAGCCCGCGCCGGCCGCTCCGGCATGGACACATTGGCCCGCTATCTCGGTGCAGAACTCGCTGGCACTTCCCACCGCCGAAGCGAGATTGCTTCGTCGCTGCGCTCGCAATGACAGGCCGGAGGCGGCGTGGAAAAAGTCTACTGCGTCTATATTCTAACCAACCAGCGCAACACGGTTCTGTATACCGTAGTTACCGGCGACCTCAGAGCGCGCGTCTATCAGCATCGAGAGAAGCTGCTGCCGGGGTTTACCAGCCGGTATAATGTCTCCAAGCTCGTCTACTATGAAGCGGGATACGATGCGTCCGGCGCCATCGCGTCGAGAGAAGCAGATAAAGGCCGGTTCGCGGCGGAAGAAGATCGAACTGATCAATCGCCTCAACCCGGAGTGGCGGGATCTATACGCCGACCTGTAATGAGAAGGAGCCCGTCATTGCGAGCGCAGCGAAGCAATCTCGTGCCGTCAGCGTAATACCCCGACCTTTTTGCGCTCGATCAGGTCGAAGTCGATGTGGGCGCCGAGGCCGGGCTCGGTCGGGGCGTGGACGAAGCCGTCGCGATCCACCGTGATGTCTTCGGCGAGGCCGTATTTCTGCATCGCGTCCGGCAACAATACCTCGAAGAATTCGGTGTTCCGGATCGCCATGATGACGTGCAGATTGGCGACATTGTTCAATGAATTGCCGCCGTGATGCGTCTCGAAATTCATCCGGAAGGCCTCGGCGAGGTGGGCGGTCTTGATCAGGGTCGTGATCCCGCCTTTGACCGCCACGTCGCCGCGCAGGAAGTCGGTGGCGCGTTCGAGGATCCACGGGACATAGGAATCGAGGCCGCCGATCGGGTATTCGGTGGCGAGGATCGGGATGTCGAGCTTTTGCTTGAGCTTGACATAGTTGTAGAGGTCCTGCTCGGCGAGCGGGTCCTCGTACCAGTAGAAGCCCATCTCCTCGATCGCGCGGCCGACCCGCAACGCCTCCTCGTAGCGGTAGCTCCAGGTCGAATCGAGCATCACCGTGTAGTCGTCGCCGACCGCCTTGCGCACCGCCTCGCAGACCCTGATGTCCTCGCGCCAGGATTGCGGCGGGTGGATCTTGTAGGCGCGCCAGCCGGTCGATTGGTAGTGCCGGGCCTGCTCGACATATTCTTCGGGCGTAGCCGTGGATTTCCGAGCTGGCATAGGCGGCGATATGGTCGCGCGATGTGCCGAGCAGGCAATGGATCGGCAGCCCCGCCGCCTTGCCGGCGATGTCCCACAGCGCGATGTCGCAGGCGCCGATCGCGCGCACCGTCGCAACGCGGGCGCGCGCCCATAGGAGGCGGTTGAGGCGCTCGCGGTCGAGCGGGTTCTGTCCGATCAGGATCGGCTTCAGAAAGCGGATCAGGCCCGGCCCGTCGAGGCTCGCGGGGTTGGAGGAGGTGCCGAGGAAAGCGTGGCCGGTCATGCCCTCATCGGTTTCGACCGCGAGGAGCCCGAGATCGCTCTTGCCGGTCGGCCGGGCCGTGTGATGGCCGTAGATCGTCGACGGAATGCTCTCCCAGGCAAACAGCGTCAGAGTGACGTCGGTGATTTTCATCGCGTCCCCTCATCATTCAGCCGACGAGCACCGCCTTGCCGATTACTTGCCGGTCGATCAGCGCCTGGACCGCATCTGCCGCGCGCTCCAGCGGGAAAGGCGCCAGATGCGCGGCTTGAGCTTGCCTTCCCGGCCAATTCGACCAGCGTCTTGATGTTGGCGGCGGCGATTTCCGGATGGGCCTCGTTGAGCCCGCCGATCCGCACGCCGATCGCCTCGACCCCCTTGATCAGCAGGTAGTTGGTGCGGGCGAGGCAGGCGCGCCGCCGAGAAAGCCGAGGATCAGGATGCGCCCGCCCCAGGCAAGACAGCGCAGCGACTCCTCGAAGCTCGGGCCATTGACCGGGTCATAGATGATGTCGACACCGCGGCCGCCGGTCAGCTCCATGACCTTGTCGCGGAACCCGGCTTGGTAATCGATCGCATGGTCGGCGCCCTCTTCGACGCACGCGGCGCGCTTTTCCTCGGTGCTTGCCGCCGCGATCACTTTCGCCCCGAACAGCTTTGCGAGTTGGATCGCCGGCAAGCCGATGCCCCCAGCAGCGCCGTGGATCAATACCCATTCGCCGGCTTTCAGCCGGCCGCGCTGCAGCAATGCGTGATAGGCGGTGTGGTAGACGTTGCGAAATGTCGCCGCCTCCTCGAGGCTCATCGCGGCGGGGATCGGATCGCAGTCTTCGGCCTTGCAATTGCCCAGCTCGGCAAAAGCGCCGAGGCGGTGACGGCTCATTACGCAAGTCCCCCGGCTTGAACCCGCTCACCCCGGCTCCTACCGCGACGACTTCGCCCGCACCCTCGTTGCCGGGAATAAAGGGCGGCTCCGGCCGAAACTGGTATTTTCCCGCCAGCATCAGCACGTCGACATATTGCACGCCGCGCGCGCGGATGCGCACCTGGAGCTCCCCAGCGCCGGGCGGCGGCGGGTCCGGCGCCTCCCGCACCGCCAGGACCTCCGGCCCGCCAAACGCCCCGCAAACAACCGCTTTCAACGGCTTACTCCGCCGCCTGGACCGGAGCCGAAACGAGCTGCGGCGCCCGCGGCCGGGTCTCGCCGCCTCCCACCGCAGCGGCCAGTATGGCCCGGCAGATGTCGTCCACCACCCTGGCGACGAGCGCCTCGTCCTTCCCCTCCGCCATGACGCGGATCACCGGCTCGGTGCCGGATTTTCGGATCACTAGGCGGCCCTCGGTGTCGAGCCGGGCTTTGCCCTCGTCGATCGCCCGCTTGACGGCCGGACGCTCGAGCGGCTCGCCTTCGCCGAAGCGCACGCTGCGCAAAAGCTGCGGCACCGGGGTAAACAGATTGCATACCTCGCTCGCCCGCCGGCCGGTTTCGACGATCGAGGCGAGCACCTGCAGCGCGGCGATCAACCCGTCCCCGGTCGTCGCGTAATCCGCCAGGATGATGTGGCCGGACTGCTCGCCGCCGAGATTGCAGCCGAGCTTACGCATCTTTTCGACCACATAGCGATCGCCGACGGAGATGCGGTGCAACCCGATGTCTTGCGCCGCCAGAAAGCGCTCGAGGCCGAGATTGGACATGATCGTTGCGACCAGAGCGCGCCGCCTGCGAGGCGTCCGCCGCGCGCCAAGCCCGTGGCGATCAGCGCCATCAGCTGATCACCGTCGAGAATGATGCCGCGTTCGTCGGCGACGATCAGCCGGTCGGCGTCGCCGTCGAGCGCGATCCCGATGTCGGCGCGCCGCGCCAGTACCTCACGCCGCATCTGTTCGGGCGACAAGGCGCCGCATTCGCGATTGATGTTTAGGCCGTCGGGCGAGACGCCGAGCGAAAAAACCTCGGCTCCGAGCTCCCAGAACACGGTCGGGGCGACCTTGTAGGCGGCGCCGTGGGCGCAATCGACGACGATCCGCAAGCCGTCCAGCCGCAGCCCGCGCGGAAAGCTCTGCTTGACGAATTCGATGTAGCGACCGCCCGCGTCTTCGAGCCGCTTCACCCGGCCGAGTTCGGCCGGCTCGGCGCGCCGCACCGGTCCTTTGTCAAGGCACGCCTCGATCTTCTGCTCGAATTCGTCCGACAGCTTGTATCCGTCACGGCCAAACAATTTGATGCCGTTGTCACCGTAGGGATTGTGCGATGCCGAGAGCACGACGCCCGAGATCGGCGCGCAAGCTGCGCGTAAGCATCGCGATCGCCGGAGTAGGCAACGGCCCGACCAGCACGACGTCCATTCCCATCGTGACGAACCCGGCTGTCAGCGCCGGCTCGAGCATGTAGCCGGACAGCCTCGTATCCTTGCCGATCACGACCAGGTGCTTGTGGGCGCCATTGTGAAAGCATTGACCACCGCCATCGCCACTTTTAAGGCCGTCTCCGGCGTCATCGGCTCGCTATTGGCGGTCCCGCGGATCCCATCGGTGCCGAAGAGCTTCCGCGTCATCGCTCCCCGCTAGATTGTGCACGCCCATCCGAACGAGTGTAATTGGCGGAAAATGCCTTCGGGAGTCAAAAGACATTTTCGCGCTTCGCGTAACATCCGAAGCTTCTACTAGTCCTCGCTTGGACCGATGAAAAATGGTTAAGGAAGCTGGCTGGGGAAAGTCAGCAGACCGCGAGGCCGCTCCACTCCGCAGTACAGGAGAGAGCGGATTAGATCGCGAACGGCTCGAGGCGGTGACGAGTCTTGCTTGTTCAGCCGCCGGGCTGCGGCTCCGGCTCGAGCCCGGTCGGACGACCGGAAGGCGGCACCGAGCTGCGCCTTCCCGTGCGCGCATCCTCGGTCGCCGGGGCGGTCGAGGTGTCGCGCACGATCCGCTCGCCCTTGATGATCCGGCGGATCTCCTCGGCCGACAAAGTCTCGTATTCGAGCAGTCCCTTTGCCAAAGCGTGCAATTCGTCGAGGCGCGCGGTCAGGATTTCCCGCGCGGTCTGCTCGCCTTCGTCGACGACGCGCCGGATCTCCTCGTCGATGACCTTGGCGGTCGCCTCGGAGACGTTCTTGCGCTGGGTCACCGAATGCCCGAGGAAAACCTCCTCCTCGTTTTCGCTGTAGCGGAGCGGCCCGAGCTTCTCGCTGAACCCGAATTCGGTGACCATGCGGCGCGCCAAGCCGGTCGCCCGACGGATGTCGTCGGCTGCTCCGGTCGTGACCTTCTCGGTGCCGAAGATCAGCTCTTCGGCAACGCGGCCGCCGAACAGGCTCGCGACCATCGCTTTGATCTCGAGCTTGGACTGGCTGTACTTGTCGCGTTCCGGCAGAAACATCGTGATGCCGAGCGCCCGGCCGCGCGGGATGATCGTCACCTTGTGCAACGGCTCGTGCCCTTCGGCATAGAGCATGCACAGCGCATGACCGGCCTCGTGATAGGCGGTCAGCTTCTTTTCGTCCTCGGTCATCACCATCGAGCGCCGCTCGGCGCCCATCATGACCTTGTCCTTGGCGATGCTCGAACTCGCTCATTGCGACCGAGCGCTTGCCCTTGCGCGCCGCCATCAGAGCCGCCTCGTTGACCAGATTGGCCAGATCGGCGCCGGAGAAGCCGGGCGTGCCGCGGGCGATGACCTTGGCGTCGACATCGGACGACGAGCGGCACCTTGCGCATGTGCACTTTGAGGATCTTCTCCCGGCCGACGACGTCGGGGTTCGGCACGACGACCTGCCGGTCGAAACGCCCGGGCCGCAACAGCGCCGGGTCGAGCACATCCGGCCGGTTGGTCGCGGCGATCAGGATGACGCCCTCATTCGCCTCGAAGCCGTCCATCTCGACGAGCAGCTGATTGAGGGTCTGCTCGCGCTCGTCGTTGCCGCCGCCGAGACCGGCCCCGCGATGGCGGCCCACCGCGTCGATCTCGTCGATAAAGATGATGCAGGGCGCGTTCTTCTTGCCCTGCTCGAACATGTCGCGGACGCGGCTCGCGCCGACGCCGACGAACATTTCGACGAAATCAGACCCCGAGATCGTGAAGAACGGCACGTTCGCCTCGCCGGCGATCGCGCGGGCGAGCAAGGTCTTGCCGGTGCCGGGGGGCCCGACCAGCAGGACGCCCTTCGGGATCTTGCCGCCGAGCCGCTGAAACTTCTGCGGATCCTTCAGGTATTCGACGATCTCTTCGAGCTCCTGCTTCGCCTCGTCGATGCCGGCGACATCCTCAAAGGTGATGCGCCCGACCTTTTCGGTCAGCAGCCGGGCCCGGCTCTTGCCGAAGCCCATCGCCCGGCCGCCGCCGCCCTGCATCTGGCGCATGAAAAAGATCCACACTCCGATGAGCAGGAGCATCGGGAACCAGGAGATCAGCACGCCGAACAGCGAGGGCACATTCTCGTCGACCGGGGCGGCGGTGATGCGCACTCCCTTGTCGGTCAACCGGCTCACGAGGTTGGGGTCGCTCGGCGCATAGGTGGTGAACGCGCGGCTATCGGTGAAGTGGCCGCTGATGTTGTTGCCCTGGATGGTTACATCGGACACTTGGCCGCGGTTGACGTCGTTAAGGAAATCCGAAAAGGCGAGCGTGGCTTGCGGCCCTCGGCTGGAGGAGGTCTGAAACAAATTGAAAAGCGCGACGAGAAGCAGCCCGATTACGATCCACAGGGCGAGATTCTTGCCGAAATTATTCACGTCAGAAGCCTTTCCATACCGAGCAGGGCATCGCACGCCGATACAGAGTACCCCCGCCGGGGCAGGCCCGCGACAATTTTCGCTCGGTCTAGAGATAAGCAGGGGGCGGGGTTAAACAACGGCAAAGCCCGCTTGTGTCAACGGATTACCCGGATGGAAAACGAACTGCGGCACGGCTGCCATGTCTGCGCGTCTAAACCCCAGATGAGGAACTGCTGCAATGCCGTTCTCGTCCCATGCCGCCGGCAAAATCGGCAAGAGCAAGCGAGGCAGAACCTCTTCCTTCGGCCGCGGGCGCAGCCGATTGAGCTGAGCCACCCCAGAACCGCCCAAATACCCGACCGCAAAGGGTCGGGCCGCACTCGCCGCGAGGCTCACCCGGTACCGATCCCAGAAATTGCTCGCGCCCGGAGCGAGCCGGAGCGGCTCGGCGGCGTCGGCAAGTTCGCGCAGGACGAGGACCTTCCGCCGCCAACGGACGAAGCGGCAACCGCCCAGCGAATGCCCGCGTCCCCGACCGCCATCGAGCACATCGCGCAAGCGAGCGATTTGGCCTTGCCTCACGGGATAGGGGCGGCCGCCGATCGTCGCGACGACCGCGGAGAGCGCCCGCTCCGCCACGCCGGGCGGCACAGCTCTCAAAACGGCGGGATCCAGCGCGGCAAAGCCGCCGGGGTGCATCGTCACGAACCTGCCAAGAGCGGCGTCGGCCTCGCGCTGACGCGCCGTCCGCGCGCATCCAAACGCGTGTATTGTCTCGGCCAAGCCGGGTTCGCCGCCCGGTATCCCGCTGTCAGCGGCCCGCAAGCGTGCCCGTTCGAAGGTGAGGTCGAGATTGCTCGGGTCGCTGATAAAGGGTTGGCGCTCGGTTTCCAGCAGCGCCCGCAGACGCGCGCTCGAGACCCCGAGCAGCGGGCGCAGCAATCGGCAATCGGCGAGTTCGCGAATCGCCGACATTCCGGCAAGGCCATCCGGTCCGCTGCGCGCGCGCCGGCGGATCAGGTGAGTTTCGATCTGGTCCTCGCGATGATGCGCCGTCAGCAGATGCAGACAGCCGTGTTCGCGGCACCAGCCGGCCAGCAGCCGATACCGCGCGGTGCGGGCTGCCGCCTGTATCCCGGTTTGCGGCTTTGTCCCCCGCCCAGGTCAGCACCTCATGACGGATCGACCTTGCCGACAACCAAGCGTGGACCGTGCGGGCTTCAGTCCCGCTCTCGGGCCTCAGCCGGTGGTCGACGGTCAAGGCGCAGATTTCCCCGCCTCTGGCTCGCGCCCAGCGATCCGCCAGAATGGCGAGGGCGAGACTGTCGGGCCCGCCCGAAACCGCGACGGCCACGAGAGGCGAGGGTTCGAAATGGCGCGAGCGCGGACGAGCGAGGCGCCGAGCTCGGCGACGGTCAGAGGTTCGGTTCGAGATGCGGCGATCAGCAACCCAGCCGCTTTTTTTCCGCGACCGCCCGCTCCTTAATCGCCGCCCCGGGATGCGGGAAGTCGCGATCGAGCTGTGCCAACGCCACACAGGCATTTTGTTTCTGGTCGGCACGGGCGAGCGACATGCCGAGCTTCAACAGATCGTCGGCCGCCTTTGTCCCCTTCGGATATCGCTTATAACCCTCGGCGAAAGCACTAGCAGCATCGACATATTTACCGCGCGCATAAAAAGTCTCACCCAACCAGTATTGTGCGCTGCCAGCGAGAGCGATCATCCGGGTGACTTACTAATAAAGGTCCTGAAAGCTTCTTCGGCAGCAGGATAATCAGCGCTGCTTCAACAAGCCATAAGCATGATTGTACTGTTCGGAAGCCGAGCCGCCGGGCAGCCCGCCTGCACTCGGCGGGCGCGCGCTGTCGCCCGGTGCGAAATTCATTGCTTGCGCTCCCGGTGCGGGTCCGGGAGGCGTGAGGCTCCCGGTTCCGGACGGGGCATCCCGAGGCGGCGGCACCAGAGTACCCGGCGGGATCAAGCTCGCGGTCGGCTTCGGCGGTGGCGGGCTCCAGCGGGGCAGCAGTTCGCAAGGCTATCGGCCCAGCGGGGCTGCTGTCGGTGATCCCGGCGGAGGCATGCGAATTCGGTGGTGCAGCTCTCGGCGGTCCCTGACCCTGGCTGAGCCTGACCTCCATATCGCCATTGATTTGCTCGAGCCGGCGGCGCAGCTGCTCGACCCCGTTCATCGCGACCTCGATCCGCCCGGTCAGGTCGCGCATCTGGGTTTCGATGCGATCCATCCGCAGTTCGGTATCGACCGCGAGCCCCCGGACCTCCGGGGACAATCGGGCTCGGGCCGCCGCCGCGTATACTGGCGCTGCAGCATCGTCAGATCCCTCTCCACGCGGTCCAAGCGGTCCTGCATTGCCCGATCCTGCGACCGAGCCGCCGGGATCGGACCGCAATCGCACCGCCATCACCGCCATGAAGAGCGAGGGCTGGGCGGGCATGCGACAGGATCGGACCGCGTATCATTAAAGCAGCCTCTCGAAATCTCGCGTGAGCCGGGGGTCAGTCTGATGCGCAGCCCTCCGCGCCGCCCGAGAGCGCTACCGGCGCGGAGTAGAGCCGGTAGCCCTACTAGGGTCTGTTTAGGGCAAAAAAAGGGCGCCTCGATACCCAGAGGTTTGCCGAAAGTTTGGTCGGCAGGCGGCCGGTCACCTGAGGCAGGTGTCGCCGCCTCAGTTGACAGTGGTTACAGCGCGCCGGTTCTGGGCGTAAGCCTCCTCGCTCGACCCGACGACCGCCGGGCGCTCCTTGCCATAGCTGATCGTCGAGATCCGGCTCGCCGGGATCCCCAGCGCGACGAGCACGTTTTTGACGGCCTGGGCGCGCCGTTCGCCGAGCGCCAAATTGTACTCGCGCGTGCCGCGCTCGTCGCAATGCCCTTCGATCGTGACCGTGACGTTCGGGTACCGCCGCAACCAATCGGCCTGCCTGGCCAGCGTCTCCCGCGCCTCCGGCGAGATGTCGGAGCGGTCGAACGCAAAGAACACCCGGTCGCCGGCACTTGCTTCGAGATCCTGTTGCGACCCCGGCAGCCCGCTTCTCGAACCGATCCCGCCGGGACCGCCCGAGCCAGATTGCGGCCCGCCCGGCGCACCTGGCGGCGGCGTCTCGGGCGCGCTGCTGCAGGCGGCGAGCATCAGAAGAACGCCGAGCAGAGGCAGGATACTTTTATGCATGTCGATCCCCTCGTCGAACGGTGTGGGTTGTTAGCGGGTCAGCGAAGCAACGGAGACCACGCCGGATCCGAAGCATCCTGCGGGGTTATGACCTCGCGCTGATTGGATCCGGTCAAGTCGATCGAGAACAGGCGGGTCGAGCCGCCGTGACCGCGCGAGTCGGATGGTGACTGGCGATAATACATCAACACCCGGCCATTCGGCGCCCATGTCGGTCCTTCGACGAGAAAGTCCCGCGTCAGCAGTCGCTCGCCCGATCCATCGGGCCGCATGATGCCGATAAAGAACGAGCCCCCGTCGATCTTGGTGAAGGCGATCAAATCCCCGCGCGGAGACCAGACTGGCGTGCCGTATTTTCCCGAGCCGAAGCTGATCCGCTTGACGCCGCTGCCATCCGCATTCATCACGTATAGCTGCTGCGTGCCGCCGCGATCGGAGTTGAACGCGATTTTGCTGCCGTCCGGCGAAAAGCACGGCGAGGTGTCGATCGCCTGGCTATCGGTAAGGCGCGTCGCGCGCCGGGTGCGCAGATCGAGCGCAAAGAGATTGCTGACCCCGTTCTCGGCGCGGCTGAAGACCACCCGGTTGCCGTCGGGCGAAAACCGCGGAGCAAAGGTCATACCGGGGAAATCGCCGACGGCCTCCTGCTGCCCGGTATCGATGTTGAACAGATAGACCCGCGGCGCGCCGCTGCCGTAGGAGAGGTAAGTGATCTCCTGGGCGGTCGGCGAGAAGCGCGGCGTCAGGACCAGCGCGCGGCCGTCCGTCAGCACCCGGTTGTTTGCCCCGTCCTGATCCATGATGGCGAGGCGCTTGATCCGCTTGTCCGGCGGCCCCGCCTCCGACACGTAGACGATCCGGGTATCGAAATAGCCTTCTTCGCCAGTGATCCGCTTGTAGATCTCGTCGGCAATGATGTGGGCGATGCGGCGCCAGTTCTGCTGGGTTGTCGTATAGCCGAAGCCGGTGAGCTGCTGCTCGGCGAAGACGTCCCACAGACGAAACTCGACCCTCAGCCTTCCGTCGCCTTGCGTCTTGACCGAGCCGGTCACCAGCGCCTGGGCATTGATCTGCCGCCAATCGGGAAATCGGGGTTGGGAATCGGAAGCCGAGATGTTCTGGATGAAGCTGCGCGCGTCGAGCGGCCGAAACAGGCCGGAGCGTTCGAGATCAGCCGAAACCACGCCCGCTATGTCGTCGGCCCGCCTGGCTTTCATTTGCGGCTCCACCCGGAAACGGCGGGATCGCGATCGGCATCGGCTCGATCTTGCCGCTGGTAATGTCGATCCGCAGCTCGGCACGCGGCGACCCGCCGGCATTCGAGAAGATCACGAGCAGCGCAGCGATCATACCGGCGAATATTCGACGGCTACTCTTCATAAGATGTCCTTTGGGCTGAAGTCGACGACCAGGTCTTTCCAGATCGCATATTTCTCGGCCGGCAAGTGCAGCGGGCGGCAGAGAGGGTTGAAGAAGGCCCGCCTCGCGCTCTCGGCGGCGGCGCGGAAGAACGGGTCGCTGCCCATCCGCGCCTGATCGACGATCGTCGCTTGGCGCACGGTCCCGTCAGGATCGACAACCACCTTTATCTCGACGACGAGATCCTTGGCGTCTCGAGCCCCGGCCGGGACATTCCAGCACCGCGCAATCTGGTGGCGGACCATGTCGAGCTCGCTGGCCGTGAGCTGGCCGCCCAGCGGGGCCTTCGGCTGCGAGGAAGCCTTGGCCGAGGCGGGCCGCGCCTTCTGCGGCGGCGAATCGGGCGACGGCGCTGCGTCTTGCGGCGCCAGGTTCTTCAGCAGCGCCTCGAATTGCTGGGGATCGTATTTATTCTCCTCCGGCTTCGCCTCGCGCTTTTGTTCCATCGGCTTCGGCTCCTGCTTGGCCATTTGCCGCGGCGGCTCGGGCTTTTGAGCCGGCCTCGGAAGCTCAATCGGTTTTTCCACCGTTTTCACCGGTTCCGGTTTTGGCTCGGTCGGCTTCGGCGGCGGGGGCTTCGGCGTCTCGACTTTTTCCGCGGGCTTCGGCGGTTCCGGTTTGGTCTCCGGCAGGCGCTGCGGCTCGGGATCCGGGGGAACCGCAGCGGCGAGGCGGCGGGACGGGTGCAGGCCTCGGCGGCTCCGGCTTGGGCTCGGGTTTCGCCGCTGGGGGCATCGATGTCCGGAATTTCCGGCTTGGCTTCGGGCTTCGGATCAGGGTTTGGGCGGGTCGCCCGCGTCTCCGGCGCAATCGTCACCAGCTGTACCGCAACGGGAATTTCCTGCGGCTCGCGGCGGATCGAACAATTTCGGCAGGCCGACGATCAGGACTGCGCCGAGAACCAGGTGAAAGGCCGCCGAAAGCGCGAGGCCGCGGCCGGGCAATTCCGTCGGACGGCTCCTCGGGGGCAGAAGCTGGCCGCGCCATCACCGGCGCTGCAATCGCCAAGCTCATCGGCGTGAAAAGACCCGCTCGTGTCAGCGCTTGACCGCCCGCGCCGGTCTATCGGAGGCTGTCCCGCCGGCCGCGTTTTTGCCGGCGGCGCCCTTCGGAGACTCGGCTATCAAGGACACTTTGCGGAAGCCGGCGCTGCTGACGAGGCTCATCACCTCGACGACGCGGCCGTAATTGATTGCCCGATCGCCGCGGACATAGAGCAGCGCGTCGGGGTTGCTGCCGGTAATCGCCTGCAGTCTCGGCACCAGCGAATCCGTCGAGACCTCGCTTTCCTGGATGTAGATGCGGCCTTCGCCATTGATCGTGATGACGAGCGGCTCCTTAGGCTCGGTGATCGGCGGCGCCTGGGTCTGCGGCAGATCGACCGGCACCCCGACCGTCAGCAGCGGCGCCGCGACCATGAAAACCACCAGCAGCACCAGCATCACGTCGACCAGCGGCGTCACGTTTATTTCCGACATCGGCCGGTAGCGCCCGGCCAGGCGGTGACCGTTGCCGCCGAGACCCGTTAGCGCCATCGTCAGGGCCGCTCGTCGAGCTGGCGCGACAGGATTGCGCTGAATTCGCTGGCAAAGGCCTCGAGCCGGCCGGCGTAGCGCCCAAAATCGGTTGCCAGTTTGTTGTAGGCGATCACCGCCGGGATCGCGGCGACGAGGCCCAGCGCCGTCGCGAACAGCAATTCGGCGATGCCGGGAGCGACAACGGCAAGGCTGGTGTTCTTGGTGGCGGCGATCGATTGGAAGCTGTCCATGATGCCCCAAACCGTGCCGAACAATCCGACGAACGGGGCGGTCGAACCCACTGTTGCGAGGAAAGCCATGAAGCGCTCTACCCGCTCCATCTCGCGCCCGACCGTGACGCTCATCACCCGCTCGATGCGCTGCTGCAGGCTGGCCCGCATGCCCGGCGTGCCGAGCAGGTTCTTGGCGGCGCTGCGGCGCCATTCTCGCATCGCCGCCGAAAACACCGCGGTCATCGGATCAGGCGGGCGCTGGCCGACCCGCTCATAGAGGTCGTCGAGCGAGCCGCCGGACCAGAAGGTCTCTTCGAAGCTGGAAGCGGCATGCCGCAGCCGGCGGATGCGGATCACCTTGTCGAAGATCACCGCCCACGACCAGAACGAGGCGAGCAACAGGATCAGCATCACCAGTTTGACGATGGCATCGGATTGCAGGAACAGCCCGATGATCGAAAGGTCATGAGAAATCGAACCAGCAAGCGGCAAAGCGTCGATGGCGTTGGACTGCATGGTTGTCGGCCCTTTATGGCGTCTTTTGGACGATTATCGGCGTCAGGGTGATATCCTCGAAGGCACCCGGCAATGACCGCGAGAAGGTCGAGCTGGGCCGGCAGGCTCGCCGGCATCGGCAATTCGAGGTGGCGGAACGCGGTCCGGGTCAGCACGCGCCCCCGCGGCGTGCGCTGCACGAAGCCCTCCTGGATCAGGTAGGGCTCGATCACTTCTTCGATGACGTCGCGTTCATCGCCGAGCGCGGCCGCCAGAGTTTCGACGCCGACCGGGCCGCCGCGCATAATGTTCTGCGATGCACCCCAAGTAACGCCGGTCCATGCCGTCGAGCCCGCGCCCATCGACATCGAGCCGCCGCAACGCCGCGTCTGCAGCCGCCGAATCGATCCTCGTCAGCCCCTCGACAGCGGCAAAGTCGCGGACCCGGCGCAACAAGCGGATCGCGACCCGCGGGGTGCCGCGCGCACGCCGCGCGATCTCGGCGGCGCCATCGGGCTGCAGCTCGACTGCGAGCGAGCGAGCGCCGCGGCTGACGATCTGTTCGAGCTCGGCAGGCTCATAGAAAACGAGGCGCAAGGGAATGCCGAACCGCTCCCGTAAGCGGCCGGGTGATCAGGCCCGACCGGGTCGTCGCTCCGACCAGTGTGAACGGAGCGAGATCGATCCGTATGGATCGCGCGGCCGGCCCTTCGCCGATGATCAGATCGAGCTGAAAATCCTCCATTGCCGGGTAGAGAACCTCCTCGACCGAGGGCGCCAGCCGATGGATCTCGTCGATGAACGAGCACGTCCCGCGGTTGCAGGTTGGTCAGGACGGCGGCGAGATCACCGCCGCGCTGAATGACGGGGCCGGAACTTGCGCGAAAGCCCACCCCCATCTCGCGGGCGACGATATGCGCCAGGGTCGTCTTGCCGAGCCCGGGAGGGCCGGCGAGGAGGACATGGTCGAGGGCTTCGCCCCGGTTTTTGGCGGCGTCGATAAAGACGCGCAGATTGTCGCGCAGCTGGCGCTGGCCGACGAAATCGTCGAGCGCCAGCGGCCGCAGCGAGGCCTCTCGCTCGTCCCGCTCGGTCGGCTCAGGGCCGATGATGCGCGGCTGGGTATCGTTCATTGCCCGAGCTCTTGCAGCCCGGCGCGGATCAGCGCGCTGGTTTCTGCGCTGCTGCCCAGTCGCTTAGCCGCTGCCGCGACGGCGCCAAATGCTTCGACCCGGCGATAGCCTAGATTGACCAGGGCCGAGACCGCATCGGCGGCGGCGCCGGGTTCGCCGTCGAGCGCCGCTGCCGGGATCGTGGTCGGGAAGGCCGCGGCTCCAGGACCGGATATCTTGTCCCGCAACTCGTTGATTATCCGGGCAGCGAGCTTCGGGCCGACACCCTCGGCGCGGGCCAGCGCCGCCTTGTCCTGCGCCAGTATGGCGAGGGCCAGCTGCTCCGGGTCCGCAGTCGAGAGAATGGCAAGTGCCAGCCGGGCGCCGACACCCTGCACGGTCGTCAGCCTGCGGAACCACTCGCGCTCCGCTGCGTCGGCAAAGCCGTAAAGGTGGATGTGATCCTCGCGCACATGCGTCTCGATCAGCAGCCGAGCCGGCAGTCCCGGCGGAGGCAATCGGCTGATCGTGCTGGTCGAGCAGAAGGCCAGATACCCGACGCCGTTCACGTCAATGACCACCGCATCCGCGCCGACCTGATCGATGACGCCCGCGAGCTTGGCGATCACGCCGAGGCGCTCCATCGGCGTTGCGTCTGAGCGAGGTGCGCGTGGCAAATCGCCACCGCGAGAGCGTCGGCGGCGTCCGGCTCGGCGATAGCACAACCCGGCAGGATCTGCCGCACCATCATCTGGACCTGGGCCTTGTCCGCGTGCCCGGCGCCGACGACCGCCTTCTTGACCAGATTGGCCGAGTATTCGGCCACCGGCAGGCCGCGCACGGCCGGTGCGAGCAGGACCACGCCGCGGGCCACGCCGAGCTTCAGGGTCGACGCCGGGTTGCGGTTGACGAAGCTCTCTTCGACCGCCGCCTCATCGGGGCAAAAGCGTTCGAGCACGGCCGTGACCTGCCGGAACAGGGATACGAGCCGCATCGCGAGCGGCTGGTCGGCCGCGGCGTGCACGACCCCGTCGGCGACGTGGGTCAGCCGGTTGCCGGTTACCATGATGACGCCCCAGCCGGTATGCCGCAGCCCGGGATCGAGCCCGATAACGCGCATCGCGGTTCAGTCGCCGGCGTCAGGCGTCGAGCCGCGCCATCACGTCTTCGGCGACCTCGAAATTCGAATAGACATTCTGGACATCATCGCTGTCTTCGAGCGCCTCGAGCAACTTGAACAGCGTGGTCGCTGTGTTCTCGTCGATCGGGGAGTTGGTTTTCGGGCGCCAGACAAGCCGCGCAGAAGTTGCCGGGCCGAATCGGGCCTCCAGAGTGTCGCGGACCGCGTTCAGCTCCTCCGGCGCGCAAGTCACGATGTGCTGCTCTGGGTCGCTCTCGATATCGTTCGCCCCTGCCTCGATCGCCGCCTCCAACATGTCCTCGGCGGTTGCGGTCGCAGCAGGATACGCGACCTCCGCAACGCGATCGAACATGAAGCTGACGCTGTTGGTTTCCGCCAGAGCTCCCCCGCCTTTGTAAAGGCGGCGCGAACTTCGCTCGCTGTGCGATTTCGGTTGTCGGTGAGCGCCTCGACGATTACCGCCGTGCCGCCGGGGCCATATCCTTCGTACCGCACTTCCTCATAGGCCTCGTCGGCGGCGCCGCCGGCGCCGCGCTTGATCGCGCGCTCGACCGTGTCCTTCGGCATGTTGGCCTGCCGCGCGGCGAGGACGGCGGCCCGCAGCCGCGGATTGGTTGCCGGGTCGGGCAGGCCGGTGCGGGCCGCAGTCGTCAGTTCCCGGATCAGCTTGGTAAAGACCTTGGCGCGCTTTTTGTCCTGCGCGCCCTTCCGGTACATGATGTTCTTGAATTGCGAATGGCCAGCCATCGATCCCTGCGCCGCTCCCCGTCGGCACCACGGCCGGAAATGTTCGGGAGGGGTCGGTAACAATCCAATATGGCAGGATTGGGGCGCCTCCGGCCCACTCCGATGGAATGGAATTGCCCTCTCCGCCCTGCAAGGGGGGAGAGGGAGGGGACCCATCGCGTCAGCGATGGGGAGGGTGAGGTGGGTGCGCCGCGGGTTCGGAGTTTGAGGCCTCCCCCCACCTCACCCCGACCCTCTCCGCCCCCGAGGGCGGAGAGGGGGAATTCTTCTGCTAACGGCGCGGCAGGTGGGGGGTGAGGCGGCCGCCGAGTCGCACCGGCTCAACCGCGCGGGCGAGGCCGGTCTCGTCGTCGGTTTCGAGCAGGATGCCGCACAGGGTCGCCTCGCCCTCCGCGACCTGCGGCCGCTCACCCGGCATTTTGGTGACGAAGCGGAGGGTTGCCGGCCCCTTCTGCATCCCGATCACCGAATCGTAGTTGCCGCACATTCCCGCATCCGTCTGGTAGGCGGTGCCGCCCGGCAAGATCTGATTGTCGGCGGTCGGCACGTGACAATGCGAGCCCAGCACGGCCGAGATGCGGCCGTCGGCGAAATGAGCCAGCGCCATCTTCTCGCTCGACGCCTCGGCATGGAAGTCGACGACGATCGCCGACGCGTCGGCGCCCAGGCGGAACTCGCCCAGCAGCTCTTCGAGCCGGGCAAACGGGTCGTCGAGCGCATCCATGAAGAGCCGGCCCATCAGATTGACCACGAGGACGTTGCGGTCTCCAACGGGGTGAAGCCGCCACCCGGCGCCAGGCGTCCTCTTCGGAAAGTTCGCGGGTCGCAACAGGCGCGGGTCGCGGTCGATATAGGGAATGATCTCACGCTGATCCCAGACGTGATTGCCGGTGGTCAGGACGTCGACGCCGCACTCGTAAAATTCGCCGCAGAGGCGCTCGGTCAAGCCACGCCCCGCCGCCGCGTTCTCGGCATTGGCGATAACGAGGTCGAGGGCGAATTGGCGCCGCAGCGCCGGCACGTGCTTCTTGACCGCCTCGCGCCCCGGGCGGCCCATCACATCGCCGCAGAAGAGGATGTTCACCGGGGGCCGCTCATGTTCGCCGGAGCGGCGGCCGGCTTGGTGCGAAGATGCGGGGTGGAGCCGATTCGGCCGTCGGCGTGCAACTCCTCCGTGGCCCGCCGTAGCAGGTGGGCGACCATGTGCCGAAGCCACGACCTCGGCAGGGACGGCCCCCAAGAGGTAGGTATCGGCCCCGGGGCAACATGCGGCCTAACGCACCGCCCAGCCCCACTCCGCCGAGCAAAGCTAGGGTATCGGCGACGGTGCTGCAATAGCCTCGACCTGTCTGACCGCTCCGCGCCCCCCGTTTTGGGGAAGCTCGGCGGTGCGGGCCCGGCTGCGCTCCTGCTCCAGCGCGTCATTGGCGTCCGACAGCTCGTCGGCGATGACGAGCGCCGCGAGCAGCAGCAGCCGGGCCTCGCCGACCTGTCCGACATCGGCGACGAACCCAGCTACCTTGGCGTCGACATATTGGGCGAGGCGCCGGATCCGAGGCTCCTGCCCGTCCTCGCAAGATATCGTGAACGAGCGGCCGTTGACCGGCACGCTGACCTGACCCATTACCGAACCTTCTCGAACTTGCGGAAGCAGCGCAGAGGGTCCGGCCGCGGCTCGCCGGGAAATGCGCCCGGCCACAAGGTCCAGGAGACCTCGCCGACGTAGAGGTCGCCGCGCAAGTCGGCGCACATGCCGTGCGGACCGATGAACCCGGTCGGTGCAAGGCTCGCATGCGGATCGCCAAAGCGGCTCAGCAAGTTGCCCTGGTGGTCGACGATGCTGACGCGCGGGCCCAGGTTCGGGCTCTTCAAATTGACCGCCATCGACGGGCCGAGCTCGCCGATATAACAGACCGGGTGGCGGGTATAGTCCATGTAGAGCCCGCACGGCCGGTGCAGATTGTTCCACTGGGTCTCGTATTTGCCGTTGCCGTCGAACACTTGGACGCGATGGTTCTCGCGGTCGGCGACATAGACCCAGCCATCGGCGTCGGTGCAGATGTTGTGCACGATGTTGAACTCGCCGGGATTGGTCCCAGGCTCGCCCCACGACATCAGCAATTTGCCGTCAGGCGAATATTTGTGGACCTTGGCGTTGCCGTAGCCGTCGGAGACATAGATCTCGCCCTTCGGCGACAATGCCGTGTGTGTGCAGCGGTGAAACGGCTCGCCGCTCATGTATTCGGCTGGCTTGCCGGGCACGCCGATCTCGAGCAACACCTTGCCGTCGAGCGAGCATTTGCGCACGAAATGGCCGCCGTCATCGGTTAGATAGATCGAATCGTCCGGTCCCATATGGACGCCGTGCGCCCGCGGGTACTGCCCCTCGCCCCATGAGCGCAGGAAATTGCCCTCGCGGTCGAACACCATGACCGGGTGCTCGCCGCGGCTGAAGGCGTAGACATTGTCCTTGGCGTCGACGCCGACCGCGGCGACCTCTTTGAACGACCACCCGTCGGGCAATTTCGCCCAGTTCTCGATAATCCGGTACTTGAAGTCGCCGGTGCCCACGATCTCTGCCATTGCCGTTCTCCTTTAGCGCACCCGCTCGTATTTCTGCAACGAGCGAATATAGGCCGGCCGCGGCGTGTCGGGATAGAATTGCGGCCACTGCGTCCAAGACACCTCGCCGACATAGAGGTCGCCGCGCGAGTCGACGCTGAGCCCGTGCGGGCCGAGAAAGGCGGTCGGCGCGGTGCCGGCATGCAGGTCGCCAAAGCGCGAGAGCAGCTTGCCCTGGTTGTCGACGATGCTGACGCGGGGGCCGAGGTTCGGGCTGTTGCGATTAACCGGCTGCACCGGGCCGAGCTCGCCGATATAGCAGACCGGGTGGCGGGTGTAGTCCATGTAGAGCCCGCACGGCCGGTGCAAGTTGTTCCACTGCGTTTCGTATTTGCCGTTGCCGTCGAACACCTGCACGCGGTGGTTCTCGCGGTCGGCGACATAGACCCAGCCATCGGCGTCGGTGCAGATGTTGTGCACGATGTTGAACTCGCCGGGGTTGGTGCCGGGGCCGCCCCACGACATCAGCAATTTGCCATCAGGCGTGTATTTGTGGACCTTGGCGTTGCCGTAGCCGTCGGAGACGTAGATTTCGCCCTTCGGCGACAGCGCCGTGTGGGTGCAGCGGTGAAACGGCTCGCCGCTCATATACGGAGACGGCTTGCCCGGCACGCCGATCTCGAGCAAGATTTTGCCGCCGAGCGAACATTTGCGCACGAAATGGCCACCGTCGTCGGTCAAATAAATCGAATCGTCCGGTCCCATATGAACGCCGTGCGCCCGCGGATACTGGCCCTCGCCCCAGGAGCGGAGGAAGTTTCCCTCGCGGTCGAACACCATTACCGGATGCTCGCCGCGGTTGAAGACATAGACGTTGTCCTTGGCGTCGACCCCGACCGCCCCGACCTCTTTGAACGACCACCCGTCGGGCAATTTCGCCCAATCCTCGACGATGCGGTATTTGAAATCGCCAGTGCCAACGATGATCGCCATGCCGGGCTCTCCCCTGATCTGCCGGGGCAACCTATCGAAGCCACCGGCCCGAAACAATCCTCCTCCGCTCGGAGAGGATGCCGGAGGCATTCTCCTCGAGTATATATTCGCCGGAATGCAGCCCACCCTTTCTCAAGCTCTCGGGAGCGACGCCAACCCTGGGCAGACCAGATGCCGGTTCAGCTTGCAGTAGCCGAATACGGCGCGGGGCCGCCGTTAGCGATCCTGCACGGCCTCTTCGGCTCCGGCCGCAATTGGCGGTCGGCCGCTCAGGCGCTTGCCGGCACCCGCCGAGTTCTGGCCTTCGATCTGCGTAATCACGGCGCCTCGCCCTGGGCGGAGGGCATGGCCTATGACGACATGGTCGAGGATTTGCGCGTCTCCCTCGCTGCGCGGGGGCTCGATCGCACAGCGCTGCTGGGCCACAGCATGGGCGGCAAGGTTGCGATGGTCACGGCGTTGCGGCATCCGGCGGAGGTCGATCGGCTGGTCGTCGTGGACATCGCGCCCGTCCCCAATCCGCCGAGCCTGCAGGGCTATGTCCGCGCGATGCGCGCCCTCGACCTTCGCGGCATGACGCGCCGCAGCGAGATCGACGCACGCCTCGCCGGCGCTGTCCCCGATGCGGCGGAGCGCGCGTTCTTGCTGCAGAACCTGGTCGCCGGCGGTGGAGAGCCCCGATGGCGGCTGAACCTCGATGCGATCGAGCGCGACTTCTTCCGGATCTGCGGGTTCCCGGAGCTTCCCGCCGGCGCAGTTTATGAGGGCCCGACCCTCTTCATTTCGGGCGCGCGCTCCAACTACATCCAACCTGAAAACGAACCGGAGATTCGGCGGCTGTTCCCGCAAGCGAAAATCGAGCGCATCGAAGGCGCCGGGCACTGGGTGCATGTTGAGCAGCCCGGAGCCTTTCTGCAGATTGCCGGGGCTTTCCTGTCGAACGACACTCCGGTGGGGGATGGAACGTCCTTGCAGATCCCGGCCTGAAACTTATATCCATTTTATATTAACGATGTTCATTGGAGTGGGGCTCGGTGACCGAGTGGCAATCAGCTGACGATCGAAATAATCGCGAGAAAATCAACCGGGCTCGCCAAGCAGCCGAAGACCTTTTCAAGCCGAGCCGGCACGTCGCCGAGGCCGGGCTGCCTGCCGCGTCGCCGGACCAGGCCGTTCCGGCCGACCAACCTGGTCGACGCCAACCCCGAATCTTTAATCTTCCGCCGCGCATGTCTCCCGTAATTCAGGCAGACACTCCGCCCGAGCCCAAGCCGTTGCGGCGAAAACCCGTCGCGAGATCTACAGCGAGCGTAGTGCCTGCTTCACAAATCGGCCGTATCCGCACCCTGGCGCGCTATGGGATGACGCCGGCGCAGGTCGCCGAGCTTTATGACGTGACGGTCGCCGAAATCGAGCGGATCATTGGGGTGCCGGCAGATCGCAGCACGCCCCGATAATGCCGCATTGCCGCTGCGGGAACGAGTTTCCCGAACCGCGGGCGAGGCTCGGCTTCGATTGCTGTCTGGAATGCGGAAGCAAGGAAGCCGCCGCGGAGATCGCGCGCCGCGCCCACATGATCGCACCCGTGAGCTACAAATCAGGCTACACCTATTTGGGTCCGGACAGCGCGACGCAGCGGCAGCGCTTGCTCGAGGGTTCGGCAAAGAACCCGCCGATGCAAACCGGCGTCGAGGTCATTGGCCGCGCTGCCCTGCCGCGGTCGGCCCGGCGCAAGCGATACCAATTTGCCGGCTGGGAGTTCAAGCCCGACAAGCGGGGCATCCGGCAAAAGCGGGCGATCCTCAGAGAAATACTCTCCGACTGAAGCAACGAGTATCGCTCGGCTCAGCCCACGCGGCGGGACTACGAGGCTGAATGATCTGAATGCCTGGAAGCAGTGGCAACTCAGACCTCCAATCTTGCGCGATACGAACGGATTGCACCGTTTTACGACCTGCTCGATTTAGCCTTTGAGCGGAAACGATATCGCGCATTGCGGCCGCTGCTCTTTCGCGGGATGGACGGCCATCTGCTGGATGCGGGGATCGGCACCGGCCGCAATTGCGCGTTCTACCCGGCAGGAGCCATCGTTTCCGGGATCGACACCAGCCCCGCGATGCTGGCGCGAGCGAGCCGGCGATGTCCGGCCGTTTCGGCCGCCGGGCGGCTTTACCAGATGGACGTCACAAATTCTGGATTCCCAACCGGCTCATTTGATGCCGCTGTCGCAACTTTCTTGTTTTGCGTCCTGCCCGGTGATCTCCAAGTGCCGGCGCTACGCGAGCTCGGGCAAGTCGTTAAACCGGGCGGCCTGATCCGGTTGCTCGATTATGTCCGGCCGAAGGGCACCGTTCGCAGGATCCTGTCGTGCATCTGGCGGCCCTGGGTCGCCTGGGCATATGGGGGGAGCTTCGACCGGCAGACCGAGAGGCACATTCCAGAAGCCGGGCTGGAGCTCGTCGAAAGCCGCTATGTGGTCGACGACCTGGTGAAGCTGCTCACGGCACGGGTCGCCGAGGGCCGGCTATTACATTCGGGCCCGTCTCGCTGACTGCCGGCGGACGGCCGCCCCAATCGTGGGGCCAGTTCTTCCAGCCTTCGCCGTGGACTAACCGCGCGTTCAGGAGAGCTTCTTGGTCATATAGAACCGCGTGTGGCCGGGCGGCTCGCAATCGATCCGGGCGGCAACCTCCCAGCCCTGCTTCAGATAAAATCCCGGCGCCTGAAAGTGGAGCGTGGACAACACTGCACGGGTGCACCCGCGCCGCCGCGCCTCATCCTCTGCCATGGCGAGGACCCGGCTGCCAAGCCGGTCGCGCCTGAGGCCGTCCGGCAGAAAAAACCGTTCGACTGTCAAAAGGCCGAGATAGGTGCGGCCCAGCAGCCCGCCGGCGACTTTTCTTGTCGCGGGATCGCAGACGAGAATGGCGAGCGGACGCGCGTCCGAAGCACCCACCTGCGCTTCATTGTACGCGAGCAACCCGTCCATGATGACGGCGCGCTCTCCATCGTTCGGTGCGTCGGTCAGCGTAATCGCCGTCTCGGCGTCAGCAGCCATGATGTGCGCTCCTCAACCGAACCATGTGCCCCGATCTTGCTGCTGCGTCAACCGCCCAACCCGTTTTCCGGCGCTGGTGGCATCGGCCGGCCTTTCGCCTGTAGATGCGGCGGGTCTTGATTCCGTGAGGGCCTCGATGCAGGCAAGCAGCGTCATGCCCCCCTGGCATCGCACTGTCCCGGCGATCGCCGGCTTGCCCCGCGCACGGCTGCGCCGTAGGTTGGGCAGAAACGCGCACCGAGCAAGCTGTCGGACCGGCTCGGGCTGCGAAAAAGCGGGATCGCCATTGATAAATCAGGTCGGGCTTTCACATCGACACGCCTTGGCAATGATTATTGCAGCAGGAGGATTCGCCATGTCCGGTGGTCGCGTTTCGTCCCAGCCGTCGACACGCATCGAGCAGCTGGCGCCGGAGCTGGAAAAGATCATCTCCGCGTCCGAGCCGATCCAGCATCTCGCGGACGGGTTCGGCGGTGGGCTCGGGCCTGCCGAGGGGCCGCTGTGGTGGAAGGAGGGCGGCTATCTGCTGTTCAGCGACATCCACAACAACCGCCGCATGAAATACGAGCCGGGTAAAGGGGTTTCCCTGTTCCAGGAGCCGACCAACCGGGCCAACGGGCTCACTCGCGACCTGCAGGGCCGGCTTGTCGCCTGCGAGCACGATTCCCGGCGGGTCACCCGCCAGGAGCTCGACGGCAGCATCACGGTGATCGCCAACAGCTTTCAGGGGCGGCAGCTCAACCGGCCCAATGACGTCGTCGTCAAATCCGATGGCTGCATCTACTTCACCGACCCGTGGACCAGCCCCGCCGCGCCCGATCAGTGGGACTTGAGCTTCTCGGGGGTCTATCGTGTGACGCCTGATCTCGGAACGATGAGCCTGTTGATCGGCGACTTTATCGTCCCCAATGGGCTCGCCTTCTCGCCCGACGAGAAGCTGCTCTACATCAATGACTTCGCGCCGGGGGCATATCCGGGTGTTCGAGCTCGCCCCCAACGGCACCTTGGCCAAGCAGACCGACCGGGTCTTTGCCGATCTGCGCGGCGACGAGCCCGGCGTCCCGGACGGGATGAAGGTCGATGTCCAAGGCAACGTCTATTGCGGCGGCGCGGGCGGCCTGTGGATCATCGAGCCAAACGGCAAGAAGCTCGGCCGCATCGTCCACGGGGCACCCGCCACCACCAATCTCGCCTTTGGCGGCGCCGACTGGAAAACCCTCTACTTCACCAGCCGCAACCATCTGGGCTCGGTCGGCGTAAATATACCCGGGATCCCTGTCCCAACACCGAAGAGCTGACAGACCTTTCGCCGGCTACACTTCGGTCCTTGCGCCGGTGCGCTCGGTGATCAGCCGGTAATGCTCGATGCGGCGGTGCTTCTCGAAGTTGAAGATCGTGCGCTTGATGTAATCGCCGAGGTCAAGATCCAGGGTCGCGCCGATCACTTCATCGCCTTCCCCGAGCGCGCGGGCGGCGATCTCGCCGGTCGGTGCGATGATCGCCGAGCCGCCGATCAGGCCGAACCCGTCCTCCTTGCCGGCCTTCGCGGCGGCGAGGATCCAGGTGCCGTTCTGGTAGGCGTTGGCCTGCATCGTGACCAGATGATGGAACATCCGCAGATGCAGCGGCTCGGGGTGGTGAATGTTATCGGTGGGAGTGTTGTAGCCGAGTGCCACGACCTCGACCCCTTGCAGGCCCATCACGCGAAACGTCTCCGGCCAGCGGCGGTCGTTGCAGATGCACATGCCGACCACCGCGTCGAAGGCGCGCCACACCCGGAAGCCCTCGTTGCCGACATCGAAATAGCGCTTTTCGAGGTGCTGGAACGGCGCATCGGGCAGGTGCTCGGAGTGGCCGGGGAGATGGATCTTGCGGTACCGGCCGATGATCCGCCCGTCGGTGCCGACCAAAATAGAAGTGTTGTAGCGGCGGGCTTCGCCCTTTTCCTGGGTCAGCTCGGCATAGCCGAGATAGAAGCCGACCCCGAGCTCGCGGGCGAGATCGAACAACGGCAGGGTTTCCGGGCCGGGCATCTCGCGCTCGAAAAAGCGGTCGATCTCCTGCTGGTCGGTCATCCAATAGCGGGGAAAGAAGGTGGTTAGCGCGAGCTCCGGAAAGGCGACGAAGCGCGCGCCGCCGGCATGCGCCTCGCGCATCATCCGGCTCAGCCGGTCGACGACGGCGGGACGCGTGTCGGCGAGATGAACGGGGCCGAGCTGGGCGACGGCCGCCTTCAGCTTACGAGACATGATCGTTCTCCCTTTCCGGGCCGGTACCGGCTAGCGGGGCGCGGCTCTGCCGAGCGGCCCGATCTTCGCATCGTGCAGCATTTTCATGCTCTCCACCAATCCGCTGCGATCCCAATGCAGCAGAAACTTATAGTGCTTGTCGGCGAGTTCCTGCCAGGACAAGCCCGCCGAAAGGTCCTGCTCGAACGCGGCCATCCCGCTCGCATACCAGCGGCGCCACCAATTCCCTTCGCGCAGGTTGAACGGGAGCGCGAGCAGGCCGACGATCGCAAAGGCGATCGCGACGCGGTTACCAACGGCCTCCGTCGCATAGAGGATCCAGGCGAAATACGCCGCACACAAGGCGGGTACGCTCAAAAGCGCGTAGCGATCGGGCATATCGTAAACGGGCACCCACCCGGCTCGGCCCCACGCCATGGCCAAGACCAGAGCCGCCATGGCCGCCGCGAAGACCAGCAATCCCAAGACTCGGAAGCGTTCTGAGCCCTGAGCACGACGAAGACCCTCCCTCAGAGGCGCTATCGCCGAACCCAAAAGGACAAAGGCGACAGTGCAGAAAAGGACCCCAGAAATCAATTTGGGAGGGACCTTGCCACCACCCACGGGGCCGAGCGCCATCCCGATGAACCTCGCGCCGGTCAGCACCGTCGGCCCAAGGCCGGGATTGGGAGTTTCCGACGGCGTATATCCCGACAAAATAAAGCCCAGCGTAGTGCGATCGAAATCATCATGCAAGCGCTGAGAAAAGGAGCGATCCAACCTTGCGCTCATCTCGCGGCGATGCAGAGCGATGCCGACGGCCAGCCACACGAGGCAACAAAAGGTGTGAACAGGACGCCGTTGGCGCCGGAGAGCGGCAGCAAAACCAATACAAGTCCAGCAGCGACAGCCGGCCAGGGCGGCAAGGGCCAACGCTCGCGCACAATGATCAACAGCCATCCGCAAACCAGTACCGTCGAGATGACAAACTGGATCGCCACCCCCAAATCAGGTTCTCCAAATGCCCGATATGGAGGAGGACGAGAGGAAAGAACGCATCAGCCAGTCGCGATCGGCCACCGCGAAGACGACGGGCGGTCAGAACCATCGCGAGACAAACCCCTGCGAGAAACAGGGCGTTTGCAAGCATGCCGATCCTGAAATCGCCACTGCCGATTTTGAGGAGGACGAGATAGACCGCCTTTTGTAGGGGCAACCGGTGCTCGTTGTTTTGTGCCCATAGCCATTCCAGCAGGTTCGGCTGCCGTCCCACGAGCGCCGGCACCATCTCCAATCTTCGGACAACGGCACATCTTGACCGGAAATCCCAATGCAGCCGAGGACAACGATGGTCATCCCAGCCCAGAGCCCGAAACGCCGACCTGCGCCCCTTTATCGGATCCCGCCGTCGCATCCCGCGCGTGAGATGAGGGATCATGCCACCGCCTCCTGCTGCGGGAAACCTCGGCCAGCGAGGACCAGAAACTGTCTCTGAAATCGACGCTGGCTGATTCCAGGAGACTTGACGGCGCCGTATCTCGGGGTCGTTCAGAGCCTGATCTGGAGGCTCCAATTCAGGCCACAAGATCACAGTTAAGGGCGCATCTCCCGATGCAGCAGATTTAGGTCATGTCCGATCTCATATCGCCGCCATATCGCCCCAGCACCACTTTGGTTAAGGTCGCTTAAGGAATAATCGTGGCGGCTTTCCAACAACTTTGTTAGATCATTAGAAACCATAATGGCATCCAAGTCTTTATCGCTCGAAAGCTTGCTAGAGGTGGCGGATTTAGGTCGTCCATCGTACCCCAAAAGCGTAGTCCACAGTGCACCGCTGGTTCAGGTAGACGCACCATTCGCCGTCTATCTCAAGCATTTTGCGTATAGGCAAATTGAGATTACGGAGCGCAATGACAGCTCTTAAATCGGCTGATCTATGGTAGGAAGAGCGGGAACCGACGTCGCAATTATTAGGGCCACGATGAGTGCCATTAGTAAATCTAACCGTTTTGACCAGGAGTGCCATTGCGCCATTGCCACAGCACAAGGTATCAATGCCGCCATTAGGATACTGCATAATGTTCACGCGGATATACGAGGACCATTGCCGTCAAAGGTGGCAGTCCTAATCCAGATTCGACGAGTGGTAAAGCTTTGAGAGCGTTCCGCAAACCGATGCTTTGCATTTGGACGTAAAATAGTGGGCCGAAATGGCCAGAAGCCCCACCGAAATCCCTGCCAAACCAATTGTTAACACCATTCATACGAGACTATAATGAGACGCGTTATCGTGGGATAAATGTCAACAATATTGTGAAATATGAATTGTAGCCATTCAGATGGATTTCAAAACGCCTCTTTCGGAGTCATGGCACCCGGGAACATTATATCAGCGATCAGCCTCGATTGAGCCATGGGTTCGACCGATGAGTGATGATCCCCGACCCCGTAAGGCATAATGCTGTTGAAATGCCATCATCGCCCTGTGGCCGCCCTGCACCACGGGAAATGACCAAAAGAGGCACAGGCCGGTCACTGACAAATAAACGGCCAACCGATAGAGGCTTCGGTCTTCGAGCACAAGCCAGGATTTGCAATACAGTTCCGGAATTGTCCATCCGATTATGACTATTCCCAATAGAGCACTCGTCAAGTAAAAGGTAAGGACAAATTCAGGCCTAATAAAGCAGATAACCCATGAAATGACCAGGGTAACGGCCAGCCAATTCGCCGGACGATGTTCCAGCCTTGCCAGCCAAACCCCGAACACAACCAACATAGCCACCAAATAAGAGACCCGAGGCAAGCAGAGAAGATATCCAGAACAGAGCATCAAGCCGAATATCAAGGTTGAAATTGCCAATGATCGTGACAGTGCCCAGGATACAAACGTGACAACGCACAATGCGAGAAGTTGAATAACTAGCCCGCCGATAAAATAAACTTCGATGGGGTTATTAATGAACTGCCCGATAACCGCATAATAAAACGAATATAATGGCCCCCACTCCCGGGATGCGGAAAAAGTCGACCGGGAGAGGACTTTAAGGCCGCGCGAAAGCCCGAGACCCATGTAGGATGTTTCATCCCAAAGCTGAATATCGAAAATAGCAGGCTAATTAAAGTAACGCCGCCAAACACCAAGTACAAGAATGATAGGAAAAACAACCGTATAGCCAAGTCCGACGAAGCGCCATCTTCATCCATCGTAAATAGTATATGGGTGAAGGTGAAAACATGTTGGTTGCCGAGCAGCCGACAGAAATACGCCTATTGGGGCAGTCAAGCTGTAAGCCTACTCCGCCAGATTGCAAACGAGTTATATCCCTTGTGGCGAGGTTTGGCTAGGGGATAAGGAATATAGAAACCCTCGCACGGGGAGTTCGTATAATAACAAACGCCCATCAAAAACTTAGGATAACAAACTATAAATAATATAATGCGTAGATGAAAGCTTGTAAGTCAGATCATCATCCCTTACCAAATACGAATCACAGACATTCATAAAAAAGTTCCCGAACAAACTGAGCGTTGAACCTAATCTTCCAGCATCGTAAGAGCTCGCGAATGCAGGCAACATCAACAGTGACGCTCAGGTCTCTCCGCCTATTACAAATCTGACTTCAACGGAGGCAAGCTCAAATCAAGATGGTCTCGCCCGACGGGTGTGACTTACTGACAACCTCCGCAGCAAAGCACGAGCTTTCTGCAGGGAGCACCCGGCCGCCCCTGACGGATATCGTCTAAGGCGTTCGTCCTAGCCAACTCGGGCCGAGGAGGTGTATGGTCTGTTCGGCTGCATGGACCCTTCCATTCGGTCATCTCTCTCGATCGTCGTCACATTGTCGCCACGGTGGACCTCCTCATCATACCCAAGACAGGACCTTCTCGTCGGAGAAACATACTAATAGCTTCGATTCGGCAGAAATCTAAGAGCCCTCGATATATGAGAATATTGGTTACCGGAGGAGCAGGTTTTGTTGGTTCGCATCTCGCTTTGTGTTTTAAACGGGATAAGCCGAACTGCACAGTGGTTGCATTCGATAACCTGAAGCGGCGGGGCAGCGAGCTCGCGCTGCGCCGTCTGGGTAAGGGCGGCGTCGAGTTCCGCCATGGCGACGTCCGCAACCCCGAGGATCTCGCCGATGCCGGAAAGATCGAATTGCTGATCGAATGCTCGGCCGAGCCCTCCGTCCAAGCCGGCTTGTCCGGAGACGGACGCTACCTAATCAACACGAACCTGATCGGCACTATCAATTGTCTCGATCATGCCCGGCATCACGATGCCGCAGTGGTTTTCTTGTCGACGAGCCGCGTCTATCCGATCGCTGCGTTACGCGCCCTACCGCTGGTCGCCACCGAAACCCGGTTGATCATCCTCGACTCGGATCACGGCCAGGGGTGGTCGGCCCGCGGAATTACCGAGGACTTTCCGCTCGCCGGCAGCCGCTCGCTATACGGAGCGAGCAAGCTCTGCTCGGAGCTGATCATCGCCGAGTATACCGCGCTCTACGGACTGCCCGCCGTAGTCAATCGCTGCGGGGTCCTGACGGGACCTTGGCAAATGGGCAAGGTCGACCAAGGGTTCGTTGTGCTTTGGGCGGCGCGCCACTTGTTCGGAGGCCGACTTTCCTACAACGGGTTTGGCGGAGCGGGATTGCAAGTCCGCGATGTGCTACACGTCGATGATCTATATCGGTTGATTAGCAAACAGACCGATGTAATCGAAAGCCATAGCGGGAAAGTCTATAACGTCGGCGGCGGAGTTCGTCATAGCGTCTCGCTCACCGAACTCACGGAACAATGCGCGGGACGTGCCGGCCGGCGGCTGACGATCGCATCCCGGCCACAAACCGATCAGGTGGACATCCCGTTTTATGTCACCGACAATACAACCGTAACCGCAGCAACCGGTTGGCGTCCGGAAGTCTCGTTGGGCGAGATACTCGACGACATCTTTGAATGGCTGCGTGAGCACCGCGGCGAGGTCGAGGCGATCTTGAAATGAAGGGAAAAGGGTGATGGCAGTCGCCGTAATCTCCGGCTCGGCGGGATTGATCGGGGCCGAGGCCGCACGATTCTTTGCCGCGAAGGGGACTCAATGTCGTCGGGATCGACAATGACATGCGCCGCGAGTTTTTCGGTGACGAAGCAAGCACCCTTTGGGCCCGCCACCGGCTGCAGACCGAGCTAAAGGGCTATCGGCATTTCGATATCGACATCCGTGATCAGCAGTTGGTGACGAATATCTTCAAGCGGTACAACACAAACGTCGCCGTCATCGTTCACACGGCGGCTCAGCCGTCGCATGATTGGGCGGCAAAGGCGCCGTTTGTGGATTTTTCGGTCAACGCGGTCGGTACGCTCAACCTGCTGGAGGCGACGCGTCAATTTTGCCCAGATGCGAGCTTTATTTTTACGAGCACCAATAAGGTCTACGGAGACACACCCAACCGGCTGCCGCTCGTCGAGCGGGAAACCCGCTGGGAGTTGCCGGCAAGCCATTTCTTTGGACGCCATGGGATCGACGAGTTGATGAGCATAGACCATACCATGCACAGCCTGTTCGGAGCGTCGAAGGTCGCCGCCGATGTCCTGGTCCAGGAGTACGGGCGTTATTTTGGCATGAAAACTGCGTGCTTCCGCGGCGGGTGCCTCACCGGCCCCGGGCATTCGGGGGCTCAGCTGCATGGGTTTCTTTCCTATCTCGCCAAATGCGCGGTAAGCGACACCCCCTATGTCGTCTTCGGATACGGCGGAAAGCAAGTGCGGGACAATATTCACTCCTTCGATCTCGTTAACGCATTTTGGCATTTTTTCCAGGCTCCGCGCAGCGGCGAGGTCTATAACATTGGCGGCGGCCGGCACTGCAATTGCTCGATGCTGGAAGCGATCGCGAAATGCCAGGATCTGACCGGGCGCAAAATGCGGTGGTCGTACAATGAGGCCAACCGGGCGGGTGACCACATCTGGTGGATCAGTGACATCCGGCGGTTCCAGGCGCATTACCCGGAATGGTCGATGCGCTACGATCTCGATGCCATCCTAGACGAAATCTTCGACGCGTTGAACGACCGCGCATTGCGTTCGGAGGCGGTGTGATGCCGCTGCAGGTCAAATCTCTGGCAGAATGGGAGCGGGAAGGCATCGACGGCATGCTCTCCGTCGTGATCCCGGCCCATAACGAAGAAGGGCATATCCAGGAAACATTGGAGGGAATTGTTGCGGCGCTCGAAGCGGCGGAAATCCGCCACGAGATCCTGGTGGTGAACGACAACAGCAGCGACAGAACCGAAAAGATTGTTCGCGATTTTGCGCGCGAGGCGCCCGCAGTGCGTTGTGTGAGCAACGATCCGCCAAACGGGTTCGGCTTCGCGGTGCGGCGCGGGCTCGCCGATTTTCAAGGCGACACGGTGGCGATCTTTATGGCTGACGGGTCCGATGCCCCTTCCGATCTCGTCGCCTTCTATCGCAAGCTCCAGGAGGGGTATGATTGCGTGTTCGGGTCGCGCTTCAGCCGCGGTGGCCGGGTTGTGGACTATCCCCCTCTCAAGCTGGTTTTGAACCGGTTGGGGAACAGGTTTATCCAGGTGCTGTTTCATATCTCCAGTGATGACATTTCGAACGCATTCAAAATGTATCGGCGGACGGTGATTGCCGGCATCCAGCCACTGCTCGCCCGACACTTCAATCTGACGGTCGAGCTTCCGTTGAAATCCATTGTGCGTGGGTACCGCTACGCCGTTGTTCCCAATACGTGGATTAACCGGAAGCAGGGGATTTCGAAGTTCAAGATCAAGGAAATGGGATCACGTTATTTTTTTATTGTGCTTTATTGTCTTCTCGAGAAGAGCCTTGGTCGCGGCGATCTCAACACTTCTATGCAGATGCGGGAGAGGCAACTTCAGGTATGGCATCGGTAGTCTCAGGACAATCGGAAAGCTCTCCCCGATATGATACCGCCGGATCGGCACGTGGCCCTACTGCAACTCATGCTTTATCTTTTTGTCGGCGGCATCTGCTTTTGCATCGACATCGGCGGTTTCATTTTAATACGTCATCTAATAGTTTCAATACTTATTGCATCTGCAATCTCTTTCGTAGCGGCGACCGTAGCGAATTACTTGCTTTGCTGTGCTTTTGTATTCCGCAGCGGCCGCTTCTCGCGCCCCGAAGAGATGTTCCGGCTTTTCGTTATCGCCGTCGTCGGCCTTGGCCTCAACAGCGCCGTGGTTTGGCTCCTCGCCGAGCGTCTGGAATTTCCTCCCACCCTGGCCAAGATCCTAGCGGTTCTTCCGGTTTTTGCGTGGAACTATCTCGGCCGACGGACCATCGTCTTTGACGGCGCTCTCAGCCCGACAATGGCGCTCCTTGCGCAGCGCGTGCGAGGGAGGCCCTGAGGACGCCCGGAGACGGGGTCGATGGCAGGATTCGGGGCATCGCATCACCTGATCCGGGCCATCATCGTCACTCCTGCCCGAGCAGCAGCATCAATTCGCGCCATTCGCGGGGCGAAAGCCTGCTCGATCCTTGGTCGACCCGTTCGCCAGTGAGGAGCCGGCGGATCACCGCGAGCCCGGTCGCGGAAATCAACGCGGCGTTCATCCGGTACTCGAGGAAAGCGGCATGGGCCAGCGGCACCCAACGCGCCAAGGTGCCCAGCATCGCTTCGGCGTAGGCGCGGATCTCGTACTGAGCGTGGGGATCCGCCCGGAGCGCCAGGAAATGCATCAGATTGTGCAGGTCGATCTTCCAGTACCATTGCGTGTAAAAATTTAGTGACAGGTTCATGCGCGCCAGCTCGCGGGCAAGCCCCGGCCACGCCGGATCGGCCGGAGCGCCCGATGCGTCCTCGTTCAGCAGCTCCGAGTACCCGGCATAAGCGCGCTCGGCATCTCGGCGCAACAGATCGAAGACGCGCTTTGCCGCCTCGCCCTCGATCACGGCGTCCCGGCCTTGGCGGTTCGCCGCCGCCTGAGCCGCCAGATGCTCGGGCGCCGGCACGTAGAACTCATTGTCGAGGATCGAATACCGTGCCGAATATTCGTTGACGCTTGCCGTGCGGTGCCGAATCCACTGCCGCGCCACAAAGATCGGCAGCTTGACGTGGTACTTGATCTCGCACATCTCGAACGGCGTCGTATGGCGGTGCCGCATCAAATAATTGATCAGGCCGCGATCCTCGCTGACCTTGCGCGTGCCGCGGCCATAGGAGACGCGGGCGGCCTGCACGATCGCCGCGTCGTCGCCCATATAGTCGATGACGCGCACAAACCCGTGATCGAGCACCGGCATCGGCTCGTAGAGGATCTCCTCGAGCGCGGGCACGGTGGCGCGGCGAGTTTGCCGGATGTCGCCTTGCTGAGCGGCGATTTCGCCCTGCTCGTTCGTTGTCAGCCGCATCCGTCGACCCCTTCTAGTCCGGCCGCGCGCAGGCAGTGGAGGAGCGGCGCAGACGCTCCAACCCCATGCGGGCCATCGGATCGTCTTCGGGAAGCCGCCCGAGACGGCTTTGGAGCCGCGCCCGAACCACAGGGGCGTCCGGGAATTTGCAATCCGTCCAAAAGCGCTTCGCGGGATCGAAATAGCCGATCGTGTCGAGAAACGCGACGGCAAAGTAATAGCCCTCGCTCACCGTTTCGCCGGCCGCTCGCACGGCGATGCTGCCATCCGGGGCGACAGCGCTCGTCAAGCACCAATCGAGGAGCCGGTCGAGCTCCTGCTTGCCGCGCCGGCGCTGATCCGCCCGCATCTGCGGCCAGCCTAGCTGCAGCAAGACCGCGACATCATAATTGTTGTGGCATGTCATGCCCCCTTCGTCGAGCCAGCCATGGGGGTAGCGCTGGTCGCGGATGCTGAACAGGGTGTCGATCAGTCTGCGGCCAGTGCCCGATCCTGCCTTCGAGATAGCGCGCCATGTGGAAGGTGAGGCTGAGGTCAGCCGTGCGGAGCCGGTGCCCTCCGCTGAGATAGATGGCGCCGAAGAACCCGCTGACCGGGTCCTGCCATTCGGCGACAAACCGCCGAATGACCGTGGCGAGGCGGGGATCCCACGGATACCCGCGAGGGCGCCCCCATAGGATGAGGCGCACGAGGGCGGCGGTGGCGAAATTGAGCTCCTTGCGGCGATCGATGCCGTCCTCGGCAAGACGCGAGACCAGGAGACCGTCGAGGTAATGCTGGAGCCGAACCGGGTCGTTGATGCGATCCAAAAACACCGGCGGCCGGCCTCGATCATCGAAATCGTCCGCGAGCATATGATCGGCGGATGCATCGAGCTTGAGGAACCATATGTCGGTGCCGGGGCCGAAGCTGCCGTTATCTTCCGGGCCGCTGGCCCCCGGCGGCGAGGGCAGCGCCGCCGATGCGCACAGCCGTTCGAAGGCGGCGCCGATCGCAGCAACATTGCCCGTGTACTCGAGGCGCCAGCGGAGCTCGCGCAGGGTTTGGCGCAGGCGAGAGGTGTCGCGGCCTGCGGTCTCCTCGGCATCGAGCCTCGCCTCGATCTTTCGGATCGCGGGCAAGATCGCCAGGCGCAACTCACCCGTGGCCGGAAACGCCGCCGCAATCACGGCCTGCGGGCTCCAGCCGACGGGAGCCGGGATCGTCGCCGGCGGCGTGCCGGACTGCATAGCGCCCGCCTAGAGACCCGCTCGCGCGCCCCTTTCACCCGGCAGCGGGCCGAGCGGGGTCAGAGCGGCAAACGCCGTCACGCCGAAAAGACCGGTAGCGGCAATGACTATCGCCAGTATCAAGGGAGTTCCGCTCGCCCCGAGGGAGAGGGCGGCGGTCGCAGCTGCCGCAGTCGCCATTTGCATACTGCTGGTGAGACCCGAGGCCGTGCCGACGATCCGCGGGTTCACGCCGAGGCTGCTGGCCACAGCGTTGGGTGTCATCAGCCCGCTTCCGCAGCAAACCAAGATCATCGGGACGACAATGATGTAGGGGCTGGCAACGTGCAGGCAGGCCAGAGCGACCATGGCCGAGCAAGCCGGAATAAGCACAATGCTTCCACAGCCGATCAAAAGGTCGGCTCCGAGCCGCTGCGTCATCCGGTTTGAGATGAAGCTGCCGAGGAGGAAGCCGATCGGCGGTAGCGAGGCGTAGTACCCGTAGTCTTCGGAACTCACGCCAAAGCTGCTTATCAACACCGCGGGGGCGCCGGCGGCGAAGACGTGAAACCCCGCATGAGCCCCGGCGGCAGCAAGAGCATATGCCATGAAGCGTCGGGTTCGAAGCAGGGTCCAATAGCTCGACACCACCACGCCGGGCAGCGTTGCGCCTGCGCCGGTGAGGACGATCCGAGGGTCGCGCGTTTCCGGAATATACCGTATCGCCAGCGCCAATGCGGCGAACGCGAACGCTGTGACAACCACGAAATTCGCCCGCCAGCCGATCCACGCATCGAGATAGCCGCCCGGGATTGGGGCGAAGGATTGTATCAAAGTCATCACGATCGCGAGACCGGCGATGATTTGGGCGGCACCTTCGCGACCATAAAGGTCGCGGATTGTGGCGCGACCCACCACCATCCCTGCGCAGGCTCCAGCGCCCTGCAAGATCCGGGCGGCGATCAGGCTCTCGATGGTCGGACTGGCCGCGCAGGCGGCGCTGCTCAACACGCCGAGAACAAGCCCGCAAATCATCACGCGCCTGCGCCCGTATCGATCGGACAAGGGCCCCAGCACGAGCATGCCAGCGGCAAACGCCACCAGGTATCCGACAAACGTGAATTGCACCCGCGCCACCGAGGTATGGAGAGCGTATGCGATTGCCGGTACCGAGGGGACGTAAATGGTCGAGGCCAGCATGCCGAGGGTCATGACGGCCGTCAGAAGTCAGCCAAATGAGCCCGCGGCCCGCCATCGCGGCCGGCTCCTCCCCCCAAGCGCGAGCGATAGTGCGATCAGGCATGGCCCGTCCTTCCCGGGGGATACTCTGAAACAAGCCGCCGCTTTGGCGCCGCCGCCCCGAGCGGAGAACCCCGTGCGTGTCTCCGACCGCCCTTGGCCCAGTGCGGCAGGCGGCGATAGCCTGCCAGCCGCACCGGACTTCTGGCAAGCCAGTCGCTCAATGGGGCGACCGGCAGCCCGAATTCATCATCGTCACTATCGGGCAGCAATAAAACGGCGAGCCGTCGAACCCCTTTGGGCCAGATGATCTGCAGACGCCTGATCAAGGCGCCCGTTGCGCGCCGGCCTTGTTCGTCGGCGCGGCGCGGCAGTTCCGCCACGCTGAGATGGCTGCCAGCGACAGCGGAACGACCGTGGAGCTGGCGAATATCGGATACCGGAAAGGAGCGTGGCTCGGGGGGAAAGCTCAGGTCGAAACGCGCCGTATCCGGCTCCAGGATTCGCGCCACGAACTTGTCGTCGCCCGACCGGAAGCGCGCAACGGGTCCCGCCACCGAGACGGGCTCGGCACTGGTGTGTGCGGTCCAGGTTACGGTGCCGAACACCTCGGGGCCGATCTCGTCCTGGATCAGCACCTGCCGACCGACCAGCGCAGCCCCCCGCCGAATGGAGCCCGCCGGTTTGCCATACGCCGCAGACATATCGAAGATGGCGCACGGCCAACGGCTGTCGATGCGGGAGCCGATAATCGGCACGCGGACATTCGGGAGCTGATTGCGCCCGTCAATGACAAGGGTATTGTGCCCGGCGGCATGAGTGCGGTAATACTGCCACCGTGGTCCGGACCTGTCGTCGCCGCCGTGGTCGAAATAGCCCGGCAGGTCATAATCGTCCGAGCCCAGATCCATTATCCACCGCCGGCCTGCGCCGTCTACAATAAAGCTGCCGGCATCAGCCTGCGCGTGTAGGATCACATCCTCACGGCTCGATGGCGGTCCAGCGCCGCCGCCGACGGCGTTTCCGCCTTTGATCGCAAGGTAGACCGGTCGGGCCGACGGCGTGGCGGACCAGGTGCTGCGAAAGCAAGCGAGGTTGCAGCTGCGGAAAATCTTTCGATTTGGCGGGGGCCTGGCCGCGGCCGAATTGGCCCTCGATCGACCTGCCCAAATCGCGGTGAACGGAAGATACCACCCGTCATATTGCTGCGCGAGGTGCGCGTCAGTCGGCCGCTTGAAGCGGTGGGCGAACCAGGCGAGGGGCGAAAGATCGAATTGCGGTTCGGAATCGCCGAAGTTGAAAGCAGCTCCGGATGTCCCGACCGCATGCAGCGCAAAATCGCCGGTTTGGGCAAAGCCTGGCCGATCCGCCAGGCCAAAGCTGTGGCCAAACGTGCTTTCGAGCGCCGCGACCATCAAACCGGCGTAGCGCATGGCAAGGGACCAATAGCTAAGCCCTTCGGGCCATCCGCCATCGGGCGCAAGGGCATCGAAAACCCGCCAGGACGATGCGATGCTCTTTCGGATCAGCTCGAGCGCGACGTCCCGATGACGGTCGATTACGGCGAGCGCTGCGATCAGGACGCCCGAATTCGAGACGAGCGTGCAGTTGTCCCGCCGCTTCGGCCAGATCGCAAACCGGTCGCTATATGCGGCAAGCGCCGGCTCGACCACGTGCCGAAGCAGGGCCTCTTCAACGATCTGGCGCTCCTCGTTCGCAAGCTCGTCGTAAAGCCAATCGTAGGCGAGCGAAACAGCGACAGCGATCTCGGCACAGTCGAGAAAGGACTTGATGACAGGCCGCGCGTTCCAGCTGGTTTCCGCGGCAAACGCGGACAACGCGCCGCGCGTCGCGCGAAGCGCATGTTCCCTTGTGGGCCCGTTGCTTATCAGGGCCAAAAAGGCAACATGCACCAACCGGCGAGATCGGCGCTTTATTCCCGCCCGCAGATCAGGGTCGCGGCCGGTCGGGTCTGCTTCTCCGACAGACTGATCGAGGCGCTGCAGCAGTTGGGAGCTTCCGAGCGCGCGGTTGCGAATGGAGGCCACAGCTCTTCTGTCGAACAGCA
Organism: uncultured Alphaproteobacteria bacterium; assembly: GCA_963836845.1. Lineage (GTDB taxonomy): Bacteria > Pseudomonadota > Alphaproteobacteria > ATCC43930 > CGMCC-115725 > AP-15. The sequence goes on along the minus strand of CAWILK010000002.1, from coordinate 240,783 downwards.
GATAGGGATGGCCCGACTTGAATTCGGCGACCGCGGCGCCGATCCCCTCGATGTCCGGCTCGTCGAGGTTGCCCAGCTGAGTAGCGCGCGCGGTGTCGACAGCCAATCGGGTCCCTTCTGGCCGAGGCCTCGCGGTTGCCGACGCTAACGGGTGATTTGGGCGTCGAGCCTTGACCGCAAGAAGCAACCGCCGCAGCTCCCAATGGGGCGGAGTTGCGGCGGGGTCAAGCGTCTTTTGGCGAGTTGGTAACGAAATGTATCAAAATTTATCTGTATTTTATCTCTGGATCACAAAATTCAAATCGGAGCGAGCACGCAGCGACGTCGAAGTTTTCGGTCAAATCCACGTACCCGGTCGGAATACCGTAATGCCGCGCGAGCGCAGGGCGGTTGATATCCTGCACGGAGATGTACGCTCCCTCAGGTTTAAACGAGATCTACCCGCGCGCCATGCCCGGACGCGGTGGCGAGGCGGCGGTCGCGGGTCAGCAGCGGCGCATCGAGCGCCTCCGCAAGCGCAACGTAAACCGCGTCGTAGGCCGTGAGGTTGTGCCGCAGCTCCCAGACCCGCGGCAGCAGCACATCGTGCGGATAGCGGTGCATTGGAAGATCGGACAGATCGGTTAGAGCGTCCCGGCAACGTCCGGGTTCGATCTGCCCGGTCGCCGCGTAACGCCGAAGCACTTGCGCCACTTCGATATCGATCAAGTGCGGCGCGTGGAGCGTGTGTCGCACATCAAACAGCCGCTCCTCGACAGCGGCCGCTGCCGGCGTCTGCAACAGCGCTTCCAGAAGCGCCGAGGCGTCCACCACGATCAACCGGCGTCGCGCTCGGCACGAACCGCCTGTTCCGGCGTGACACTGGGGGCTGCCGCAGGGCGGCGGTCCAAACGCTCGCGCAGCTCTCCCAGGGTAGGCCGCTCGGCCACCCGGCGCAGCTCTGCGAGGAGATAATCCGAGAGAGACATGCCTTCGAGGGCCGCTCGCGATTTGAGCCTGCGATGGAGCGCATCGGGAACATTGCGGATCTAAATCATCCTGGACATGTCCGATAGGTAAAAGCATGTGCAGCACATGTCAACACTACGAGCCAGAGCGCTGCTGGCCGGAGGTTGTCATTCCATCGAGCGCGTGAAACACTCCCGGGCCGGAGGCCGGAGGGAAGCCATGGATGTCGGCATGATGATGGTGTTCGCCAGCTATGGCTGGGACAGCATCGGCGACGACGAGGTGTGGGACGAGGAGATCCGGCTGGCGCGGCTGGCAGCGGGGTCGGGCTTCGACGTGCTGTGGTCAGCCGAGCATCACTTCTTCGATTATTCGTTCTGCCCCGACAATCTGCAGCTGATGACCTATCTGGCAGCGGCTTGCCCGGGTGTGGGGCTCGGCACGGCGGCGGTGATCGTGCCGTGGCATGACCCGCTGCGTGTCGCGGAGCAGGCGGCGGTGCTCGATCTGCTGTGCAAGGGGCGGCTGCGGCTGGGGCTGGGGCGCGGTCTCGCGCGACGCGAGTTCGCCGCGTTTCGCGGGACGATGGACGAGTCTCGCGAGCGCTTTGACGAGGCCGCGCCGATGATCGTCGAGGCGCTGCGCACCGGCTTTATCGAAGGCAACGGCAAGCATTACAAGCAGCCGCGGATCGAGCTCAGGCCGCGGCCGAAATACGATTTCGCCGGCCGCGTCTATGCCGTCGCCTCGAGCGAGGACTCGGTCGAGGCCGCCGCCCGGCTCGGCGCCCACATGGTGATGTTTTCCGACCGGCCGTGGCCCATGCGGCTCCCCGCGATCCAGCACAATCGCGAGCTGCATCAGAAATTCCACAGCCGCGCGGCGCCGTCGATGATGATCACCGATTTCTGCATCTGCGGCCCGAACCTGGCGGAGAGCGAGGAGCACGCGCGGAAATACATGGGGAAGTTCGTCGAGAGCAACTTCCACCATTACGAATTTCTTGGCGAGCATTTCGCCACCGTCAAAGGCTACGACGCCTATGCCCAGAAGGCGGAGATCGCGCGCAAGGGCGGGCTCGAAGGCGCGGTCAGCGGGTTCATGCAGGCGGCGATATGGGGCACGCCCGACCGCATCCTGCGCGAGCTCGAGGCGCGGCGCGCGGTGATCGGCGATTTCGAGCTCAACACGGCGTTCCGCTTCGGCGGCGTGCCGTTCGACATCGCCGAGCGCGGCCTGAAATTGTTCGCCAAGGAAATCTTGCCCGTATTGAAGGCGTGGCGCGTGCAAGGCGCCGCGCTGGCAGCAGAGTGAGGACGCAATGATCACAAAATTCGACAGCTCCTATTACGGCACCGCCGACATGGAGAACCTCGGCTACAAGGGCACGCCGATCAACGACCGCTGCTATTCGAGAGAAGAGCTGGCGAAGGCGATGCACAAGGTGGTGGCCTACGCCAAATGCATGGACGAGCGCGGCTACGACACCTTCTGGATGGCCGAGCATCATTTCCAGCCCGAGGGCACGGAGCTGATCCCGAACCTGTTGATGATGGCGATGCATCTGTGCGGCGTCACCAAGAACCTCAACATCGGCTGCGGCTTCAACATCGTGCCGATGTGGCACCCGCTGCGCCTCGCCGAGGATTACGCGATGGCCGACATTCTGACCGGCGGGCGGGTCATCTTTGGCGTCGGGCGCGGCTACCACACCCGCGAGGTCGAGACCTTCGGCAATCCGCTGATCGACCAGAACGCCAACCGCGAGATGTTCGAGGAGGGTGTCGAGGTCCTGTTCAAGGCGTTCGAGGGGAAGTCCTTCTCGCACCAGGGCAAGTACTACACGATCCCGCCGGAGGTGCCGTATCGCGGCTATACCTTGAAGGAAATCACCCTGGTGCCGGCGCCGGAGCGATTGCCGGTCGAGTGCTGGCAGCCGATCCAGAGCGGCTCCGAGCGCGCCTTCGACTTTATGGCGAAATACGGCATCAGCGGCGTGATCGGCGGCGGCTCGGCCGAAGGCGGCGCCGTCGAGCGGCACATGATCGGCTTCCAGGCGGCCTACGCCCGGCGCGGCGTCAAGCTCGAACTCGGCGAGCGCCTCGCGCTCGGCTACCAGTTCCACATCGCCGCGAGCCGCGAGCAGGCGATCCGCGAGGCCGCCCCGCATTACGAAGAGAACATGAAGATGTTCGGCGAATTGCGCCTGGTGCGGGCGCTTGACCGACGAGCAGATCGCGGCGATGCGCGATCCCAAGCTGGCCGGCACAGTCAAACTGCCGACGATCGAGGACGCGGTGAAAGCCGGCGGCTTCCTGGCCGGCCGGCCGGAGGACATCATCGAGCAATTGAAGGCGGTCGAGAAGCGCTACCCCGGCCTCGACCGCGTCATCTGCGCAACCCCGCTCGGCACCCCGCTCGACGTCCAGCTCGCAGACCTCGACCGCTTCGCAAAGGAGGTGATCCCCGCCTTCCGCGACACCAGGACCGCCGCCGCGGCGCAGTAGGCCCGAGGGTCAGCGGCCGCGCGGACCCCGTTCGCGGCGCGTTCGGAACTAGCGTGCCGGCGGTGCGGGAACCTGGATGCCGGCGGGGCCCTGAGGACGAGCGCGGCCCAATCCGGGATGCTCCGGCAGCTTGGTGAGCGTCCGTTCGACCATATCTTTCGACGGATCGAACGAGCAGTCGACCCGACTGCCGCGTTCGGTGGGAGCGGCGTTGTCGGGGGTGGGGACCGCGACGGCCGTTTCCACCGACATACCGGGACGCGCGAGAGCAGCGTCGGCGTCGCGGGCATTGAACCGGATGCGCACGGTGAAGCGGCGTACGATCTTGGTGAAGTTGCCGGTGGCGTTGTCGGGTGGGACCAGCGCGAACTCCGACCCCGCCGCCGGCAGGATCGCTTCGACATAGCCGCAGATCGGCCTGTCCGGATAGGTATCGACGCCAACGCGCACCGGATCGCCGACCTTCATGCGACCGATCTGGGTCTCGCGGTAGTTGGCCTCGACCCAGAGGTCATTGATCGGGACGATTGAGAGCATGCGCGTGCCCGCGGCGACGTATTCGCCGACCTGGGTCTTGCGGTTGGCGACGATGCCGTCGATTGGCGCCCACACCGCAGTGTCTGCGAGTGCGAATTTGGCCGTAAGCAAAGCCGCTTCGGCGGAATCGACCCGCGCCTTCGCCACGCCCACATTGGCGTCGATCACGACGAGCTGCTGGTTCTCGTAAGCCAGGTTGGCGGTCGCCTGATCGACCTCCGAATGGGCCTTCACCCCGGCCGCCTCGGCATCGTCGAGTGCAGCCTGGGTTCCGAATTTGTCCTTGGCCAGAATAGCCGCACGCGTCAAGGTGGTGTCGGAATTCTTCGCTTGCGCCTGTGACGAGCGCAGAGCTGCTTCGGCTACGGCGACCTTCGATTTTCCCAGTTCGCGGCTGGCGACGACTGCCGCCAAATCAGCCTTTGCCTGATTGAGCGCCGCTTCGGCCCTCTGGACCGCCATGCGGAAATCGCGCGGGTCGATCCGCACGACGACCTCCGTCGCCTTGACCGGTATGCCGTCATCGGACAGCACTTCCACAGCATAGCCGCTGACCCGCGAGCTGAGATCGGTGATCTCGCCGCGCACATAAGCGTCATTGGTGGTCTGGACATCGCGCGAGCGGTCGTACCAGCGCCAAAGATAATAGCCGGCCGGAACCAGCACGACGATCAGCGCGAGCGCCACTGCAATGCGCTTCAAACCCGCCTTCATCTCTCGTTCCCCGCTGGAGTTGCCGTTCTGATCACCGGAGGCGCCGTCGCCATTGCGGCATCTGCTCTAGTCACCGTCCGGTGCAAGGGCGGCAGCATCAGCATTAGGAGCGCCGACACGCCCAGCACCGCCGCGACGATGACGAACGCGTCGGCGAACGCCAGCACATAGGCTTGATTGGAGAGCATGGCGGACAATGAAGCCCACGCCTGTTTGGTCGCGAGCGCCGGGTCGCCGTGCGCGGCCAGAAAGCTCGCCACGAGGCCACTAAGTCGTTCGGCGACCGCGGAGTTGGCGTTGTTGACGCTTTCCACCAATACAGCAGAATGGAAGTCCTCGCGATATCTGATCAGCGCGCTGACGACACCGATGCCGAAGGTTTGTCCGACGATGCGGCTGAGGTTGAACAGTGCTGCCGCTGTCGGCCCTTGTTCCGGCTTCACATCATGCGTGGCGTAGAACAGGGTCGGCACCAGGAACAGGCCTTGCCCGATACCGACCAAAACCAATGCCAGGCGGAAGTCGCCCGCCTGCCATTGCGGCGTCAAATAGGTGCACACGAACGCCCCGGCCGCGAAGAGCAGGAGCCCGAGCGACAAGGGCTGGCGCGGGTCGCCGCGCGACGCCCAGAGCCAGGCCAGTGGAAAGCTGACGCATTGAGCCCAGAACGTCCAGATGTTGGCATCTGCGATCTGCTCTATCCGGAAGCCCTGAAGACGAGCCAGCGCCTGCGGCACGACAAACGCCGTCATGACAAGACCGAAACGGTAAAACGTCGCGATCACGATCGCCCAGCCAAAGGTCGGCGTCGCCATCAGACCCAGGTCGAGCAACGGCCGCTGCCGCATCAGGAGGAGTGCCAGCGCCAACGGAATAGCGACCGCCGCGAGCAGTCCCGCGTGTCGGATGATGGGATTGTCGAGCCAGAAGAACCGGTCGCCTTGCTTCATGAACATAATCAAGGCGGCGAGCCCGACGGCAAGGATGACATAGCCGAGCCAGTCGATCTCCGACAGGCGCATCGCTCGCGGCGCCGGGCGCAGAAAGCGCCAAGCCAGCACCAGGAATGTCAGACCCCAAGTGATGTCGAAATAATATAGACCCTGCCAGCCCCAGCGTTCGGTGACAAAGGTGCCGACGGAGGCATTGAGCGCGGTCGGCGCGGTCGAGGCGAAGGCGAAAAGGGCGAGCCCGATGTTGCGTGCAAAGCCGGGCGGCAATGTCGCCACGACAGAGACGAACATCAGGACCGACATCGTGCCGCTGCAGTAGCTTTGCATGGCGCGCAGCACGATCAGCCTATCTTCTCCTGAGACCAGGAGGCTCAGGCAGGCGCAGACTACGTAAAGCGAGGCGCTGTATATGGCTACCCGCCGCAGGGACAGAGCGCGCACCAGGATCGCGGCTATCGGTATGCTTACGACCTCCGCCATCGTCGCGACGCACGCGATCCAAGATGCGTCGTCCGCCGACACCGAAAAACCGCCGCCGATGTCGGCGATATCGAGATCGACGAGTTGGGAGGAGATCGTCGAACCCACCATCGCGACGGCGATCACGCCGATCGTCGTGACCGCAACCGAGAGCGGTGGATGAGCGGCGACAGTCTGCGCGGCGATTGCGGCGGGGGCCCGGTCGCTCATTTCCGGCCCTTCATCCGCTGGCAGCGAAGTCGAGAACGGCGAGCAAGAGGAGCCCACCGACGATCGCCACATGCTCCAGGCTGGTCGTCAGTTCGTGCGCGAACTCGCTTCCGCGGCGGAGCCAGAAGCGATGCCCGACCAATGTAGCCGCGACCGTAAAGCCGGCGAGCAACAGCGCGCCCAGCCATGCGAAGAATCCGGCGGCTACCAGAAATCCGCCGACGAGCTGGGTAAAGACTGTGGCACCCGCGAAAGCCGCCGGCCACGGGAGTCCGTCGCCTTTGACCTCCTCAATGCTCGAACGCCAATGCCAGAGCTTGTCGGCGCCGCTATAGAGAAACACCGCTGCGAGACAAAGCCGGGCGATCAAGAACCCGTATTCGATCATCCCCTTTCGCTCCCTTGTGCCGCAATCAAATGTCTGACCGCAGGCGTGCCTTCCGCGTGGAAGCTATGCACCGCGTCCTGCAGCACGCGATCGGCATTGGTCACGCGTTGATGCTGTCGCATGTGCTCGAGCCAAGAATCGACATGAAACGTCTCCACGAAGATTCCCTCTTTCGAGGCGTCTTCGTAGATGCCCCAATCATAGGCGCCGTCGCGCCGGCGCTCGCTCGCCAGCTTCGCCATTGCCGCGAGAAATGCTGCGCGATCGGTTGGTGCGACGATGTATTCGACAGTGACGAGCACCGGACCCCGGTCGGGTTCGATATCATCCGAGAGTAACGGAGCGGGCCAATGCATCGCCGGCGCGAGATCGAGACCGGCGGCGGTCTGAAGCCTCCAGCGCCGCAGTGGTGGGACAGAGGCGATCAAGGCTATAGCCGCGATGATGTGAACGGCCGGGAGCCCGATTCCCTGCGCCGCCTGTCCCCAGACGATGCTGCCGACGGCCAAGCCCGCGAACTGCACGGTTGCAAACATCGCCATTCCCCGCCCCCGGACCCAGCCCGGTAGCGCAAACTGGGCCGATACGTTCAACGTGGCGATTGCGGCAACCCAGCAAATTCCAGCGAGGAAACACGCGATCAGCGCAGTTGCGGGCTCACGAGCGATGGCGAACAGGACGAGCGCAAGTGCCGTCCCGACTGTCGCCCCCGCCACGACCCGATCGGCACCCAGCTTTGCCGCTGTCGGCAATGCAAATGCGCCGCAGACGGCACCGACGCCGATCGCACCGAGGAGTATACCGTAGATCTCCGGGCCGCCCCCGATTTGTGCGCGCACCAGAAGCGGCAAAAGCGCCCAATAGACGCTCGCGAGCGGAAAGAAGCCGGCAGCCCGGATCAGCGTCGCGCGCAGATCCGGATTATAGCGAGCATAGCGCAAACCGCTGCGAATAGCGCTGACGAGGCGTTCGGCGGGTAGCGATTGTGCGATCGGCTGAGGACGACGCCACCAGATCAGCGCGCCGATTACGGCGAACGTGCTCAAGGCATTGATCCAATAGGGTGCCGCCATGCCGAGTGTGCCAATCGCCAGGCCCGCCAACGCGGGACCGACGGCGCGGCTGATATTTAAACCTACACCGTTGAGAGCGACTGCAGACCGGAGCTCTTCTTTTGGCACGAGCTGCGGCACGATGGCTTGCCAGGACGGCATCGTCAAAACCGTTGCGATCCCCGACAAGGACATAAATGTCAGCAGCCAGTTCGGCGTGACCCAGCTCAGCCATACGAAGATCGCGAACAGGGCGGCGATTGCCACCGCCACGATCTGCACCACGATAAGAAGGCGGCGGCGGTCGATGATGTCGGCCAATGCTCCGGCAGGGAGGCTGAACAGGAACATGGGCAAGGTCGTCGCCGCCTGGACGAGGGCCACTTCGAACGGATCCGGGCGGAGGCTGGTCATCAGCCACCCCGCCGCGGCGTTCTGCATCCAGCTGCCGGTGTTGGAGACGACCGTCGCCGCCCAGAGCACGGCAAAAATTGTGTGGCGGAACGGGCTCCATGCCGAACCCTGCACATCGGCTGTGTTAGAGAGCGATGTTTGCGTCCGCATCGCCCGCCTTCATAATGGCTAGCAGCTCAAGTCAAAATGCGAAGCAGCTGCAGCCGAGCGCCCCCCAGAAGGATCTCAAATCGCTGACTGGCAGACGTGCCGACCGGCCAGCCGCGTGATCATGGCCGTGGATGCCGCAATGGTTAGCGCAGCCGCAGGCGGCGGCCAGCGACCGTCGTGCCGCAGCCTCTTCGGAACCGTTGCGGATCGCCCCATGCGCCATAGCCGCCGAAGCGGCGCACCGGCGACCAGTCCGGCATCGCCGGCGGCGGCGCCGGCTCGTCGAGGGACGCGAATTCGCCAGCGCCATAGACGACCTTGCCGCCGACGATGGTCAGCTCGGACGTCGTGTCGGCGATCTCGTCTTCGGCACAGGCGAAGTAGTCGCGGTCGGGAACGATCAGATCGGCGAACTGGCCGACCTCGATCCGGCCCTTCTTGCCTTCCTCGTTGGAGAACCAGGTGACGTTCTCGGTCCACATCCGCAGCGCCGTCTCGCGGTCGAGGCAGTTGCGCTGCGGGTAGAGGCGCAGGCCGCCGACGGTCTTGCCGGTGACGAGCCAGGCCAGCGAGACCCAGGGATTGTAGGAGGCGACGCGGGTCGCGTCGGTGCCGGCCGAGATCTGGACGCCCTTGCCGCCAGCATCCTGGCGACCGGCGGCGTCGCTTCGGCCGCGCCGAAGCCGTAGCGCTCGACGAAATACTCGCCCTGATAGGCCATGCGGTGCTGCACGGCGATGCCGCCGCCGAGCGCCGCGATGCGGTCGATCGACTGATCGGAGATCGTCTCGGCATGATCGAAGAACCAGTGCAGGCCGTCGAGCGGGATGTCCTGGTTGACCTTCTCGAACACGTCGAGCGCGCGCGAGATCGTCTCGTCATAGGTCGCGTGCAGCCGCCACGGCCAGCTGTTCTGCGGCGAGGATGCGGACGACCTCTTCGAGCTCGCCCTCCATCTCCGGCGGCATGTCGGGGCGCGGCTGCGCGGAAATCCTCGAAGTCGGCGGCCGAGAACACCAGCATCTCGCCGCGCGCCGTTGTGGCGGAAGTAGTCGGTGCCCTGCTTGTACTTCGAGGTCTTGGTCCAGTTGAGGAAGTCGTCCTTCTCGCCCTTGGGCTTCTGGGTGAACAGGTTGTAGGCGAGGCGGATGGTGAGCTGGCCCTCGTCGGCGAGCTTCTGGATGACGGCGTAGTCCTCCGGATAGTTCTGGAAGCCGCCGCCGGCGTCGATCGCGCCGGTGACGCCGAGCCGGTTCAGCTCGCGCATGAAGTGCCGCGTCGAGTTGACCTGATAGTCGAACGGCAGCTTCGGGCCCTTGGCGAGCGTCGCGTAGAGGATGCCGGCGTTCGGCTTGGCCAGCAGCAGGCCGGTCGGGTTGCCTCTGGCGTCGCGCACGATCTCGCCGCCCGGCGGCTCCGGCGTGTCCTTGGTGTAGCCGACCGCACGCAGCGCCGCGCCATTGAGCATCGCGCGGTCGTAGAGGTGCAGCAGGAAGACCGGCGTATCGGGCGCGACGGCGTTGAGCTCGTCGATGGTCGGCAGACGCTTCTCGGCGAACTGGTGCTCGGTAAAGCCGCCGACCACGCGCACCCATTGCGGCGGCGGCGTGATCGCGACCTGCCGCTTCAGCATCGCCATGGCATCGGCGAGCGAGCGCACGCCGTCCCAGCGCAGCTCCATGTTGAAGTTGAGCCCGCCGCGGATGATGTGCAGGTGGTTGTCGATCAGGCCGGGCAGCACGCGCCGGCCCTTGAGGTCGATGACCCTGGTCGTGGTCGCCGGCGAGCTTCATCACCTCATTGTCGCGGCCGACGGCGGTGAACTTGCCGTCCTTGATCGCGACGGCGCTGGCGGTCGGATTGGCGCGGTCGAGCGTCGTGAACAAGCCGCGATGCAGGATGAGATCGGGTGTCGTGTTGGAGCTGTTCATGATCGTGCGCCCTGTCGATTAAGGAAACGACGCGGCTGGCGAAGCAGCGTAGGGCGGAATAGCCCGGAGCGCGTATTCCGCCGACCACGCGGCGGTGCCGTAGATGGCGGAATGCGCTCCCGCTTTTCCGCCCTACGATCTCGGCCGCAAGCATGCCGAGGAGCCCACCAGCGCGACCAGCGGCGGGCTGGCGCCGGACTTGAGCAAGCTATAGATGATGCCGACCAGTAGTCCGACGCCATGGGACATCAGGTAGAGCTGTGCGACGTGTAGCCGCGGCCTTCGCCGGCACGGCGCCAAGATCTCGATGGACTTTCGGATGTGCGCTGCGGCGTCTTGTGCACCATGGTGTGGCTAATCGACGCCCATGCCGTATGCGCCGGAATGTTCGCGCACGATCGCCATCACGCGTCGTAGGTCTCCCTGCGGGCCCAGTCGCGCTGCCATTCCAGCATAACCTGCTGCCAAGTCACTGGAACGGCTCCAGCTTGGATCATGCGCTGCATGGCATAATCGTGCGCCTCCTTGAAGTACCACCGGACGCATCGGCCACCATGTAGATCTCATATCCACCTTCGAGCATCGCGCACAGTGCAAAGCTGTTATTGCAGACCTCGGTCCAAAGGCCTGAAACGACCACCTTGTTCCGGCCGTTTTTCTTGAGGGCGTCGCGCACCTTCATATCGTCCCAAGAATTCATGGACGTGCGCTCGAGCAGCTTCTGGTCCGGGAATACGTCGAGCAACTAGGATAGTGTAGCCGGAGAAGCTCTGCGTCTCGACGGAGGTGATTGTCGTCGGAATTTTGAAGACTTTCGCCGCCTTGGCCAGTGCGACCACGTTGTTCTTGAGCACTTGCCGATCGATCGATTGGACGCCGAACGCCATCTGAGGCTGTTGGTCGATAAAGATGAGTTGACAGTTCTTGGGTGTGAGGACTTTCACGGTCTGAAATAGACCCTTGCTGGTCGTCCTAGTCAATCGATATAACGCGGGGCCGGCTTCATTGGTTAATGCCTCTGCCGCCACCGGTGCTAAGTACAGCGACTGCATTTGATCCTCCTTTGGTTTCGTATGAGTTGACGTTCGTACTTGTCAGCTACTGATCTCCGGCTGAATGGTCCAGAGAGTGTCTTTCGCTCCGTCACGATGAGGCCGGATTCTGCCGTGATCAGCTTGGCCATCCGTGAGGACATAAGGCTGCCAGTCGGCGGCCTTGGAAAAGATACCGCCCTTCGCCTTCACCAGGACCTGGACATTGTTAAGGTCACCACCTTGGTGAGGCCGACCGCCTCTTCCTCGGTGTTGGTGAAGCCGGTCACCCTCTTGCCTTGAACCAACGGCTTGCCGTCGGAGCTCTTAACATGACGCAGCGCGCCGGGCGCGTGACAGACGATCGCGCGCTTGCGCCCCTGGTACATCGCAGGCTGATAGTCGATCAGCGCGATTGCGCTGTTCTGCGGGGTGCATCTCGAGTTTCGACATCGGACGTGATCCTTTCCTCATTTACCGTTTGAGTTTCACGCTTGTGTATGCCCAGAGCCGGACCGGCGGGTGGACGGGGTGCCGTCCTCAAAAGGAGCTTGCTACGACGTTCCTCGCGATGGCGCCGCTGTCGGTCGACTCGTCCTGGGCCGCCCTGGCGCATGTATTCGTTGTTATCTTGCGCCCTCCTTTTGATTTACAGCCTGCTATTTGTTGCGCCATGTGCGCGGGTCACGTTAATCGTTGTAAAATTGAGTTAAGAGCGGCCCGGCCAACTGTTGCCAGGCCGATGTCGTTGGGCGCCGCTCCTGCGGCCGAATTGCAGGGAGAGGCGGATTCCCGCCGGACGGCTCTCGCACCAAGGGCTGGCCCCGGAACGAGCATTACCGCAAGCCCGTTCCCCCCGCAGCAAAGCCGTTCAAGAACAGCTCGCTGCGCCCGTGTACCGATCCCTCGTTTCGTACTGAGGGAGGATAGCGTTATGAACTCACTACTCGTCTTGGCAAAGCCTCGGCGCCAGCCAAATGACCGCTACTTTTCGGTCGCGCACCGAGCGGGCCCAACCGACACAACGCTCGAGTTCGGCCGATTCCGCGTGCTGTTGCGCCAGCGGCGATTGCTCGCCGACGGCATGCCAGTCGAACTCGGCGCACGCGCGTTCGATGTCCTGATCGTGCTGATCGAGGCCGATGGAGCACTCGTTACAAAGGACGAGCTGCAGCGCCGGGTTTGGCCGGGTGTGGTCGTCGCCCCTGAGAATTTGAGGGTCCAGATCTTCGCCTTGCGCAAAGCTCTTGGCGAGGACCGCGAGCTTGTTCAGACCGAGCACGGCCGGGGTTACCGGTTTACCGCCGCAGTGAACCGACTTGGATCGGATCGTAACGAGAGACGCCGGCGGCACCCTTATCACGCGGGTCATTCAGGCCGCCGAGCGCGGCGCCGACCTATCTGTTCCCTATCGCACGGTTTTGGTTTTTCCGAGACGCTATTGGACCCGGCCTGCTGAAAAGCGCAGCTAGCGTTGCGACCAGCGGAATTGTCCGGGTGTCATGCCCAGCATCTGCCGGAAATGACGCGCCAGGTGACTTTGGTCGGAGAAGCCCGCGGCCAATGCGATGTCCGACAATGGAAGCTCCGAGCGAGCCAACATCTCCCGTGCTCGCTCGATGCGGCGGTGGACGAGATAGTGGTGCGGTGTCACCCCTGTCGACTGCTTGAACGCTCGGGCAAAGTGGTACATCGAGAGTCCCGCGACGGCAGCGAGCTCTGCGAGATCCATGCTCTCGCTCAAATGCAGTTCCACGTGTTCCCGCACCCGACGCATGGTGCCTGGCGGAAGACCCCCGCGGGCGGGCGGGCGTGGCGCCTGCTGCCTCACGGTAGCGAGCGAATCCAGGCGGGGCCGCGTGTGCAGCGCTTCGCTCCCTCCCCGCTGCCAAGCCGCCCGACCGCGCTCCGGCGGGGTTACGAGGGCGGGCCAGGTCTCGTCGGTACCGGCGACGATGAGTTGCGCGATGAAATCCCCGCCATCCCTGCATCGAAAGGGTGTCGGGTTTCTTTCGAAGAAGGCCCATAGGCTGACGCCGTTTCGCAGCCCGTATTCGTCGAGCAGGAGGGAGGTGCGGGCGGTCCGGTCTGCGCCGATGATGCGCCGGTTGCCGTCAACAGCAAGGAGCATTCCCCGGATGCCCTCTTCCGGCGGCATAGTCGCAATTATCCATCCCCCGCGGAATTGCTCTCGGAAAAACCGCTCCTCTATGCCGCGCGCGGAGCTCGCGGTCAGCGCACCGGTCAGCGCGTGCGCTCGTTCCGATCTTTCGGGGTCGATGGCGGAGACGTCCAAAACCGCCATCAAGCTGCCGTCGACACCGAAAACGGGCGCCGCAGAGCAGCTCAGATCTGTATGGCGCGAGCGGAAATGCTGGTTTCTGTGAACGGTGATGGGCCGCTCCTCGGCGATGCAAGTGCCGATACCGTTCGTGCCCTCGATTGCCTCGGACCAAACGCCGCCGAGCCAGGTTCCCCAGTATTTGAACCGGCTCGCGTCTGCCTCCTCACCGCGATTTTCGACTGCGACACCCGCCGTGTCACAGAGCAGAAGCGTGTATCCCGCTTCGCGGACCACTTTGTAGAGCCGATCGATTTCCTCCTGCGCACTGAAGATCAGGCGGTCCAGAGGCTCTCGGAGCTGCCTGAGCTCGTCGGAAGTCAGGATGCGGGGCGCCTCGCTGCTGTCGGGGTTGACGCGGTACTGGTTGGCGGACCTCCGCCAGGAAGTCGATACCTCTTCGATAGGCCCGGCGAGGGAGTCCCCTTGTGCGACTAAAAAGACGTGCTCGGTGTGTAGGGGCATTTTCGACGGACCGGCGAGGAAATGGCGAGCTCCCGATGGTCCACCTTAATCCGAGATACCGGGCGAATCCGCTGTTTTCTACCCGCGGGCTATCACTCGCCTGCAACCGGTGTCAGGCCGGTAGGCCCCACTGGGTCCACTGATCAAGACGAAGGCCTCAGTTGACAAAGCGCTTCCGGCCGATGGCAACTAGGGCGCGAGATTGACGTTAGCGAACGGTCGCCCATAGCATTTCTTTGGCCGATAACGGCGAACGTCCGGAGGGGGATCCGATGGTGAGAGGGATAACGAAAGAGGATCTTCGATCCGTGCTCTACCTCGTCTCTCTTGGGGTCGTCGGAGCGGCGACTGTGGGAGTTTTCTTTGGTGCCGGTTTGATGTGGCTCATTGATCCGCATCCGGCCGCACTGCCTGCGGATCCGGTCAATTCGGCACAAGCTCTGAGACCGGAAGAGTTCCAGCTGCGCCGAGATACCGTCAGGGTGTGGGGCTTGGCGCCGGACGCTCCTACCGAGCAGGTGAAAGCGATCTCCACATCCGACATAGCGCCAAACCGAGAGGTATTGGCAACGAGGTCGACAGCGACGGAGACGCTCGTCCCGCGCACCCGCGTGACCCATTCGAAAAGGGTGCGGTTCCGTCGGCATCGCCCTCCGGCAACCGGGAGATATTTGGCTGTGCTCTGGCGGCCTGATGCCAGCGCGGGGCCAAATCCAGGCGGCGGGTTTTACGGTCCTCCAAACAGCAATGTCGGATACATAAACCCTAGATAAGGTGGCGGCAGCGCCGTTTACCTTGGAGCCCGCCTGGCCGGGCGTCAGACGCCGCGACATAGGGCGGGGCCATCCCGGCCCCGTCGCCGCCTTCTCCCCGGATTATTTGCCGGTCTCGACTTCGGCGCGCTCCATCGTCGGGTGTGCACTACACGTTCCGCATTCGGGAGCGCTAAGCCAAATCGTCGCCAAATCCTGGTTGGAGTAGTGGCTCGGGCCGATCTTCCAGCCGTGGACATAGGAGCGCAGCGGTACGAGCCGGTTCCACCAAAACGTGTGGATATAATGCGCCTCCTCGTCCAGCACGCGCTCGTTGTATTGGAGCATAAGAGCGCGCTGCTTCGCAGGATCCGTCTCGTGGAGCATCTTCTCGTAGATGTCGAGTTCTTTCGGATCCTCGTAGTAGCCGTAATTTGACTGGCTGACGGAGCGCGGCAACCAGGGTTGAACATCCAACACCGGGTTGACGATGCCGTGGCAACTGCCACCGGTCGAGACGCTAAAATCGCCGCTGCGCAACGCCGCGAACCAGGGACCGGTCGGCACCACTTTCTGAGTGACGTGCAGGCCGATCTTGCTCCATTGATCGATCAGCCAAGTCCCGAGATATTTGTACGGCTGATCAACGTTGCGGTTCACCAAATCGAAACTGAGGCCTTCGGCGCCTGCCTCGTTGAGCAGCCGGCGCGCCTCGGCTCGTGACTTCTCGATGTCGGGCCAGAAGCCGGCGATGCTGCTGAGCTGGTCTTTGTCGGGGGCCAGCGGTGATCCTGGATAGACGAGGCTGCCAACGGTGCGCATGAGGCTCACCTGAGACAGGCCCGGCGCGCTGCCCCAGCGGTCGAGTGCCAGGGTCAGGGCGCGACGCACCCGCACGTCGTCGAACGGCTTTCGCTGGTGGTTGATCCAGGCCCCCAGGGTGCAGTTCCAGTCGCTCTGCTGCACCACAATCTTGTCGCCAAGTTGTTCCTTGAGCTGGTCTATCGCCGATGGCGGGTACCCGCGAAACTCGGTCGCGGCGCGGTCGGCGCGGATCGCGTCGAGCTGCACCGCCTGCTTCGCCGCATAGATCCCGATGAAGCCGTCGAGGTAGGGCAGCCCCTGATGGTAATAATGGGGGTTGCGCTTTCCTTTAATTAACTGACCCGTCTGGAATTCCTCGAAGACGAACGGGCCAGAACCCATGATGTTGTGCTCGTACCAGCGGGGGTCTTTGTCGAGTATTTTCTTTTGATAGATCCAGTTGAAGGGATCGGCCAGCGCCGGTAGGAACGCACTGGTGGCGAACTTCAGATGGATGACGACGGTGTGCGGGTCGGTCGCCGCGATCTTGTCGACCATCGTGAAAGTGGCGGAGCGGGGGCTTATCACCCCTTCCGGCGGAAAGGCGATCTTGTTCAGGCTTGCCGCGACGTCCTCAGCTGTCAGCTTGTCGCCGTTATGGAACTTGACGTCGTCGCGGATCTTGAAGGTGTAGGTCTTGCCGCCATCAGTCGGCTGCGGCATCTCGGCGCATAGGTCGCAGACGATGTCGGTGGTCGATCCCGGATTGTAGGGGTTGATCCGTATCAGCACACTGTAGAACGGCGCCGCCGAGTGGATCGTCGCATAGGTTTCCTCGCGTTGCGCATCGAAACTCGGCGTCGAGTCCGCCGGGATCATGTAGGTCAGTGTGCCGCCGTATTTCGGCGCTTCGTCGGCCGTCGCCGGTGCTGCCGCCGCCAGGGCAACGCCCAACGCGGCCGCCCAGAACCCTGGTGCCATCGCTTCCTCCCGTTCGGTTAGGCCGTGTTGCCCGGCCTATACCTTCATCGTATAGCAGAAATGCGAAATTGCCTATCGTGTTTGCACTGAAATTGCCCTCGGAGCGTCGTCGGACGCAAGTGACCCACCCCCTGACCCGGTCCAGGCCCGAACCCATCAGCAAGGTCGGCCTCGGGACATTACCGGTCGCTCTCTTTTCTCAACCGGCACAGCAGCCTTGACCTGAACGTATAGGGAACACACATCAAAGGGTATCTTTGCCAAAGCTACGGCCGTCGGAGACCTGCCCATGCCAATCGCTCGCTGTTTGCCGCTGCTTTCCCGACCTGGGATCTAGCAATTTCAATCGGTTGCACCTGATCTCTTTTCCAGCTGGAAAGCCTGGACCGCTTCGCAAAGGAGGTCATCCCGGCGTTCCGCGACGCCAACGCTGCTGTTCGCGCTGCGGCGGAGTGAGGAAGGACGACACGACAGGGGATGCGAGGGGCGAATACCGCGGGCTCGCTCCTAGGGCGGCGCGGCGGCTCGGGTGCAGCGGATTTGCGTCCTAAACCGACGCTCTATTGCTTTATTGTTTCGGTGGGGTGAGAGCGATCCCCTGGCGCTTCATCTGATCGATAACGGCTTTGGCGCTTTGGTTGCCTTCGGCGGCGAGCTGGGCGGTCTTGCCGGCGAGCGTTTCAAGCTGGTGGCGCAACTTTACCGCTTCTTGGACAGTCGGCTCCTGTAAGCGCTTCTGCTCGGCCAGCGCCTCGCGGTCGTGAATTGCGTAGCCGGTCTCGAACGCCATCAATACAAAAAAGGTTGCCGCGATAATCAGCATGGGCAGCCGCCAGCGGCCGATCGACCGATTGCTCCAGTCTCCCGGGGTCATCGTCATCGTGCCGCGCCCGCCGGTTGGGGGGCCGAGGGTGGCGCTCTCTCAGGGTCCCCCGCTGCGTTGATGGTAATGCCGCTCTGCGCCAACAGATCGCGCAACTTGTCTTCCTTGTCGTTCACTGCGGCCGCCGCGAGGGCGCGGATCAGCGCCTCGCTGACCCGCGCCAGCTGCATGCTCTGATTGATGTATTGCTGGCGGCGGTTTACCTCGGCCTGCACCGAGCGGTTGTCTTGCACGAGAAAGATGTAGGCAGCGACCAGGACCAACGCAAACCCCGCCAGCCCGACCGTCACTCGATAGAGCCATTCTTCCGCCCACATGCCGCAATGCCCGCTCGTCATTTCCGCCCGCAACGAGACGGTTTAGCATAGCACGGCGAGATCGGCAGCCGGCACGCTTGTCCGTTCCGGCCGTCCCGGCTACGATGCTCGCGCAAGAACCAGCGACCGGGGTCAACCGGCGCTATGCGAACTATGGGAGGATCGAATGCCGCGTTTCGATCCGATGATCGGCGTGTCCGTGGCCGCGCTGAGCATCGTGGCGTTGTCGGCCTGCTCGACGCCGAAGGCCGTGTCGGTCGAAACCCTCACCTCCACCCCGGTCGTCGCACCGCATCCCCCGCCGCCGCGCCGTGCCGAGATCCCGCCGCCGGCGCCCTCGCCGCAAGTGCTCTGGAGCTTCGGGCACTGGCGGTGGAACGGTGCACGATACGTTTGGGCCCCGGGGCGCTATGTCGAGCGTCCGACCCCGACCGCCAACTGGATCCCGGGTTATTGGGAGCAGCAACCCGGAGGCTGGAAGTGGGTCGAGGATCAATGGACATCGTAGCCGTCGCTGCGGTTTCTGTCGGACCTGCCGGCCCTATTCCTGCGGGTACCGCCATATGTTCGCGGGCTGCGGCGCCGTTTCGTCGATCGTCCATTGCGGCAGCGAGAGCCCGGAGGCGACATCGCTGAACACCATGCGCACCCTCGTCCCGATGCCGACGCGGCTGACCTGCGCCGGCCGGCGCCAGCTGGCCATCCGGCGTGCAGAGGTTGCCGACGACCCGCAGGGCCTCGTCGGGGGTCGGCTCGCCCTTCTGCGTATCCAGGTCGACGAGCAGGATCAGATAAGGCGTGTGCTCACGAAACGCCGGCTGAATTGCATGATGGACCTCGGTGTAGGAATGCACCGCACCCTTCCCTTCGACCTTCTTCCAGCTCGATTCGAGCGTCGCACACCATGGGCAGGCGGTGGTCGGCGGGTAGCGCAGCCGGCCGCACCCGGCGCAGGCCTGCAGATGGAAATCGTGATCGGCGCAGTGCCGGAAATATTCGAGGTTCTCAATGTCGAGATCGTCGAGAGTGAGCCCCATGCCCAGATATTCGGCGCGAATAGCCATGCTTGTTCTCCTTCTCAACCGCGCCGCATGACCATAGAGGAAGCGGTAGACGGGTTGG
This sequence comes from uncultured Alphaproteobacteria bacterium, assembly GCA_963836845.1. GTDB lineage: Bacteria > Pseudomonadota > Alphaproteobacteria > ATCC43930 > CGMCC-115725 > AP-15. Next base: position 221,803 of record CAWILK010000002.1, on the reverse strand, counting down.
CCCAGCCGAGATTGGCGCTGACCTCGACATTCCTGACCTGGCGGCACCCGCCCTCGCGGTAGTCGAAAGTGTGCCGGCGCTTGCCGTCGGCGCCGACCGGGCAGGAATTGTCGGCGTCGTGGCGCAGCTGGCGGGTGTTCTCGATGACCATGTTCATGCCGTGGGTGTAGCCCTCGCAGAGATGGCCGCCGCTGGTATTGTTGGGCCGCCTGCCGCCGAGCTGGATCGCGCCGCTCGAGACGTATTCGCCGCCCTCGCCCTTCTTGCAGAAGCCGTAATCCTCGAGCTGCAGCATCGTTGTAAAGGTGAAGGCATCGTAGGAGCCGGTAATGTCGATGTCTTCCGGTCCGACCCCTGAATTGGGCCACAGGATCTGGCGGGCGTAGTAGCCGGCAACCGTCGAGATCGGCCCGTGCTGGTAATGCATGTCGAGGCGCGGCTTATTGCAGCGGCCGACGACGCCGCGGATCAATACCAGCGGCTGCTTGCAATCGCGGGCGCGCTCGGCCGAGGTCACGATGACGCAGGTCGCATTGTCGGTCTCGACGCAGCAATCGAGCAGGTGCAGCGGCTTGCAGATGATCCGGCTGTTGAGCACGTCCTCGACCGTGAAGCGCTTCTTGTAATAGGCCTTCGGATTGTTCGAGGCGTGATGGCTGTGGGCCACCTTGACGGCGGCGACCTGCTCGGGCCTGGTGCCGTAATCGTACATGTGGCGCATAAAGGTCGGCGCAAAGCTCTGCCCGGCGCTCTGCCAGCCATAGGCGCGGTTGTGCAGCATGTCGCCGCCGACGGGGGCGGCGGAGCGCGCGCCGGTGCCGCCGATCCGCACCTGCGAATAGCCGTTCATCGACCGGAAGATCGCAACGACTTTGCAGCACCCGGCCTCGATCAGCCCGATCGCGATGCCGATCAGCGCCTCGGTCGAGGAGCCGCCGCCCATCACATCCATGTAGAAATTGAGGCGGATGCCGAGATCGCCCGAGATGAAGGTGCCCGAGGTCGAGTTGCCGCCCTGGTAGGACAGCATGCCGTCGATGTCGGAGGGCTTCAGTCCGGCGTCGAGCATCGCGTTCCGGACCGCCCAGCTCCCCAAGGCCCGCGTCGTCCTGCCCGAGCCGCGGGTGTAGGTCGTCTCGCCGACCCCGACGATCGCATATTTGTCGCGCAGATATTTCGGGGTGGTAGCGTCCACGTCGTTGGGCAGCGGCATTTTTCTCTCCCCTTAACCTCGTCCATCGCTAACCCCCTCCCGCTGACGCGGGTCCCTCCCTCTCGCCGCGCGGGGAGAGGGAGGGGGTGAGGGGCTATTCCTCACACCTCTAGACGATACGCCTTCTTTGCCGCGCCGCTGAACAGCGCAGTCTTTTCGTCGGCCGAGCAGTTGGCGGCGAGGCGCTTGAAGGCGTTCCACATCACCGGGTAGCTGCACATCCCCTTGTCGACCGGGAAGTTGCTCTCGAACATCGAGCGCTGCGGGCCGAAAGCCTCGACGCAGACCTCGATGTACGCCCGCCACGCCTTTTCCAGATCCTGCGAGGAAGGCGGGTCATCGTTTTCGAAAAACGTGAACCCAGTCAGCTTCATCGCCAGCCCGCCGAGCTTGACATAGGTGTTGGGGCAGCCGGCTACATCGCGGATGCCCGCCCGCCACTCCGAAAAGCCCTCCTCGCGCTTGCCGGCATAAGGGCCGATGGCCAGCGGCCCGCCCACATGATTGAGCACGATTGTCGCTTGCGGAAAAGCGCGCGCCAGATCGGCCACGTCGCTCAGTTGCGTATGAAAGACCCATGCGTCGAAGCTGAGCCCGAGCGAGGCGAGCCCGGCAAACCCCTCGCGGAAATTGCGGTCGCGATAAAGGCCTTCGGGCGCGCCGGAGCAGTAGATCTGCAAGCTCGGATCGGCGTGCCAGGTCGCGCCGTTGCGGATGCCCTTGAAGCGCCCGCCCGATATCGTCACGTGCTGCTCGAGGATGCCCTTGGCTCGGCTGCCGATGCGCAAATCGACATTGCCGATGATCCCGGCGACGCAGCGCGTCTTCCGTATTTCCCTGATGCGCTCATCGCCGCGATGCCGTTGACGAATTCGGTCTCGCCCAGCGACTTCTGCTCCTGCGGGCCGTCGGCGCGGTACATCTCGCGGCATTCCTCAAAGCAGGTCGCGACGATGTTGTGGCCGCTGCCGACATCCTCGAGCAGATCCTGAAAGAGGTAACGGTTGTTCGGCCGGTCCCACAAATGATGATGCGGGTCGACGATCGGCAGGTCGGGGTGGAGGATCTCCTCATGCAGCTTGTCGAGCCAATCCGGCCGCACGGGGGCGTGGCGGCTCGGCGGAATGGCGGATTGGGGCATGCTCGGCTCTCCGGGTTCATCTTCAGCCGCCGCAACTGTGCCCCGCCCCGTCGGGCATTTCCATGGTTATTTCGGCTTGCCCGAAGAGGCAGAGCGAAGCAGCGTCATCCGAGGCCGATCGCGCGCCCGACCTACGATTGGGGTCACGATCATGAGCGGAAAGATGCGGTCGATATTGCGTGGGCCGGTCCGACGAGCCTGCGATTTCGGGGCTCGCCCGGCGGAGCGGCTCGATCGCCGCACTTAGGCGCCTGGCTCCCTCGGTTACGCGCGCTGCGGCCAGCGCCATGTCAGCGGCGGAGCGACACTGTCCCGGTGACGCCCGCCTGCGCCCGACGCGTACCATGCGGCAGCAGCCCCGGCCAGTAAAGACACAGCGCTGGCAAAGCCAAGGATCACCGCGCTTCGACGACCTTTTGATACAGCGGTGTTTGCAGCGGTTATCGCGTCGTCGACCCGGCGTTCAGCCTCCGGGGGCGCGATCCCGGTCCTGGCCGCGGCCAAACGCACCAGATAACCCCGGTCGTCCGGTGCGATCCCGCGCCGTCCCGCTGCAGCCAGCAGGATGCGTCCGGCCTCGGCGCGGATATATGCGACATCGCCGCCCAGCGGCCGCTCGGTGCGGAGCAGGCGGTCGAGCTCATAGGCGATCAGCGGCTCGCCCGTCGCCGCCGTCGGAGACGTATTCGGCGGCACTACCCTGGGGGCGAGGCTGGCCGCGGACACCGCCGCGACGAGCCCGGTGATCACCACGGCGAGGGCCCAGGCCACGATACCGTGCGCGCCGTCCCGGAACTCGACGACGTCGCCGCGCGCCGAAGGGTCCCAGCGCTCCCGCAGGCGGCCCGCCACATAGCCGCCGAGACCAAAGCTGACCAGAGCCGCGAGCAGCAGATAGAGCCCGGAAAGCAGGGCCAGTGCCGCCGACGTGTCTCGCCAAGTCGGCGACGAAGAGACGACTGAGATCCCGATTGCCGCGCCGAACGCGATCAGGATCAGCGAGACGGCAGACGCCACGAGCGCGCCGGCGATAACCGGGGTCCACTGCAGGAAAGAAGTCGGAGGTCCAGCCGCCAGAATTTCGGTACGCTCTGAGAGTGCCACGGGGATTATCCTTTCGCGACGGATTCTGTTCAGCGGAGACCGAAGAACGACAGAATGAACAGGATGACCACGATCAAGCCGATAAGGTAGATTAAGCCGTTCGCGATTTCCTCCCACGGTTTTACGGCACGCCATGGGAACACCGTAGCGGCGGTAATGTTCCCGATCCGCATCCGGTACTGCATCAACCAGCTCGTGGCGAGCCCCGACGCGGGAAAGACCACACCCCGTGAGTTGATCCGGAGCTCGGGGCGGCTGAGCCTTTGTCGTATTGCTCCCCGGCTCCTCACTTCTGTCGGAACGATCGGTCGAAGGACGCCACGACGGGGCCGAGCAGATAATCGAGCGCAGTGCGTTCCTTGGTCGGGATCATTGCGGTAGCCGCCATCCCGGGTGTCAGCACGACCTCCTTGCTCGCAGCCAATTCCTTTTCATCGACCTTGACGAGAGCAGTGTAATACGGGGTGCCTGTGCGCTTATCGGTCAGCCGGTCGGCCGAGACATCGATCACATCGCCGTGGATGATCGGGATGACCCGCTGCTTGTACGCAGTGAAGTGCAGCTCGGCCCGCATGCCGGGATGCACCTCGTGTATGTCGTCGACATTGATGTTTGCCTCGGCAATCAGATTGTTCTGGCTGGGGACGATATCCATCACTCTGTCGCCGCGCTGAATGACCCCGCCGACCGAGAACACACTGAGATCCACGACATAGCCGCCATACGGGGTGCGTATCCTCGTGCGGTCGAGAACATCGCGCGCCGCCTGCAGGCGTGGCGCGACATCGACGACTTTCGCCTGAGCCTCCCGCAAATCCTTCGCGACATCGGTCATCCGATCGTTCCGCGCCTGGATCATCTGCAGCTCGATCTCACCAATGGCCTGATAGGCGCGGGCAATCGCGCCGGCGATGTCGCCCTGCTGGCCTCTCAGCCCCGACGCGGTGCGCTCCAGCTCGAGCACCCGCGGGCGCTGCGTCAGCCCCTTTTCGAGCAGATAGTTCTGGTCCTTGAGCTCGGCCGCGATGATCTGGAGCAATTTCTTGACCGCCAGCTGCTGCGCTTCGCCGCCGCGGATCTGCTCTTCCAGCTGCTTGAGCTTTTTCTGCCAAACTGAAATCTGTCCTGCGAGCCCGGTGCGGCGGATGTCGAACTGCTTGGTTTCGGTATCGAGGATTTTGGCAACTGCCGGATCGCCGCGCCGTGCCGCGGGCTCGTCCGGAAACGTGATCGTCCCCGCACCGTCGCGTTCTGCCAGCAGCCTCGCCTCCTGGGCGCGCAACACGTCGTATTGCTGGGAGAGCACGTCGACCGCGGCGCGGGCCTGGGTGTCTTCGAGCGCGACCACCGTCTGACCGGGCTCGACGCGGTCCCCTTCCTTCACTAGCAGCTCCTTGACGATGCCGCCGTCGAGATGCTGGATGGTCTTGCGGTTGCCCTCGACCTTGACGACCGCCGGCGCGACCACCGCCCCGTTCAGCGGCGCAAACGCCGCCCAGCCGCCGAGGCCAAAGAAGAAAACAACCAGCACCGCCAGCCCGGCGATGATCGCGCCGCGCGCGCTTTCGTTGGGGAGTGGCGCCTGTTGCATCGGGTTTGGGAGAATCAGCTCGGACATCGGCAGCTCGACGGGATTGGCGGGAAGGAGGGCGGCTATTTTGCGGCAAAGCGCTCGAGGCCGGGTGGCAGCCTCGGGCGCGCCGTCGAGGATCTCTTGCCGCGGCGCTCGCGCAGCCGCGGCGGGCGGGCTGCCGGCGATCGACGGGATGGCCACCGGCTTGACCCCGAGCTTCGCCATGACCTCGCAGCTCGGCCCGAACATCGCGACCGCGCCGCCATGCAGCACGAGGATCTTGTCGACCGTGCCGAGATTGACGTGGCGATGCGAGATGATGACGACGGTGCGCCCTTCCTCCTTCAATTTCCCGAGACAGCGGGCGAGCGCGACATCGCCCTCCATGTCGAGGTTCGAGCTCGGCTCGTCGAGCACGACGAGGCTCGGGTCGCCGTAGAGCGCCCGCGCCAAGGCGATGCGCTGGCGATGCCCGCCCGACAGGTTGACCCCGCCTTCGCCGATCTGCGTCTCGTAGCCCTGCGGCAAGGCGAGGATCATCTCGTGGACATCGGCGCCGAGCGCCGCCCTGACGATGTCCTCGTCGGCGCCGGAGCGTAAGCGCGCGATATTGGCCGCGACCGTGTCGGAGAACAGCTCGATCTCCTGCGGCAGATAGCCGACATAACGCCCGAAATCGGCGCGGTCCCATTGCGCGACATTGGCGCCGTCGAGCCGAATCACGCCGGCCGAGGGCGCTGGATACCGACGATCAGCCGCGCCAGGGTCGACTTGCCGGCGCCGCTCGGCCCGATGATGCCGAGCGTCTCGCCCGGCTCGATCGCGAAGTTGACGTCGCGCAGGACCGGTCGCGCGAGACCCGGCAGATAGAGGGTCGCACCCTGCGCGGCGAGGCCACCCTTTGGCCGCGGCAGGGTGATCGCTCGCCGCCGGCAGCGGGATTGGCTTGAGCAGCGCCTCGAGCCGCCGATAGGCGGTGCGCGCACCGACCAGCTGGCGCCAGCCGGCCGACCGCCTGATCGATCGGCTGCAGCGCGCGCGCCAAGCAGGAACATCGCCGCGAACATGACGCCGCCAGTCACGTCGCGCTCGATCACCAGATAGGCGCCGGCGCCGAGGATCAGCGACTGCATCGCATGCGCAGAAAACGGATCGTCGCCAGCATAGGGCGGCGCCGCGGTCGCTCGCCTTGGCCTGGGCGCCGAGCATCGCCGTTGCGGTCATGGCGCCAGCGGCCGAGCGAGCCCGCCGAGCATGCCCATCGCCTCGATGACGTGCGAGTTTCTGGCCCAACTTCCACGGTTTTGAGGAAAATGGTTGCTGAGATCCGCGGAATTGCTGGGGGTGTGACAGGTCGCACCGTGATGTGGTGCTAAACCGTCTGGACGATTGCAATAGACAGTGGTGATTTTGCTTGTGGTGACGCGTAGAATCGTGGTGCTCTGCCACGAGCAGGGTGCCGCGCCATGTTCGTCCGCGTCAAGAAGATCGGAGCCTACGAGTATCTCTACCTCGTCGAGAACGCCCGCGAGGGTGGCCGCCACGTGCAGCGCGTCATCAAGGCGCTCGGCCGGCGCGACGAGGTCGAGGCCTCGGGTCTGATCGACGGGCTGATCGCCTCGGCGGCGCGCCATTCGCGCCGCTCGATCGTGTTGTCGAGCTTTTATCGCGGCCAATTGCCGGAGCTGCATCGTCTCAGCATCGGACCCGACTTGGTGTTCGGCCGGCTATGGGCGGAAATGGGATGCCGCAACGCGCTGAAGAGCCTCGTCGCCGACCGGCGCTTTTCCTTCGATGTCGAGCGCGCGGTCTATCTCACGGTGCTGCACCGGCTGATGATCTCGGGTTCCGACCGCCATGCCAATGACTGGTGCAGCCGGGTGCGCGTGCCTGGCGCCGAGGGGCTCGATCTCGACCACGCCTATAAGGCGATGGCCTGGCTCGGCGAGGTCGATGCGGTGGGCCGCAGCACCGCGGAGGCGGTCGAAGAGGCGCTCTATCGCCACCGCCAGCCGCTGTTCGGTGCCGTTTCGATCGCGTTTCTCGACACCACGACACTGTGGTTCGAAGGCGCCGGTGGTGAAAGCCTCGGCCAGTACGGTCATTCCAAAGACTACCGTGGGCATTTGAAGCAGGTCGTGCTCGGCATTGTGCTCGATGACGCCGACCGGCCGATCGCCTCCTTCCTGATGCCTGGCAATACCGCCGACGTGACGCTGCTGTTGCCAGTGGTCAAGCGCCTGCGCGAGCGCTTCGGGATCCGCGAGGCCTGCATTGTCGCCGATCGCGGCATGATCAGCGCCGACACCATCGCCGCCCTCGAAGCCGAGAAGATCGAGTACATCCTCGGCGTGCGCGAGCGCACCAGCCGCGAGGTGCGTGCTGAGATCATCGAGGATGACGGCCTCGCCGTGCCGCTCCTCATCCCCCGCCAGAAAGGCGAAACCGAACTGGCGGTCCGCGAGACGACGATCACCGGGCGGCGCTATGTCATCTGTCGCAACGCGGAGGAAGCCAAAAAAGATGCCGCGGCGCGCGCCGAACTCGTCGCCGGTCTCGAGCGCAAGCTCGCCCAGGGCGACAAGGCGCTCGTCGCCAACAAGGGCTTCCGTCGTTTCCTGAAGACGCCCGAAGGCGACGGCTTCGTCATCGATCGCGCCAAGGTCGAGGCCGATGCCCGGTTCGATGGCCTCTTCGTGCTGCGCACCAACACCAAAATCGCCGCTCTCCAGGTCGTGTTGCGCTACCGCAATCTGCTAGCCGTGGAGGATGCCTTCAAAACCGCAAAGGCGCTGCTCGCCACCCGCCCGATCTTCCACAAGACCGACGCCGGCATCCGCGGCCACGTCTTCTGCACCTTCCTCGCCCTCGTCCTGCGCAAGGAGCTGATCGACCGTCTCGCGGTCCGCCGCAGCCGGCTCGAATGGCAGCGCATCGTCGACGATCTCGCCGATCTCAGCGAAATCGACGTTGAACAGGACGGCCGCCGGGCCCGACTGCGCACCGCTCCCGGCCCTACCATCGACCCGATCTGCCGCGCCATCGGCATTGCCCTACCGCCCGTCTTCCAGGAGATGCCGCCCGTCCCCTGAACCCCGACTGTGGTGCCTAAAACGCCAAATGGCCCGCAAGCCATTGATAATCAATGTTGTTCAAATCGAAACCGCGGAAGTGGGGTCTGAGGCTCGTTTCGGCAAAGGCATAGCTGCGCGACCCGGCGGCGCCGGCCTCGGCGAGGCTCGCCGCGACCAGCCGCTCGTTGACCAGCGCAAGGGCGAGCAGGATGACGGCGCAGCCGAGTGCCAGCAGCCCCAAGAGCGGGTGCAACAGTGCGATGACGGCGATGTAGATCGGCGCCCACGGGGCGTCGCACAGCGTGTAGACGCTGCCGCTGGTGATGAACTGGCGGAAATTGTCGAAATCGCGCAACGCTTGGGACTGTCCGCCGCCGGAGCCGGCGTTGGCGTGCTTGACCAGCGCCGCCATGACCCGCCCCGACAACAGCCGGTCGAGGCGCAGCCCGGCGCGGATCAGGATCCGCGCCCGCACCCCGTCGAGCGCCGCCATCGCGCCGAGCGCGATCAACAGCACCAGGGTCAGCATCAACAGGGTCGGCAAGCTGCCGCTCGACACGACCCGGTCATAGACCTGCAGCATGTAGAGCGGCGAGGCGAGGTAGAGCACATTGATCGCCGCGCTGAACAGCCCGACCGACCAGAAATACCCCGGCAGGCGCCAAGCGCCTGCCGTAGTTCGCTATATTTCGTCGGATTCCTCATTGTGGGTTTCAACCCCTGAGCATCCCGATTGAAGCGATGCAGTCACCGGCACGAACTCTCGATCGGTGGATCGAGCAGTCGCGCCGCTCCCTCACAGGACGAAATCGGTGCTGCTCAGGGTAAGATACCGGCCAAATGAATTTCGAGAGCAACGTTGTTGTTAGTGCTCGGCGTCACATCGCCATACATAATGGTCTCGTTGTGCGCGGTATCCTGGAAATAGCTGATGCTATGCGCGTTCACTGTATTTGCGGTCGAGACGTTGCCTTGGAAGGTAAAGGCTTGGTCGCCCGATAGCCCCGTATTGGCATCGATCGCCGAGAGATCGATCTTGTCTGAAGTGACATTGAAGCCAATGATCGTATCAAATTTTGAAGGAGATGACCCTCCGGCAGCCTGATAAACAAAGAAGTCGTGCCCCGAGGTTGCCGCAATTGAGTCTGCGGAGTTGTTGGCGCTGAAGAAGCTGCTAGCGGTTGCTTGGTTGCCGGCAACGTCGCGAGATGTGACATCGACCTCATAAACTTTGTTCGCAACGGCGAAGCCGGTGAGAGGTGTTGTATAGCTCCACGTCCCGTTGCTGCTGTCAGCAGACACGTTTGGTGAGAAGTTGCTGGTAGTCCCCTGATCCAGATTTTTATATGCGATCGTAAGAATAGTGCTGCTATTCTCAGAAACACCGGTAAATATCACTCCCGTGTTGCTACCAGCGCCGGTTTGCGTCAGCGAGCTGACCTCCGCCTGCGGCGGGGTGGTATCGAGGGTAACTGCCAGCGCGGGAGTGGTCGAACTGTTCCCGGCACTGTCGGCAAAATGCGCCGAGATCTGCTTTACGCCGTCGGCACCGAGATCGCCGGCGGTGACCGGCAAACTGACGCTGCCAGCCGTGATGTCAGCGCCGGTGATTGTGTGCGTCACCGGATGAACTAGTGATGAACCACCGAGCAGCAGCTCGACGCTGTCGCCAGCCGCAACCGTTCCGTTCAGCGCGACGCTGAATGTCGGGTCGGTCACTTTGGTGATGTTATCAGTATTCAAGTTGCCGGAATTGGACGATGCAATCCGTCGGGGTTGCCGCCGGTCGGCGCGGTGATGTTTTCGGTTACGGTGAAAGCGTTCGCGGCATTGCTGACATTGCCGGCGGCATCGGTCAGCTTGGCGGTGGCGCTGTAGGTGGTGCCGTCGCTCAGCGTCCCGGTCTGCGGGTTGACGAGCCCGGCGCTGATCTCGGCGGCCGTGAGCACATGGGCGGTGTCGAGTGTGGCGGTACCGTTGAACAGCTGCACGGTGTTGCCCGCCATCGCCAGCGACCCGGTGGCCGGTAGGCTGACTTTGACGGTCAAGTCAGTGTCGTTGGTGGTGGTACCGCTGGTTAGCGTCCCGATCACCGGCGCGACATCGTCGGTGACTGTGCTGATCTGTCGGCGCCGAGGGCGCGGTATCATCCTCAATAACCGTGAACTTATTGGCGTTGCTGAAATTTCCTGCTGCATCAGTCAGCTTCGCGGTGATGTCATAGGTGGTGCCACCGACCAACATTCCAGTCTGCAGACTAACAAACCCGGCGTTAACCTCGCCGCTCGTCAGCACATGGGCAGCACCGAGCGCGGCGGCGCCGTTGAAGAGCTGCACCGTGTTGCCCGCCACGGCCAGCGAGCCGGTCGTCGGCAGGCCGACTTTGACGGTCAGGTCGGGGTCATTGGTGCTGGCGCCGCTGGTCAGCATCCCGGTCACCGGCGCGACGTTTTCGCTCACCGCGCTGATTGTCGGCACTGTCGGCGCGGTGTTGTCGACGATCACCTCGATGACGTTGCTGGTCGAGCTGTTGCCGGCCGGATCGGTGACCACGGCCTGGAACTTATAATCGCCATCCACCAGGCTGGCCTGGCTGGCGGTCGTTCCGACCAGCTGCTGCCGTGGTCGGTCGACACCTGATAGGTCACACTGATGCCGTTGGCGTCGCTGTTGCCGCTGATGCTGAGGTGAACGTGCCGTCCTTGGTGATCGGCGGCGTGTCGCTGCTGCCGGTGTCGGTGGAGTTCGCTGAAACGACAGCGTGCCCGCCGTCGGATTGGTGTTGTCGACGTTCACCTCGATGACGTTGCTGGTCGAGCTGTTGCCGGCCGGATCGGTGACCACGGCCTGGAACTGATAATCGCCATCCACCAGGCTGGCCTGGCTGGCGGTCGTGTCCGACCAGCTGCTGCCGTCGTCGGTCGACACCTGATAGGTCACACTGATGCCGTTGGCGTCGCTGTCGCCGCTGATGCTGAGGTCGAACGTTGCCGTCCTTGGTGATCGGCGTGCGTTCGCTGCTGCCGGTGTCGGTGAAGTTCGCAAACGACAGCGTGCCCGCCGTCGGATTGGTGTTGTCGACGATCACCTCGATGACGTTGCTGGTCGAGCTGTTGCCGGCCGGATCGGTGACCACGGCCTGGAACTGATAATCGCCATCCACCAGGCTGGCCTGGCTGGCGGTCGTGTCCGACCAGCGTGCTGCCGTGGTCGGTCGACACCTGATAGGTCACACTGACGCCGTTGGCGTCGCTGTCGCCGCTGATGCTGAGGTCGAACGTGCCGTCCTTGGTGATCGGCGTGGCGTCGGCTGCTGCCGGTGTCGGTGAAGTTCGCAAACGACAGCGTGCCCGCCGTCGGATTGGTGTTGTCGACGATCACCTCGATGACGTTGCTGGTCGAGCTGTTGCCGGCCGGATCGGTGACCACGGCCTGGAACTGATAATCGCCATCCACCAGGCTGGCCTGGCTCGCGGTCGTGTCGACCAGCTGCCGCCGTGGTCGGTCGACACCTGATAGGTCACACTGACGCCGTTGGCGTCGCTGTCGCCGCTCATGCTGAGGTCGAACGTGCCGTCCTTGGTGATCGGCGTGGCGTCGCTGCTGCCGGTGTCGGTGAAGTTCGCGAACGACAGCGTGCCCGCCGTCGGATTGGTGTTGTCGACGATCACCTCGATGACGTTGCTGGTCGAGCTGTTGCCGGCCGGATCGGTGACCACGGCCTGGAACTGATAATCGCCATCCACCAGGCTGGCCTGGCTGGCGGTCGTGTCCGACCAGCTGCTGCCGTGGTCGGTCGACACCTGATAGGTCACACTGACGCCGTTGGCGTCGCTGTCGCCGCTGATGCTGAGGTCGAACGTGCCGTCCTTGGTGATCGGCGTGGCGTCGCTGCTGCCGGTGTCGGTGAAGTTCGCAAACGACAGCGTGCCCGCCGTCGGATTGGTGTTGTCGACGATCACCTCGATGACGTTGCTGGTCGAGCTGTTGCCGGCCGGATCGGTGACCACGGCCTGGAACTGATAATCGCCATCCACCAGGCTGGCCTGGCTGGCGGTCGTGTCCGACCAGCTGCTGCCGTGGTCGGTCGACACCTGATAGGTCACACTGACGCCGTTGGCGTCGCTGTCGCCGCTGATGCTGAGGTCGAACGTGCCGTCCTTGGTGATCGGCGTGGCGTCGCTGCTGCCGGTGTCGGTGAAGTTCGCAAACGACAGCGTGCCCGCCGTCGGATTGGTGTTGTCGACGATCACCTCGATGACGTTGCTGGTCGAGCTGTTGCCGGCCGGATCGGTGACCACGGCCTGGAACTGATAATCGCCATCCACCAGGCTGGCCTGGCTGGCGGTCGTGTCCGACCAGCTGCTGCCGTGGTCGGTCGACACCTGATAGGTCACACTGACGCCGTTGGCGTCGCTGTCGCCGCTGATGCTGAGGTCGAACGTGCCGTCCTTGGTGATCGGCGTGGCGTCGCTGCTGCCGGTGTCGGTGAAGTTCGCAAACGACAGCGTGCCCGCCGTCGGATTGGTGTTGTCGACGATCACCTCGATGACGTTGCTGGTCGAGCTGTTGCCGGCCGGATCGGTGACCACGGCCTGGAACTGATAATCGCCATCCACCAGGCTGGCCTGGCTGGCGGTCGTGTCCGACCAGCTGCTGCCGTGGTCGGTCGACACCTGATAGGTCACACTGACGCCGTTGGCGTCGCTGTCGCCGCTGATGCTGAGGTCGAACGTGCCGTCCTTGGTGATCGGCGTGGCGTCGCTGCTGCCGGTGTCGGTGAAGTTCGCAAACGACAGCGTGCCCGCCGTCGGCTCGGTGTTGTCGACGATCACCTCGATGACGTTGCTGGTCGAGCTGTTGCCGGCCGGATCGGTGACCACGGCCTGGAACTGATAATCGCCGTCCACCAGGCTGCCCTGGCTCGCGGTCGTGTCCGACCAGCTGCTGCCGTGGTCGGTCGACACCTGATAGGTCACACTGACGCCGTTGGCGTCGCTGTCGCCGCTCAGGCTGAGGTCGAACGTGCCGTCCTTGGTGATCGGCGTGGCGTCGGTGCTGCCGGTGTCGGTGCAGTTGGTAAACGACAGCGTGCCCGCCGTCGGATTGGTGTTGTCGATCACCTCGAGACGTTGCTGGTCGAGCTGTTGCCGGCCGGTTCGGTGACCACGGCCTGGAACTGATAATCGCCGTCCACCAGGCTGCTCTGGCTGGCGGTCGTGTCCGTCCAGTGCGCCGTGGTCGGTCGACACCTGATAGGTGACACTGCGCCGTTGGCGTCGCTGTCGCCGCTGATGCTGAGGTCGAACGTGCCGTCCTTGGTGATCGGCGTGGTGTCGGTGCTGCCGGTGTCGGTGCAGTTCGTAAACGACAGCGTGCCCGCCAGTCGGCGCGAGTGTTGTCGACAAAAAACGTCTGTCCGTTGCCCGCCATTATTCAGTATCTGTGCGCGTTATTACCCACCCCATCGGTCAGGCTAGAGTTTATATGTACCGTTTGTCGAACGTGCGTTCCACTGATAATCAAAACTCCAACTTGAGGTTTGACCGTTGGATAGGGTCAACCTTCTCGATCAATGTCCCCTTGCCAGCCGTTACCGGTCCCGTAGGCTCCTGCCGGATATCCAAATTCCTATTGTGTTTTTCCCGCTCCCGGTGTCGATACCATTAAATACCAATGTAGTTGTCTCTCGGTTATAAAGTCGCCATCCACTACCCGTATCAGTCGTTGATAGAGGTAAGAGACAGCGGCTGATTAAAGGCATCTACAGCCGCGGTAGCCCGCCACTCCCTCCGGTGTATAGCGGCACGCGGCGCTGCAGAATTGCCGTCTGCGAGTTCCCAGCTCCCCGCCTTTGCGCGACTGCGCCGACCAGTCCTGCAGACGCCCCGACTCGGTGTCGCCCGCTGCGTCTGCTAGCGCTCCGGCGAAACAAAGCCGGCCCCGCTCGATCCCTTCCGCGGTCTCGACAGCTCCACAGCAAGAGATCGCCGTCATCCTCGAGCGCCTGGCCGATCGCCGCGAGGCTGGCGCGGTGCTCGTCGATCGTCTCGAGCGAGAGGGGGCCGGCGGCGAAGGCCACCTCGCCCGGCGCGCCGTGGGCGATGCGGGATCGCCGAGCCAGGCCGCTGTGGCCGGCGAGCGCGCGGGCGATCTGCGCGGGCGCGGGCTCGGAGGTGTCGAGCAGGACGGGCGCGACTTCCGGGCGTAACCCGGCGATCAGGGTGTCGAGATCCGATACGGAAGGGCCCATGAAGGCGATCTCTTCGGGTGCGGGTCATGGGGTTCCCTCCGCAGGATGATTGGGGGTCAGCACGCGCTTTGTCCGGAAAGGGCGCGGGCTGGGCGAGAATGGCGCCCGGAAAATGGGTTGGGCCAGGCAAGCGGGGTCCCGGGCAAGAGGCATGCACTTCTCCGCGGCCGAGCATTGATGCCGACCGGATCAGGGAAACCCTCGGTTTTGATCGCCGTAGCGTGGGGTCGCTGTGGCAGAACCCACGCGAGGGAAACCACGACGGATCGGGTTTAGCTCAAATGGGTGACACGGTCCAGATTAATTCGTTACAAAAGTGCAATAGTTTGTAAACAAGCGGGAATGCCAGCTCGAGCTAAGGACCAGATTGAACAAACGATGGCCGCACACGACTTGCCTCTTTCACAGCCGAGTTAAAGATCCACTCTAGGACGATCTGCAAACCATTTTGCATGTCGGCGCCGTAGGGAGCATTTCTTGCCAAGTTGGGGATCGACTTCTTGTCGGCGTGCCTCCTCCTCAGGGCCGGGGCATCGGATCAACAGTTCGCGCCCGGCACTCGGCGTCTGATGCTCAGTGCTTCACCGCCTTCAATCGGCGGAAAGCACGATCGTCTCAAAAAAATCTTCGTTAATATTTGTGGGCTTGGGGGGAGGGCGAGGTCAGCGGGGCGCCTGGCCTGGTTCCGGCGAGCGCGAGGCGGCCCTTTCGACGGCGTAGGGCGAAGCGATCGGCTCGGCGTAGTAGTGCTCGAGGGTCGTCTTGATGCATACCGCCACCGGCACCGCGAGCAGCAGGCCGACAACGCCGAACAACTTCGTCTGCGTAAAGGGCTTTGAATGATATTTGGACATTGTACATCACGACGGATCTCTGCGAAAGCAGGCCCGATCAGCTGTTTCGCCGCGTATTAGCAGCCCTGGATTTCGACGAGAGTGATCGGATCGCGGACGAGCCGACCATCCCCGTAGAAGATCACTTCGCGCGACCCCTTCAACCCCTGGTTTTTCTCACCCAGGAGCCAGCCTTGGTATCGTCTTCGTAGAGGCCGTTGCCTGCCCGGTCGCTGCGCGGCAGCCTGCGTCGCATAGCGCAGTGGAATGCCACCAAATACGACAAGCGCTACGACGAGGAGCCCGGCCGGGTCATGCCAAACCCCCTCTCATTCCCTTCCCCGCGAGCGGGGGAGGGTCGGGGTCAGCGGCGCTCGATGACTTCCGCCAGCAAATCGGCGGCGCGCCGGCACTGATCGCGGGTCGCGTCGAGATGGGTGACGGCGCGTAGAATGCGCTCGCCAAATGCCGAAATCAGCACTCCTGTCTCCTGCGCCCGGGCGACGACCGTTGCGGCATCCGGCGCGCCCTCCTCCATTCGAAAGATCACGATGTTGCTTTGCACGGTCGCCAGATCGAGGCTGACCCCGCGCAATCCCACCAGCCGATCCGCCAACAATTTCGCATTGGCGTGATCCTCGGCGAGCCGGTCGAGATTGTGGTCGAGCGCATAGAGCGCCGGCGGCGGCGAGAATGCCGGACTGGCGCATCGCGCCGCCGAACATGCGCCGCGCCCGCCGGGCCCGAGAAATGTCGTCGCGACGCCCGGCGATCAGGCTTCCGACCGGACAGCCGAGCCCCTTCGACAAGGCGACCGAGACCACATCGAAGGGCGCCGCCAGCGCGGCCAGGCGCTGCCCGGTGGCCGCGGCGGCGTTGAACAGCCGCGCGCCGTCGAGATAGCTGGCGAGGCCGAGCTCCCGTGCCGCATCGCAGACCGCGGCGGCCTCGGCTTGCGGGAACACGACACCGCCGCCGCGGTTGTGGGTGTTCTCGACCGCGACCAAAGTCGTCGGCGGAAAGACGATGTGGCCGGGCGGCTTGTAGGCGGCGCGCAGATCGGCGGCAGTAAACAACCCGCCGCGCCCG
This sequence comes from uncultured Alphaproteobacteria bacterium, assembly GCA_963836845.1. Classification (GTDB taxonomy): domain Bacteria; phylum Pseudomonadota; class Alphaproteobacteria; order ATCC43930; family CGMCC-115725; genus AP-15. The sequence goes on along the minus strand of CAWILK010000002.1, from coordinate 205,523 downwards.
ACCACCGTGAACTGGACCCCGGAATTCGCCGCAGCCGCGCCCGATTCGTGCCAGACGATATGCGCCTCGTCGCCGACCACGACCTCGTCACCGGGGCGGGTCAGGATCTTGAGGCCGATTTGGTTGGCCATCGTGCCGCTCGGCACAAACAGAGCCGCCTCCTTGCCCAGCAATTCGGCGATCCGCTCCTGCAGGCGGTTGACCGACGGGTCCTCGCCATACTGGTCGTCGCCGACCGGCGCCGCAGCCATCGCCTGGCGCATGCCCGGCGATGGAGCGGTAACGGTATCCGAGCGGAGATCGATGCGGTCCATGGCGAGCCCGATTATGGTTGCGCGAGAGACAGGCTGGGGAGGGAAATCGAATGAGGCTCTACACCTATTACCGCTCGCAGGCGAGCTTCCGGGTGCGCATCGCGCTCAACCTCAAGGGCCTGCCGCGCGACGATGTTTACCTGCACCTGGAGCGGGGCGACCAGTTCGCCGCCGAATACCGGGCGATCAACCCGCAGATGGTGGTCCCGACCTTGGTGGACGGCGACACCAAGCTGTTCCAGTCTTTGGCCATTCTCGAATACCTCGACGAGCAGTACCCCGATCCGCCGCTATTGCCGTCCGATCGGCAGGCGCGCGCCTGGGTGCGCGGGCTGGCGCTGATCAACGCCGCCGATTCGCACCCGCTGATCGTGCCGCGCATTCGCCATTACCTGACCGATACCCTCGGGCTCAGCGAGCAGCAAAAAACCGACTGGATCCAGCACTGGCTCGGCTCGGGCTGCAGGCGATCGAGGCATTGCTCGCCGAACATGCGGAAAGCGGGCGGCTCTGCCACGGCGATCGGCCGACGATCGCGGACATTTGCCTGGTGACGCAGGTGACACCGGCCAAGACCTTCAACCTTCCGCTCGACCCCTATCCGCGCGTGATGCGGGTTTATGAGGCCTGCATGGCGATCCCGGCCTTCGCCGACGCCCACCCGTCCAAGCAGCCGGACAGCGAATGACAGCCTGGGTCACCTGAGCCGGGGCAGGACCTCGGTCCACAGCCGCTCGATCGATTTCATCAGCACCGAATGCGGCACGAGGCTGTTGTAGGTGTAGCAAAACAGCCAATCGAGCGGCAGGCGCCGGCGGATCTTTTCGAGGCTGCGGGTGACCGTGTCGACCGTGCCGACCAGCGCATAGCCGTTGTCGAGCGACTGTTCGAGGGTCGGCGCGCGCCGGTCACCGGGTCCATGACGCCTTTGCGGAAGCCGAACGGCTCGAACCAAGCATTGCCGGAGAAGATGCCGGAGTTCTTCCACAACGCGATCGCCTCGTCGTCAGTGTCGGCGATGATCGTGTCGCGCAGAATACCCATCCCTTGACCCTTGGGCCGGCCGGAGACCTCGGCATAGAGATCGAACAGCCGTTCCTCGTGGACCCGGTGCATCGCCGGCAGGATCGCGGTCACCCCCTCCCGGGCGCACCAGCGGATGCTCCGCTCGGAGCTGGCGAAGGGCTGGAAGACCGGCGGATGCGGCTGCTGCACCGGCTTCGGCACGACCCCCACCGCTTTGAGGATGCCGTCTTCGACCCCGGCGCCCCATTTCAAAGTTGTGTCGAGCGTCCACGGCGTGCCTTCGACCGGAATCTTCCAGTATTTTCCCTGATAGGCGAGCATCGGCTCGGTCCAGGCTTTCTTGATGATCGTAAAGCATTCCTCGAAGGCGGCGCGGTTCGCGGCGTCGATCTCGTCATGCTGGTGCGGCAGCGCGCCGTGGATGCCGTGCGTCTGCTGCGCCATGACATCGACCCAGCGCCGCTGATAGCCGCGGGCGAAACCGGCGCAGGCGCGGCCGCCGGTCATCTGGTCGAGGATCGCGATGTCTTCGGCGACCCGGATCGGGTTCGCGGCAGGCAATACGATGCCGAGCTGGCCGACCCGGATGCGCTTGGTCTGCATCGCAAAGTAGAGGTCGAGCAGCACCGGGTTGCAGGACAGCTCGAAGCCCTCGATGTGGAAATGATGCTCGGTGAAGCTGACCGAATCGTAGCCGAGAGTCGTCGGCGAGCCGCACCTGTTCGGAGACCTCGCGCAGCATGCGCTGGTAGAGATCGGGGCGCAGCCCGGCCATGCCGGCCTCGATCTCGGCCCGATTGCCGACCGTCGGAAGATAGAACAACGACGCTTTCACTGTGCCCTCCGCTCGCCGGGCCCGATCATGGCAAGCCGTCGAGCCAAGGAAAAGCGCAATGTCCGATGACCGGCTGATGTGGTTTCTGCAGTATCTGGCGATACTGCTGTTTCTCAGCGCCGGCGTGCTGCCGCTCGCCCGCGGGCATCAGCCCTGGGCGAAATGGGCGCGCTGGGGCGCCATCGCGGTGTTTTGCGCGGCGTTCGCCTATGCCCTCTTTCTCGTGCTGCGCTGGGCAATCGGATTGCCCTAAGGGTTGAGCCCCCTGCATCGGAGACCTGCGCATATCGGCCTAGGATGCCGGAGAGCCTGTCGGATACATTAATCTGTCGCCTAACCCAGCGGAGGAAAAATAATGCAGTACCGGCGAATATCGGCCGATTGTCATCTCGACATGCTCTGGCTCCCGCCCGACCTGTTCACGTCGAACGCGTCGAGCAAGCTCAGGGATTTGATGCCCTACGTCGCCGAGAATTCGGATGGGGTGAAGCGCTGGACCGACAATAACGGCGCCGAGTACGGTCTTTGTGGCGGCGTCGGCGCCACCGGCACGCCGTGGGTCCCGGGCAAGCAATTGCGCGCCGATAAGATGGCCGAGGCCGGGCTGTATGACGACTATTTCAAAAAGGGCATGCGGCGGCCAGGCGATCCGCATCTGCGGGTCAAGGACATGGACCGCGACGGCGTCGACGCCGAGGTCATCTACGGCATCCTGGCCGCCTGCGCCAAGATGAAGGACCCGGAAGCGGCCGACGAGATGCTGCGCATCTATAACGATTTCATGCACAATTTCACCAGCTACTATCCCGACCGCATGATCGGCTTGGCCTGCCTGCCCTACAACAACATCGAGGGTGCCGCGCGGGAAGTCCGCCGGGTTGCCAAGTTGGGCATGAAGGGCGTCGAGCTCTCCTGCTCCTGGCACATGACGCCGATGTGGCACCCGATGTGGGATCCTCTCTGGGAGGCGGTCAACGAGACGCAGCTGCCGCTGCATTTCCATACCTTCCCGGCGACCGACCCCGAATTGCGCAAATCCCTGGACCCGGCGATTGCCCGCCGCATGACCTATAGCGGGCTGTGCCGGTTCCAGATGACCCTGGCGACGATCCTGACCGACCTGATGGGTGCGGCGGTATTCGAGCGCTTCCCGAATATTCGCGTCGTCCTCGGCGAGAGCGGCATCGGCTGGATACCCTATGTGATCGACCGCATGGATTTCGAGTACAAGGACCAGTATCAGGACCTGAAGCTGAAGAAATTGCCGAGCGAGTACTGGCGCAACCAGTGCCGCGCGACGTTCCAGTACGACCGGATCGGCACCAAGCTGATCGAGGATATGGGCGTCGAGACCCTGATGTGGGGCTCGGACTTCCCGCATCCGGACGGCGTGTGGCCGGAGTTGAAGAAGTACATCGACGAGCAGTTCGCGCATCTGCCGGCCGAAATCACCCGCAAGATGACCTGCGAAAACGCCGGCAAATTCTACGGCCTGATGAACTAAGCCGCACCGAGGGGTTGCGGCCGGGCCGGCCGCAACCCCTCCTCGGGCCGGGTGCCTTACGCGTACCCGGCCCTTCCCGGGTCACTTTCCCCACCTCCGCACCACCTGTTTCTGCAGGAGAACAACAAGCAGGTGGCGGCTCCGCCAGAATGCGCACGGATTGGCGAGGACCTCGACTTTCCGACGCATCAATTCCCTTCCAAATATCAGGCTTGCCGCTCGCCCCTGACCGGAGCCATTTCAAAGAATGGGCTTTGGCTCGGCAGTTTCCGTTCAATGTGCGGCGTCGACAGGTATCATCTTAGTGCGAATTTGTCAATCAAAATGCTAAAGTAGCAAGTCGGCTTGGCCGCGCGGTGCCTCCGCTGAATTGGTGTAAGGTGGGTGCACGAAAATCCAGCGTCCTTCGAGACGGCGCTACGCGCCTCCTCAGAGCGTACTCGCCTGATGGCATTGAGAAAAACCTCATCCTGAGGAGGCCGCCATGCCGGGTCCGCGCATCCGCGTCGAGCCCGAGGCAGGCTCCGTGGCTGTCTCGAAGACGCATGGTGGCTGATCCGGGCCTCCCGCCGAAAGATTTACACGCTCTGAGGATATGATCGATGACCGCGGCACTGAAATTCGCATCGCAAGGCGAGCGCGAAATCGTCGTCACGCAAACCTTCGACGCTCCGCGCAGAGGTCTACGACGCCTGGACCCGGCCCGAGCTGCTCCAGCGCTGGCTTTACGGTCCGGAGGAGTGGCGGTTGGCGGTGTGCGAGATCGATCTGCGGGTGGGCGGTGCCGCGCGCTTCGTCTGGCGCCACGAGGACGGGCGGGAGATGGGAATGAGCGGCGTCTATCGCGAGGTCGCACCGCCCGAGCGGCTCGCGTTCACCGAAATCTGGGACGAGGACTGGACCGGTGGCGAAGTGCTGGTAACGCTGGCATTTGCCGAGCATGACGGCACGACCATGATGCGGCAGACGATGCTCTATTCCTCCCGCGACGCCCGCGACGCCGGCCTCGCGACCGAGATGGAGCAGGGCATGGCGTTGAGCTACGACCGGCTCGCAAAGCTGCTCGCCTAGCCGAGGGTCCCCTCCCACGCGGTTTTCGACTCGCGCTTGGCCCTGCTCTATCGTGGGGGTGCAAGGAGCGAGCGATGGCCGATTACGATTGGACGGGCGGCGAGCTGCCGACCTTTGTCACGCATCTGGAATGCAGCCTGACCGGGGAGCGGTATCGCGGCAGACACGCTGCAGACCTTGTCGCAGGCCGGCCGGCCGCTGCTCGTGCGCTACGACCTCGACGGGGTCCGCCGGGCGCTGCCCCGCGAGGCGCTCGCCACCAGGCCGCAGACGCTGTGGCGCTACCGCGAATTGCTGCCGGTGCGCCGGGCGGAGAACGTGGTCTCGCTCGGCGAGGTGGTGACGCCGCTGATCGCATTGCCGCGGCTCGCCGGCAGGGGCGAAATCCTGGTCAAGGACGAAGGCCGGCTGCCGACCGGCTCGTTCAAGGCGCGGGGCCTCGCGCTCGCCGTCTCGATGGCCAAGGAGCTCGGGGTCACGGTGATGGCGATGCCGACCAACGGCAATGCCGGGCGCGGCGATGGCGGCCTATTGCTCGCGCGCCGGCATCAAATCCTATGTGTTCTGCCCCGACGACACCCCGGCAGTGAATGTCCGGGAAATTGCCATGCAGGGCGCCGAGGTGTTTCTCGTCAACGGCTTGATCGACGATTGCGGCAAGCTCGTCAGCGAAGGCGAGAAGGCGGTCGGCTGGTTCAACTGCTCGACCCTCCGGGAGCCCTATCGCATCGAGGGCAAGAAGACGATGGGCATCGAGCTTGCCGAGCAGCTCGGCTGGGAATTGCCGGACGTGATTTTCTACCCCACAGGCGGCGGCACCGGCATCATCGGCATGTGGAAGGCCTTTGCCGAGCTCGAGGCGATCGGCTGGATCGGGCCGAAGCGGCCGCGCATGGTCGTGGTCCAGGCCGCGGGCTGCGCGCCGATGGTCAAGGCGTGGGAGGACGGCGTGGAGCACGCCCCGCGCTGGGAGAATGCGCACACTTTCGCGGCCGGCATCCGCGTGCCGCAGGCGGTGGGTGATTTCCTGATCCTGCGCGCGGTGCGCGAAAGCGGCGGGTTCGCGGCCGCGGTCAGCGACGAGGCCATCGCCGATGCGTGGCGCGAGGTCGCGGCGAGGGAGGGGTTCCTGCTCTGCCCCGAGGGGGCGGCGACCTATGCGGCGTACCGACAGGCGCTCGCCGACGGGCGGATCCGCCCCGAGCGAGCGGGTCGTGCTGTTCAATTGCGCCACGCGGGCTCAAATACCCGATGCCCGAGGCCGGCATGCCGCTAAAGCTCGGCGAGGCCGTGGATTGGCAGAAGCTGACAAGAGCCTGACCCGATGCGCGCGTCTCGTTGCTCGGTGGCGGTTTTGCTCATTCTCGCCGGGTGCGGCGGACCGCCCTGGACGCTCAACCAATCGCCCGACGGCATCGACCTGCGATGGTATCCCGACACCACGCCCAGCGCCGCGGCGGATACGGCAGCACAGTCGCATTGCCGATCCTACGGCAAAAACGCCGAACTGATCGCCTATACGCAGGACGGCAGCGCCCAGCTCGGCAAATACCGCTGCCGCTGAACAACCAATGGAGGCAAGGAGATGAGCATCGAGCAACGGCTTGATGGAATTGCGGATCGAATTGCCGGAAGTCGGCCCCCCGATCGGGAATTACGTGCACGCGCAGGCAGGTCGGCAATCTCCTCTACCTCTCGGGGAAAGGCCCGCCCGACGGGGCCGACGGCAAGATGCCGAGAGGCAAGCTCGGCGCCGGGATGTCGATCGACGAGGGCTACCGCCACGCGCGGGATGTCGGCCTGGTTCTGATCGCCGCGATCAAGGACGCATTGGCCGGCGATCTCGACCGGATGGAGGCGATCGTCAAGGTGCTGGGGATGGTCAATGCCGCACCGGATTTCGAGGACCATCCCAAGGTCATCAACGGCTGCTCCGATCTCTTTGTCGAAGTCTTCGGCGAACGCGGACGGCACGCCCGCTCGGCCGTCGGCATGAGCTCATTGCCCGGCGGCATCCCGGTCGAGATCGAGGTCATCGTCGCAGTCAAATAGCGGGTGCAGCGCTCTGCGTTGGCGAGCCTCGCAGTGAGCGAGGTGCAGAGTCCCTGTCAAATGTAAAACAATGCGGGCCCAGTAGTGGTACTAACCAGACGAATGACTCCGCGCTCATTCTCGTCGCCCCCGCGAAAGCGGGGGCCCAGAGCCTGCCCCTGGCTTGAACAGGGGCTGCAGCCGCCAAATCCGCCCCTCTGGATACCCGCTTTCGCGGGCATGACGATGAGGAGGGGTGGGAGCCGAATGTTAGAAGCCGACCACTAGACTAGATCGGCCTGTTGTATGGGATGGGGGAGGAATTCAGATGCCGTCAATCAACAATGTGACTTGGTACCGCGCTGCGCAGCAGGTAGTGATTTCGGGGACTGGGTTTGGCAGCCGTGCCCCTTACAACGGCAACAGCGCCTTCATCAAGCTCGTGGACCTCACTGATAACAATTACGAGGAAGGATACACCAATGACCCTTTCGGATTGAGCATTTCCAGCTGGAGCGATAACCAGATCGTGATTTCAGGTTGGACCCAGACGATCACTTTCCAGGTGATGGGTACCGGGGGAGCTTTCCCTTCGCGACCCCAAACCACATGGTCAAGTTGACCATCTGGGACACCGAATTTGAATCCGAGTAATGCATATGCCTTGACTGTCCCGATACACGAGCCTCTTGGGCTTAGGCTGGCCGCAGGTTCGGACAGTGGAATCCTAGGCGACAACATCACGAATGTGATCACGCCGGTGATCATCGGCACTGGCAACCCCGGTGATACAGTCCCGCTTTACGAGGGCAATATCGTCGTTGGAAGCGGGGTGGTGGGATCGGGGGGCAGCTGGAGCATCACGGCAAGCCCGCTTGCTGCGGGCGCCCATAGCTTAACCGGGGCCGAGACCGATAGCCGCGGCAACATTAGCGTACCGTCATCGCCGGCCCTGGTTTTGACGATCCAGTCGCCCCCGCCGCCCCCACCGGGCACTAACCTTACGTCGGCAACACCTGTGTGTTCGACACCGCGGGATCGAGCAAGGGCGATTTCAACCGCGACGGGTTTTCCGATCTCGTCTGGCAGAACGGGGATGGCGAGGTGGCCATTTGGGAGATGAACGGGATTTCGGTGATTGGCGGCGGCAGCCTGCCCGATCCAGGTCTGAGCTGGCGCTTGTTTTGACGGCTCTGCCTCGGCTGCGTCTCGCTCAGCGCACCGGCGCCCACAGCACCTCCTCGATGTCGTCGGCGCCGGTCGCCAGCATGACGAGGCGGTCGAAGCCGAGGGCGATCCCGGCGCATTCGGGGAGGCCCGCTTCGAGGGCGGCGAGGAAATCCTCGTCGATCGGATAGGCGTAGCCGTAGAGCGCCTTCTTGCGGGCCTGGTCGGCGACGAAGCGGGCCCGCTGCTCGGCCGGGTCGGTCAATTCGCCGAAGGCGTTGGCGAGCTCGAGCCCGCAGACATAGACCTCGAAGCGCTCGGCGAGGCGCGGGTCGCTCGGGCTGCGGCGCGACAGCGCGGCCATCGAGACCGGGTAATCGTAGAGGATGGTCGGCGCGCCGACGCCGAGGACGGGCTCGATCCGCTCGAGAAAGATCCGGAAGAACAGGGTTTCCCAATCGTCGCCGGGATGCGGCGCGACGCCGATGCCGCGCCGCTTCCGCCGCGAGGCGGCCGGCATCGGGCCGGTCGGGATCGGGCGCCGTCGCCAGAGATCGACGCCGCAATAGCGGTGAAACGCATCGGCCACGCTGATCCGCTGCCACTCGCCTCGCGCATCGGCGGTCCGGCCGCGCCAGGTCAGCGCCTCGGCGCCCGCCGCCTCCTGGCAGGCGCGGACAAGCGCGGCGCATTCGTCCATCAGATCGCGATAGGAGGCGCCCGCCCGGTACCATTCGAGCATCGAGAATTCGGGGTGATGCGTCGCGCTCCGCTCGCCGTTGCGAAAGACATGGGCGAGCTGCCAGATCCGCGGCATGCCGGCGGCCAGCAGCTTCTTCATCGCAAATTCGGGCGAGGTATGCAGATAGCGCGCTAGCTGCGCGGCCGGTCAGCGGGTCGCTGAGCTCGGTCGCAAAGGCCTGCAGATGCGGCTCGAGCCCCGGGCTCACCTGCAATGCCGGCGTGTCGACCTCGGCAAACCCGCGCTCGGCGAAAAAGCGGCGCACCGCTTCCAGGATACGGTCCGCGCTGCAGGAGCCGCTCCCGCCGCAAGGCGAAGCGCTCCGGCCGCCACCATTCCTCTGTCATGCTGCCCTCGTTCTCGCCGGCCCGCCGACCTATGTTAGGGTCTGCCCCATGCCAGCTTCCCTCCGAGACCCGCCAATGAAGATCAACGCCATCGACCTCAAGCCCGGCAACGTGCTCGAACACCAGAACAAGCTCTGGCTCGTGTTGAAGCGCGAGCTGGTCCAGCCCGGCAAAGGCGGCGCCTTTGCCCAGGTCGAGCTGCGCGATCTGCGCGGCGGGACCAAGCTCAACGAGCGGTTCCGCACCCAGGAGACGGTCGAGCGCGTGCGCCTCGACGAGAAGGACATGCAATTTCTGTTCACCGAGAACGGCCAGGCGACGTTCATGGACAACGACACCTACGAGCAGATCTCGATCACCGCGCGAGACGATCGGCGACCCGGCCGATTTTCTCGAGCGAAGGCATGGTGTGCAATGTCATGCTCCATGAAGGCTCGGCGCTCTCGGTCGAGCTGCCGCCGAGCGTGGTGATGGAAGTCGTCGAAGCCGACCCCGTCGTGCGCGGACAGACGGCGTCGTCATCCTACAAGCCCGGCAAGCTCGAAAACGGGCGCCGGGTGATGATCCCGCCGCATATCGGCCCCGGCACCCGCATCGTCGTCAGCACCGCGGACGGCAGCTATCTCGAGCGCGCCAAGGACTGAAGCCGATCGATCGGGTAAGCCCTCGCAGATCCGCCTCTAATGGCCATACGATCGCCGATCCTGAACGTCATGGGGAACGCCGCCCTGAAGGCGGCGCGCGGCCTGATCCGCGATTTCGGCGAGGTCGAGCATCTCCAGGTCTCGGTCAAGGGCACCGGGCGAATTCGTCTCGACGGCCGACCTCAAGGCCGAGCGCACGCTCAAGACCGAGCTCAAGAAGGCGCGGCCGGGCTATGCGATGCTGTTCGAGGAGGGCGGCGCCGAGGCGGGGTCGGACCCGCGGCATCGCTGGATCGTCGATCCGCTCGACGGCACGACGAACTTCCTGCACGGCATTCCGCATTTTGCGATCTCGATCGCGCTCGAGCGCGACGGCGAGATCGTCGCCGGAGTGGTCTACGAGCCGATTCGCGACGAGATGTACTGGGCCGAGAAGGGCGCCGGCGCCTATGTCAACGACCGCCGGCTCCGGGTCTCGGCCCGCCGTCAGCTCGGCGAGGCGGTGATCGGCACCGGCATGCCCTATCGCGACCGCGCCGACGACCGGTCGTATATGGCCACTCTTGGCGGGGGTCATGGGGGCGACGAGCGGCATCCGCCGCATGGGTTCGGCCGCGCTCGACCTCGCCTATGTCGCCGCAGGCCGTTACGACGGCTTCTGGGAATTCGGCCTGTCGCCGTGGGACATCGCCGCGGGCTTATTGCTGGTGCGCGAAGCGGGCGGATATGTCAGCGACATGGCGGGCGGGCACGAGCATGATGACGAGCGGCGATGTGCTCGCGGCCAACGACCACCTCCACCTGCCGTTCGCCGCGCTGATCAGGGAGGCCATGCGGGCGGGCCGGACAGCGTCCTAAATCCCGTCCCGGAGATTTCGTTGTAGCCGAAGCGCCCGATGCGCTACCCTCGCCGGCGCGCCAGCCCTGGTTTGGCGGCGCGTTCTGAGGGTTTGTCGACCGGATGCGCATCGCACTCCTCCTCCAGGCCCGCCTGACGGCGGCAATACCGGCCGGGCGCCGATGCTGGCTGGCGGGGGTTCGCAAGCACAAGTGAGCGTCAGCGCGATCCCACATCGCGGCACGGCGGCCAGGGCGAGCCGATCGGGCCGTTTCCTTATTCGGATGGGCGCTCTTCCTCGTGCTGGTCGCCGCGTTGGCGGCGCTGCTGGGGCATCAGCTCGTCGACGCTTTCATGGGCAATCCGGCGGTCAACGGCGTGATCCTCGGCATCTTGATCGCCGGCATCGTCTACATTTTCCGGCAGGTCGTGCTGCTCGATCCCGGAAATCGAGTGGATCGAGAGCTTCCGCAACGATCAGGCCGACCCTGCCTCGGCCAGAACGCGCCGTGCGCCGAGGCTGCTCGCGCCGATGGCCCGCATGCTCGGGGCGCAGCAGGGCCGGCGCGTCAGCCTGTCGGCGAGTTCGTTGCAGGCATTGCTGGACGGGATCTCGTCGCGGCTCAACGAAACCCGCGAGACCTCGCGCTATCTGATCGGCGTCCTGGTTTTTCTCGGCCTCCTCGGCACGTTTTACGGGCTGTTGGAGACGGTGCGCTCGGTCGGCGGCGTGATCGGCGCGCTGAGCATCGGGTCGGGCGATGTCGCGCGCGCCTTCGCGGATCTGAAGAGCGGGCTGCAATCGCCGCTTCACGGGATGGCGACCGCGTTCAGCGCTTCGTTGTTCGGGCTCGCCGGCAGCCTCGTGCTGGGCTTTCTCGACCTGCAAGCCGGCCAAGCGCAGAACCGGTTCTACAACGAGCTCGAGGAAACGCTGTCGACTTATACCCGGCTCTCGGGCGGGCAATTGGGCGACGGCGGAGACGGCTCGGTGCCGGCTTATATCCAGGCATTGTTGGAGCAAACCGCCGACAGCCTCGAAAGCCTGCAGCGCATCGTCGCCCGCAGCGAGGAGAGCCGGATTGCCGCCAACGCGACGCTTGCGGCGCTCACTGACCGCCTCGGCATGCTCGGCGAGCAGATGAAGGCGGGCCAAATCCTGATGGTCCGGCTGGCCGAGAACCAGCTGGAGCTGAAACCGTCGCTCAACCGCCTCGCCGAGGCCGTCGAAAACTCGCTCGGCGACGACGACGCCCTGCGCGGGCATCTGCGCAACATCGAAGCTTACCTCGCCCGTCTCAGCGAGGACGTAGTCCAGGGCAGGGAGCAGAGCGTGCAGGATTTGCGCGGCGATATCCGTATCGTCGCCCGTACCATAGCCGCCCTCGCCGAAGAGACCCGGCGCTGAAAAGACCGGCTAGCCGCGGCCATGCCATTAGCGACGCGAAACGCTCGCCGCTCCAGCATCGACATCTGGCCTGGCTTCGTCGATGCCCTGGCGCAGCTGATGATGGTGATCATCTTCATTTTGCTGGTGTTCACCGCGGGCCAGTTCTATCTCGGCATTGCATTGTCCGGCCGCGACCAGGCGCTCCAGCAACTGCAGGCGCAAGTCGACGAATTGGCCAATCTCCTCGCTATCGAGCGCCGCGCCAGCGACGATCTGCGTTCCGGCAGCGCCGAGCTGTCGGCGAAGCTGCAAAGCGCGCTCACCGAACGCGACCAATTGACCGGAAAATTGCGCGATGCCGATGCGATCGTCAGCGCCGACAAGGAAAAGATCGAGCTGCAATTGCGCGAGCTCGAGAGCCTGCGGCGCGACCTCGCTGTCTTGAAGAGCGTCAGAGCCGATCTGGAAGCAAGGGTGGCGGCTCTCACGCAGCAGCAGGACGCGGCGGCGGCGCTACGCGACCGCTCCAAGGAGCTCGAGGCCCGCCTCGCCTCCGAGCAGGAGAAGACCTCGCTGGCGCAGAAGGAAGTCGATGCGCGCGACATCCGTTTGCGCGATCTCGGCAGCCGGGCGGAGCAGGTGGAGCAATCGCTGACCGCCGAGAAGGAGGTCAGCCGGGCAGCCTTGGCGCGGGTCGATGCGTTGAACTCACAAATCGCCAATCTGCGCGAGCAGCTGTCGCGGATCGCGGCGGCGCTCGAAAGCTCGGAGGCCAAGGTTAAGGAGCAGCAGGGGCAGATCGTCGACCTCGGCAAGCGTCTCAATCTGGCGCTCGTCAACAAGGTGGAGGAGCTCGCCCGTTATCGCTCCGAATTTTTTGGCCGGCTGCGCGAGATCCTCGGCGACCGCCCGGATATCCGGATCGTCGGCGATCGCTTCGTGTTTCAGTCCGAAGTGCTCTTCGCACCCGGCAGCGCCGAGCTCGGGGAGGCCGCAAAGAAGGAGCTCGCGCCGGTCATCGCGGCGCTCAACGAGATCGCCGCCAAGATCCCGCCGGACATCAACTGGATCTTGCGGGTGGATGGCCATACCGACCGGCGCCCGATCAGCAATTCACAATTTGCCTCCAATTGGGAATTGTCGACCGCCCGGGCGATATCGGTGGTGCGCTTTGCGATCGAAGAAGGGGTACCCGCCGCCCACCTCGCCGCCGCCGGCTTCGCCGACAAGCAGCCGATCGATTCGCGAACCGCAGAAGACGCCTATCGCCGCAACCGGCGGATCGAGCTGAAGCTGACTGAGCGATGACGGAGCCAGTGGATGTCCTTGGGCTTGGCCCGACACTTGCGGCAGGAAGTAGCGGGATTTTGTATGAAGTTGTAAAATGCGCAATTGGCTAATGGCTCTTGCCTTCGCGGTTTGTGCCATCGGTCCGCAAACGGTCTTTGCGGAAAACCCGATGTCCCGGCAGGTTCCCCAGCCTGCGGACCACTCATTGCTTGCGGCGCGATTGCCGGCACTTCTGCAACAGCTCGGTGCGGTTTTGATTTCGAAAGCGCAGGCTGCAGAGTGCACGCCGGAAGGCGAAACCTGCACATCGAACGAGCAATGCTGCCCTGGTCTCGAATGCGCCGGTGGGCCTCCGGCGACCTGCTCAACCGAAGATTGAGGACGACGGGTTAGGCGTGGCGCGATTGAGGACCGCACCGGGCATTCTGTCCCTGCTGGCCGGGCTTTGGGCTGCTGCGAACGGGGGCGAAGGCCTGACCGCCGAGGTTGGAGGCAGCGCCCTCGACCGCGTGGCCTATGCCGTAGACGGCGCCGAGTTCGAGCCATGGCGCCGACCCGCGGATGTGGCGCGCCGAGCCGAACGGCCCACAGGGGCCGATGCAGGTGACCGCCGCTGCGGCTGCCGATGTCGGTGGCGGCGACCGCTTCGACGCACAACAGAACCGCCTGCTGGGCCGCGCTTACCTCGCTCATATGTACCGCCGTTACGGCAGCTGGCCCGACGCCGTGGCGGCGTATAATTGGGGACCCGGCCGGATCGACACCTGGATCGGGGCCGGCCGCCCATTCGACAAGCTGCCGAGCACCGTCATCAGCTATCGCAGCCGCGTTTTGCTGGGCTCGGAGCTTGCCGGGGCGGTTGTCGGCCAGGGCCCGCCGGGTCGCCGGGGAGCGCGGATGGCACAGCTCGGGATCGTCCATTCGCAACCCCGTCGGAGCTTGGCCGCGCCGCGCGTTCCCGGCAATCGCCCCGACGAGGTCACGCGCCTCTACGTCGCGATCATGCGCGCTACTGAGCCGCAGGAGCGCTGAATCGCAGCATATTTTCTTAGATCAGCTCGCGAGCGGGTGCGGCCGCGGGTTCGAGCCATCGGCGAACCGGGACAGCCGGAACGGCGTCGGATCGACCAGGGTCGGGTCGCCGGCAACCATGTCGGCGACCAATTTGCCGGCACCCGGGCCGATGCCGAAACCGTGGCCGGAAAAGCCGGTCGCGACGAAGAGCCCGGGCACGCTCTCGACCGGCGATATTACCGGTATGGCGTCCGGCATGACGTCGATCATCCCGCCCCAGCTTTCCGCGACGACCGCATTGCGGAAAATCGGGAAGGCCTCGGCGGTGGCGGCTCGGGCGCGGTCGACGACGAACTGGTCGGGCTCGGGATCGAGCACCCGGACCGCCTCGAAGGGCGAGGTTTCGTCCAGGCCCCAGCTGCGCGGGGTGCGCCACTCCTCGACCCAGCGGTGGCCCACCCGAAGCCGCAGCTTTTTCCAGTGCAGCCGGACCGCCGGCAGATAGTCGAAGAACAGCCGCAGATTGTCGGGAACGAGATCGATCGTGCGGACCCCGAGGGTCGCGACCGTGTAGCCGCCGTCCATCCGCTTGCGAAACCCGAAGAGGCCGCCCGACGCGGAGATTTCCGGGCCGCCTTCGAGCGGCTGGGTCCGCATCACCGTGGCGAGCACCTTGAGCTGGGGCAATTCGATGCCGAGATTGCCGCAGAACAGCCGGCACCAGGCGCCGCCCGCGAGCACGACAGTGTCGCAGCCGATGCGCCCCTTCTCGGTGACCGCGGCCGCGATACGGCCGCCCGCGGTCTCGACCCCGCGCACGGCGCATTGCGTCAAGATGGCGGCGCCGTGCCGCCGGGCCGCCTCGGCGATCGCCGGCGCCGCCTTCTGCGGCTCGGCCTTGCCGTCGCTTGCAGTGTAGAGCGCGCCGGTCCAGTTGCCGGTCAGGCCCGGCATCAGCTCTGCGGCTTCGGCCCGGGTGATCAGGCGGGTATCGAGCTGGTATTGGCGGGCGTGATCGAGCCAGGATTCGAGCTGGCCGAGTTCGGCCGGCGTCTCGGCCAGGTACATGATCCCGGCCTGACGGAAACCGGTTTCGGCTTCGACCGTCTGGTTCATGCCCTGCCACAGCCGCAGGCTCTCGATGATCAAGGGCAGCTCGCGCGGGTCTCGCCCCATTTTGCGGCACCAGCCCCAATTGCGGCTCGACTGCTCGCCGGCGATGTGCCCCTTCTCGCACAGCGCCACCCGGACGCCTTTCTGCGCCAAAAACAATGCCGTGCTGGTGCCGATGATGCCGCCGCCGACAATCACGACATCGACGCGCGCTGGCAAGGCGTCGTCGGAGCGGACAGGATCGACCCGCGGCGCCACGCCCTTAGCCGTCCTTCAGACCGACAAACGCGTCTTTTGCCGTCACCCCCGCGAAAGCGGGGGGCTGTCCGGGGAATCGAATTCGGTTGCAGCATCGCCGCCAGCTCAACCGAAAGCGCAGAATTCGGCGGGATGGGTTTCGAGGAAAAGCCCCTCTCCGCCCTTCAGGGGGGAGAGGGAGGGGCCCAGGCGCGACGTGGGCCTCCAGCCCACGGACTTGATCCGTGGGGCCTGGGAAGGTGAGGTGGGCGGCGCCGCAAATCCGTCCGTCGGCCCCCCCCACCCTGCCCTCTCCCCCCGGCCGGCGGGGGGAGAGGAGAGAAAAGCGGTCCTCGAGAGCCCATTTCGCGGCGAAAGTGTAGCGCCAACCTTCCCCGGACAGCCCTGCGCGAAAAGCGGGAGTCCAAGAGCGAGCTACGGAAACCTGCCGCTCTGGATTCCCGCTTTCGCGGGAATGACGAACAGTTGGGTTCAAGATGATGCTCAATCGATCGCGGCGTGCACGAGGTTGGCGACGCGGTCGAGCCGGGCTGAATGCCAGGGGTCGGGCACCGCGAAATTGGTGATGTAGGTGAAGGAGACGCCGCTCGTCGGGTCGGCCCAGGAATAGGAGGTGCCGGCTCCGCCGTGCCCGAAGGTCTCCGGCGCGCCGATCGTGCCGAGACCGCGAATGCGGTCGCTGTCGCCGCGGACATGCGGTCCGAGGCCGCGATGCATCGGGATGCCGTTCATTGCGTCGTCGCCGCGCTCGCCCGTGTGGCTGCGGCTGACATAGCTGACGAGCCGCGGCGACAACAGCCGCACATTGCCGAGCCGACCGCGGCCCAGCAGCATCTGATAGAACGCCGCCATCCCGCGGGCGGTGGCGTAGCCGCCGCCGCTCGGCATGCCGGCGGACTTGAACTCCGCCGAATTGTCGCGCGGCTCCGGCGCATAGGTGTCGGCGCAACGGTTCTGCTCGCTCGGCGGCACGCCGACATAGATGTCGCGGTCGAGCCCCAGCGGGGCGAGCACGTTGTCGCGAATGACATCGCGGTAATCGCGGCCGGTGACCGCCTCGATCACCATTGCCTGGGTCAGATGGGCGGCCCGCGGGTGGTATTGCAGCCGGGTTCCCGGCGTCCAGTCGAGCGAGAAGTCGCAGACCTCGGCCCGCATCCGGGCGTGGTCGGTCCAGGTGGCCTTTGTCACGTCGCCGCTCGGGAACCCGCCTTGGTGGGTCATGACTTGGTGCAAGATGATCTCGCCCTTGCCGCGCTGGGCGAATTCCGGCAGATGGTCGGCAATACGGTCCATGAAGGAGAGCTTGCCCTCCTCGATCAAGGTCCACACCGCGCAGCTAGTCAACACCTTGGTCTGGCTGAACAGCAGGAACAATGTGTCGTCGGCCGCGAGTTCCTGCCGCGGCTCGGTCCGGGCATTGCCGTAGCTGCGGAAGAGCGCCAATTTGCCGTGCCGCGCCAGCGCGATCTGCGCGCCCGGATAGCGGCCCTCCTCGATGTGGTGCCGGATCAGCCGGTCGAGATGCTGCAGCGGCGTCGCGGCAAAGCCGAGGCTCGCCGGGTCGGCCGACGCCAACGGGTAATGGTCGGGCATGGCTGTCTCCTCGCGGGGGTTCCGCAACGGATGCTACATGAGCGATGCCGCCGCGGACGAGCCAAAAAAACCGCCCCCCGAGTGTTTCGGGCTTTGTCACCCGTCGATAAGGGCGCCTCAGCTTTGGTTCGACAATCCGCGGTCAGCCGCTTCGGGAGAATTCCCAGTCGAGCTGGCCGCGGTCCCGAAGCGCGGCGAGCACTGCGGTGAAATGGGCTGCCGCCGAACGCTCGAGGCCTTCGAGCCAGTTCTGATCGAGCAACGAGGCCAGCGCGGGCTGGCCGAGCGCCGCTTCCCAGATGATGCCGAGCAATGAGGCGGCCGCCTCGTCCTCCTCGCGCGCCCGCGAGGCGAGCACCGCCGCGCGCTCGGCGGCGTCGCGGTCCTTGGTGTCGGGGCCGGGGCCGAGCCCGAAATCGACCAGCCGCCGGCGCTCGGGCGGCGCCAGCACAAAATGGGCGATCTCATGGAGTATCACATACGCCTCGCTCGCGCCGTTCAACGCCGCGCCGTCCCAATTGAAGGCGCAAGGAGCGCCTTCAGGGTGGATCGTCATGCCGAAGGAGCTCGCCAATGCGAGCGCTGCGCCGCGATGCCGCTTCGGCTTCCGCCCCGGCGGCGCGGTCC
The DNA here is from genome assembly GCA_963836845.1 of uncultured Alphaproteobacteria bacterium. Classification (GTDB taxonomy): domain Bacteria; phylum Pseudomonadota; class Alphaproteobacteria; order ATCC43930; family CGMCC-115725; genus AP-15. Next base: position 187,716 of record CAWILK010000002.1, on the reverse strand, counting down.
GGCGAGGTGAGGCGGATCCGACCGAACACGGCGCGGGCGGTCTCGTCGGCGAGCCCGGCCATGAAATAGTCGAGAGCTTCCTCCAGCCGCTCTCGCGGGATCGGCGTCAGGATCATCGCGCCCCGAGGCGGTGCTTCAGCTAGGCTTGTCAGGCAGCGGCGGGATCTTTGCCTTGGCAGGCTCCGGCGCATTCTGCTGATAAACTATGTCCGCGACCTTGAGCAGGAGCCCGCGATCGGCATTCGCGGTGATGGCGTAAGCAAGCCCGTCCTCGACCCAATAGAACGCGCCGATACCTTTTTCCTCCCGGTACTTGAACTCGGTTTGCCGGCCGGCATCAGTCGACAGGAAATAGCAGCTCAATCGCGTGCCCTTCCCGTCCTCGTACATGAACCAGGCGGCGGGCCGGCTGTCGGCAGGCAAAAGCCGTCCCCCCATCAGGCGGAAGCCAAGCGTGCCGAGATCGGGGGCGATTACCCGGTGGCCGATCCGCTTCGAGAGCCACTGGACGAGGTGGGCCTCCTCGTTGGCGCCGACCTCGACCGGATGGCGGGTTTCCACCGAGAAAGTGCGGTGCGCTGCAATGGCGTCGTCAAACACCGCGCGGGCAAGGACCGCCGAAGCCGAGGACGTCAGGCCGGGCCACATCTCACGGGCGATCCACCCCCCGGTCCCTCCGAGCAAAAACAGGAGCACGGCGGCCGCAATGGCCGTGAGATGCCGCTGCCGGCGGCTGCGCCGCTGGGCGAGGAGGGCGGCAACCCGAAGCCGCGGCGGTATCGGCTCAGCGGATCGAGCGCCGAAGGCGGCGCGCAATCCCTCGCGCTGCTCGGCGTGTTGCGCCCACTTCTGCGCCAGCCCGGCGTCAGTGGCGAGATGGGCCTCGACGGCCTCGGACCGCTCGGGTGGCAAGCGACCGTCGATCCGCGCGTGCAGGTCGCCTTCTTCCACCGGGCCGGACTCGCCCGTCACGTTACTCTCCGCAACGCGGCGCTGCGCCGCGAGCTGGTCTCGCAGCCGTCTCCGTGCATCCGTTGGCGCAGGCGCTCACGGCCGCGCGACAGCCTCGACATCACGGTGCCGATCGGCACAGCCAGCACGCGCGCCGCTTCCTCGTAGGAGAGGTCCTCGACCCCGACCAGCAGCAGCACGGCCCGCTGCTCTTCCGGCAAGGTCGAGAAGGCGCGCAGCAGATCCCTGTGCTCGAGCGCGGAATCCTGCCCACCGGCGATCCCCGGGAGCTCGGTATCCTCGGTCAATGCCCCGTGCCAGCCGCGCCGGCGCAGGCGGTTCTGCTCGGTCAGAAACCGGTGGTAGAGAATCGTGTACAGCCAGCCGCGCAGATTGTCGTCGCCGCGACGCAGATGCCAGCGCGACAGCGCGCGTTCGAGCGTGTCCTGCACGAGATCGTCGGCGCGCTCCCGATCGCCGCGCAGCAGCGCGTAGGCGAAGCGGCGCAACCCTGGGAGCTGCGCCTCGATCAATTCGGCTCGGTCCGGCATCGCCCCGCCGTAGGATCCCCGGCTGCCGGCAAGCGGCATCGATCTCCAGCCCACCGCCGGCCATTTCCTCTCCGTCGCCGAGGTTCCTGTCGGTCCACCCCCTGTCATTGCCGCTACAGCGCTCACGATATCGTCAAATTTCTGTTAACTAAAATGCCCTTTTCGAGTCAAAGAATGGACTCCCGCTGCCGGCACTATGACCTCCGCGGATCGGGTTTATTCCGTGACAATCGCCGTAATGGGCCTGCTAGGGGAATAATTGTTCTCCGGTTTCGGCATCCTCGACGAAGATCGCGCTGACGGGGCAATTCTCGGCCGCCTCCATTATTTTTTCGACGCTGTCCGCTTCGGGGGCGACGGCCTCCGATTGGCGGTTCTCATTGAGGCGAAACACCTTTGGGGCGATCGTCTCGCACATGGCGTTCCCGACGCATACGTCGTGGTCGACCCGAATGCGCAATTTGCGAGCCACGGCCCCCTCCCCTACTGCCAGGTCACCGGCAACGATTTCAGCGACCGGAAGGTGATGCTGGGCTGATACTCCAGCGCCTCCGTTTCCATCCGCAAGCCGGGGAAGCGTTCGGCCAAGGCCTTGAAGACCTCCTGACCCTCGACCCGCGCCAATGTCGCCCCCAAGCAATGATGCACGCCCGAGCCGAACGCCACATGCTGGTTCGGCCACCGGGTGATGTCGAACTTGTCCGGGTTCGGGAACATTGCCGGATCGCGGTTGGCCGAGGAGATGAACCAGCGGACACGGTCGTTCTTTTCCAATACCTTGCCGCGCATCTCGACATCCTGCGCGGCGATCCGCTGGATCGACTTGACCGGTGAATCATAGCGCAGGCACTCCTCGGTGGCCCGCTTGGCGAGATCCGCCGGGTCCTGCTTCAGCAACGCCCATTGGTCGGGGTGCTGCATGAATGCCAGGGTACCATTGCACAATAGGTTGATCGTCGTCTCATGGCCGGCCAGCAGCAGCAACGAGGTATTGACCAGCACCTCGTGCCGCGTGAACACGCCGTTTTTCTCGCCGCCCGCCAATACCGAGATGAAGTCGTCGCCCGGGTTGACGAGGCGCTCGTCGACCAGGGGCGAGACGTAGTCGATCATTCCCCGCATGCCCTCGGTCAGCGGCTTCATCCGGTCGTATTCGCCGCGGCCGATATAGAGCAGCTTCTCGGCCAATTGCCTGACATGGCCGCGGTCCTGTTCGGGAACCCCCATCATCTGGGCGATGACCAGCACCGGGAGCGGGGTCGCCAGATCCCGCATCACGTCCATGCTGCCCTTCTCCTCGGCTTGGTCGAGAAGCTCCTTGACTGCCTTCTGGACAAAGGGACGCCAGGCCTCCATCGATTTGGGCGTGAAATAGCCGTGGACGACGCGGCGCATCTCGAGATGCTCCGGCCGGTCGTGCTGGATGAGCTGGTCGGCCTGGTAGTTGCGGACATAGTCGTAGAGTCCGAGATCCGACTCGTCGATTGCCGGATAGGGCGGCCTCGGGTCGTTCTTGAAGACGGCGGACGAGAACAGCTCGTGGCGCCGAGTCAGCCACACCAAATCGTCGTGCCGCGTGACGACCCATAATTCATAAGTCTTGTTCCAGTGAACGGGATCCTCGTCACGCAGCCGGCCGTAATAGGCGTAAGGGTCGGCGATGACCTCCGGGGTGAACATGTCGTCATGGAACGCGCTAGCCATGAATCCTCCCTCCTCCTGACTGTCCTCAAACCTGCCCTCTCCCCGCAAACGGGGCGAGGCTCCATGGTGCGGCCTGATCCGCCTATTTGGCGCCGATCAGCCGCGCCCATTTTTCGAGGTTGACGAGCATGTCGCGGATAAAGCCGCGCGCCGCATCGTCGGTCAATCTTCCCGAGGCGTCGAACTTGGCCTGCGCCTGCCCGATGAACACCTCGGGCTTGTTCAGCGGGTGCATGTCCAGAAACACGCAGCACCGGCGCAGATCGTATTGCGCCCGCGCCGTCCCGGCCATCCCCGCTCCGGCGCCCATCATCGCTACCGGCTTGCCGGCAAAGGGCTGATCGGGCGGGCGCGAGGCCCAGTCGATCGCATTCTTCAGCACGCCGGGGATCGAGTAGTTGTATTCCGGGGTCACAAAGAGCAGCGCGTCGGCCGCGGCGATCTGGGTGCGCAATTTTTCGACCGGCGGCGGGAAGCCGAGCGCGCGGACATCTTCGTTGTAGAGTGGGATCGAGCCGATATCGGCGGTCTCGATGGTCATTCCCGGCGGCTTTTCCTCGATCGCGACGCGCAGGGCGGCCTTGTTGAACGAGCCCGCGCGCAGGCTGCCGCAAATCGCCAGAACGCTGATCCCTCTTGCCTCGCTCATATCCCTCTCCGTGTTCCGCCGATTTCGGCCCGTGTTCCGGCTCGTGCCGCCGCGCTTGGCGGATTTAAAGATCCCGACGCTACGAATGCGCACCGGGATCGATAGGGAGGAAAGGTCATGGCGCGCATCGACCGTCGCAGGCTTTTGCAGATCTCCGGTGCCGGCGCGGTCGCGGCGAGCGCCGGGGGCATCGCCGGGATCCTCGCCTCGGGCCGGGCGCCCGCCTTTGCGCAGGCGACCTCGGTGCACTACTTGCGCTGGTCCGATTTCGTCCCTGCGTCCGACCAGCTGCTCAAGACCAAATCGCGGCCGAATGCGAGAAGGCGCTCGGCATCAAGATCACGCTTCGAGATGGTCAACGCCAACGACATCCAGGCCCGCGTCACCTCGGCGATCCAGTCGGGCTCGGGGCCGGACATCATCCTGGCGCTCAACAATTGGCCGCAGCTCTACGTGGAAAGCCTCGCCGATGTCGGCGACGTCGCCGAAGACCTCGGCAAATCGCAGGGCGGGTTTTACGACATTTCGAAGGCGGTCGCGACCGTCGGCAGCAAATGGATCGGCGGTGCCGTGGTGCGTCGGCGGCGGGCGGGTGGCCTACCGCAAATCCTGGTTCGCGGATGTCGGCTACGAGAAATTCCCGGAGACCTGGGAAGCGCTGCGCGATGCCGGCAAGAAGCTCAAGGCCAAGGGGCGTCCGTTCGGCCAGACGGCTCGGGCACACTTTCGGCGACGCGCCGGGCTTCTGGTATCCTTACCTGTGGTCCTGGGGCGGCAAGGAGGTCGAAGCCGACGGCAAGACGGTCGCACTGAACAGCAAGGAGACGATCGAGTCGGTCAAATTCGCGGTGCCTTTCTGGAAGGAGGCCTGCGACGAGGGCGGGCTCGCCTGGGACGATTCGAGCAACAACCGCGCCTTCCTATCGGGCAGCATCAGCGCCACCAACAACGGCGCGTCGATCTATCTCGAAGCCAAGCGCAAGCCCGACACCTACCAGACCGAGAAGGGCACGCCGATGTGGCAGGACATCCTGCACGCGCCGCTCCCCAAAGGGCCGGGCGGCCAGTTCAACCTTCCCGTCCCGTTCACCAACATGCTGATGAGCTATTCGAAGAACCAGAAGCCGGCGAAGGATTTCCTGCGCTGGATCTCCTCGAAGGATATCTTCGAGCAATGGTTCACCACCAGCAGGGCTACACCGACGGGCCGACGGCCGTATTGGGAGGAGGACAAGGTCTGGGGGGTGGACCCCGTGTCTGCTGCCGTTCAAGGACATCCCGCGCACCGGGCGGTTGATGGGCTATGCGGGGCCGCCGGGCCGCGCCTCGGCCGAGGCCCAGACCAAGTACATCATCGTCGATATGTACGCGAAGGCCATTCAAGGCATGGCGGCAGAGGAAGCGGTGAAATGGGCGCATGAGGAGCTGGTGAAGACCTACGCCTGAGCCGCACCCCTGCTCTAAGGGCGCCGATCCGGTCTTGTGCCGCCCGGCGCGGCTAGGATCTAAACATCTCTACTGCCGCGATAATGGGTTCGGCAGGTCCGGGAGGAAGGAATACATGGCTCGCATCGACCGTCGGCGGCTTCTCAAACTTTCCGGCGCCGGGTCGATAGCGGCGGCGAGCGGCGGCCTTGCCGGCATCTTTGCTTCCGGACGAGCTCCCGCTTACGCGCAGGCCAGCACCGTTCATTGGCTGCGCTGGGCCGATTTCGTGCCGGCCTCCGATCAGCTGCTCAAGACGAAGATCCTGCGCCGAAGTGCGAGAAGGCGCTCGGCATCAAGCTCACCTTCGAGATGGTCAACGCCAACGACATCCAGGCGCGCATCACCTCGGCGATCCAGTCGGGGACTGGCCCCGACATCATTTGGACGACCGGCAACTGGCCGCAGCTCTATGCCGGAAGCGTCGCCGATGTCAGCGACGTGGCCGAGGGATCGGCGAGGCGCAGGGCGGCTATTACGAGGTCTCGCGGCTCGTCGCGACGGTCGGCAAGAAATGGATCGGCGTGCCCTGGTCGACCGGCGGCGCCCGGATCGCCTATCGCAAATCCTGGTTCCAGGAGGTCGGCTACGACAAGTTCCCGGACACCTGGGACGCGCTCCGCGACGCCGGCAAGAAGCTCAAGGCGAACGGGCATCCGCTGGGGCAGACCCTCGGCCATACCTTCGGCGACGCGCCGGGGTGGTGGTATCCCTATCTGTGGTCATGGGGCGGCAAGGAGGTCGAAGCGGACGGCAAGACCGTCGTGCTGAACAGCAAGGAAACGATCGAATCGGTCAAATATGCGGTCGGCTTTTGGAAGGACGCGTGTGACGAAGGCGGACTCGCCTGGGACGATTCGAACAACAACCGCGCCTTTCTCTCGGGCACCATCAGCGCCACCAATAACGGCGCCTCGATCTATCTCGAGGCCAAGAAGAAGCCCGACAGCTATCTGACCGAAAGGGGACGCCGATGAAGGACGACATCCTTCATGCGGCGCTCCCGAAAGGACCGGGCGGTCAGTTCAACCGCCCCGGGACGCAGACGAACATGCTGATGGGCTATTCGAAGAACCAGAAGGCGGCCAAGGAATTCCTCCGCTGGATCTCGTCGAAGCAGATCTTCGGTCAGTGGTTCACCTCGCAGCAGGGCTATACCGACGGGGCCACGCTCGATTGGGAAGAAGACCGCGTTGTGGAACAACGACCCGGTCATGCTGCCCTTCAAGGACATCCCCCGCACCGGGCGGTTGGACGGCTATGCCGGACCGCCGAGCCAAGCCGCGGCCGAGGTCACGACCAAGTACATCATCGTCGACATGTACGCCAAAGCCGTGCAGGGCATGCCGGCCGAAGACTCGGTGAAGGCGGCCCATGCCGAGCTCGTTAAGATCTACAGCTGAAGCGCGACGCATCTGCGGAAGATTCGCAATGACCTTTACCTCAGTCGCCGCCCCCAGCGCCTATGCCGGCAGCCCGAAACGCGGACCGGTCACCCGGCTGCTCGAAGACGAACGCTGGCTGGCATTAGTTGTTGTTGCTGCCGACGCTGGTATTGCTCGGGCTGTTTATCGCCTACCCGTTCTTTAAGGGTGTGGAGCTGTCGGTCACCGACACCAAAGTCGGCGTGCCGGGCCAGTTTGTTGGGCTGCAGAATTTCGAAAAGATCTGGAACGACAACATCTTCCACGTCGCAGTATGGAATACCTGCCTCTACACGTTCGTCACCACGGTCTTCAAGCTCGCACTGGGTCTATGGCTGGCGCTGCTGCTGAACAACAATTTCAAGGGCAAAGCCTTTACCCGAGCCTTCATCCTGCTGCCCTTCATCATTCCGACCGTGCTGTCGACCCTCGCCTGGAAGTGGATGTTCGATCCCACCTTCAGCGTCATCAACTGGGGGCTGTTTCGGCTCGGCATCATCGAGGGGCGGATCAATTGGCTGGGCGACCCGAATCTGGCGCTGATCTCGGTCATGATCGTCAATGTTTGGCGCGGCGTGCCGTTCTACGCGATCAGCCTGTTGGCCGGGCTGCAGACGATCAGCCCCGAATTGCACGAGGCGGCAGCGATCGACGGAGCCAGGGCCTGGCAGCGCTTTCGGCATGTCACTTGGCCGTTGCTGTTGCCGGTTACCCTTGTGATCGTGCTGTTTTCGGTGATCCAGACCTTCGCCGACTTCCAGCTCGTCTATGTGCTGACCGGCGGAGGGCCGGCGAACGCCACTCAGCTGTTTGCGACCTACGCCTACCAGCTCGGCATCGGCACCGGCCTGTTGAGTGAGGGCGCGACGATCTCGCTCGCCATCTTCCCGGTGCTGCTGCTCGTCGTCATCGTCCAGCTCTTCTATATCCGCCGGGTGGAGACCCTCTGAGCCAATGACCCGCCGCCTTTTTATCCTCTCCCCGCGCCGGCCGGGGGGAGAGGGCAGAGTGAGGGGGGCCGGCGAGGCGGTCTGCGGCGCTGCCCACCTCACCTTCCCGGGCGCTGACGCGCCCGGGTCCCTCCCTCTCCCCCCTAAAGGGCGGATAGGGGCTTGCGCCCCGCTCATTGATTCTTGCGCGGATACTGAACCATGATCGAGGGGGCGAGTCTGGCGGCGCTGGGTCTTCTTCTACGTACCTTTGACCGTCTTTCGTTGTCGGTTTGCTGTTTCCATTCTACTGGATGGTCATCACCACCATCCGGCCGGACAGCGAGCTCTACCGCCCGTGGAACGCGCCCAATTACGCGCCGTTCTGGACCTCGAACCCGACCCTCGTGCACATCAAGGATCTGCTGACCGAAACCCTGTTCAGCACCTGGATGCTGAACACGATGATTATCTCGCTCGCCGCCACTGCGATCTCGCTGTTTTGCGGCCTCTTGGCCGGATACGCGCTGTCGCGGCTGAAGTTTCCGTTCGCCGGCAGCTTGGGCACGATGATCTTCATCACCTATCTGGTGCCGCAGACACTGCTGTTCATTCCGCTTGGCGGACATCATCCGCAACTTTCGCCTGGGCGACACGCCGTGGGCATTGATCCTGACCTACCCGACCTTTCTGATCCCCTTCTGCACTTGGCTGATGATGGGCTATTTCAAGTCCATCCCCAAGGAGCTGGAGGAGTGCGCCCGGATCGACGGCGCGACGCGCTGGAAGGCGATGGTCTACATCATCTTCCCGATCGCCGTGCCGGGCATCCTGTCGGCCGGGATCTTTGCCTTTACCCTGTCCTGGAACGAGTTCATCTACGCCCTCGTCTTCCTCTCCTCACCCGAGCAGAAGACGGTCCCGGTGGGCGTCACCTCCGAGCTGATCCGCGGCGACGTGTTCTATTGGGGTGAGCTGATGGCGGGCGCGCTGCTGGGCTCGATCCCGGTCGCGTTTGTCTACTCGTTCTTTGTCGAGCACTACGTCGCCAGCCTCACCGGCTCGGTCAAAGGCTAACCCAACACACGGGATAACGCCATGGCCCAAGTCGTCATCCGCAGCTTGAACAAAAAGTTCGACGAGGTTCACGCCGTCAAGGATGTGAACCTCGATATCCACGACAAGGAGTTCATGGTCTTTGTCGGCCCTTCGGGCTGCGGCAAGACGACGACATTGCGCATGGTCGCCGGGCTGGAATCGATCACCTCCGGCCGCATCATGATCGACGACAAGGTCATCAACGAATTGCCGCCGATGGATCGCGACATCGCGATGGTGTTTCAGAACTACGCGCTCTACCCGCATATGAGCGTCTACGACAACATGGCCTTTGGGCTCAAGATGCGGAAATTCGACAAGGCCGACATTGCCAAGCGGGTGCGGGAAGCGGCCGAGATCCTCGGCATCCAGGAGCTCCTCCGGCGCAAGCCGCGGCAACTTTCCGGCGGCCAGCGCCAGCGGGTCGCACTCGGCCGAGCGATCGTGCGCCATCCGCAAGTCTTTCTGTTCGACGAGCCGCTTGTCGAACCTCGACGCCAAATTGCGCGTCCAGATGCGGGTCGAGCTCAGGAAGTTGCACGACCGGCTCGGCACGACCGCGATCTATGTGACCCATGATCAGGTCGAGGCGATGACCTTGGGCGACCGCGTCGTCGTCATGAGAGGACGGCTTGGTGCAGCAGGTCGGCGAGCCGCTCGAGCTTTACAACGAGCCGGCCAACAGGTTTGTCGCCGGCTTTCTCGGCTCGCCTGCGATGAACTTTACGACCGTCCAGGTCAACCGGGACAATGGTGCGATCTGGGCCGCCAACACCGGCATGCAGATCAAGGCTCCGCCCGAATTCGCCGAACCGGCTCGGCCGGTATGTCGGACAGGAGGTCACTCTCGGGATCCGGCCCGAGGATCTGCACGTCGCTTCGGCCGCCGACCCGACCGAGCTCGGCTTCGACGTCGTGGTCGAGGTCGTCGAGAAGCTCGGCTCGGAGATCCTGCTGGATGTGGCGGTCGGCTCGGGCACGATGGTGGCCTCGGTCGAGCCCAGTATCCGCGCCAACATTCACGACCGCATGCGCCTCGCGCTCAACCCGGAGCGCCTGCATTTTTTCGATAATCAGTCCGAAGCGGCGATCTGAAATCGCAACGACAGGGTGCTTTATGACGCGGATAACTCGGCGCAGGCTATTGCAACTCTCCGGGGGCGGCGGGGTCGCCGCCTTCCTGGCTTCGGGCCGGGCGCCCGCCTTCGCCCAGGGCACGACATTGCATTGGGTCAGAGGGTCCGACTATGTGCCGGTCTCCGACCAGATGCTGAGAACGAAGATCAATGAGCAGTGCCAAAAGGATCTCGGCATCAAGTTCAATCTGGAAACCGTCGACGGCCTGACGATCCAGGCGCGGGTCACTTCCTGCCGTCTCGTCCGGCACCGGTCCCGACATCATCAGCGCGATCAACAATTGGGCGCAGCTCTACGCCGAGAGTGTCGCCGATGTCAGCGACGTCGCCGAGGAGATCGGCAAAGCACAGGGCGGCTATTACGAAACCTCCAAGGCGATCGCCTATGACGGCAAGAAGTGGCTTGCCGTTCCCAACACGATCGTCGGCCTGCAGATCGCCAACCGCGCCTCGTGGTGGAACGAAATCGGCTATGGGCCGGAAAAATATCCGGAAACCTGGGAGGAATGGCGCGAGGCCGGCAAGAAGCTCAAGGCCAAGGGCCATCCGATCGGCCAGACATTGGCGCACGCCTTTGGCGACGCGAACGCGTTCTGGTACCCGTATCTGTGGTCGTGGGGCGGCAAGGAGGTCGAAGCCGACGGCAAGACGGTTGTGCTGAACAGCCCAGGAACGATCGAGTCGGTCAAGTTCGCGGTCGGCTTCTGGAAGGACGCCTGCGACGATGGCGGCTTTGCCTGGGACGATTCGGGCAACAACCGGGCGTTCCTCTCCGGCACGATCAGCGCCACCAACAACGGCGCCTCGATCTATATCGAAGCCAAGAAAAAGCCGGACTCCTATAAGACCGAGGATGGCAAGCCGCTCAAGGACGACATCTTCCACACCCCGCTGCCCAAAGGGGCCGGCCGGCCCGTTCAGCTGGCATGTGCCGTTCGCCGACATGGTCATGGGCTATGGCAAGAACCAGAAGGCCGCGAAGGACTTCCTGCGCTGGTTCCACAGCGAGAAAATCTACGAGCAATGGTGGGTGACGCAGCAGGGCTTCTCGGTTGGTCCCACCAAGATGTGGGAGAACCACAAGCTGTGGCAGGAAGACCCGATCATGCTGCCGTTCCGCACCGCAGCCGAGAGCGGCCACTTTGCCGGCTATGCCGGGCCCGCCAACCGCAAGGCCGCCGAAGTCATCTCAAAATACATCATCTCCGACATGTACGCGAAGGCGGTGCAGGGCATGGCGCCGGAAGACGCCGTCAAATGGGCGCATGGCGAGCTCGTAAAGATCTACACCTGAGGGAAATCCGAATTTTGTCATTCCGGGGCGCGGGTTCCCCGCGAACCCGGAACCCATGAACACCGGCCATTTCTAAGACGTTACAGGCCGATGTTCATGGGTTCCGGGCCTGCCCCCCGACCAAAGGCCGGAGGCCATCCCGGAATGACAGCAAGGGTCGCGCTCACCCCAATTCAAGCCTCGTCTTCAGCTTGGCGACGGCGCTGCCGGGGCTGGTCAGCACCGGGCAGGCGAGGGCCGCGGAAACGCTGGCGGCGGCGCGCGCGGTCGAGAAATGCGCCAGCATGACGGCGTCGCAATCGGCGAAACGGGGCCGTTGATCGGAATGCCTTCGCGCATCAAACCGACGATGTGTTCGATCGCCGCTTCCCACTCCTTCGCGTCGGAGGCGCCGTATGGCCTGAGCACCGCCACGGGCCGGCGATGCCGAATGAGGACCACTGTCTCCCCGCCTTCCACCTCTTCGAGGATGCGCAAAAAATCCTGATGGGCTTGCCGGATTGTCGCAAAACGCATTGGCCGCTCAATGTAGTCGGCGTGCTACATAGCATCAAATTGCTGAGTTGTGAGGCAGCAAAGCATGGACCTGACGGTGCGCAATGCCCGGCTTGCGAATGAATCCGCAGCCGGGACCGTCGATATCGGGGTGGCGGGCGGGAAGATCGTCGCGATCGAACAGGGGCTGCCTTCCGATGGAGACAGCTATGATGCCGCCGGGCGGCTTGCCTGCGCCGGGCTGATCGAGACGCATATTCATCTCGACAAATCGCGGCTTCTCGACCGGGCACCGCCCGAGACCACTCGTCTGATCAATCCGATGAAGCAGGTGGCGGCATTGAAGCCGACCTTCACCGTGGAGGATGTGCGGGCCCGGGCCGAGCGCACTCTGACCGAATGCATTCTGAACGGCGCGACGCGCATGCGCACCCAGGTCGAGGTCGATCCGGCCTACGGCATGCGCGGCTTCGAAGGCGTGCAGTCGCTGATCGCCGATTACCGCTGGGCGATCGACATCGAGATGTGCGTCTTCCCGCAGGACGGGCTGACCAATTATCCCGGCACCGACGAACTGTTGGTCGAAGCTCTCAGACGCGGCGCCAAGGCCATCGGCGGCGCGCCGCGCTACGACACCGACCATGCCGGCCAGATCCGGCGGATTTTCGAGCTCGCTCGCGAGTTCGATGTCGATATCGACATCCATCTCGATGTCGGCAACACACCCGAGGACATGGATATTCACCTCGTCTGCGAGCTGACCGAGCAGTATCGCCGCGGCGGCCGGGTCGTGGTCGGCCATATGGCGAAATTGTCGACGATGCCGCCAGGGGATCTCGCAGCCCTCGCCCGCCGCCTCGCCGATACCGGGGTGGCGGTCACCGTATTGCCGTTGACCGATCTCTTCATCATGGGGCGGGACCAGGACCACAATGTCTGCCGCGGCGTGGCCGACGCCAATTTTCTCGTCGAGCACGGCGTCAACTGCTCATTGTCGACCAACAACGTGCTCAATCCGGTCACACCCTTCGGCGATTGCTCGTTGATCAGAATGGCCAACCTCCACGCCAATGTGCTGCAGATCGGCCAGCCCGGGCAACTGCGCGAGTGCTTTGCGATGCTGACCGAGCGCTCGGCGCGGCTGCTCAATCTGCGAGATTACGGCCTCGCGGTCGGCAATCCCGCCGACATCGCCGTCATCGACGCCGACTCACCGGAGCAGGCGATAGCGGAGATCCGGCAACCGCTGACGGTCTTCAAGCGCGGAAGGCAGACGGTGGTTCGCCACCCGCCTGAACTCGTGCGGCCGGCATAACGCCGGCTTAATGATAAGCTAATTCGGGTTGATGGCGACCTCGTTGGTGGCGCCGCAGCAGGGACAGTCAGTCTCCATGCTTGCGAACCGCTGACCCGGCGCGATCCCGGCAGCAATGACGAACTCGCAGCTGCCACAGAGATAGTCGGTGTCGCCGGTTCCGGTTAAGAGCGGTCCGGCCCCTGCCGGCGCCATCCATGGCGCAGGTGCTGTCGGGCCGCGAATTACCTTGAGCTTGATTCTTGCCATACTCTTGAATTTCGTCGTGGATGGTCGAAAAAATTTGTCGAGAATAGCACGGCTGGGCGACGAGGTGCGCCCTAGTAATAGAAGGCGACGGCATGAACGCAAGGAGCTTGGCGATATGCGCTCTGATGCTCGTCGGAGCGATGCCGGTCGCGGCGGCGCAAGCGCTGACCAAATGCACCGCCGGCCAAGCGGTCATCGATCAAGAAGGCAAGACCGGGGTAATCGTCGCCGACGACAGCAAGTTATGCCAGGTAAAATACGGCGACGGGCAGATTTACAGCTGGATCTTTTGGAATTTGCGCCCGGCCGGCGAACCGGCGACATCCAGACCGCCCAATACCGGCCCGCTCGGCCCGAGCAACACCCCAGCGAGCGCCGGGGCCGCGAGGCCGACCGTGCTCAAACCGTCTTCCAATCGCACTCTCGTCTACCGGGCCGACCGGCGCGGCCACTTCAGGGTGACGGCGGGGGTTAACGGCGCGCCGATCCGGCTCATCGTAGATACCGGGGCGAGCCTCGTCGCCCTGACGCTGGAGGACGCGCGTGCGGCGGGTTTCGACCGCGCCGGTCTGACGTTCAACGGGACCACGCAGACCGCCAATGGCCCGACGCGCTTTGCTCCGGTGATGCTGCGCGAGATCCGCATCGAGCAGCTCTCGATCGACAACGTGCCGGCCGCGGTCATCGAAAATCTCGATCAGTCGCTGCTCGGGATGAGCTTCCTCAAGCGGCTGAAGAGCTTCGAGATGCGGGAAGGCGCGTTGACAATCAGCTGGTAGGGCGCGCCAAAATTGGCCGGTGGGGAGGCCGTCATAGTTAGGTTTCAGGGAGGACCGTCATGAGGCTCGAAAACAAGGTCGCGTTGATCACCGGCGCGGCATCGGGCATGGGGGCCAGCATGGCGCGCATCTTTGCTCGCGAAGGGGCCAAGGTCGTCGTCGCCGATGTGCTCGAGGAAGAGGGGAAAGCAATCGTCGCCGAGATCACCAAAGCCAATGGCGCCGCCATTTTCCGACGTCTAGACGTGACGAGCGAAACCGAATGGAAGGCGGTGGTCGACGCGACGGTCGCCGAATTCGGCAAGCTAGACATATTGGTAAACGATGCCGGGCTCAGCGGCAGCGCCGTCGAGGACCTCTTCGACACCGCAGCCTGGGACCTATTGATGGCAGTCAACGCGCGCGGCGTCTTTTTGGGAATGAAATTCGCGATCCCGGTCATGAAAGCTGCTGGCGGCGGATCGATCGTCAACATCTCCTCGATTTCTGGGATCACCGGGCAGCAGCAAATCCATGTCGCCTACAACGCCTCGAAGGGAGCGGTTCGCACATTGACCAAGGCGGCCGCCGTGCAGCACGGGGCCGACAATATCCGCGTCAATTCGATCCATCCCGGGCTGATGCCGCCGATGCGCTCCTCGAAGCGCACCGCCGACCCGGAGGTCCGCGCCAGGATGCTGCGGCAGGTCCCGATGGGCCGCGCCGGCAGGCCCGAGGAAGTCGCCAACGCCGTCCTGTTCCTCGCTTCTGACGAGGCCTCCTACATCACCGGCGCCGAGCTGTATGTGGACGGCGGGTACCTCGCGACCTAGCGTTCAGACGCTGGGCGCCGGGCTTCAGACGAGCAGGAAGCATTGACGGTGCGCTTTCTCTCCGCCGGAGACCGCGCCTTGGTCGTCGAATTCGGCGATAGGATCGACCGCGAGCTGAGCGCGGACGTTCTCCGTCTCGGGGCGATCATCGGTTCGAGCGCACTCGACGGAGTGGTCGAGACGGTGCCGACTTTCCGGTCCCTGACGGTCTATTACGACCCGCTGGTGACTACGCGGGCGAAGCTCCAACCGGCGATCGCGGGTTTGCTCGAAGGCGAGCACCGGCCGCAAGCCAGCGCCAGCTTGTGGCGGGTGCCCGCCTGTTACGAGGGCGAATTCGCCCCCGATCTCGACGATGTCGCCCGCCTGACCGGGCTCACCCGGGGCGACATCGTGGCCCTGCACAGCAGCACCCGGTTTCACGTCTATATGCTCGGCTTTCTTCCCGGTTTTCCGTATATGGGCGATCTGCCGGAGGTGCTGGCGCTGCCGCGGCGCGCCAACCCGAGAACGCGGGTCCCTGCCGGGTCGATCTCGATCGCGATGACCTTGACCGCGATCTACCCCTATGAGAGCCCCGGCGGATGGCATCTGATCGGGGCGACCCCGGTTCGATTGTTCGACGCGCGGCAGGCGAGCCCGGCTCTCCTCAACCCCGGCGATGCGATCTCGTTCGAGCCGATTGACCCCGACCGCTTCGCGGCGATCCGCGAGGCGGTCGAGAAGGACCGGTACGAGGTTGAGAGATCACCGATCGCTAAATGACCCCTGGGCTCAAAGTTCTGATGCCGGGTCTGCACACGACGGTGCAGGATCTCGGAAGGACTGGCTATCAGGATGTCGGCGTGCCGGTTTCCGGGGCGCTCGACGGCTTCGGCTTGCGTCTCGCGAACGCGCTGGTCGGCAACCCTCAAGGAATGGCGGCGCTCGAAATCCTGATCAGCGGGCCGACCTTCGAGGTATCCGCCGACACGGTTCGCATTGCGCTCGTCGGCGACGGAGCCGGTCTCGGGCTGCGCGGCGAAAGATCGCGGGTTCTACCCGCAGGGCAAAGCGTCACGCTGTCGCAAGGCGAAACGTTCCAGATCGTGGTCGGCAGCGCCTCGGCCTGCTGCTATCTCGCCGCCGAAGGCGGCATCGCCGTCCCGCTCGTTCTCGGCAGCGCCTCGACCTATGTGCGGGCCAGCATCGGCGGGATCGACGGGCGCGCCCTGCAAGGCGGCGATATCGTGCCGCTGGCGAGTGCGGCCGCTCCGGACCGAGCCGAGCTGCGCGTGCGGGGTTCCTATCTCGCGGCCGCGGATCAGCCAATCCGCGTCACCCTCGGCCCGCAGCAAGAATACTTCACAGACGAGGCTGTCGCAGCTTTGCTCAGCGCCGAATACCGCGTCAGCAAGGACGCCGACCGGATGGGTATGCGCCTGGAGGGCCCCGCGCTACGCCACCGCGGCGGCTGGGATATCGTTTCCGATGCGATCGCCACCGGATCGATCCAGGTTCCGGGCTCGGGTCAGCCGATAGTTTTGCTCGCAGATCACCAAACCACCGGCGGATACCCCAAGATAGCCACCGTAGTTTCTGCGGATCTGGGGCTGGTTGGGAGACGTCGACCCGGCGATGTACTGCGCTTTACTGCCGTGGACACCGAAACCGCCGAAGCGCTTTGCCGGGAGCAGGAAAGACGGCTGGCCGAGCTCATCGCCAGCTTCGAGCTGGTCGTCGAGGAAAACAGCCTCGATCTCGGATCGCTCTATGGCCGGAACCTGATCAGCGGCGTCGTCACGGGCGAAGAATAATGGCGGGGAACAACCGATGCCCGCTTTGCGTTGTCCCGCCGACGACGGGGGTATCCCGAGCGTTTTGAAAGGGAGAGATGATGAAGTTTTTGATCGCCCCCGGTGCGGTCGCCGCGGGAATGTTGCTGGCTTTGGCGGGGTGCACAAACCCCTATAACCCCGCGGAACGCGCCGTCGGCGGCGGTCTGATCGGCGCCGGCGCGGGTGCCGCGATCGGCGCGGCGGCCGGCGGCGGCGCCGGTGCCGCTACGGGAGCCGCGGTAGGCGGCGCTCTGGGCGCCGTGACCGGCGCCGCGACGACACCTCCGCCGCCGCCTCCGGGCTATGGCCCGGGCTACGGATAGGCCCGGGATATGGCCCGGGATATGGCCCTGGCTATCCGCCGCCACCGCCCCCCGGCTACTGAGCGTGCCTCTCCGGCGGTCCAGCGAAACCGCCGGAGACATCGCCGTTCAGCTCGGCGGCACCCCCTTGATCAATTGCGCGAGCCGGTGGACCTGTGCCGCCGGCCGCTTTGGCGCGGCCGAGGCCTCATCGGAGCCGGGCATTGCCGCCGAGTTCCGGCGATTTCTTGGTACCGATCGGGCGGAGACTGCGCCGAAATTCGGACGATCGTAAACAGCGCTCGGGCTACGGGGCGAGCCCCCCGAGACGGGGCATCACATCGCGGCTGAATAGCTCGAGGTTGGCGACGGTCTCCTCGTGGCCGAGGAGACCGCCTTGGCCCATCATCAGCAAATGCCCGAAGCCGCCGACGTGGCGTAGAACGCGCGCAGCTGGTCGAATACATCGTCGGGCGTGCCGGCGAAGCAGAGGCCGGCATCGACCGCATCGTCGACGGTCATCTTGCGCGGATCGATGGCGCGGCCGTCGCGCGACTGAATGCGTCCGGCGCGAAAGCCGCCGGTCCCACTCGTCTTCAAGGCCTGCGCGCTCTGCGCCGCGGGTGCATAGCCCGGCGGGTTCATGAATTGCGGCGCGACAATGCCGGAGGTGCGGCTGTAGCCAAGGATCTGGTCGGCGCGCCGCCTCCCCTCCTCCCGCGTCGTGCCGACGCCGATCAGCGCCATATAGGCTAGCCGGTCGAGGATCGGCTCACGCCCCGCCTCGACGGCGCGGCGGCGATAGGCCTCGAAGATCGGCGGGGTGCGCACCCAGCCGGTGTTGAGCACGCCGATCGTCATGCCGCGCTCGGCGGCCTCCATCGCGCTGCCCGGGCTGCCGACCGGCATCCAGACCGGCGGGTGCGGCTGCTGCCACGGCCGCGGCCAGACATTGACCGAGCGGTAATGGAAATGCATGCCCTCCCAGTTGAACGGGCCGTCATGGCTGGTCATCGCCTTCAGGATCAGGTCGTGCGCCTCCCAGAACCGCTCCATCAGCTCGGCCGGGTTGGTGTTGGCCGGCGAGATTTCGAACGGCACGCCTTTGACGAAGCCCATCTCGATGCGGCCGCGCGAGATGACGTCGAGCATCGAATATTCCTCGGCGACGCGGATCGGGTCGTTGCGGTTGCCGATCGGCATGCCAAGCGCAAGCAGCCGCACTTTCTTCGTTTCGCGCGCCAGGATCGCCATCGGGATCGTGCACACCGAGTTGGCTGCAGGTCGCGGTCGCGTGGTGCTCGTTGATCATGATGTTGATGCCGAGCTCGTCGCACAGCGCCCATTCGTCGAGATAGCGGTGATAGAGGTCGGCGCCGACCTTCGGGTCGAAGAGCCGGCTCGGGATGACGACGCGGTAGGATTCCTCGAGCTCGGCCACGCCGGGTGGTAGGCCATCTCGCTGAAATGCCAGACTTTCATCGCGCACCTCCGCTGGCGCGAAACGCTTGATCGCATCGGCCACCACGTCGGGCCGCTCGATCTGCGGATAATGCCCGGCCTCGCCGATCCGCTCGAAGCGGGCGTCGGGCAGCGACCGGCAGAGCTTTTCGCCGTAATCGAGGCGTGACGATGCCGTCGTTTTCACCCCAGATCACCGAGCGTCGGAACCCGCACCCGGTGCAGCCACTGGCGCAGGCCCGGATTGTGCATGTAAGGCCGCCAGCCATAAAGCGCGGTCGCCTCGCGGTCGCGGGCGACGATCATGGCAGCTGTCATCGCTCGAGCCGGGCGTATTCGGGCGCCATGCGCACCGGATCGAAGAAACTGCGCCGCAGCACCTCATCGCTCGGGCAGGGCATAGATGTCGGCAATGTCCCGCTCCTCGCGCCCGCCGAATTTGACGCCGAGCGAGTTGATCAGAACGAGACGCCCGATCGCGCTCGACGCTGCGGACGCACATTTCGAGCGCGATCCACCCGCCGAAGGACGAGCCGACCAATGTCACGTCTGCTCAGATCCTGGCGCGTCCAGCAGGTCGAGATAGAGGTAGGCGAGATCGTTGAACGGTGCGGAACCCATCCGGGCCGCTCGGAGTGGCCGAAACCCGGATGGCGCGGCGCAATCACTCGCCAGCGCCGCGCCAGTCGTGTCGAGGAATTCCTGGTTTTGCGCGAAATAGTCGCCGCCGTGCAGGAACAGCAACGGCGGGCCGTCACCGGCCGTGAATGCCTCGAGCGAGACGCTTCACCGATTTGATACGTTCCATCCCGTCCCTCTTTCCGCGACGGGCCGCGATTATCCGTGATCTCATTGGGCATATGGCGAGATCTATTCCGCAATGCGGCATTTTGTCCTATCCTGATCCGAGAGGGCGGTTTCTGGGCTGGTTGACCGCGGCAACAGCATGCGAGGCTCTCGATGAACGTCGAGACAATCCTGCGCGGCAAGGGGCAGACGGTGGCGACGATCCGGCCGGACGAGACAGTCGGCGCCGTCGTGGAAAGGCTGGTTTCCCGCAACATCGGCGCGCTCGTCGTCAGCGCGGACGGCGCAAGTGTCGACGGCATCATCTCCGAGCGCGACATCGTGCACGGTCTCGCCGATCGCGGCGCCGGCCTCATGTCGCTGAAGGTCGCGGAGTGATGACGCGAAACGTGATCACCTGCGACCTGCCGACACGGTGGATCAGCTCATGGCCGAGATGACGAACCGCCGAATACGGCATTTCCCGGTGGTTCGGACGGCGCCTCTGCGGCATCATCAGCATCGGCGACGTCGTGAAGAACAGGCTCGACGAAGTCGAGTACGAGGCCCGCTCGCTGCGCTCATTCATCGCCGGGGCCTGACCTCGGAAGCGCCGCCCATGCTTGCCGGCGCAGCCGGGCCGGGACAGGATGGCGAGATGAACCGCCTGCTGCAGGATTTGCGGATCGTCGAGCTCTCGGCCTTTGTCGCGGCGCCGCTCGGCGGCATGACGATGGCGCAGATGGGCGCCGAGGTGATCCGCATCGACCCGATCGGCGGCGGCATCGATTACGCGCGCTGGCCGGTGACGCGCGGACGGCGCCAGCCTCTATTGGGCGGGGCTCAACAAGGCCAAGCGCTCGCTGGCGTTGGCGCTCGACAAGCCCGAGGGCGCGAGCTCGCGCGCGCCGTCATCACCGCGCCGGGCGCGGGCGGCGGCATCGTGCTGACCAACCTGCCGCCGTTGCGCGGGCTCGATTTTGCGAGCCTCAAGGCGGCGCGCGACGACCTGATCATGCTGCGGCTCACCGGCAACCGCGACGGCTCGGCGGCGGTCGACTACACGGTCAACGCGGCGAGCGGTTTTCCGCATGGTGACCGGGCATGGCGGCATGCCGGTCAATCATGTCCTGCCCGGCCTGGGACATCGCCGCCGGGCTCTATCTCGCGACGGGGTTGCTCGCCGCGGAACGCCATCGCTCGCGCACCGGCCAGGGTCAGGAGGTCGTGGCGGCGCTCGCCGATGTCATGCTCGCGACGGTCGGCAACCTCGGCTACATCGGCGATGTCCAGATCAACGGCACTGCGCGGCCGGCGATCGGCAACGATCTCTACGGCAGCTTCGGGCGCGACTTCGCGACCGCCGGACGGCCGAGCGGGTCATGATCATCGCGCTGACCCGCCGCCAATGGCGCGCGATCGGCGAGGCCACCGGTCTCGGCGAGCGGCTGGCGATGATCGGGCCGATGATGGATGTCGACCTCGACACCGAGGCCGGGCGGTTCGAGGCGCGCGACGCGATCGGCGCGTTGCTCGCCCGCTGGTGCGCCGAGCCACACCCTCGACGAGATCCGGCAAGCCTTCGCCGGCACTGGCGTGCTGTGGGGTCACTTTCCAGGATTTTCTGCAGCTGGTGCGCGGCGACCCGCGCTGCTCGGAGGCGAACCCGCTATTCGCGACGGTCGATCAGCCCGGCATCGGCCCCTATCTGATGCCGGGCCTGCCGATGGATTTTTCCGGCGCACCGCGGCGGCCCTCGCGGCCGGCGCCGCTGCTCGGCGAGCACACCGACGCGGTGCTCGCCGAGGTGCTCGGCCTGTCCTCTGCCGAGATCGGCCGGCTTCACGACGAGCGCATCGTCGCCGGACCGGATGGCCGCTGACCGCTCGTCAGCCTTCACGCTCGCGCTGCCGCAGCTCCAGCAGCAGCTGACGCACCCGCCGCGCGGTGCGCAATTTGCGTGCGATGTCCGGCGCGAGGCGCAGATCGCCCTGCGCATCGAGCCAGCCGGCCTCGACATCGGGCGGCAGCTCGCGCATCGCCTCGGCGAAAGCCGCGAAAATCTCCTCGACCTCGCGCGCATCGAGTCGCCGCTCTCTGGCCACCCCGCACCTCTCCGGCCTCGTCAACAGATGAGACTAGAGCAGATTTCGGCCAGGTTGGCGCTGTCATTGCGAGGAGCGCTTGCGCGACAAAGCAATCTCGGGCCGCGGAGCGCTCGTCCACCGGGCCCGCTTCCGTTACCGCGCAGCACCAGTTAATTTCTTGATCTTGGCGATGCCTTTGCCGGGTTCAGGTTCTCGCGGCAAGTGCGAGTGCAGTTCTTGATCGTGTGGCAGCGATAGAGCCCGAATGGGCCTTCGAACTCATTGAGCCGCTCGATCCCGAAATCGGTATCGATAATGATCCGGCCCAGGATTATTCCTCCGGCACTCCGGCCATGCGCAGGCCGGTGAGAAAGGTCGCCTCGGCAAGGGCGCGGATGGCAGGAGCCTCGTAACGTGCTACCGCCCTTAAACGGGCGATGCTCGAATACGAGCCTTCGCCAGCCACCCTCCGCGCTTCAGCGAGCGAAGCGGCGGCGCGTACGCTGTCGCCCTTGAGGGCGTAGGCGGCGGCGAGGTTACCGTGGACGAAAAAGAACCCCTGATTGACGCTGTGCGCCTTCTTCAGCCACAGGATCGCCTCGTCGATGTGAGATTGCAGTAGATGCGCTTCCCCGATGCGCCAGTACCAATTCGCGATTTGGGGGTCGCGGGGGCTGAGGCGGATGGCTTGCTCATGGGCCAGGATAGCCTCCTCTATCGGGCCGATATAGAGCTTGCACCTGCCGATATCGGCCAATGCGGCCACGGCGTTGCGATTGAGTGCGAGCGCAGCCTCGTATTCCGGAATGGCCTCGGCACATCGGCGCTGCACGCGCAACACCTGGCCTTTGGCGTCATGGGCAATCCAGCTGCGCGGCGACATCGCCACGGCGCTTGCGGCCAACTCCTCCGCGCGACTGATATCGGCCGCCTCCGAGCTGCTGCCAACATCCAGCACACGGGCCACGAGCACACTCGCCAACCTGCTCTGCGCCTCGGCGGATTTCGGATCCAGCGCCAAGGCGCGCTCGAACAGACCGATTGCCTCCTGATAGTTTTCGCGCGACGCCGGCTTTGCTCTTGCTGCGCGTCCCCGAAGAATAGAATCGAGCGCATCAGGATTGGCGGTCGGCCGGGCGGCCTCCGCGCCGATCAGCTCAAGCTCCAGTGCTACCGCGATCCGGTACGTGATGTCGTTTTCCAGAGCGAACAGATCACTTGTGTCGCCTTCGAAGCGCTCCGCCCACAGATGCGCGTTGGTCTCGGCATCGATGAGTTGGGTATTGATGCGGATCTGTTTGCCCGACCGACGGACGCTCCCTTCCAGCACATAGCGCACGCCCAGCTCGCGGCCGATCTGCTTCGTATCGACTGGCTTGTTTCTATAGGTGAGCGCGGTATTACGCGAAATCACGAAACTTCCGGAGATCCGCGACAGGTCGGTCGTCAGATCCTCGGTTACGGCGTCGATGAAATATTGCTGCTCCGGGTCGTTGTTGAGGTTGGCAAAGGGCAGCACGACAATCGACAGGCGGGGCGCCGAGGGCGCTTCAGTGGAGGGGGGCGGGTCCCAGTTCCAAGCGACCAGCGCGGTGATGAGGACCAGAACGGCAGCTGCCGCAACCGGGATGCCGCCCCAAAACCGATGCCGGTCGCGTGAGGCCGGCACCGGCCGAATGGCGTCGACAGAGGTTGGTGCGCTTCGATTCTGTGCCTCCTCATCCTCGGCAATCGGTGTGCCGATGCCGTTGCCGGATGCCGGAGTATCCCCCGGCGGAACTGCCTTATCACCCCGTGTAACCGGCGCGACAAAGCGGTAGCCGCGCCCTGGAATCGTCTGGATGCAGCTGCTGCGCTCTCGGTTCTGATCTAGGACGCGGCGCAAGGCCGAGATCTGAACCGTCAGGTTGCCTTCCTCGACCACCGTTTCGGGCCAGACGGCCTCCATGATCGCGTCTTTGGAGACCAATTCGCCTTGCCGCTCGGTCAACAGGCGCAGCAGATCGAGGGCGCGCGAGCCGAGCGCGACCGGCTCGGCGACACCCGCCTGATCGAGCCGGGCCAAACCGCAGCAATCGAGGCGGAAGCCCTCGAAAAGGCGCGCGTCGGCGAAGGCCACCCTGTCCATGTGCTCGGTTCCCGGCATTTCTGACGCGAGCGTGAATTTTCCGCATTTTGCCATGCGGGATTACGGGAAGCGAGCCCGTCGACAGGGTCGGATTTGGAATTTTTAGGATCGTTTTGGAAGATTTTGGGCGGGTCACATAGCGCCGACCTGCGACGACAAGTCTATTCGCGTCGTACTCAACTGAACGGAGGGAGACGACAATGAAGAGCTGGTTCTTGAGAGGAATGCTGGCGGCGGCGATCGCCGTACCGACGCTGAGCGGGGTCGCCTGGGCGGGAGACCGCGTCAAGAAATGCAGCCTCGAGACCCTCGACGGTCAGTACCTCATCGGTGGAACCGGAACCATCTTTCCGCCCGCGTTCGGTGGTCACCGCGCCCGCAGTCTCCTCCACGGCCGGATATGCGACTCTATTGACGGCGACGGCACCGGGGCAGACTATGTCACCCTTGTTGTAAACGGCGTAAAGGTGCCCGTGACGTCACCTATCGTCCACGACTTACACGCTAAAGCCGGACTGCACCGGAACCAAAACAGTATTGAACGGGCCGCGGTTCGACATCTATGTCGCGACGGATGGCAGCGCGCTGAGCGCAGTTGCCACTGCTGCTCCTCCCAATAATAGTCCCGGTTTCGCGTCGGCGGGGCAGCAGATACGGGCCGGCTTCGATCGAACGGGGACTAGCCTTCGGCAAGAGCAGCGCGCAGCGTGGGTTGAGTGTGTGGCCAAACCCACCACCAGGGACGAAACGATGAAAAAAACTAGCCCCCATGGCTCGGCCGTCCAAGGTGACGAACTCGACAGGGTGGAATTTCCGTATAGCCTGGAAGGCCGGGGTCCATCTTGCCCCTTGCGCCCTCGACTGACAGACGCATGCAGATCGAGGGCGCGCGAACCGAGCACCGACCGGTTCGGCGATGCTAGACTGATGAGGTCCGGCTGCGCCACGCCATGCGTTATGAACAAGAGTGCAGAGACAAGATTGCTTCGCTGTCGCTCGCAATGACGTTGAAGTCAATGGCGCAACCTGATCGGAATTTGCTCTCGTACAGCGGTCCTACTGGTACGACCTAGACAGATGAGTCCGACTTTCTCTTTCTCGTCGCCCCCGCGAAAGCGCTAGGGCATGCACAGATCTCAAAGCCCAAATATCCCCCTCTCCGCCCTTGGGGGCGGAGAGGGTCGGGGTGAGGTGGGGGGAGCCCCAAGCTCCGAACTGCGGCGCGACCCACCGCACCCTCCCACGCCTGCGGCGTGGGCCCCTCCCTCTCCCCCCGAAACCGGGCGGAGAGGGGCAAAGCGCACGAAACACCGTTGCGGATCGAAATGTGTGCATGCCCTAGCGCGAAAGCGGGGGTCCAGGGCGGCGGGCACGTTACTGGCCGCCCCCTGTTCAAGCCAGGGGCAAGCTCTGGATGCCCGCTTTCCGCGGGCATGACGAAGGAGATGGCGAGGGTGTCGAGCGTTAGAAGCGTACCACTAGATAACCGAGCGTGTGATGAGGTAGTCAAAATAGGGCGAGCTGGTCGCCCTGTTGCGGCGGCGGGCGGAATAAGGTTGTGTCGAGGGGCCGGGTCGAGCGCGGGTCGAAGCCGAGCTTGCGGCAGGTGCGGTCGAAGCGCAGCCGCAGCATGTCGGCATAGGGCCCGGTGCCGGTCATCCGCTTCGACCAGGTCGAGTCGTACAATCGACCGCCGTGGGTTTGCGCGACGAGCGAGAGGACATGTGCCGCCTTGTCGGGGAAATGCTCCTCGAGCCATTCCCTGAAAAGGGCCTTCAGCTCGAGCGGCAGCCGCAGCAGCGTGTAACCGGCGGAAGTCGCGCCCGCGGCACGCGCCCGGTCGAGGATCTGCTCCATCTCGGCGTCGTTGAGCGCGGGGATCATCGGCGCGCTGAGAACACCGGCCGGGACGCCGGCGGCGGCGAGGGCGGCAATCGTCTCCAGCCGGCGCTCCGGCGTCGAAGCCCGCGGCTCCATGCATCGGGCCAAGCTGCGGTCGAGCGTCGTCACCGAGACCGTCACGATCGCCAGCCTGTCCTTCGCCATTTCGGCGAGAATGTCGATGTCGCGCTGGATCAGGGCCGATTTCGTCACGATCGTGACCGGATGGCGGAAATCGCGCAGCACTTCGAGGATCGATCGGGTGATTCGCCAGCCTGCGCTCGACCGGCTGGTACGGGTCGGTGTTGCTGCCGAGCGCGATCGGGCGGCAGGAGTAGCCCTTCTTGCTCAACTCCGCAGTCAACAGAGCCGCTGCGTTCGGCTTGTAGAACAGGCGGCTCTCGAAATCGAGCCCCGGCGACAATCCGAGATAGGCGTGGCTCGGACGGGCATAGCAATAGATGCAGCCGTGCTCGCAGCCGCGATACGGGTTGATCGACCGGTCGAAACCGATATCCGGCGAGTCGTTGCGGGCGATGATGGTTCGCGTCGCGTCGATGCTGAGGGTGGTCGAGAGCGGAGCCGGCTCCTCATCGGCGGTGCCCCAGCCATCGTCGAACGCAACGCGCTTTTCCGCCTCGAAGCGGCCGCTGTCGTTGCTTGCAGCGCCGCGCCCCTTGCGCGGCTTAACGCCCACGGGCATATCCATGCGCCCCATTGTGGCTGTCAGATGGGAACTTTTCAAGAACGGAATTGCATCTCGGCAGTTATTCCGACATTGGACGCGGCCGAAACCCTACCTCGGGCAATGGCGGCGCTGCGCGGGGCGGCAATTGTAAAGGAGACCGTCGTCGTCGACGGCGGCTCGTCCGACGATACGCTAGCGGTGGCGCAAGCGGCGGGGGCACGGGTCATGACGGCCAAGCGTGGCCGCGGCGCTCAGCTTGCCGCGGGGGCGGCCGCCTCTTCGGGCCAGTGGCTGTTGTTCTTGCATGCCGATTGCCGGCTAGAACCCGGCTGGGAACCCCGGGTGCGCGCCTTTCTTGCGCTTCCCGGGGCAGCGGAACGGGCCGGGTATTTCGACCTCGCGCTCGACGACGGCGCACCGGCGGCGCGGCGGCTCGAACGCATCGTCGCCTGGCGATGCCGGTGGCTCGCGCTGCCCTACGGCGACCAGGGCCTGCTGATTGCTCGCAACCTCTACGATCGGGCGGGCGGCTTTGCACCGGTGCCCTTGATGGAGGATGTCGATCTCGCGCGGCGCCTCGGCCGAGCACGTCTGGCCCGCATCGGCGGGCGCTGCATCGCCTCTGCACGGCGCTATCGAAGGGACGGCTATTGGCGCCGCTCGGCTCGGAACCTTTGCTGTCTCGCCCTCTACCTCTGCGGCCTGCCGCCCGATCGCATTCTGCGGCTTTACGGGTGACGCGCCGCCTCGTCCTGTTCGTGCGGGCGCCGCGTCTCGGGGCCGGCAAGCGCCGGCTCGCGCGGGACATCGGCGATGTGGCGGCGGTCCGTTTCGAGCGGCTGATGATCGCGCTGTTGCTCCGCCGGCTGGGCGCCGACCGGCGCTGGCGCCTGGGCATCGCGATAACCCCGGACCGAGCCCGCCATGGGATCAGGGCGCGCAGGAGAGCGACCAAGATCGCCCCTCAAGGGCGCGGCGGTCTCGGGACTCGGATGGACCGCGCGCTCCGCGGTTTCGCGCGCGGTCCGGTGGTGCTGGTCGGGGCGGACATCCCGGCGCTCGGCGCAGCCGAGGTGGCCGCTGCCTTTCGCCTGCTCGCGAGCCATGATCTCGTCTTTGGCCCCGCCGAGGATGGCGGGTTTTGGCTCGTCGGCGCCCGCAATCCGCGGCGCTTCTCGGGATTCTTCAAGCGCGTGCGGTGGTCCAGCCCCCACGCCCTCGCCGATACCCTCGCCGGGCTACCGCGCCGGGCCACCGTCGGGTTCGCTGCCCGGCTTTCTGACGTCGACGACGCGGAGAGCTACCGCCGGTTCGCCCCTCCGCGGGGGTTTTGAGTCAGCGCTTCAGATGCTCCTGCAGGCGCGGCATCAATTCGACGAAGTTGCAGGGCCGGAACCGGTTGTCGAGCTGGTGCACCAAGATCCCTTCCCAGGCGTCGCGGCAGGCGCTCGGCGAGCCCGGCAGTGCGAAAAGATAGGTGCCGCCGGCGACGCCCGCCGTTGCTCGGCTCTGGATCGTCGAGGTTCCGACCTTGTCATAGCTGAGCCAGCGAAACAGCTCGCCGAACCCTGGGATTTCCTTCTCGTAGACGCTGTGGAAGGCCTCCGGCGTAACGTCGCGCCCGGTGACGCCGGTGCCGCCGGTCGAGATCACCACATCGATCTGGGGGTCGGCGATCCACGCCTCCAGCTGGGCGACGATCTGCTCCTGCTCGTCGCGCACGATCTTGCGGGTGGCGATCCGGTGCCCCGCCGTCGCGGCGAGATCTGCGAGGGTGTTCCCCGAGCGGTCCTGCGCCGCATCGCGCGTGTCCGAAACCGTCAGCAAAGCGATGTTGACGGGCAGAAAGGGTCGAGTTTCATCAAGGCGCGGCATCGAGTTCGCTCCAAATTCGGATGTGGCCAAGATAGGCTCGGCGCCAGCCGACCGCCAGAGTCAGCCAGGACCCGCCGCAGTCAGCAGCTCGTCGAGCCGGGTGCGCAGGGAAAGCAGGTCGCGCCATGCCTCGCGCTTGCGCTCCGGCGCGCGCAGCAGAAAGGAGGGGTGAAACATCGGCAGGGTCGGCACCGGCCGGTCGAGCCCGGGGATCGAGAGATCGAACCAGCGTCCGCGCAACCGGGTGATGCCCTGGCTCTGCGGCAGCAGCGCGCCCGCCGCCGTGCCGCCGCACAGCACCAGCACCTTGGGCCCGACCAGCGCGATGTGGCGCAACACGAACGGCAGGCATGAGGCGATCTCCGCCGCGGTCGGCGTGCGGTTGCCCGGCGGCCGCCAATAGATGACGTTGGTGATCAACACCCCGGTGCGGTCGAGGCCGATGGCGGACAGCATGCGGTCGAGCAGCTGCCCGGCGCGGCCGACGAACGGCCGCCCGATCCGGTCCTCGTCGGCCCCCGGCGCCTCGCCGATGATCATGACCGGCGCGGCCGGGTTGCCGTCCGCGAACACGGTGTTTGTCGCTGTGCGCCTGAGGGCGCATCCGTCGAAACCGGCGACCAGTTCCGCGAGCGCCTCTATCGTACGGGCGCTGGCCGCCAGGTGACGCGCCAATTGGGCCGCCTCACCGAACAATTCGGCCAGGGCAGCCGGGGGCGCCGCGGCGATGGGGCGTGCGGCCTGCGGCGGCGTTGGCGGCGCGATCGCCGGAGGCGGCCGCAGGCCGGCAGGCGCAGCAAGCCGGTCAATGGGCTCCGCGCCGATCGCCTCGTCGGCGCCCATCTCGATATACCAACGCAGCCATGCGAGGGCGGCCTCCCTCTCCCCGGGCGTCGTTTGCGTATCGATAGACGGCATCGGGGCAAGGCTATCACGTGAGGGAGCGCCGAACTCCCGTTTTTGCCGGGATCATCTATAGTCGACCCGAAAGCTGGGCAGAAGGGCGATGGGCGAGGAGCGGATCGAACGCGAGCGGATGGAATACGACGTGGTCGATCGTCGGGGCCGGGCCGTCCGGGCTCGCCGCGGCTATTCGCCTAAAGCAGCTCGCCGCCGCCGCTGGGCGCGATTTCGCCGTCTGCATCGTCGAAAAGGGCGCGGAGGTCGGCGCTCATATCCTCTCAGGCGCGGTGTTCGAGCCGCGCTCGCTCGACGAGTTGCTGCCCGACTGGCGCGAGCGCGGAGCGCCTCTCGTCACGCCGGCCGCCGAGGACCGTTTTCTGCTGTTGACCGAGACCCGCGCGCAGCGCCTTCCGACGCCGCCGCAAATGGCCAATCACGGCAACTATATCATCAGCCTCGGCAATCTCTGCCGCTGGCTGGCGCAGCAGGCCGAGGCGCTCGGGGTCGAGATCTATCCCGGGTTCGCCGCCGCCGAGGTGCTCTACGACGCGGCCGGCCGGGTTCGCGGGGTCGCCACCGGCGACATGGGGATCGGCAAGGACGGCCAGCCGACCGATCGCTTCCAGCCCGGTGTCGAGCTGCTCGCCAAGGAAACGCTTTTCGCCGAGGGCTGCCGGGGGTCTCTGACCAAGACGCTGGTCCAGCGGTTCGGATTGCGCGACGGTATCGACCCCCAGACCTATGCGATCGGCATCAAGGAATTGTGGGAGGTCGCCCCCGAGCGGCATCAGCCCGGGCTGGTCGTCCACACGATCGGCTGGCCTCTCGATTCGGCCACTTACGGGGGCTCGTTTCTCTACCACCTCGAAAACCGGCAGGTGGCGGTCGGGTTCGTGATCGGGCTCGATTACAAGAACCCGTTTCTGAACCCCTTCGAGGAGTTCCAGCGCTTTAAGACCCACCCGGCGATCCGCCCCTTTTTCGAAGGCGGCCGGCGGGTTTCCTATGGCGCGCGCGCATTGAACGAGGGCGGCTTTCAGTCGATCCCGCGGCTCGATTTTCCCGGCGGAGCGCTGATCGGCGACGCCGCCGGGTTCTTGAATGTCCCCAAGATCAAGGGCAGTCACACCGCGATGAAATCGGGGATGGCCGGGGCCGAAGCCGTCTTCCGGCGCTTTCGGGGGAGCCCGGGGCCGAGGTCAGGACCGCCCTCGAAGCAGAGCTGGGTGTGGGACGAACTGCGCCGGGTGCGCAACGTCCGGCCGAGCTTTCGATGGGGGCTATGGGCGGGTCTCGCCTATTCCGCGCTGGACACCTATTTGTTCCGCGGCAACGCGCCGTGGACCTTTCACCACCACCCGGATCATCTGCAATTGGCCAAGGCGAGCGAAGCGCGGCGGATCGATTACCCGAGGCCTGACGGCAAGATCACTTTCGACCGCCTCTCGTCCGTTTTCATTTCGAATACCAATCATGAGGAAGACCAGCCGCCGCATCTGCTGTTGCGCGACCCGGAGAAGGCGATCGCGGTCAATTATCGGCTCTACGATTTGCCCGAACAGCGCTATTGTCCGGCCGGCGTCTACGAGATCGTGCAGCACGCCGATACCGGGGCGCCTTATTTACAGATAAATGCGCAGAATTGCGTTCACTGCAAAACCTGCGACATCAAAGATCCGGAGCAGAACATCGATTGGGTTGTGCCGGAGGGAGGCGGTGGGCCCAATTATCCGAACATGTGATGCGGATGATGGGTAGAGGGTAGATGAGAAATTCAGTGGTGGGCGGCTGCCGGAGCTGGGGTCTGGCAGGCTTGCTGGTGGCGAGTTTGGCGGCAGGGGGGAGCCAGGCGGCGCCGAGCGTCGAGAAATCCGAATCCTTTGCCGAAACTCCCTTCGGCGCGTATCTCGCGGGGCGCCACGCGCAGCACATGCGCGACTACCAGGCGGCGGCCTCATGGTTCGAGGATGCGTTGCGCGCCGATCCCGCCTCCCCCGAGCTGATCACGCGCACCTTTCTGATGGAAGCGAGCATCGGCCGGTTCGAGCGGGCGCGCGCCCTCGCCGATAGCGAGCTCAAGCTCGATGCCAGCGATGCGGTCGCTCAAATGGTGCTGCTGATCGATCGCGTCGAGGCCGGCGACAAGCCTGCCGCGCTGATGCGCGCCGAAGCGCTCCCAAGGGAAGGAGTGCATCGGTTCGTCGGCCCGCTGGCGCGCGCCTGGACGCGCATGGCGGTGGGCGAGATTGCCGCTGCCGATGAGGCATTGCAGGAATTCGACAAGTTCAACGGCTTTGCCCCACTCAAATATTATCAGCTCGGGCTGATCTACGATTTCGCCGGCCGGGCCGATCTGGCCGAGGAGAATTTCAAAAAGACTTTGGAGGCGAGCGGGCAGCTCAATTGGCGGCTGACCGATGCGATGGCGAATTTTTACGAGCGCCACGGGCGCGACGACGAGGCCCAGGCGCTCTACCAGCGATTCATCAAGGAAAACGCCGGCAGCGAACTCGCGGAATCAGTGTTGGCGAGCCGGCCTCCCGGCCCCCCCTCGCCATTGATCGGCTCCGCCGAAGACGGGCTTGCCGAGGCGCTGTTCGACCTCGCGAGCGTCGTCAACCAACCCGAGACGCTCGACCTGGCGCTCCTCTACGGTCGTTTTGCCCTCGAGCTGCGGCCGCATCTGGTATTGGCGCAATTGCTGCTCGCGGATGTGTTGAGCGCCCAGAACAAGCCGGAGCTCAGCCTTGCGGTTCTCGATCAAATTCCGCCTGGCTCGCCCTACTCGTGGTCGGCGCGCCTGCGGGTCGCTGCCAATCTCGAAATGCTCGACCGCACCGACGAGGCGATTGCAAAGTTGAAGGAGATGGCCGCAGAGGCGCCGACGCGCGCCGGCGCCGAAATGCAGCTCGGTGATTTGTTGCGCAGCAAGAAGCGGTTCGGCGAGGCGGTCGACGCCTATGACGAAGCGATCCACCGTTTCGAGGCAGCCGGAATGTCTGAGCGCTGGTCGCTGTTCTACAGCCGCGGCATCGCGCTCGAGCGTTCGGGGCAATGGAAGCGCGCCGAGGCCGACCTGCTTCATGCGCTCGAGCTCAAAGCCGACCAGCCGCTCGTGCTCAACTATCTCGGCTATTCCTGGATCGACCGCGGCGAAAATTTGCAGCGCGGGCTGAAAATGATCGAAAAGGCCGTCGAGCTGCGCCCCGAAGACGGCTACATCGTCGACAGCCTCGGCTGGGCGCATTACCGGCTGGGGGAGTACGCGAGCGCGGTTCAGTATCTCGAAAAAGCGATCGAGCTGGTGCCCGAGGACCCGACGATCAACGACCATCTCGGCGACGCCTATTGGCAGAACGGGCGACCGGTCGAAGCGCGCTATCAATGGCGGCGCGCCTTGCAGTTCGGGCCGCAAGACGACGACATCAAGCCTATCCAGGCCAAGCTCGACGGCGGGACCGTGCCGACGACCGGGGCGCGCGGCGGCTGATCCGCGGATGCCGGTAGCGATATTTGCTCCGGCAAAGGTCAATCTTTACCTGCACGTGACCGGGCGGCGGGCGGATGGCTACCATCTGCTCGACAGCCTCGTCGCCTTTGCCGATATCGGCGATCGCCTCACCGCCGAACCGGCCGCCTCTCTGTCGCTCGAAGTCGCCGGACCGGAGGCTGGCTCCCTCGCCTCTCTGGGCGAGGACAATCTGGTGTTGCGGGCGGCGCGCCTGCTCGCCGATCACGCCGGCATCTCGCAGGGCGCGGCGCTGCATCTCGAAAAGAACCTGCCGGTCGCCGCAGGGATCGGCGGAGGGTCGAGCGACGCCGCCGCGGCGCTGCGGGCGCTGACCCGCTTGTGGGATGTGCCGATCGGCGAAGGAAAGCTTTGCGAGCTCGGCGCCAGGCTCGGCGCCGACGTCCCGGCTTGCCTTCGTTGCAGTGCCGTTTGGGTCAGCGGTGTCGGCGAGCAGCTGGAACCGGCCGGCGAGCTGCCGGAAGCCGGCATCCTGCTCGCCAACCCGAGAAAACCTCTACCGACCGGCGTTGTTTTCGCGGCCCGCCGGGGCGGGTTCGGAAGTTCCGGTCGGTTCGGCCGGATGCCGGCAGACGCGGTCGGGTTAGCACGCGTGCTGTTGGCGCGCCGCAACGATCTGACCGAGGCGGCGATCGGCCATATGCCCGAGATTACCGAATTGCTCGCGAAGCTCGCCACCCTTCCCGGCGCCTTGCTGGCGCGCATGAGCGGCAGCGGGGGCACTTGCTTTGCGCTGTTCGGCGGCCGCGGCACCGCTGCGGCGGCCTGCGCCGCCCTCTCCGCAGCCGAACCAAGATGGTGGTGCGCCGCGGGCGGTTTTGTTGCCGGCGAAGGCCATACGGGCTAACTTCGCGGTCGATAGGATTGGGGCGTAGCCAAGTGGTAAGGCAGCGGATTTTGATTCCGCCATTCCCAGGTTCGAATCCTGGCGCCCCAGCCAGCGCTGCAGCGCACGATCGGTGATGCGAAACAGCTGGTCTTTATCGCGGGCCCCTCGTCGGCGGATCTGTATAAAACCCCAACAAGCAATCAGCGCCTTTCGGAAGTGTCGCGGGATGGCACGACCCAAGGTCGGGATTGCAGCTTTTGCTGCAGCGGCAACCCTCCTGGGGTGGGGAGCCGCGGATGCAGCCGGGCCGTATCGCCCGTTCCAGACGGGCCTCTGGTCGGGCGGCGCCTACACGGACGACCGCACCGGCCGGTTCTCCCATTGCTCTGCGGGGGTGGTTTACGACAGCGGAACAAACATGTTCGTCGTCAGCACAGAGGCGCACGGATGGTGGCTCGGCTTCACCAATCCTCTATGGTCGCTGACGCCGGGCGAGAGCATTCCGGTCACGCTGCAATTCGATCACCGGGCGCCGGCGGAGCTGCCCGGCTCTGCCACAAGCCCGCAGCTGCTGCTCGTTGCGTTGCCCGATGGTTCGCACCTGGTCGACACGTTTCGCCGGAGCTCGCAGCTGAGCGTCGTTGCCGGGCAGCGCTCCTTTTCTCTGCAGCTCGGTGGAGCCGCGGCCGCCATGTCGGAGTTGACCGGCTGCGTGCGTAATTCCCTTGCTCTCGAGACGCCGCTGCCGGCCGGCCCTCCTGCACCGCCAGCAGGCCTTGGCCTCACCTCGCCCCCACTCGCTCCGGCCACGCCAATTCTGCGCGCTCAAAATTCCGCGGAGCCCGAGGAGGTCAGGCTCGCAAAAAATCTCCTGTCAGCGGCGGGCCTCCCGAACGCGCGTCTAATCGACACGGATAAGCCGACCGCATTGGCGAGCTTCAGAGCCGTATGGAAATCCGAAAACACGGCGGGAGCGGTCAGGATCATTCCCCCGGGTCCGGAAGCGAGCGGCCTGCGCATCGCTTCGGAGCTGATCTCAATCGACCCGCAACTGTGCAAAGGCAATTTCGCTGCGGCGCGGTCGAGCGAGACAATCGACGGCAACATCGTGTTCAACGCTGTGTTGTCGTGCGCCGATGCGCAGAACGAGCGCATTACCCAATTTTTCATCACGCCTCGGGCGAAGGGCGGGGCCGTCGTCTTTGCAGTGATCGGGGATTACGCGGACCGCGCGACCGCGGCCGACCGGCAGAAATTGGATATGCTGGGCAAGGCGGCGATCCAGGCGGTCGGCCCGGAAGCTCCCGGCGGGTGACGGCGACGCCCGATCTCCGAGCAGCTCAGCCAGCCAGGGCGTTCGGGAGTAGCCGGCGACCAGCACCTTGCATACCAGAGTGCGCAGCGCTTCGGGCGCATCAACCCAAGCCTGGTGGTGTACCGCGTTCGCAGATGCGACACGCCATTCGTTGTCGTCTCCTCGCTCCATCAACGGCACCGAGTTCTCCCGTTCCGCGATGACCTGCTGAAAATAGGCCAACGCGCTCCGGGACAGATTGCGCACCACGTCGCGATCCAGAGAGTCCCGCGCCGGGTTCATCTCGCGGCGCATATAGTCTCGGATATGATCGCGAACAGGAGATTGCATCCGCGTCGCATTGCGCTCGAAGAGAAACTCGTGACGGCGCCGCAGCTCTTGCAGCTTGCCGCCGACGTCCGCGTCGAAAAGCGGCGGAACTCCGGGCTGGAGAGAGGACCAGCACGCGCGAATGGCACCCGCGTCATAGGCGCGGAGCAGCGCCAGGGCATAGATATGATGGCGGTCGAGGGTTTTCTGCTTCGCAACTTCCGCGGAGTCATCCCTGTCCGGGAAGGTGTAGCTCAGAATGCGCGAAATCGTTTCGCCGAGAGCGTCGGAAGCGTCTGCGATCTCTTCTATCGGCGGCAGAGGCTCGGCGGCCGAGCCGTCCTGAGCCTCGCGGGACGGAGGCAGCAATCAGGTCTACCGCCAGCGGGACCCCCTTGGTGGCGCGCTGCACATCCGCCGCCACCGACTCGGGGATTCCGCGCGCGTTCAACAGCTGCGCCGTCTCCGCCTCGCTAAAGGGGCCCAGCGAGGTCTCGTACAGCAATAACGGCTCAGCGTCGAAGCTGCGCCTGTATTCGCCGCTCAGTTCGCCGCGCCCGGCAATGACAAACGCCAGGCGGCGGCTCTTGGCCACCGCCGGTTTCACCACCAGGGTACGGATCAAGCTGTCGAGCTTGCCACCGCTTTGGATCCGCTCGTAAGCATCCTGCGCCAGCACCAGGGGCGTGTCCTCCGCCACCGCGCACAGGCCTTCGAAATTGGACCGGCTCCAGAGGGGCGGCACACTGATCGGCGAACTTCGACAACAAGGATGACTTGCCGATCGCGGCGCTGCCCTCAACTAGAAAGACGCGCGGCTGGCTGCGCGGCGCCTCGGTCTTGCCCCAGAACCAGGATCGATTCGGCGCCTGAGCAATTTCAGACAATGCCGCGGCGAAGGCGCGCCGCTCATCCTCGCGGCCGACGAATATCCGACCGCCGCCGCCTTGGGTCGGTCTCATGGGCCCTCTCCCCGTAACGATTTCCCGGGTGCTGCGGGAAGCAGTATAGGCCGGGCAACGCAGCCGAGTAACCCTGCGCTCTTGGAGCGCTTGACGTTCACGTCGTGAACGCGGTAGCGTCGCTTCGGGAAGTCGGGAAGGGCTGCCGGTGTGGGGGAAGAAAGCCAGCTTCAAGAGGCGGGTAACCCGGGTATCGTGCTGAGCGTGCTCACGTCGATCGAGCGCGACAGCACGATCACCCAGCGCAAGCTCGCCGGCGAGCTCGGCATCGCGCTCGGCTTGGCCAATGCCTATCTGCGCCGCTGCGTGCGCAAGGGCCTCGTCAAGATGCGCCAGGTTCCGCTCAACCGCTACGCCTATTACCTGACCCCGCAGGGGTTTGCCGAGAAGAGCCGCTTGACCGCGGAATATCTGGCGGTGTCCCTCGATTTCTTTCGCCGCGCCCGCAGTGACTGTGTCGCCTTGTTTCAGCACTGCGAGGCGCTCGGCTGGCGGAAGGTCGCCCTCTACGGCGCCGGGGACCTTGCGGAGATCGCCATCCTGAGCGCCGGCGAGACCGCGGTCGAGGTGCTGTGCGTCATCGATGCACGATTTGCCGGACGACGCTGCGGCGGTTTGCCGGTAGTGCCGGATCTCGCGGCGGCGACATTGACGCCCGGTGGCGCACGCGGCCTGGATGGCGTCGTGCTGACCGATACGCAATCGCCGCAGGCGAGCTTCGAAGCCCTCTCCTCGCTGGCGCAGTCGAGCGGCCTTTCGCCGCATGCGGTGGTCGCGCCGAGCCTGCTGCGCATTTCGCCGGCCGTCTCGGCCATTCTCGACGAGGTGCGGGCGTGATCAGCTGGTACGCCGTCTACACGCAGCCGCACGCCGAGCCGAAAGCGCTCGACCACCTGCTGCGCCAGGGCTATTCGGCCTACCTGCCGCGCTACCGCGCGAAGGTGAGCCACGCGCGGCGGCGGCAGATCGTGCTGCGCCCGCTGTTCCCGCGGTATCTGTTTGTTGCCATCGACCGCGCCACTATGCCGTGGCGTCCGATCCTGTCGACGGTCGGGGTGACCGACATCGTGCGCACCGGGGACGAGCCCGCGCCCGTGCCGGGCGAGATCGTCAGCGGCGATCCGCCAAAGGGAAGAGACGGGCGCCTTCGACCGGCTCGATCCCCGGCAGGCGCTGAGGCTCGGCGAGCTGGTGCGGGTGACCGCAGGTGCGTTCGAGGACATGGTCGGCAGGCTTGTGGAGCTGCGCGATCAGGATCGGGTCATCGTGCTGCTCGACTTGCTCGGGCGTGCGGTGCGCGCTCAGCTGCGCGCGGAGGCCGTGGAAGCGGCCTGAGCCGCGGGCGCTGCATCGGGGGGCGCGAAACCGGTCGCGGCCCACCGTTTGGGCAACTTCTTCGGGTGGCGTTCAGTCACCCGAACTGCGGTAGCATGGGGGAACTGCACTTGCCAAAAGACGCGTTGACTTCCGGCCCGCCGGGAAATGGCTTGGTGCGCGTGGCGGCAATCGGCTGCGGCTATTGGGGCAAGAACCTGGTCCGCAATTTTGCCGAGCTCGGGGCGCTCGCGGCGATTTGCGACCCCGATCGCGAAGCGGCGCGCCAGCTCGCCGAACGGCACCATACGAGAGTGGCTGATTTCGACTCGGTATTGCGCGACGACGAGATCGCCGGGGTTGCGATTGCAGCGCCCGCGGCCCTCCATGCCGAGCTCGCGTCGCGCGCGATCGAGGCCGGCAAGCATGTCTTTGTCGAGAAGCCGCTCGCCCTGACCGTGATCGAGGCCGAGCAGCTCTGTGCGTTGGCGGAGCGCCGGAACCGGCGGCTGATGGTCGGCCATCTGCTGCAGTACCATCCGGCTTTCATCAAGCTGCGGGAGCTGGTGCGCGAGGGCGCGCTTGGGCGCCTCGAATACATTTCCTCGACGCGGCTGAACCTGGGGAAGGTGCGGCGGGAGGAGGACATCCTTTGGTCTTTCGCGCCGCACGACTTGTCGATGATCCTGTCGCTTGTCGGGCAGGAGCCTTCCGAGGTCACCGCGCAGGGCGGCTACTACCTGCACAAGACCATCGCCGATGTCACGACCACGCTGCTCGCCTTTCCGGGCGGCGAGCAGGCGCATGTCTTCGTGTCCTGGCTGCACCCGTTCAAGGAGCAGAAGCTGGTGGTCATCGGCGACCGGGCGATGGCGGTGTTCGATGACGGGCAGCCATGGAGCCGCAAGCTGCTGCTCTATCCGCATCGGATCGAGTGGCGCGAGACCCTCCCGGTGCCGCACAAGGCCGAGGCCGATCCGGTGCCGCTCGAAGAAGGAGAGCCGCTCCACCTCGAATGCCGCCACTTCCTCGATTGCATCGCCGTCGGCAGCAAGCCGCGCACCGACGGCCGGGAAGGCCTGCGGGTGCTGCGGGTGCTGGCGCGGGCGAGCGGCGCGCTCGAAAAAGCGGCAGCGACGTCCTCAGCGCCGTCGAGAAATCGCGGCCCTATCCGGGTGTGCAGCTGCACGAATCGGCCTATATCGACGAGCCTTGCGAAATCGGCGTCGGGCACGCGCATCTGGCATTTCGCGCACATTCTGCCGCGCACCCGGATCGGCCGAAATTGCTCGCTCGGGCAAAATGTCATGGCCGGTCCCGACGTGACGATCGGCGACGGCTGCAAGATCCAGAACAATGTCTCGATCTACAAGGGTGTGACTCTGGAGGACGGGGTGTTCTGCGGGCCCTCGGCGGTGTTCACCAACGTCAACAACCCGCGCGCCGAGATCGAGCGCAAGGACGAATTCCGGCCGACCTTGGTCAAGCGCGGCGCGACGATCGGCGCCAATGCGACGATCGTCTGCGGGCACACGATCGGCGAATACGCCTTTATCGCGGCCGGGGCGGTGGTGACCGCAGATGTGCCGGCCTTCGCGCTGATGGCCGGCGTGCCCGGCGCGGCGCGATCGGCTGGATGAGCCATGACGGCGAGCGGCTCGGCCCGGACCTCGTCTGCCCCCGCTCCGGCCGCCGCTACCGGGAAGCCGGGCCCGACCGCATCGAGGAGATCGTCTGATGCCCGACACTGCAGTGCTGCAGGCCGCCGACGCTCCGATCGAGTTCATCGATCTGGGCGCGCAGCGCCGGCGCCTCGGGCGGCGGATCGACGAGGCGATCCTGCGTGTGGTCGATCATGGCAAATACATCATGGGCCCCGAGGTCGGCGCTCTCGAGAAGGAGCTTGCCGCCTTTTGCGGCGCCAAGCACGTGCTGACCTGCGCCAACGGCACCGATGCGCTGGGGCTCGCGCTGATGGCGAAAGGCCTCGAGCCGGGCCAGGCGGTCCTCGTACCGTCCTTCACATTTGCGGCGACCGCCGAAGTCGTCGCCTGGTTCGATGCGGTCCCGGTTTTCGTCGATGTGCTCGAAGACACCTTCAACATGGACCCGGCGAGCCTCGAGGCCGGCATCGCCACCGCCAAACGCCTCGGGCTCGAACCGGCGGGGATCATTCCGGTCGACCTTTTCGGATTGCCTGCCGGTTATGACGAAATCCTGGCGATCGCCGCGGCGCACCGGCTGTGGGTCATCTGCGATGCGGCGCAGAGCTTTGGCGCATCCTACAAGGGGCGCAAGGTCGGAACCATCGGCGACATCACGACGACGAGCTTTTTCCCGGCCAAGCCGCTCGGCTGCTACGGCGATGGCGGCGCCCTCTTCACCGATGACGACGATGACTGCCGCGGTTCTGAAGAGCCTGCGGGTGCACGGCCAAGGCAGCGACAAATACGACAATGTGCGCATCGGCATGAACGCCCGCCTCGATACGATCCAGGCGGCGGTGCTGAGCGAAAAGCTGACGATCTTTGCCGACGAGATCGCGGCGCGCAACCGCGTCGCGGCGCGATACGACGCGATGCTCGACGACTTCGTGACCGTACTCCCAGCGTGCCGAGGGCACTGACCAGCGTGTGGGCACAATATACGGTGCGGCTGCCCCGGCGGCTGCGACCGCGACGCGGTGGCGGCAGAGCTCAAAGCCGCCGGCGTGCCGACCGCGGTCTATTACGCAAAGCCGCTGCACCGCCAGATCGGCCTACCGCGATTATCCGGCCGCCGGCAACGGGCTTGCCGGTCTCCGACCGCCTCGCGGCGAGGTGCTCAGCCTGCCGATGCACCCCTACCTCGACGAGCCGACCCAGGACCGCATCGTCGAGGCGATACGCGCTGGGTTCGCGCAAAGCATCGCTTGATGGATATTCGCGGCAAGCGACTGGTGTTGATCGGCGGCGCCGGGCTCATCGGGTCTCATACGGTCGACCTTCTGACCGAAGAGGATGTCGGCGAGATCGTGGTTTACGACAATTTCGTGCGGGGTGCGCCGGGAAATCTCGACAGGGCCGCCGCAAGACCCCCGGGTCAAGGTGTTCGAAGCGGGCGGCGACATCTGTCAGACCGACATTCTGGCCCAGGCGCTCAGACGCGCCGATGGCGTGTTTCACTTTGCGGCGTTGTGGCTGCTGCAATGCCACGAGTTTCCGCGTGCCGCTTTCGACGTGAATATCCACGGCACATTCAACGTGCTCGAGGCGTGCGTCGCTGCCGGCGTCAAGCGGCTGGTCTATTCCTCTTCGGCATCGGTCTACGGGGATGCCGTGGAGGAGCCGATGACCGAGGATCATCCGTTCAACAACACCAATTTTTACGGGGCGACCAAAATCGCCGGCGAGGCTATGGCGCGCGCCTACCATCACCGGTACCGATTGCCGGTGGTCGGCCTGCGATACATGAACGTCTACGGACCGCGCCAAGACTACAAGGGCGCGTATATAGCGGTGATCATGAAAATGCTCGATGCGATCGATCGCGGCGAGCCGCTCAAGGTCTACGGCGACGGCAGTCAAGCGTACGATTTTGTGTATGTCGGGGATTGCGCTCGGGCCAATCTCTGTGCCATGCAGGCAGATACGGTCGACCGGTTCTACAATGTCGGCACGGGCCGTCGAACCTCGATCGCCGAACTTGCCCGGTTGCTCATTCGCCTGACCGGCAGCAACCAACCCATCGAATGCGTGCCCGAAGGCTTGACCTTCGTAAAAAACCGCATTGGATCTCCGAAGCGTGCGGCAGCTGAGATCGGGTTCGAAGCGGCCGTGCCGTTCGAAGATGGGCTGCGACAGCTGATCGAGTGGCGGCGGCGGCACCAATCCGGTGTTCTGCCCACAATCCGCCGTTGATCGTCGTCACCCCGTCCGGATGGCACTCGAATGGCGGGGCGACGCGCTTCGAAAGCGGCTGATTTGGCCGAGGGAGCCAATCGCTGAATCAGGCGTTACCCTTGCTGTTGTCCCCTCGTCAAGGTGCTGGCTCGTGGTCGTCCGACTTGCGCGGAGGATGCCGATCGGATCGATCGCCGAAAGAATAGCGTCGGTTGCAGCGCTGGCGACCTCCCCCGAAGGGCGCGCGCTAATTGCGCGCTGTGCAGCGCTGCCCCACCTGGAATGGCCGATGCTCGTTCAGGCAGCTCAGGTGCTGTTCGCACGCCGGTCTCGGAGGATGATAGACGGCGAGCTGCAGCCGATCGTTCTGGTGCCGCATTTATCAACACCCGATCTGGAACTCAGGGCCGTGCCGCACGCTGTCGCCGAGCGCCTCGAATTGCTGGCCACAGCTCGGCAAGACCTCGCGAAGGCGGCAGCGTCGGGCCTGCGCTCTTGCACTTTGGCGATCGGCGGGAAGTCGGCGTTCGGCCACGGCCGCTCTCTCGCCGCATGCGAGCAACACGCCTTGCCTGATTTGATGCGGTGGCTCGCGCGAGAGCCGGGGCTCGTCACTGCGCTCATTCTCGGTCGACAAGACTGGCTGCCTGATGCCGCTTCGGAAGCTGAGTTGCCCCAAGCAAGCACGCATTATTTCGCGTTTCTCGAAGCCGCGGCACGCCACCCCGATTTGTCGCCATTGCTGCACGATGTCGACTGCCGGCGGAGCGGCCGTAGACCGGCTCCGCCTTTTGACCGGCGACGCTCGAACCTCGAGCCGACCTTGAATCCTCGACGCTCGGTTCTCTTTCTCCATAACAACTATTATCAGCACTTCTACCTGGCCCAGGCATTGCGGCAGCGCGGATGGGACGCCCTCTGCGTCAGCCTCGAGCCGCCACACGGCTCGAACGCCCCCTACTACCATGGGGAGGATCTGTCGCTGTGGGATCCTGACCCGGCCCGATTTAGCGCAAATCTCCGCGCCTTCTATGAAACCATCCCGAACCGGTTCACTCTGGTGCATTTCTACGGGCAGGGGTCTCTGGGGGTTTTCCCGGACAATTGGGAGAACCAGTCGGCGCCTCGGATCCTCCCCTGGGATATGCTCGAGCTCAAACGTGCCGGGGTACGCCTGTCCTATACTCCGAGCGGCTGCCTCGACGGCGTGTCGCAAAGCGCGGTCCGTGATTTCTCCGGGGTCTGCCGGAAGTGTGTCTGGGAATTGCAGCCGGATATTTGTTCTGATCCGCGCAATCTGGCGTGGGCAAGAAAGATCGATCTCGTTTGCGACATGATCGCCCTCGAATTGGATTGGCCGCTCGAAGCCCGCCAAGGCGCGAAATATCTGCGCGAGCCGCTCACGACGGCACTCGACCCGGAGCTGTGGCGGCCCGATCTCGCGGTCCCGCCGGAGCAGCGAATCCCGCGATCGGCAAACGAGGTGATCATCTATCACGCAGTCGGAAATTACGAGCAGCGACGCCGCAACGGTCGGGATATCAAGGGCACCGGAGCCGTCTTCGCGGCCGTCGACCAACTGCGGCGCGAGGGGCTTCCCGTTCGGCTCGAATTCGTTTCGCAAGTGCCCAGCAAGATGATCCGCTTTGTGCAGGTGCAAGCCGACATCGTGGTCGACCAATTAAATTACGGACGTTACGGCGCCAGTGCGCGTGAGGCGATGATGCTCGGCAAGCCGACGATCTGTTACATCGACCCGCGCGAGCCGCACGGACTCCCCCCGAACCGCGCCATAGCCGAGTGTCCGCTGGTCTCGGCAACCGAAGAAACGCTGATCGATGTGTTGCGTGACCTCGTGCTGTCGCCTGCAAAGCGAGCGGAAATCGGACAACGATCCCGCGCTTACGCTGTCAAATGGCATTCCGCCGAAGCCTGTGCCGCACGGTTCGAGGCTGTGTACGACAGGCTGACCTCCGGTCTGCCCCTACAAGCCTAGAATTCCGCCGCAGCGGCTTGAGAGCTCCGGGATGTTAGTGGCCGAAACATCTGTCCAGATTGCCGCCCCATCGATGGGCGAGGACGAGCTGCAGGCTGTCCGCGAGGTGATCGAGTTGGGTTGGCTCACGCAAGGGCCGCGGGTCCGACGGTTTGAGCAAGAGTTTGCCCACCTCCATAAAGTCAGCCACGCGCTCGCCACGACGAGCTGCACCACGGCTCTGCACCTTGCCTTGCTAGCCCTCGGCGTCGGCCCAGGCGACGAGGTGATCGTTCCCGCCTTCACCTGGATTGCCACTGCCAATGCCGTGCTCTACTGCGGCGCTACGCCGGTGCTGGTGGATGTGCGCCGGAAGGATTTCAACATCGATGCGGGAGCCGCTTCTCGCCGCGGTCACCGCGCGGACCCGGGCCATCCTGCCGGTTCACCTCTTTGGGCTGTGCGCCGAGATGGACCAGTTGCGGACCGGCCTGCCGCCTCATATCGCTATCGTTGAAGATGCCGCCTGCGCCGCCGGCGCATGTTATCGCTCGCGGCCGGCCGGAGGCTTGGGCACCGTGGCTTGCTTCAGTTTCCATCCACGGAAATCGATTACCACCGGTGAAGGCGGAATGCTAACCACCGACGACGCGGCACTTGCGGAGCGGGCCGCGTGTCTGCGCAATCATGGCGCCTCGCTTTCCGAGGAGGTCCGGCACCTTGGCCCGAGACCGTATCTTCTCCCGGATTTTCCGGTGCTCGGCTTCAACTACCGCATGACGGATCTGCAGGCCGCAATCGGTCTGGTGCAATTGGCCAAGCTCGACGGGTTTATTGCCGAACGGGCACGTGGGCAGAGTGGTATCGGCAGCAGCTCAGCGATCTCGAATGGTTGCGGTTGCCCCAGGAAACAAATACGGGACGCCACGCTTGGCAAGCCTTTGTCGCCTACGTCGACCCCGAGCGCGCGCCTCGGCCGCGCAATGCGATCATGGAAGCATTGCAGAACAGCGGGATTGCCACCCGGCCGGGAACCCACGCCCTGCATTTGCAAACCTATTACCGGGACCGCTTCGGGTACCATCCTGACGACTTCCCCGCCGCCCGAGACTGCGAACGAAACAGCCTCGCGCTGCCGCTCCACAATCGCATGACTGCGGCAGATTATGCGCGGGTGGTGGCCGCACTGCGCGCGATCTGCTGACCGAGCGAAATTGGGAGTTCGTTTTTCGTGTGCGGCATAGCAGGCGAGTTCCGCAGTGATGGCGGGGTGATCGACGAGGCTCGGCTCTATGCCATGCAGGAAGCACTCTCGCATCGCGGTCCGGACGCAGCTGGCATCCATCGGGACGGGTCCGTCGGGCTGGCCCACCGCCGCCTCGCGGTGATCGACCTCTCGGCCCAGGCAAACCAACCGATGCTGTCGCCCGACCGCCGGACGGCCATTACGTTTAACGGCGAAATCTACAATTTCCGTGATCTTCGCGCCGAGCTC
The DNA here is from genome assembly GCA_963836845.1 of uncultured Alphaproteobacteria bacterium. Taxonomy (GTDB): domain Bacteria; phylum Pseudomonadota; class Alphaproteobacteria; order ATCC43930; family CGMCC-115725; genus AP-15. Next base: position 143,308 of record CAWILK010000002.1, on the reverse strand, counting down.
GAGCGCGAAGGATGCGTCTTCCGCACGCGTTCCGACACCGAGGTGTTGATCTGGGGTTATCGCATCTGGGGCATCGAGCGGCTCGCCAGACGCATCGACGGCATGGCGGCCTTCGCATTATGGGATGCCGAGCTGGGACTGCTTCATCTGCTCCGCGATCGCTATGGTGTGAAGCCTCTCTATCTATGGCGCCGGCCGGGAGCGCTCGTCTTTGCTTCGGAAATCAAGGCGTTCCTTGCGCTTCCTGATTTCTCGGTGCGCGTCGACCAGGCAGCGCTCGTCGAATATTTCACGTTTCAGAATTTGTTCAGGCCGCACACCCTGTTCGCCGGCGTCGAGCTGCTCCCTCCCGCGACGATCCTGACGCTCGAACGCGACGGCGAGCGGGTCACACGCTACTGGGATTTCGACTTCACCAGCCGCGACGAGCGGATTGGACGGCAAGAGGCTGCCGACCAGACCCGTAAGCTTTTCCTGTCGGCGGTCGAGCGCCAGCTCGTCGCCGATGTGCCAGTCGCCGCTTATTTGTCGGGAGGGGTAGACTTAGCCTCCGTCGTCGCCGGCGCGGCGCGTCACATACCGAGGCTCACGACCTTTACTGCGGGGTTCGAAATGTCGGCGGTAGAAGGGATCGAGCGCACCTTCGACGAGCGCCGCGATGCCGAGCTGCTCGCATATCACTTCAAGACAGAGCACTACGAACAGGTGATCAATGCCGGTGACATCCGTTGGGCCCTGCCGCGTGTCGTATGGCACATCGAGGATCTGCGGCTGGGAATGTCCTACCCCAACTACTACGTAGCGCGCCTAGCCTCCAAATTTGCGACCGTCTGCTTGTCCGGCGCCGGCGGCGACGAGCTGTTCGGCGGTTATCCCTGGCGATATTACCGCGCATTTCGGGCGCTCGACCGCCAATCCTACCTACAGTCCTATTATTCATTTTGGCAGCGCCTGACCTCGGGTCAGGATCGTGACAAGATGTTCCGCGGTGGGGCGGCCTCGGAGCCCGACCACAGCTTCGAGACCTTCAGCAGCGTGTTCGACAAAGCCGGCGATTTGCGCTACGCCACCCCGGAAGACCACATCGCCAATTCGCTCTATTTCGAATGCAAGACCTTCCTGCACGGTTTGTTCGTCATCGGCGACAAGCTGGCAATGGCGAGCGGGCTGGAGGAGCGCTTCCCCTTCCTGGACAATGCCCTCGTCGAGTTCGCGCAGAAACTACCGATCCGGTACAAGCTCGCAGATCTCGACCACATGCTGTCGATCGATGAAGACGCTATACAAAAGAAGGCATTGATCGAGAGCCAACACGCGAGCGGAAAAAGTGCTTTGCGCCAGGCCATGGCGCCGCTCCGGCCGGATGCCGTCATGAGGCGCCCGAAGCAAGGCTTCTCGGCCCCTGACGGCTCCTGGTACCGCGGGGAAAATGCGAGCTATGTGCACGAGCTGCTGCTCGGCAAGGAGCTGGCGCTGGCCGACTTCATCGATCCGTCCTTCGTCGGCCGGATCGTGCGCGAGCATCTGGAAAAAGTCGCCAATCACCGGCTGCTCATCTGGTCTCTGTTGAGTTTCGAGTGGTGGTGCCGGACCTTTCTTTACGGAGCGCGGCCCAATCCCCCGTAATCGGCTCGGGGTCCCGCTATCGGGTGCAACCAGCGTGGTTGTAGAGGTCGAGCGCCTGACGCACGCCCAAGAAAAGCTCTATGAGCAATTCATCGACGGACGGCCGGAGGCGCTGTTCTACCACTCGCTCCGCTATCGCGAGCTTCTGCAAACGATGCTGGGCGCCCAGGCTGATTACCTCGGAGCGTGGCGCGAGAACCGCCTGGTCGGGATACTCCCGCTAATGTATACGGACGGCCCGTTTGGCCGGGTCATCAACTCGCTGCCATTCTTTGGAAGCCATGGCGGCGTCATCGCCGAAGACGACGAAGCGGCCGAAGCGCTCTGGGCGGCCTTTCGCGATCGTGCCGGCGGATCGGAGGTTTCTGCGGCAAGCGTTATCGGCAATCCCTTTGATGGCCAACCCGATCTTCTGGGGAGCGCCGGCGCAAGCCTTTCGGACCGGCGCATCAGCCAATCGACTTCGCTCGAAGGCGGAGGCGCCTTTGCCGAGAAGCTGCTCGCCGAGATAGACGGCTCGGCACGGCGCAACCTACGCAAGGCGCAGACGGCGGGGGTGCGGATAAAGATCCGCAATGACGCTGTCGGGTTCCTCGCTGATGCCCATCGGGCCCACATGCAAGAGGTGGGGGGCATTCCAAAGCCGGCCGCCTTTTTTGCTGCCTTTCCTGACATCCTGCGCGGCGGCGAGGACTACCGTCTCTATGTCGCCGAGCTCGACGGCACTCCGGTCGCAGCGCTGCTGATGTTCTATTTCAATCGGTTTGCCGAATATGTAATGCCGGTGACCGCGCTCGGCCTCCGCGGCCTGCAACCGAGCGCAGCGCTTCTTTTCCACGCAATGTGCGAGGCTGCAGCAGAAGGGCGTCGGGTTTGGAACTGGGGCGGCACCTGGCTAAACCAGACCGGCCTCTATCGTTTCAAGCGCAAATGGGGGGCACAGGAAAGGGTTTACGAATACGCCGTCGTCCTGAACGATCCTGCGCTTCTCGGCCACTCTGCCGACGAACTGGCAAGAGCGTACCCGTACTTTTACGTCGTTCCCTTCGCCGCGCTGGGTCCAACGGGCAGACCTGCGGAGGCAACGCAATGAGGCTGCAGTATTTTAGCAGCGGGCCGCGCGAGCGCGTGCTCGATGCGGTGCTGGCGGCCGGGCACGAAGTGGCGGGCGTCTATGCAACCGATCCGGCCGCTCGCCGAAAGTGGTGCCGACGCTGCATCGCGCAGCGGCCCGGGGCATTCCTGTCCGCGTTGTCGGCCGCAACGAGCTGCCCGGATTGGGGCGGGAGCTCGCCGGCGAAATTGCCTTTCCGTCGGATTTCGCCTGATCTTCCCGCCAGATTTCTTGTCTTCTGTCGGAGTACGCTCAACGTTCACGGGACATTGCTCCCGGATTATCCGGGGCGCCCGATCGCTCAACTGGGTTGTCGAATGCGGTGAGCAGGAGAGCGGAGTAACCGTCCATCTGGTTGACGACGGCGTCGATACCGGTCCTGTTATCGTGGAGCGATCGTTTCCGATCGGCCGTTTCGAAACCGGGCTGTAGCCTCGTACGGAAGACGCTGGTTTTTCGAGCCCGCCGTCGTTCTCGAGGGCGCTCGCGATCTTCCAACGGCTTGGGGCGGCCGCGGCTCGCCCACAACCTCCTTCTCGCGGCAAGAGCTTTCCCGACCGCGTCCCACAGCACTCGCGACTTGATCCGTCCCGCCCGCTCGTCGAACTCTATAACCAGATCCGCGCGGCGGACCCGGATGATTATCCCGCTCATTTCTTTGTCGACGGGGAGAAGGTGTGCATTCGCATGTGGCGGCCAGAGAAACCGGCGGATGAATGGGACATGGTCTGACGTGCTGCATCCAACGGATCCCGTTCTGACCACCGCCTTCCGTTATCCCGAAGCGCGGTCGATGCACGAGCACCTGCAGACCGAGATAAGGGCGTCGCGGTCGGTTCCGTATCGCCACATCGCGACCGCCATCGGCATCGCCTGGGTCGCGTTGCTGTCGCTAACCGCGGGCCTCTTACGAATTCTCCGCCTTGCCCGGCCGGATCGGGTCGATCGGGCGCTCGCCGCTGCCTACTACAACGTCCCGGAGATGGCTCTGCACAAAAAGATCCAGCTCGCCGCGTTCTTGCGCAGCACGATCTCCGGCAATGTTGTAGACCTCGGCTGCGGCAGCGGGATTGTCGGCGGTATTCTAGCGGCAAACAGCAGGATCGCACACCTGCACGGAGTCGATTTCGACGGCAATTTGGCAGATCTTGCCAAACAGAACGGATATGCGGAGTTCACCGCTTCCGATCTCGCACGAATTCCCCTGCCAGATGCACAGTTCGACGCAGCCATCAGCATCTGTGTGCTCGAGCATGTGGACGATCTCGCCGGCGCTTTGCGCGAGGCACGCCGGATCCTCAAGCCCGGCGGCCGGCTCTGCTTCTCTACCGTGGCACCTCGCTTCCATGAAGGGCTGATCGGTTATCAGCTGCGCCGGGCTGTGGGACGGCCCGGCGCTGCGCGCGAATTCGCTCGACGTTGCGATCTGGTCAGCATGCATATGCATTTCCTCGGCGCTGAGGAGTGGGTGCGCGCCCTCCATCGTCTCGGCTTTGCGGAGATCTCGGTAGAACCGGTCTTTTCCCGCGGCCAACTCCTGATCTACGACGCGATGAATTTCACGGTCTACTTTCCGCGCTTTTTCTTCTGCGACAAGTTGCAAGTGTTTGCGGCGCGGCATCCTTGGTTCAAGCGCCTCGCGATCTCGACGACCGCGACGGTCACGGCGCTCCTCAGCCGGGGCACCGCTACGGCGGGCGACTGCACCCACTGGTTCGTAACGGCAACGCTGCCGCGAGCCTAACTCACCAAGGGACCAGATGCCGCCTCTCTCGAAGTCGCCCGGCGCAACGCCTCGCACATTCTTCCGGAGCGCCAGCGTCGCCCAGAGGCTCCGAAGCCTGTTCCGTTGCGGCGGAGCCCCTGAAGTTCTACCCACGGGGACGGACGCCCCGCCGCCAGCGGAGCTGCCCGAGCCTGCAGAGGCGGCAGCGCGGCGGGCAACGGCACGACAAATTTTCGCCAATGGCAGCCTGCCGACAAACTTCTCTATCAATCTCGGCGCGGCGCCGTGCAACCACAGCTGCCTCTTCTGTCCGCAGTCGATAAAGAAGCCGAAGAAAGCGGCCTGGCTCGACCTCGACCTGCTGGGCAAAGTGATCGGCGAGATGCCACACCAAGGGGTACTGATCAACCTCTCGTCCTATTCGGAGAAGCTCTCGCCGCTCCCAATCTTCTTCCTGCGGTGCAGCTGCTGAAAAGATGTCGTCCCGAGCTCAAAATCGTGATGGCGACCAACGGCTCGCTGTTTCGGGAAGAGGTGATCACCGGCCTGATCGAGGCGGGTCTGGACCAATACCAGTACAGCTTCGATGCTCCGGATCGCGCATCGTATCGGCGCATGATGCAAATCGATCATTTCGACCGGGTGTGGAGCAATCTCGAGCGTCTCGTCGAGCTGCGGAACCGGCACGGCTCCGGCATGCGCATTTCCACTCACATTCTCGGCTTCGAAGAGTTTCGCGGGACTTTCTCGGGCTTCAAATTATATTGGGAAGGCAAGGTGGATGAGGTGATCTGGCGCCCCGTTGGAAATTGGGGGGGCGATACCTGGGGGCTCGAAAAAATCTCGCAACGGCCGGGTTCACCGTCCCGGAACACCAGGTGCCGGCACGACGCACGCCCTGCAACTCGATCTTCATGCATTTCAAGATCCAGCATGACGGCCGATATGCCCCCTGCGTGGCCGCTGTCCCGGATTACCTACCCGAAGAAGAGCTCCATTGCGTCCCGTATCTGGGCGATGCCCGCAGCATTTCCTGGATGGAGGCCTGGAACCGGCTCTCGTTGATGCGGCAGGCGCATCTCGCGGGGGAATGGGACCGTTTCGAGTGCTGTCGGACTTGCAATATCTGGAGCCTCTGGCCCGATATTTGGGAGGAAGCGGTCGCCGACGGCACCGAGCCGAGCCACAGCTTCGGCGTCCCCGGCATCGAGTTTGCGCGATGAGGGCTCGGACGGCCGATAGCCCTCCCGGCAGCGGCACGACTATCTAGATGCGGCATCTTTGCGCCATCCATCAGCCCAATTTTTTTCCGTGGCTCGCCTATTTCGACAAGATCCGCTGCGCCGACGTGTTCGTCTTTCTCGACGACGCGCTCTTCAACAAGAGCGGCAGCGGCATGGGGTGCTGGACAAACCGCGTGCAAATCGACATGCAAGGCCGCCCCGGCTGGTTCGGCTGCCCGGTGCGCCGCGAGCCGGGTCCGCAGCGCATCCGGCATATCCGTATCGACGACCGCCAGGCGTGGCGGCGCAAGTTGCTCCGCTCGCTCGAAACGAACTATGGCCACGCTCCCGGGTTTGCACCAGCGATGGCGGTTTTGTGCCCTTTAATTGAGTTCCCGGCTGATATGCTGGCGTCCCTGAACGAGCACGCGATCAAAAGCATCGCGTCAGTCCTGGGGATCGAAACCAGGTTCGTGCGCCAGTCGGAGCTCGATGTCGCCGGGACCGCCACCGAATTGCTGATCGATATCGCCAAAGCGGTCGGGGCGGACGCCTATCTCGCCGGCGGCGGCGCGTCCGGCTATCAGCGGGACGAGCTGTTTGGCTTGCACGGGGTTGAGCTGATCTACCAGGATTTTGTACCCCAGCCTTACGGTGATCGAGCGCGCTTCCGCCCCGGGTTGTCGGTCATCGACTACCTGATGTGGGGCTGGCCGGAGGCTGCCCGTGCGGCCTGACGTTGTCCTGCTCACCCCGTTGCGCGGAGAGGCGCTCGGCGCTGTCTGCGCCGCTTTCGGCGCGCCGGTCGCCATCGCCCGCACGCTGGACGACCTCCGCGATGCCGTCTTCGGTCCGGCGACGACGCTGGTCGCGTATGGCAGCGGCGTCATCGTGCCTGCAGACATCCTCGGTCGCGCAATGCGGACGGCCTTCAATTTTCACGCCGCCTCCCCGGATTATCCCGGACGCGATCCCCATCACTTCGCGATCTACGACGGAGCACGACAATACGGCGCGACTGCGCATGTGATGACGGATCGTATCGATGCCGGGCCGATCATCGAGTGCGAGTGGTTTGACGTGCCGCCCGGCGTCGATGCTTCCCGCCTGTTGCAGCTGGCGAACGCGGCAATGCTCCGCTTGGTGCGGCGGATCGGGCCGCTGCTGCTGATGGATCCGCCGCTGCCGGCCAACCCGAGGCTCACCTGGGGAAGGCGGCGGACCACCCGCCGCGACTTCCTTGAAATGTGCCGGGTATCGCCGACGGTCGACAGCGGAGAGCTCGAGCGCCGCTTCCGCGCGTTCGATGGCGGAAGCCGAGACAATCTCGTCACCGACCTCCAGGGCTGGAGTTTTCGTATCGACAAGTCGGTTCCGCGCCGGATCGTCGACCGGCGCTGGGCGGACTTCACCGACGGGGGCTACCGGGAGCTGCTGCGTCTCGCGGCACGGAAAGGCTACAGTTTTGCTGATTACGCGCAACGGCCCGAAGGGCGCCACGTGCTGTGGAGGCATGACGTCGACTTGTCACTGCACCGGGCAGCGAAGCTCGCGGCAATCGAGCGGGAAGAGGGCGTCAGATCGACTTACTTTCTCAATCCACACGCGGCCTTTTACAACCTGCTCGAACCCGCCTGCCTCGATCTCGTCGCACGCATCATCGAGCTCGGCCACGCGATCGGCCTACATTTTGACGCGGCGGCCTATCCCCACATGCGGTGGTCGCGCCAGACCTTGGCCGAGATGCTGGAGCGAGAAGCCGCCCTCTTTGAAACCTTTCTTGGAGCGAAGATTACGGCATTCAGCTACCACAACCCCGATGCCGACGGGTTGATCGACATCGACGATGACGAGATCGCGGGATTGGTGAACTGCTACAGTCGCGCATTGCGAACAGAATACGGGTACGTATCGGATTCGAACGGCTATTGGCGCTTTCGGCCGATTGCCGACGTGCTTGCAACGGCAGAGCATCGGCGCTTGCAGGTTCTGACACACCCCGGCTGGTGGGCGCCCGAGCCCTTGCCCCCGCGCGAGCGCGTTCTGCGCTGCGTGCACGGGCGCGCCGAGGCGGTGATGGCGCGCTACGACGAATTTCTCCACGCGCAAAGCCGAGAGAATATTTCGTGTTGAGCTTGCCCCTCCTCCGGCAAATATCGGCGCGACGCGGCGGCACCCGGTTGGCACTGCTCGCGAGGGTTCGCCGTCACACTGTCCTCGGGTTTTCGATTCACGACCTCCGCCTGTTGGTCAATTTGACCAAGATGGCGTTGCGCGACCGGTTCCTCGGTTCCGTCTTCGGCCGGATATGGGCGATACTCAATCCGCTGCTGCTGATGACCATTTTCTCGCTGGTCTTCTCCTTTGTGTTTAAGAGCCGATTGCCCGGCGCCGACAGCAGCCTCTCCTTCATTCTGTGGCTGATCAGCGGGTACGGCCCATGGCTCGCCGTTAGCGAGGGGATTTCGGCGGGCACCAGCTCAATCACCGGCAATTCCGGGCTGGTGAAAAATCTCAGCTTCAAGAGCGAGCTGCTGCCGGTCGCGGCGAGCTTGCTGGGTTTGATCCCGCTCGGGGTGGCCTTTGGATTGATTGTCGTCCTGCTTGGTCTCGACCATCGCTATCCGGGCGCCGCCTGGCTGGTCATCCCACTGGTGCTGGTGCTGCAGTTCATGTTGGTGACCGGCATCGCCCTTATTTTGTCGGCGATAAATGTCTTCATCAGGGATATGGCGCTCATCCTGCCCAACCTGCTTGTCGTCGTACTCTTCGCCTCGCCCATCTTCTATCCGATCGAGGCGTTTCCCGCGGCTCTTCAAACCTGGGTGCGGCTGAACCCGTTTTACCTAATCGCCGATTGCTTTCGTCAGCCGTTGATCTACGGCGAGTTGCCCCGGCTATGGGAGCTGGGTCTGCTGGGCGTCGTCGCGCTGGGCACCTTCGTCGCGGGGCTGTCCTATTTCCGCCGCCTCAAGGGCTATTTCGATGCGATGCTCTGAGGAGACCGAAGGCATGCCAAGCGATGCGCAACCCGCCGCGATCCGGGCGCGCCAGGCGGCCAAGGCCTTCTATATTCTGGAGGCGGGCGACACGTGGCGGCTGTTGCTGGCTCGGCAACCGAGCGAGGCGTTCCAGGCCTTGGCGGAGATCGGGTTCGAGGTGCCACGGGGCCAGTTTCTCGGCGTCCTCGGCCGCAACGGGGCGGGGAAGAGCACTTTGCTGCGCCTTCTCGGCGGCGTTTATTCGCCGACCCGCGGACAGGTTTACGTCGACGGGCAAACGGCGGCGATCTACGAGCTCGGGCTGGCGGGGAACGATCGGCTGACCGGGCGTGAATTCGCGACAAGGTGGTTCTCGCTCTATGGCACAATGGGTGCTGCGCTCGAAGATCTACTGGATGAGATCGCTGAATTTTCCGAGCTCGGCGAATATTTCGATCGCCCGTTCTTCTCCTATTCCTCCGGGATGTGCGCGCGCTTGTACTTTACGGTGGCGACGGCGCTGCCCGGACAGATTTACCTCATTGACGAGGTGCTCGCCGTTGGCGATCAATATTTCCAGCAGAAATCCTGGCGGCGTCTCCGAGGTCGGCTGGCCGAAGGGGCCTCGGGGGTGGTGGCGACGCACGATACAAGCGCCGTGCTCAAGCTTTGCGAGCAGGCCATCATCTTGGATTCGGGTCATGTTGCGGCGCGGGGAGCAAGCCCCCTCGTCGTGAGGCGCTATCTCGACATCCCGTCGCCTGAGGCCGGCAAAGCCCGCTTTGTCGGGCTGGATGATGACCGGCGCCCCTTTACTGGGCGAACGGGCGAGGATCTCCTGATATCGGTTGCCGCCGAATTTGCCATTGACGTGCCGCTTAAATTCGGCGCCTCGGTCGAAATCTTTCAGCGAGGGATCGGGTGGGAGCATCTGCTCCATATCCCCCCGGTCCCGGTCGGCCGCGGGGCGGGACGGCACGAAATTGAGCTCATCGTCCCTGAGCTGCCGCTCAACCGGGGTGAATACTCGTTGAACCTGTTTCTGGTTGGCGCAACCGACCTGCGCGGCACGGCGATCGAAGTTCTCGACGTGCGCGGCTGGACCCACGGAAACGGATTGCGCCTCGTGGTCGATGGGCCCGAAGCGGATTGCCTTTGCACGCTTCCGGCGGCCTGGACAATCGAGGCTGCCGGCTGATGAGCCTGACGGTCGAGGCGCGTCACCTCACCAAGATATTCGGCGAGGGGGCGGAGGCGCGACGGGTATTGGACGGTGTGACATTCCGCGTCGGGCCAGGTGAGCGGGTCGGCATTATCGGCGCGAACGGGGCCGGAAAATCGACCCTCCTTGCAATCCTCGCCGGGATTCTCACGGCGAGCGAAGGATCGGTGAATTGCGTCGGCAAGCTGCATGCAGCGCTGACAGTAGGGTTCGGCATGCGCGAGGACCTGACGGGCAGAGAGAACCTTCTCATCGACACGGAAATCCGGGGCCTCACGCGGGCCGAAGCAGCACCTCTGGTGGAGAAGATGATCGCCTTCAGCGAGCTCGGCTCGTTCATCGATCGGCCGATGCGCACCTACTCGACCGGGATGAAGGCCAGGCTATCATTTGCCTCGCTCGTGCTCGTGGAGCCCGAGATCTTGATTATCGACGAGACACTCTCGGTCGGTGACCGGTGGTTTTCGGTCAAGGCGACGAGGGCGATCCGCGATCTGTGCGACCGCGGAAAAATTGTGCTCCTGGTGTCGCACAGCCAAGCTGACATCGTCGAAATGTGTTCGCGTTGCCTGTGGCTGGAATCCGGACGCTTGGTTGCGGACGGCGAGCCGGCGACGGTGACGCGCGCCTACACCGAAAAGATCCGCGTCGCGGAAGAAGCGATGGTCGTTGACCAGCTCGGCGGGGAGACCACCGTCTGGTGCCTCGACCCGGCAGTACGCGTCGAACGCCTGGAGTTGCTCGACGTGCGCGGCAATACCGTCGGGGCCACACTTGCCAGCGACGCCGAGGTGACGGTCAACGCCGAGCTCAGCATTGAGCGAGAAATCCCGGAACCGTCCATTCGCCTCTTCATCGAGCGGGGCGACGGCATCGCGCTGGCGCAATCTCGGATGCCCGGACGGCCAGGGATCGGACGGTTGAGGACCGGCACCAGGCTCAGCCCGATTGCTCTGCGCCCCGGGCTCTACCGGATCGACATCGAGGTGTTGTCGGCGGGGCGCGCAGTCGCAAGACGTTCCCAAATCATCCGGATTGCCGGCGACCACTCGATCGTGGGCGGCGACCCGGCGCTCCGCTTGCCGATGATGGTTCGTGCGCAGCGCCCCGTCTACGCCGAGGCCTGACGGGGCGATCGATGACGGGTTGTTTCTTGAACGCTCGCGCAGGGCGCCCTCCCAGCAACAATCCGGCGGCTGCGAAATGAACGGACGCCTCCTTGTAGCCTATTGCAATGCATCGAACTTCGTATCGACCACCGCGGAGTATCTCGAGAGCATTGCGCGTTACTCCGACTTCGAAGTTCGTTTCCTGCATGCAACGCACGGCGCCGAGCTCGCCTTCGACCTCGACGAATTCGATGCGGTCTTTCAGAATTATTGTGCGCGCCTGCCGTTTCCGGGCTATGTAAGTCCCGACTATCTGATCAAGCTGAAAGCATTCCGCGGCGTCAAGATTTTCGCCGTACAGGACGAATATGACCACACGGACAGGCTCCGTGCCGCGATCCGGGAGGTCGGCTTTCACGCGGTCTTGACCTGCGTGCCGCCGGCGATGCTGTCGCGGATATATCCGCAATCGATGTTTCCGCAGACCGAGTTCATCACCGTGCTGACAGGCTATGTGCCCGAACGCCTGCCGCTGCACGGGAAGTCGGCGCGCCCTTTGCGCGAGCGGCCGGTCGGTATCGGGTATCGCGGGCGCGACATCGGCGGGCGCTACGGCCGGCTCGCCTTCGAGAAGCTGGAGATCGGCCGGCGCATGCGTGCGATCTGCGCCGCGCGCGGGATCGCGCACGACATCGAATGGACCGACGACAAGCGGCTCTACGCAGCAGCGTGGTACGACTTTATCGGGTCATGCAGGGCCAATCTCGGCTCGGAGAGCGGATCCAACGTGTTCGATTTCGACGGGGCGATCGAAGCGAAGTACAAGGAATTGGAAAAAGCGCGCGGTGGACCGGTTCCTACGAAGAGTTCCGCGCCTATACCGATCCGATCGAGACCCAATACGATATGGGACAGATTTCGCCGCGGGTCTTTGAGGCCGCAGCGATGCGAACCCCGATGATATTATTTACAGGACAGTATTCGGGCCTGATCGAGCCGGACGAGCACTATATCGAATTGAGGAAAGATTTCTCGAACGTCGATGAAGTTCTGGGCCGCCTGAACGATATCAACGGTCTTGAGCGCATGGCCGCTCGAGCTTATGACCGCTTGTCGGCTCGGGAGAGTTCAGCTATCGACCGTTTCGTCACGCTGATCGATCGAACGGTAAAGCGTAAAGCAGACGAACTTGCGGTTCGAGATCAGGCCCCGCCCCGACTCGAGCGACAAGGTCCTGGTCCGTCGCCGTTGTCTGGCCTTCAAGAACTGCCGACCGCAGCGCCACGTAACCCTCTCGCCTTCAAGTTGCAAACAACTCGAGCACCAGAACAGATCACTTGTCGAGGAGATGGCGCGGCTCAACCATGTTTATGGCGATGAGATCGCACGTCTCAATCGGGCGTATGCCGAAGAGATCGCGCGCTTGAATACAGAAAATCACGGAAATCCAAAACAATGCTCTCCGTAATATCGGCAGCCAGATCGTGAGAGCACTTTTGCTTCTTGGGCAAACCAGCGTCTCCGCCAATGGGTGCACAAATTTCCCGGGTTGAAGAAATTGCGCTACAAGACCTAGCCTGCCGGCACACGAACCGACACACACATCATTGCTATCGGATTGGTTTTGATGACCGGACGTCTGCCTAACTCGGCCTGGTTAATCGACAGCGCGGATGCCGAAGGGCCGCAGCAGAAGTCTGCGTCAGCTGTCTTTGACGAGCGGCCCACGATTTGCGTGTTGGCGCTGTCGGCGATCGCAGATGACCCGCGTGTGAGGCGCCAAGCAGAAGCCTTTCACCGGGCCGGATGGAAGGTGGTTGCCGTCGGCTTGCCGGGCGCACGGTCTCCCGACCCTGAATGGCCCATCTTCACCGGCCAAAATCTGCCGGCAGCAGCATTAGCCCTGCTCTCCGGCGATGCGTCTGTGGGCCTGTCGCGACAGCCACTACCATCGAGTCAAGTATCGACGCGCCCCCGGGTCAAAGATTGGTTCATCCGTGTATTCCGATCGGTGCGGCCTCTATTTCCCTGGATCAGCAAAGCCCGATGGTGTGCATTCGAGCAAATTGCCAAACGATACGCAAGGAGCGCGATCCTGCCGCTTCGAACGATGCTTCGCACGGGGTTTCAGTTGCGGCAGTTGCTGATCGCGGTGATCCGTTTGGGGCGGCTCCGCTACGCGACCCGGTTGCTCGCAGTGCGCTTGCGGCGGTCAACAGCCCAGGAGATCTACTGGTCGCTTTCCGATAACATTCTGAGTATCTATAACTGCGCCAGGCGCGCTACGGCCTCGAGTATGGCTCGCCAATGACTGGACGATGTTGCCGTTGGCGGCGCGGCTGGCGCGGGAACAGGGCGGCATCTACTGGCTACGACACTCACGAGTTCGCCGCAGAGGAGTATGGCGATCAGCCTGAGTTGGCGCTTTTGGCACCGGCCCATGGTCTGCGCGCTCGAGCGGAATTCATCGGCGATGCGGCCGTGGTCTCCGCTGTTTCGAGCGGGATCGCCGAGCGGCTGCGGAAGCTCTATCCGCTGCCGCGGTCGAGATCTACCATCCGCAACACCCCAGCTTTCGAGGCAGCGCGTTTCGCCCGACGGCGCCCGATCGCATTCGGGTGCTCTATCACGGCATTGTGACGCCCGGGCGCGGGCTTGAAGCGACGATCGACAGTGTCGCCGCGTGGCGGCCGGAGTTCGATCTGACCATCCGCGGTCCCGGCGCATGAGTGCTATCTCGACGATTTGCGGCGCCGCATCGCCGAGCGCGGCCTAGCGGAGGCGCGTTACGATTAGCGCCGCCGGTGCCGATGACCGCTCTGGTGCGCGAGGCGGCCGCCTTTGACGTCGGCTTTTTCGCGTTGCCGGGAAGCTCCCGGCATAATCGAATTCGCGCTGCCGAATAAATTCTTCGAATATGTGATGGCCGGGCTCGCATTGTGCGTCACCGACCTGCCGGAGATGGCCAGGCTATTGCGCGAGTACGATCTTGGCGTGACCTTCCCGCAGTGTCGATCCCGAGATGATCGCGGCCGCAATCAACGGCCTCGATCGCCGCCGCATCGACCGCTTACAAGCGCAATGCGCTGACGGCGGCGCGCGAGCTGTGCTGGGAGCGGGAATCGCGAGCGCCTCGTCGCCGCCTATGACGCGGCTGTTCGTCAATGGCGGCGCCGCAAGCTGCATAGGCAGCCATGTGCGGCATTTGGTTCTCGCTCGGCTTCGCGCCCGACCCGGCCCATATCGAAAGCAGTTGCGCATCGCGGGCCGGACGGCAGCGGCTGGAGAGTGTTCGACAGCGTGGCCGGGCCGGTCGCGCTCGGTCACCGCCGCCTCAGCATCATCGACCTCTCGGACGCGGCGCTAGCAGCCGATGTCCTATGCCGACGGCCGGTATTGGGTGGTCTACAACGGCGAGATCTACAATTACCTCGAGCTGCGCGAGGAGCTTGCGGCAGCAGGGCCATCCGTTTCGCACGCAGTCGGATACCGAGGTGCTGCTCGCCGCCTATGCGCAGTGGGGCGAGGCGGCGCTCGACCGGCTCGTCGGCATGTTTGCCTTCGTCCTGTGGGACCAGCAGGAGCAGATCGCTTTCGCCGCGCGCGACCATTTCGGCATCAAGCCGCTCTATCTCTTTGTCACGTCCGCACGGCCTCGCGTTCGCCTCCGAGATCAAACAGTTCCTGGGTCTGCCAGGGTTTCGCCGCACGTCTCAACGTCGCCCGGGCCTACGATTTCCTGTCCTCCGGCATCATGGAGCATACCGACGAGACCCTGTTCGAGGGTGTGCGTCAGCTGCGCGGCGGCGAATGCGTGCGCCTCGATCCGCAGCACTGGCGTCTCGGCGACGACGCTGCCGGTCCGTCGCTGGTACCGCATCCTGGAGCCGGGAACGCTTGACGATCGACGAGCGCGAGGCGGGCGAGCGATTTCAGTCGCTGCTGGCTGAATCGGTGCGCATCCACTTGCGCTCGGATGTGCCGGTCGGCAGCTGCCTTTCGGGCGGGCTCGACAGCTCGTCGATCGTCTGCCTGATGGCGCGCGAACTCGAGCGGCGGCAACGGCGCAAGAGTTAACAGCGTCAGCGCCTGCTATGACGTAAAGAGCGTCGATGAGCGCCCGTTCATGGAGTGCGGTTGTCGAGCGCACGCAGTGCATCCCGCATTGGTGCTACCCGCGCGTCGAGGACGCCTTTGCGCTGGCCGAGCGGATCACCTGGCATCAGGACGAGCCCTACGGCAGCACCAGCATCTTCGCCCAATGGTGCGTGTTCGAAGCCGCCCGGCGAGCCGGGCTCAAGGTGATGCTCGATGGGCAAGGCGCCGACGAGCAGCTCGCCGGCTACCATGGCGTGCTTCTCCTATTATTTCGCCAGTCTGATCAAGCAGCGCCGGTTCCTGGCCCTTCTCCACGCCATGCTGCAGCGCCAGCGCCTGGCATGGCGTCTCGTTCGCCGAGCAAGTGCGCACTTTTCTGTTGCCGCTGCTGCCGGCGAAGCTGCGCCCGCTGGCTGCGGCGCGAGCGGCAGGCGTTGGTGCAGCACAATTGGCTCGATGGGGAGGCGCTGCGCCCGCATCATCGGCACGCAGCCCGTTCGAAACGGCCCGCGAGAGCATCGGCCGGCCGCCGATCGCCGATCTCGGCGACCTCTGCGTCGTGCTGACCCAATCGTCAAACCTGGCGATGCTGCTGCACTGGGAAGATCGCAACAGCATGGCGCACGGCATCGAGGCGCGGGTGCCGTTTCTCGACCATCGCCTGGTCGAGTTCGCGATCGCGCTCGGCGACCGGCACAAGATCGTCGGCGGCGATACCAAGCGCGTATTGCGCCGCGCAATGGGCGGCATTCTTGCCGGAAATGGTGCGCAACCGGCGCGACAAGCTCGGCTTCACGACGCCGGAGGAGGAACTGGTTTCGCGGGCCGCTGCGCGAAGCTGGTGCTTGGCCGGCGTCGAGCAGACGCTCGCCGCTACCCCGGGCTGCTGAATGCCAAGGGCGTGCGGGCGCACGCGGCCGACATGCTCGAAGGACGACGCCCGGTCGATTTCTCGCTGTGGCGGATCATCAGCCTCGGCATCTGGGGCCGCGTCTTCGCGGTGACGGCCTGATGATAGGGGTTGCGACCAGTCAGCGCAAACCGCCGTCTCGCTCACGCCGGTGTCGCTGGACTCCGACAGTCGCGCATTTCGCATCGCGCGCAGCCTCGCTGATGCCGGGTTCCGTTCTCTGGTCGTGTCGAGGGCCGGGCGAGCGCGGCCCGTTTTGGGGGCGGAGATCGAAGTAAGATCGGCCGGAAAGATCGGGCGCCGCGACCACGCCACTCAACGGTCCGGCGGCACGGCTCCGCAGCGCGGTGAACGCCTTGCGCAGCGGCCGGCTGGGCGGCGTCGGGCGAACTGGCGCTCTATTCCGGATTTCGCGGCTATGATTGGTGGCGGCATCGTCGTCAACCCAGTCGTCTGCTCCCGCCGGCTGACCTCTATTATTTGCATTCCTTCGAGCTTCATCGGGTCGTCGCTCCGATCGCCTCGCGGCTCGGCGCCAGGCGTCATCTATGACGCGCACGACTTCTATCGGGGTATCGAGCCGGTCGAGAGGCAGTCGTCGTTTCGACCGCATCTGGATGCGCCCTTTTTGAATAAGCTTGAGGAACGGCTCGTCGCCGATGCGGATGCGGTCGTCACCGTCAGCAATGGTGTCGCGGAGCTGATGGCGAGGCGCTTTCGGGCGGCGGCCGATGGTGATTCGCAACTGTCACGACGAGCGGCTGGATCGCGGCCGCTTGCGCCCGACCTGCGCGCGGAATTGGCGACTCACGCCGGAGCATAAGCTCTGCGTCGTCGTTGGCAACTGGAAGCCGGGCATGGCGGTTGCCATCGCAGCCGATGCGCTCACCGCGCTGCCGGAGCAATTTCATCTCGCCTTTTTCGGGCGCGGCTATACCGCGCAAGCGCAACAATTTCGGCAGCATCCTGCGGCCGGCGCGCGTGCATTTTGGCCGCCACACCGAGCCTGACCGGATCGTGCCGTTTATCCGCTCGGCGGATCTCGGGCTGGTGATCTATGAGCCCTATTCCGAGAATTACCGCTGCGCCCTGCCCAACGGTTTCTTTCAGACGATTGCCGCTGGTCTGCCGCTGGTGCGCGCGCCCTTGCCGGAGATCGAGGCTGCTATTGCCGGCCGCGATGTCGGCGTCTGCCTCGAGCGCGACGGATGCTCCGACCTTGGCGCGCGCCGATCTTGCGCTGCGCCGACGACCAAGAGACCTTCCGTGCCAACACCGCAGCGCTCGCGCGCAACAATTGCGCTGGGAGCACGAAAGCCGGAGGCTGCAGCGGCTTGGTCGAAGATGTGCTCCGACGTCGCGCGGCGGGCACTTATGGCTCGCGCGATGCCGAGCTGAAATGACATGTGTGGCATCGCCGGCATTGTTTCGATAACCGGGGCACAGCTCCCGCGCCTCGACGCCTCGCTCGATGTGCTGAGCCAGATGGTCGGCCATCGCGGGCCCGACGGGCACGGCCGGTGGGTCTCGCGCGCCGCTGCGCCGGGCTCGCCCACCGCCGCCTCGCGATCATCGATCTGAGCGACGCCGCGCGGCAACCGATGGTCGGGCGTCATCGTCGGTGATCACCTACAACGGCGAGATCTACAATTATCTGGAGCTCCGCGCCGAGCTGATGCCGCGGCTGGCGCTTCGGCTCGCATTCGGACACCGAATGCATCCTCGCCGCCTATGAGCGATACCAGACGGGTTGCCTCGACCGGCTGCGCGGCATGTTCGCCTTTGCGCTCTGGGACGACCGGCGCAACCGCCTGTTCTGCGCGCGCGACCGGTTCGGCATCAAGCCATTCTATTATTGCGTCGTCGGAGACCTTTTCGTTTTCGCCTCCGAAGCAAAGGCGCTGCTGCCTTTTTTGCCCGAGATCGAAACCGATCCCGAAGCGCTCGCCGAATACATGACCTTCCAGTACACGATCGGCGAGGCCACCCTGTTCCGCGGCGTCAAGCAGCTCCTGCCGGGTCACGCACTGACCGTCGAAGACGGCGAGGTGCGGGTCTGGCGATACTGGGACGTCCATTACGAGATCGACCACGACCACAGCGCACGCTATTTCGAAAGGCGGCTCGTCGAGCTGCTCGACGATTCGATCGCGATCCACCTGCGCAGCGACGTGCCGGTCGGCGCCTATCTTTCGGGCGGCGTCGATTCGAGCCTGATTGCGATCCTTGCCGGCGCCAGCGAACAAGGGGTTGCCGACTGCTTCCACGGGCGCTTTACCGAGTTTCCGGGCTATGACGAGAGCGACTACGCCGTCACCGCCGCGGCGAGGGCCGGTGCGAAATTGCACGTGATGGACATCAGCTCCCGGCATTTCCGCGACCACATCGGGGAGGTGCTGTATCATCTCGATTTTCCGGTGGCCGGACCCGGCTCGTTCCCGCAGTTCATGGTCTCGAAACTTGCCGCGCGCCACCTGAAGGTGGTTCTCGGCGGCCAGGGCGGCGACGAGATCTTCGGCGGCTATGCCCGCTATCTGCTGGCCTATTTCGAGCAATGCATCAAGGCCGCGCTCGACGGCACCTACAGGAACGGCAATTTCGTCGTGACGATCGAATCGATCGTCCCGAACCTCGGTCTGCTGCGCGAATACAAGCCGCTGATCAAGGAATTCTGGAGAGAGGGGCTGTTCGGCGGTCTCGACGAGCGCTATTTCCGCCTGGTCGACCGCTCGACCGACATGGAGAGAGAGGTCGACTGGACAGTCCTCGACAAGGAACGAGTGTTTGAAAGCTTTCTCGCAATTTTCGACAACCGAAGCAATGTTCATAAAGAGGCCTATTTCGACAAGATGACGCATTTCGACTTCAAGTGCCTGCTGCCCGGCGCTGCTGCAGGTCGAAGATCGCATGAGCATGGCGCATGGCTTGGAGAGCCGCGTGCCGCTGCTCGATCATCCGCTGATCGAATTCCTCGCCACCGTGCCGGCCGACGTGAAATTCGAGGGCGGCCAAATGAAGCACTTGCTAAAGCGCGCCTATGCCGCAATCGCTGCCGTCGCCGATCGCCAACCGGCGCGACAAGATGGGCTTTCCGGTGCCACTGAAGGAGTGGTTCTCGGGCGAATTGCGCGACCTCGTGCAGGATACTTTTCGCAGCCGCCATGCCCGGCAGCGCCCGTTTCTCAACGCCGACGCCGTGCTCGCCAATTTCGAGAGCGCCGGTCGCTTCTCGCGCAAGGTCTGGGGGCTGCTGTGTCTCGAGCTGTGGCATCAGATCTTTCACGACCGGGCCGCCGATTACCGGCGCATGCTGGTCGAGGCCGCGCCGCCGCAATCCGCGTTGGTCGCCGGCGCAGCGCAATGAGTATCGGCAAGATCAGGAGCACACCGGCATGAAGGTATTGGTGACCGGCGGGTCCGGCCTGGTCGGTTCGACCGTCATCGACCTGCTGCTGGCCGCGGCGAGCGAGGTTGTTGCGATCGACAATTTCGCGACCGGCCGGCGCGACAATCTTGACGCCGCACCCGCGGCTCGAGCTGGTCGAGGACAGCATCGTCGACCCGCGCGTCGTGAACGGGCTGATCGGCGATTTTCGCCCCGATGTCGTGATCCATACCGCCGCCTCGTACAAGGATCCCGACGACTGGGACGGCGGACGCGCTGACCAATTGCGTCGGCAGCGCCAACGTCGCGAACGCCTGCAAGACTACAAGGTCGGGCGGCTGATCTATTTCCAGACGGCGCTGTGCTACGGCACCAAGCCGCAGCGAGCAGCCGATCACCCTCGACCATCCGATCAATCCGGCGAACAACAGCTACGCGATCTCGAAGACCGCCGGGGAGCACTATGTCCAGTTCAGCGGCGTCGACTGGGTGACCTTTCGTCTCGCCAATGTCATCGGCCCGCGCAACGTCAGCGGGCCATTGCCGATCTTTTTCGACCGGCTGTCGCAGGGAAAGCGTTGCTTCGTCACCGAGGCGCGGCGCGATTTCGTCTTTGTCCGCGATCTCGCCCGCATCGTGCTCAAGGCCGCCGATGGCAGCCGGCGCGGCACCTATCATTTCTCCTCGGGACGGACGTGGCGATCAAGGAGCTCTACGACTCGGTCGTGCGGGCGATGAAGCTCAACGATTATCCCGAGCCGGAAATCCGGCCGCTCGGCGCCGGACGATGCGCCGACCATCCTGCTCGACCCGAGCCGCACCTTTCGCGATTTCGGCGAGCGTGACCTTCACGCCGCTCGACGAGATCGTCGGCGCAGCCGTCGCCTACTACCGCGAGCATGGGGTGCAGGGAGGCTACACGCATCTGCGCGTCGAGCAGAATTCGTGAGGATCCTGATTACCGGCGGCGCCGGCTGCCTCGGCTCGAACCTGGTCGAGCACTACCTGCCGCAGGGCCACGAGATTCTGGTCATCGACAATTTCGCGACCGGCGCGCGCGATGTCCTGCCGACTCTGCCGCGGCTTGAGGTCGTCGATGGGATCGATCGCCGACCGCGATCTCGTCGACAGCGCCTTTGCGCCGATTTCGCGCCCACCCATGTCATCCACAGCGCCGCCGCCTATAAGGATCCGGATGACTGGCGCGAAGATGCCGCGACCAATGTCGAGCGGACGATCAATGTCGTCGAGGCGGCGCGACGCGCCGGCGGTCAAGCGCTTCGTCAATTTCCAGACCGCGCTGTGCTATGGCCGGCCCGACCGCGTGCCGATCCCGGTCGACCACCCGACCCGCCCGTTCACCAGCTATGGGATCACCAAAACCGCCGGCGAGGCCTATGTCGCGATCAGCGATCTGCCCTGGGTCTCGCTGCGGCTCGCCAACATCACCGGGCCGCGGCTGGCGATCGGCCCGATCCCGACCTTTTACAAGCGGCTGAAGGCCGGGCAGAACTGCTTTTGCACCGATGCGGTCCGCGACTTTCTCGACATGGCCGATTTTCTCGAGCTCATGGATATTGCCCTGCGCGACGATGCGCCGACCGGCATTTTCAACGTCTCGACCGGCACGGGTCACATCGATCAAGGAAGTATTCGAGACGGTCGTCGGCACATCTGGGTATCAGCCCAAGCCGAGCCCGTGCCGGTCGTGCCGGTCGGCGCCGACGACGTTCCCGCCGTCGTGCTCGATCCGTCGCATACCCAGTCACGTGCTCGGCTGGACGGCCGAAACTCGGCTTCGCCGAGACTGATCGCGTCGCATGCTCGCTTGGTACGACGCCCACGGCGTCTCGGCGATCTACAGCCATCTGCGGCCGGCCTCGGCCGAAGCAGCGATCGATGACCGACGTCGAGCTTTCGCCGGCGCCACGATCCTCGTCGTCGGCGGCGCCGGTTTCGTCGGCGGCAACCTCGTCGGACGGCTTCTCGGATGCGTAGCCCGCGCCGGCTCGTGATCGTCGACAATCTGCTTTCCGCCGATATCAGCAATGTGCCGCATCATCCGGCGGTCGAATTCGTGCTCGGCTCGATCGCCGATGACCGGGTGCTCGAGCAGTTGCCGGGCGATCTCGATTTTGTCTTTCACCTCGCCTGCTACCATGGCAACCAATCGTCGATCCACGATCCGCTCGCCGATCACCAGAACAACACGCTGACGACGTTGAAGCTCTTCGAGCGGCTTGAAGGATATCCGGATCGCTGAAGAAGGTCGTCTATGCCGCGGCCGGCTGCGCGGTCGCCAGCCAAAACCTTCGAGGAGGCCACCGCCACCACCGAGGACGCTCCGGTCTCGCTGTATCACGACAGCCCCTATTCGATCTCGAAGCTGGTCGGCGAGATGTACGGCAATTACTATTTCCTGCGGTACGGCTTGCCGTTTGTGAAGGCCCGGTTCCAGAATGTCTACGGGCCGGGCGAAATCCTGGGCGCCGGGCGATGGCGCGGCACACCGCATACGGTCTGGCGCAATGTCACGCCGACCTTCGTCTGGAAGGCGCTGCACGGCGAAGCCCTGCCGGTCGAGAATGGCGGCGTCGCCTCGCGCGATTTCATCTTCGTCGAGGACATCGTCGCGCGGCCTCATGGCCTGCGCGCTGCGCGGCGAGCCCGGCGAGGTCTACAATCTCGCCTCCGGGGTCGAGACGTCGATCCTCGACCTCGCCCATCTCGTCAATGAGCTCACCGGCAACCCGGCGCCGTTGCGCTCGCCCCGGCGCGCGACTGGGACCGCTCCGGGCAGGCGCTTCGGCGCACCGGAGAAGGCCGCGCCAGCGAGCTCGATTTTGTCGCCGCCATGCCGCTGCGCGACGGCCTGCGTCGCACGATCGAATGGACCCGGGCAATCGCGACATGATCGCGCCGCTGCATGCTGCAGCACGCGCGCTTTATGCCCGAACTGCGCAGCCGCCTACCGTTGAGCCGATACTGCGCATCCTTACCGTTGTCGGCGCCCGCCCGCAATTCGTCAAAGCGGCGGCGATCTCGCGGGCCATCGCCGCCCGCGACGACGTCAGCGAAATCCTGGTCCATACCGGCCAGCATTTCGATCCCGGCGTGTCGCGAATCTTCTTTGACGAGCTACAGATCCCGGAGCCCGGCATCAATCTCGGGATTCACGGCGGCGGCCACGGCGAGATGACCGGCAGAATGCTGGCAGGCGCTCGAACGCGTGATGCATCGCCGAGAGCTGCCGGATCTCGTCCTGGTGCCGGGCGACACGAATTCGACATTGGCCGGCGCATTCGCGGCCGCCAAGCTGCATGATCCGATCGCCCACCTCGAGGCGGGGCTGCGGTCCTTCAACCGGCGCATGCCCGAGGAAATCAACCGCGTGCTGACCGACCACGTCAGCGCGCTGCTGCTCTGCCCGACCGCAAACCGCGGTCGACAATCTCCGCCGCGAGGGCATCGTCGCCGGCGTCCACAATATCGGCGACGTCATGTATGATGCGCGTCCGCTTCGCCGCGGCCAATTTCCACCGGTCGCGATTCCTTCGACGGCTTGGCCTCGACGGGCGCGCCTATGCGGTCGCGACACTGCATCGCGCCGAAAACACCGAAGATCGAGGCAGCACTTGCGCGAATCATGGCCTTCCTGCGACGACAGGCCCGCGATTACCCAATCGTGTTGCCGGTCCATCCCCGGACCCGCAAGCAGATCGCCGAATGGCATATCGATCTCGGCGGCTAATCGTCTGCGACCCGCTCGGCTATCTCGACATGCACCGACTGCTGCAATCCGCCGTCACTGTCTTTACCGATTCCGGCGGATTGCAAAAGGAGGCCTATTTTCACCGGGTCCCTTGCGTTACGCTGCGCAGCGAAACCGAGTGGGTGGAAACTATCGCGGCCGGCTGGAACCGCCTGTGGAAGGGGCCGGACTATGCTGCCGCGCCGCGAGATCACCGACTATGGCGACGGGCATGCCGCAGAAAAGGCGGTGGAGATCATTGTAGATTACCTGCAATGCTAGCGCGAGAGCCGGATCCAGACCGTCGTCCTGACGGTCCAGTACAGCACCCGGTCCTCCTATTACATCGATTGGCTGGATGCCTTCCGCTCTGCTTCGCAGTTCGAGAGCAACGGCATTCAACTTGTTTCGGCGCGATCCCGGCGCAGCGGCGCCGCGGCGCTATCGAAAGGGCGGAGCTGGTTGTCGCGCTGCACGCGTGCTCGGCCGACACGCTCGACTATATCAAGCCTCTGCGCGGCGCGCTTAAGGCACGGCGCGGCAAGCTTTTGATGCTCGTCGGCAACGAATACAATCTGCCTTGGGCTGGGCTCGGCCGAAAAGCGGGCATTCCTGCGCCGAGGTCAGCGCCGATTTTATTGGGACCCAGCTGCCGATCGAGGCCGGGCGCTGGCTCTATGGCGATATCGGGGCGACTCGTCCTTCGCTCTGCCGCATGCGCTGAACGAAGCGGTCTTCCGTCGCGACAAGCCCGACCCGTCGCGCCCCATCGATATCGGCGGACGCAGCGCCCGCTATCCGGTCTTCCTCGGCGACGACGAGCGCAACCGCATTTACGATACGCTTTGCCGCAGTCGGTCCGCAGGCCGGGTTGCGGGTCGACATCGATACTGTCAACCGGCTCGACCGCGCCGGCATGGGCGAGCCTTTCTCAACGATTGCCGCGGCACGATCGGCAACGAGGCTGGGTCGTGGTATCTTGAGCGGGACGATCGGACCGCCCTCGAGATCCGCGAATATCATCCGCGGAGAAGGCCGGTCGCGGGACGCTTGCGCGCCGACGGCCTTCTCCACGCTGTGAGCCGACGCCTGCCCTTTCACCTGAAGGCAGGGCTGAAGGCGCTTGCTCAAAGATCGCCGCTGCGGCATGAGGCGATCGACCAGGACGCGGTCAGTTTCGCGGATATCTGGGCGCGGTTTTTCGCCGGCCGCCCCCGCTGCCCGGCCTATTCGAAATGCATTTCGTCGCGCCATTTCGATGCCGCCGGGACCGGAACCTGCCAGATCCTGCTGCGCGGCCGGTACAATGATATCCTGGAGGCCGACCGGCATTATATCGCTCTCGATCCCGACCTCGGCAATTGAGAGAGGCGTATCGAGCGCTTTCGCGATCCGACCGAGCGCCGCGGGTAGCCGAGGCGGCCTACGCCATGGTGCGCGACGGTCACACCTATCGCCATCGGTTTGCCGCCTTCACAAGATGCTTTCCACGGCATGACCCCATCCTTCCCAATCACGCAATGTGCGGCATCGCAGGGTTTCTGCCGGCCGGCGCGCCGAGGCCGAAGGGCGAACTCGAGGCGCGGCTCCGTGGCGGATGATCGCGACAATCCGGCACCGCGGGCCGGATGACGAAGGCGTTTGGACAGACGGCCGGGCCGGCTTGGCGCATGCCCGCCTCTCGATCATCGATCCGTCGCCTGCGGGCCATCAGCCGATGGCGAGCGCCGATGGCAGGTTTGGATCAGCTACAATGGCGAGATCTACAATTTCGCCGAAATCCGCAAGGACCTCGAGTTGCTCGGTTACCCGTTCCGCAGCCGGAGCGATACCGAGGTCATCGTCGACGGCTGGCACGCTTGGGGCCCGAGGATTTTCTCCCGGATGCGCGGAATGTTCGCGCTGGCGATCTGGGACAGCCGATCGCAGCGCCTGGTCCTGGCCCGCGACCGGATCGGCAAGAAGCCGCTGTACTACGCGGCGACTGCCGAAGCGATCCTTTTCGGCTCCGAGATCAAGGCGTTGCTGGCCTGGCCCGGGATGCCGCGCCGGCCGAACCTGGCGGCAATCGACCGGTATTTCGCCTTGGCCTATGTGCCGGCGCCGGACACCGCCTTTGTCGGGATCCGCAAGCTCCCGCCTGCCCACTACCTGATCATCGACGCGGTTGCGGAGGGCAGGCTGTCGGAGCCGCAGCCTGTCCGCTATTGGCGTTTGCCGGAACCTGCCGCACCATGGCGAGCCCGGCCCGCCGTCGAGCTGCGCCGCGAGCTCGTTCAGCAGCTCGAGGAGGCGGTGCGTCTCAGGCTTGTTTCGGATGTGCCGCTCGGCGCATTTCTCTCCGGCGGGATGGATCTCCTCTGCGGTTGTTGCGATGATGGCGCGAGCCGGAGCTGGGACCGTAAAGACCTTCTCGATCGGCTTTTCCGCCAAGGAATACGACGAGACCCGCTTCGCGCGGATGGTTGCGGAACGCTATGCGACCGACCACGAGGAGCTGATCGTCGAGCCCGATGCTGTTGCTGTGCTGCCCCGGCTGGTCTGGCACTATGGCGAGCCTTTCGCCGACCCGTCGGCGATCCCGACCTATTATCTCGCGGAATTGGCGCGCCATCGGGTTGCTGTCGCCCTCAACGGCGACGGCGGCGACGAGTGCTTTCTCGGTTATGGCCGGTACAAGGCCATGAATTACCTGTCCGCGCTGGACAAGATGCCCGGGTGGGGGCGCGCGCGGCTCGAAGAGTTGCTGCGGCTGGCACCCCGATCCGTCGAACGGCGAGGCAAGATCCTTCGGATACGCGAGGTGTTGCGTGTCTCCACGGGGGGCTCCGGCCTGCGCTATGCCCCGACCTTGGTTTCGTTTACCGACGACGACAAGCAGGAGGGCTATGGCGGCGCGATGCGGGGCCACCTAGAACGATCCGCCGCGGAGCTGTTCGACCCCTATTTCGCCGAGTCGGACAGCCTCGTCTCGGGAGGCAACCGGGCGGACCTCCACACCTATCTGCCCGACGACCTGATGGTAAAGGTAGATGTCGCCAGCATGGCGCACGGGTTGGAAACGCGCTCGCCGCTCCTCGACCACGTCTTGGTGGAATGGGCGCTCGGCGTGCCCGCGCAGGTCAAGATGGCCCGGGGGGTGACCAAGGCGCTGTTCAAATCAGCGATGGCGCCGTATTTGCCCGCCGCGCTGCTCCATCGGCCGAAGATGGGGTTCAGCTGCCCGGTCGACCAATGGTTCCGGAACGAGCTCAAGCAAATCGCCTATGACACGCTGCTGTCGCAGAGCGCGCGGCAGCGCGGCTTCTTCCGTCCGGATTACGTGCGCCGGCTGCTTGACGAGCACTGCGCTCTGAGACGCGACCACCACAGCCGCTTGTGGACCCTCCTGATGCTGGAGCTGTGGTGCCGGATGTGGATCGACGCGCCGGCCGAAGCCGAGATCCTGCGCCCGGCAGCATAGACGGGGTTAACGCCCCTCACCCGAGCATTTGGTTCTGATCCGCGCCGAGCGGGAACCGGCGCGCGAACCGCCCC
This sequence comes from uncultured Alphaproteobacteria bacterium, assembly GCA_963836845.1. GTDB lineage: Bacteria > Pseudomonadota > Alphaproteobacteria > ATCC43930 > CGMCC-115725 > AP-15. Next base: position 116,626 of record CAWILK010000002.1, on the reverse strand, counting down.
GTTATCGACTGGCAGAGGCCGCGCATCTCGGGCCGGCCGTCAATGGAGGACGTGATGCTCTACTGGGCGCTGGTATTCTTTATCATCGCGGTCATCGCCGCGATTTTCGGGTTTGGCGGTATCGCTTCGACAGCTGCCGGTATCGCGCAGATATTGTTCTTTGTGTTCCTCGTGATCTTTGTGATCTCGCTGGTCATGGGGCTGGCCGGGCGGCGGCGTCCGCCGATCTGAGGACCAGCCGGTGAAGGCCCAAAAGGGCCTTCACCCAACCCGCCCCGACTAATCGATAGCCGCGAGGACCCGCGCGAGCTGACTGAGCGCCTCCTGATGGCGCTCGTTCGGTATCTGGGCAAAGTTACGGGCGAGCTCCAGGCACATGCGCTCGCGGGGGCTGATGGAACGTTCGCTCTCCTGCTCCAGCCCGTCGAAGAAATAGCTGACGGGCACGCTCAACACCTGCGACACCTCAAAGAGGCGGCCGGCCGAAACCCGGTTGATCCCGCGCTCGTATTTGTGAGCCTGCTGATAGGTGACGCCTATCAAATCGGCCAGTTGTTGCTGCGTCAGCCCCAGCATGATCCGCCGCTCGCGGATGCGGGCCCCGACATACCGATCGATGTCCTGCGTTCGACTTGTTGATCGGCGCGCGGCGGCGGCCCGGCTTGGCCCTGCACCCACGTCGCCCGGCTGCTCACGCCCGTTACGGCTGTTTCGGATCTGCTCATGCTGTTTCATTTGCGTCTGCTCGCTTCCCGCTTCACCGCCGCACCACTTGTAGGTTCGATACGGCTAACTCGGACGCACCCGCTCAACCGCATGGTGTCGATGGATTGAAGAGTTCCCGTGTGTCAAAACTTAGGCAGGTTGTCGGAGGGCAGGGCGGGGAACGCTGTTCACATCTGCGCTCCACGCATAGGCTTCGCGTTGACAGCCGGCTCTCGGCGATGCTACCGACCACTGCTCATCCGCTCTGAAGCACGAATCGATGCCTCGCATCACAATCGGCGACTGCTCGCTCTATCACGAGCGGCACGGCATGGGCTTCCCCGTCCTGTTCATTTCGGGACTTGGCGGGTTTGCATCCTTTTGGCAGGACCAGGTTGCGGCGTTCGGCAAGCGGTTCGAGACCATCACCTTTGATCACCGCGGGATCGGGCAGAGCGACGAAGCCCGGATGGGCTACACCGTCGAGCGGATGGCTGCCGACGTGGTCTGTCTACTCGACACTCTGCGCATCAAGCGAGCCCATATCGTCGGCCATTCGACCGGAGGGGCGATTGCCCAGGTGCTCGCGATCGAGCATCCGGGCCGGCTCGCCAGCATGGTGCTGTCCGCCACCTGGACCAAGGCGGACGCCTATTTCCGTCGGCTTTTCACTTTGCGAAAGGAAGTTCTGCTGCGGCTCGGCCCGAGCAGCTACGTGCAATCGGCGACCCTCTACTGGTATCCGAGCTGGTGGGTAGCGCGGAACAATGAACGGCTGCGTCAATTGGAAGCCCAGAACCTCGCCGCTTTTGCGCCGGTGGAAATAGTGGCGAGCCGGATCGACGCTATGCTCGCATTCGACCGCACCAGCGAGCTGGCACGGATCAAGACCCCGACCCTGGTCATCGGCGCCGAGGACGACATCGTGACCCCGGCCTATTTTTCCGAGGAGCTCGCGCGGCTGATCCCGGGGGCCGAGATCAAGATCTTTCCACGCGGCGGGCATTTCCTCACCCATGTCCGGACGCGCGAGTTCAACAATGCCGTGCTGCCGTTCCTCGCTTCCCACACTCCGGCGTGAACCGAAGCCTGCCGGCGAGAGAGCGCAATTAGCAAATCGTCAACCCCTGAGCGGCTAGCCTGAGATCGAGCGCGCCTCGTCCGGCGTTCGTGCGGTGGGTCGGGCTTTGTCGCAGGCGGTGGCCGGCACGCGGCCGTTACGGCTCCACAGAACGGTACTGAAGCAAGAGGCGCGGCTCCCAAGTGGATCATAGCGGGGACCCAGCACGGCAAAATCGGCGGCGGCGCGACTTGGCGGTTGCGACCATGCTGAAGGCCGCGCTGCGTCAGGATCGGTTGTTGTTCGCCTTCCAACCCGTGGTGTGCGCGACGACCGGCAAGATCGATTATCACGAATGCCTGCTGCGCGTGCGGGACGAGCGGGGGGAAATTGCCGGCGGCGCGGGGTTCATTACCACGGTCGAGCATCTCGGATTGATCGGCCTTGTCGACCGGTTCGTTCTCGAAAGGACGATCGAGGAGCTCGGAACCCACCCTGAGGTGAGGCTCGGCTTCAATGTCTCCGGCCTGACCGCAGGCGACCGGCCGTGGCTGCGGTCATTGATCTCCCGACTGCGCAACCACCCCGATCTCGGACGCCGCCTCGTCATCGAAATCACCGAGACCGCCGCGCTCTACGATGTCGAAGAAACGGCGCGTTTCGTCGATGCGCTGCGTCACGCCGGTTGCCGCGTCGCCCTCGATGACTTCGGGGCCGGCCATACCTCGCTGCGCCATTTGCAGAGCCTGGCGGTCGACACCGTCAAAATCGACGGCTCGTTCGTCCGCAACCTGGCGGACAGCCCGGAAAACCAGGTGTTCCTGCGCCATCTCGTGGGCCTGACCAAGAGCTTTGGCCTCGCCACGGTCGCCGAATGCGTCGAGAGCGCCGCAGACGCGGCGCTATTGCGCGCCGAGGGGATCGATTACTTGCAGGGGTTCTTTTTCGGAGCGCCGACCACCGAGCGCCGGTGGCTCGACCCGCCGCCTGCGGATATCACCTGACCCCTTCGGCGGGGCCATTGGCGCAATGTTCGGCGTGATCCGCCAATATTTGCGCAATGACCAGGGTGATGCGCCGCGCCGTTGGCAGGTGCAGAAACTCGTTCGGTCGAAGCCGCCTCGCTCACCGCGATCGGCGCATTCCGCCAGGCGATGCTCGGCTATTTCCAGTGGGATGCGAAGGAATACAAGAAGATCATGGTCGAAGAGCGGGTCGAAGTCTTGTCGCTGCTCGGCGATGTCGCGGTCGGCGATCAGGGCCCGACCTTGCACCTGCATGCCGTTCTCGGCAAGGCCGACGGCAGCACGGTCAGCGGCCATTTGCTCGAAGCGCATGTTCGGCCGACCCTCGAGGTGATCTTGATCCAGCCGCCGAGCTATCTGCGCAAGCCCAAGGATCCAGAGACCGGTCTGGCGCTGATCACCATCGATTGATACCCTGACCGCCTCGCCGATTGCGGAACGAGGGGCGCGGGAGATGGCCAAGACGCGCGGGACCGGGCTGTTGATGGTATGGACCGACATCGACCCGGAATTCGAAGCCGAGTTCAACCGCTGGTACGACGAGGAGCACATAGCGCGCCTTCTCGAAGTGCCCGGCTTTCTGAGCGCCGGGCGCTATGTTGCGGTGAAAGGGGCGCCCAAATACCTCGCAATGTACGAGCTCGAAGACCACAACGTGCTGCGCAGCACGGCCTATCTCGACACGGTGAAATATCAGCCTTCGCCGCAGCGCACGAAAACCGGGACCAGCCGGATCGGGCGCAATTTCCTGCGCAACGCATACCGGCAGATCTTTCCAGTGCATACCAACCCGATCGAGCAGACCGTCGAAATGGCGCCTTTTCTGCAGATGGGCCGCATCGACGTCGCGGCCGCGATCGAGGAGGAATTCAACGCCTGGTACAACACCGCCTACATCCCGGGCTATCTGGCGGTGCCGGGCTGCCTCGGCGCCCGCCGCTTCGTCGCGGTCGAAGGCCAGCCCAAATACCTGACCGTCTACGAGTTCGAGCATGCGCGGGTGTCGGAGAGCGAAGCGTGGAGCCGGGCCCGGCTCAGCAACCCGTGGACGAGGCGCGTGCAGCCGAACTTGCGCCACGACGAAGGCTCGCCGGGCGTCTACCAGCGGATTTATCCGAAATAGAGCGCCGTTTTGCTGGGGGCGCCGGTTCCGCCTAGTAGGCCTTCTCACGCACTCGCCCAGGTGGTATCGAAGCCCTCGAAGCGGTGCGGGATGCGATGAATGTCGGCTACTAGCTCGCGCTGGAGCCCGGTGGGGGTGCCCGCCGGGAAATTGAGCTCGATCGCGTCGGCGAGGCCGCCGAACCGGGTCTCGACTTGTTGCGCGATCTCGCGGTAACCCCCGCAGGCGGCAAAAATGCGCACGATGTCGTCGGGGACCTCGGCCGCCATTTCGTTCCAGCGGCCTTGCATCGACTTGGCGTGCAGCTTCGCCCCGAGTTCCTCGAGGCCGTGCAGGGCGAGGATCGGCGCATAGCTGCGGGTGGAGCCGTAAAACGCGATGCGTTTGCGAGCCCATTCCATACCGTGGGCGACGGTCTCGGCATCGGGTCCGGTGACGACAAATCCGCCGCCGAACACATCGAAATTGGCCCGGCGCCGTCCGCTGCGCCGCATCCCCTCTTCGAGACGGGGCAAGGCGATCTCTTCGAGATAACGGCGCGAGCAAAGCGGGTGAAGCCGCACCCCGTCGCAAGCCTCGCCGGCTACCCGCAGCATCGCCTCGCCCACGGCAGCGATCGTGACCGGCACCATCGGGAGACCCGTCGGCTCGGGCGAAAAGTCGGGGGTCATCAAGGTCAGCGTGTAATGCTCGCTGCGGTAATCGAGCTTTCCGCCCGTCTCCCAGCAATGCCAGACGGCGCGCAGGGCTCGCACGTAGTCGCGCAGCCGGGGCGCCGGCGGGCTCCACGGGATGCCGAAGCGGCGCTCGTTGTGGCCCCTGACCTGGCTCCCGAGCCCGAGCACAAAGCGGCCGCTCGAGTTCGCCTGGAGGTCCCAGGCCTGGCTGGCCATGATGGTCGGGCTGCGCGGGAACGCCACGGCAATCGACGGGGTCAGCTCGATCCGCTCGGTCGCCAGCGCGGCAAAGGCGAGCGGGGTGAACACGTCGTGGCCGAGCTCGACCGTCATCAGGGCGTCGAAGCCGGCGGCCTCCGCCGCCGCGGCAAACGGCGCCGCCTCGCGCCAGCGCCGCATCGGCAGCAACGTAAAGACCCGCATGGCTCCTACTCCTCAAAATCACGGGTATCGAAAGCGCAGTCGCCGACTTTCGGTAGTGCCGTAAGAAGTTGTCGAAAGCTGGCTTCGACACTGTGCCCCGCGGTTTCGACGACGGCGTCGGCCCTAGCATAGGACGGCGTGCGGGCGGCGAGGATTTGTTCGAGGTCGGCCATGGCTTCCTTATTGTCGGCCATCGGGCGAAAATCGCCTTGCGCGATGACCCGACCCATATGCTCTTCGGGCGAAGTCTTGACCCAAACGGTAAAGCAGCGCGCCAGCAGCTCTTCGTAGGTCTCGGGCTCGGCGACGATGCTGCCGCCCGCCGCCAATACAAACCGCGGGTGGCGTTCGAGCACGCCGTCCAATGCGCGGCGCTCGGAGCGGCGGTAGGCGGACTGGCCGGAGAGCGCGAAAATCTCGCTCAGCGATAGGCCGAAATCCTTTTCGATCTCGGCGTCGAGCTCGATAAAAGGAAAATCGAGATGCCGCGCAAGCCGGCTGCCCAGTGTCGATTTACCGGCGCCGCGCAGCCCGATCAGCGCGATCCGGTGCCGCCGGGATTTGCCACCCGGCAACGCAAAATGGGCGTCGAGCAGGCTGCGCGCCTCGCCCAGCCGGTCGGACGGCAGGCGCCGCAACAGCTCGATGATGGCCTGCAGTCCCGTGTGTTGTTCGGAAAGCTCGCCGACGAGCCTGACGAGCGGCAAGTTCAGCGCGTCGCCGACCCGCCGCAGCAGCTTGATGGATATGTTCCCCTTGCCGCTTTCGAGCTGGGCGAGGTAGCGCTCCGACAATCCGGAATCCCGTGCGAGGGTCTTGCGCGTCATGCCGCGTCGTGCTCGCTCTTCGCGCACCCGCCCGCCGAGGCGGCGTAGCCAGTCCTCACTATCGGGGTCGGGCGAAGCAGCCCTGGCCACCGTCAGAGCCGGCCGCATTCCCTTGCGGCCTTGACGTAGGCGGCGACATCGGCCGGTAGCAGCAAACCCTCGGCCACGAGGCCCACGGCTGCGGATTCGACCCCAGCCACATAGGCGTCTAGCGTGCCATAGCGCTCCTGGAGCGAAGGGCGGGGGTCGCCGGCAGCCTCGCGCTCGGCTTTGGTGCGGGCAAACGGGATCAGCGAACCGTCGCGGTCGCAAAGCTCGCAGGGCTGCGCCCTATAGACGTTCCATCCGGTATAGGTCCCAAGCGGCACGGCGATCGGCGGCAATCTGATACCCGCGACCTCGTTGCCGTCGGCGTCGACCGCGCAGACCCGGATGCCGTACAGATTGTCTGGCCGCGCCGGCGGTTCGACCCAATCGACCGGCGGCCCAATGGGGTTCGCATTAGGTGCAAGCGCAAACGCCGGGATTTTCGGCATCTCCACCGCTTCCGCCGCGATCGCCGTGCCCTGGGCGATCGAGGGGACACGACTTGGCGGCGGTGGGGCACCTGTTCTGACCCATTCCTCGAGGGCGACGAAGAGCGCACGCAATGCCGGGGTCGCGCTGTTGGGGTTGCGCGGGTTGACGCACGGGCCGGGGCTCGGATCGATCCCCGGGCGTCCGCCATGCTGGGTCCCGGCGATCATGTAAGCCCGCGTCGAGGGCGGCAACTCGGCGTCGTGTCGGCCAACCGGATCGGTGTGCACCAGAGAAGCGCCTTTTTGCCAATATTCGGTCGAAGTGTTTACCTCGATCATCAGGGGGTCGGTCGGCCGGCCCTTCAGGACCGCACCGCTGCTGCGGGAAAACGGGTCGGTCGCCGCTGCGTTGCTAAACGGGAACCAGTTCTCCGGATAAAACCGGTCCTCATGCTGCGTCGCGGTGCGCCCCGGCATGGCAAAGCGGTGATTGGCGAACACCTTGCCTGCGCCGGCGACATGAGTGAGCGCTCCATCGAAGACAGGTCGGCCCCGCCCGTCGTCGTTCATGCCGAGTTCGAGAAAGTGGCGCAGAAAGCGGCCGGCCTGCGATACACCGAAAGCCAATGTGTGCTTAGGCAGGGCACCCTCTTCCCCGACCGCGATCATCGGGTTGGGCGTGCCGTTGCGATCGGCCCGGTCATAGCGCAGGAATGAGACGAGATCGCGGGTCGCCGCAAAGCCGATGCCGAGCACCGATGATCCGGTTGCCTCGTACCAGAAGTCGTAGATCTTGAAAGGCGCGAACTGAGTGCCGACCGGGAGCGGTCGGATCGATTGCCGATCGATAAATTCCCAGCCTTCGGGCGCGATTTCGGTACGGGGGTCGTCTTCGCGATCGCGCACCGTCAAGCGGGCCTTGCGCCGGTCGGTCGAGACGGCGGGATAGCTCAGGCGCACGACATCTCCCTTCCCGGGCGCGCGAGTGCCGATATGAAACTCATCGCGAATGCGCCGCACCATCGGCTCGCCGCCCTCGAGAGCCGGCGGGAGCCGTGCCGTCATGCCGTTGTTGGCGCGCGGCGCTCCGGGGTCCCAGCCCGACCAGACCAGGCTGTAGCCGCGCCCGAGCGTGAAGCCCAAACCGACGTCCTGCGCCGTTTTGGGATTATTCGTGTCGGCATTGCCCGCAGCGTCGTCGAGCAGGTTCAGGATCATCTTCCGGCCGCGATTGGTCACGTCATAGACGAGCACGCCATTTGCCCAATGCGCTTCTGGCCGCAGGATAAAGAAGTCGGCTTCGTATTCGATCATCCCATGCGCATTTCTTGGCGCCTTATCGAGATCGGCGATACTGCTGTTCTCGGGCGCCGTCGGGTCGATCTCGCCCTTGGCGATTCCCTTTATCCGCAAATAAGGGCCGGCCTCGCCGAAAGCGTGGCCTTCGGCGAAAGGTTCGACTGCATCGATCCTGATCTCGACAATAGCCATGACTGCCCCTTTGCGTAATCCTCCTCAGACAACCGCATGCGGTAGCACAGCAAGTCGGCAGCACACAAACGGAAGGGCCCGCGGCGTCGACTCAGTCGGGCGGCTACGCCGGATTTGCGGTTCGGGGGCTATTGCCGCCTTCCGATCCCGTATTGATCGCCGACTTGGCTGATTTTCCCATTCGCGAAATCGATCTCGAGCAAGTCTTCCGACGATCCGATCATCCCGACAGACGCATGGGTGCGGGCATCGAAGATTTCGGTTCCGTCGGGGCTGTTCTTGTTGGGTGCGACATAACCGTAATCGCCCTTGATGTCGAAGGTCAGCCAGTGCGATCCGCGCCCGCTCTTCAAGGTCAACCGGTCCTTTAAGACCGGGGTCGTCGGATTGCGCATATCCCAGATGTAGACGCGTGGATCATTCCAGCTGCTACTCTGCCAGACCTCTGTTTGGTCAGGGGTCCAGCCGATGCCGTGCAAAAGTCCGGGGTCGCCGGGCGGATGATCTGGGATCGTCGCGGTAACGATCTGACCTGTCTTCAGATCGGCGACCTGCATTCCCCAGAGGCCCCTGACATTGTTAACAGCGTAGTTGCTTGTGCTGTCGACCGCGTAAGGTCCGAGAACTCCAGAATAAGGTCCGATGCGTCGTATCGCATAGCTGCCCGGGTCGATCAAATATAGGTAATGGCCACTCCCGTCGTCTGCCTTCGTCTCCTGGAAAATCGGCCCGGATAATGGGTATTGAGTATCGTGCGAGCGATTGGAGAAATGCACTTTTCGGACGATGTCACCGGTGTTGGCATCGACGACATTGATGTGGTCGGCTGAGCCGCCTTCCCATGTTGGCACGTAAAGCAACGTTCCTGCGGGATTGATCGCCAACCGATCGACACCGGGGCTGACCGGTTTATTCCAGAGAACCGCGTCATCATAAACGTTCAGACAGTAGATTATCCCGGTGCCTGAAACGTCCTGATAAGCGACGTAAAGCTTGCCTGTAACAGCGCTGACGGCCACTCCTCTGACATCGCCGACGTTCCCAACCGTCTTGATCGTCTTGACAAGCCGATGCCCTTCCTCAATGTCGTAGACTGAAATGGAGCCCCGATCGTCGGGGCTTTGATTGACCGCGTACAAGCTGCGCGCTGGAGGTGACGGCATCGGGGCGCCGGCCTCTGCAGCGATCGACAACAGGCCGAAGAGGCCAAATAAGAATATTGCGAAACTTGGTTTCATATTTCGGCATTCAATACAGAGTGCCTTTGCGATCTGGAGCGCGATCAGCGCACAGATCGTCTCTGCCAGCCCGCCATTGATAACCAGCGACAGGGGAGCTGCGCGGCTGGGCAAAAATTGACGCGGAGGGCTGCAGCACGGTCTCTGCGTGCTTCGAGACGCGCCCTTTGGGCGCCCTCAGCATGAGGAAAGCCTTTGATCGCATTAAGGAAATTCCTCATCCTGAGGAAGCTGCGAAGCAGCTGTCTCGAAGGACGCGCGGCGCTGATCCAGCCAATCTTGCATTTTTTGCCGAGCCTCTGCGCTTCTGACCATCAGCCGCTGCTACTCTGCTGCGACCGCTGTGTTCCGTGGCCCCTGGTTGAGCTCGCGCAACCTCGGCAGAACCTCCTTCGCAAATAGCGTAATGTTCTCCACTGTGTCGGCATGGTCGAGGAACCCGCCCTGGCCGAACATCAACAGATGTCCGAAGCCGCCGACGCTGTCGTTGAGCGCCTTTATCTGGGCATATACGTCATCCGGTGTCCCGGCAAAGCAGGTGCCGCTCTCGATCAGCTGCTCGATCGTCGCGGTGGTCTGCTCGACCGGATTGCCGTTCCGATCCCTGACGAAGCCGCCGCGCTTGCCTCCGGCCTTAAGCATCGCGTGTTGGCGGCAAGCGAGTTGTAGCCAGGCGGGTTGGTGAATGGCTCGGCCACCACCGGCGAAGTCCGGACATAGTCGGCGGCGAGGTTGGCGCGGCGCAGCCCCTCTTCGCGCGTCGCCCCGACACCGACCACCCCGGCATAAGCGAAGCGGTCCGGTCCCGCCGTCCAGCCGAGCTCCTGCGCGCGTTTGCGATACGCATCGAACATCGGGCCGGCAGCCGATAGCGACAGCAAGGTCCCGACCACATGGCCATGCTCGGCGGCCATCCGCCCGGTCTCGGCGCTCAGCCCCGTCATCCATACCGGCGGTGTGGGCTGCTGGTACGGCCGCGGCCAGATGTTGACGTTGCGGTAGTGGAAGAACTCGCCCTCCCAGTTGAACGGGCCGTCGGTGGTCGACATCGCCTTCAGGATCAAATCGTGCGCTTCCCAATAGCGGCGCATCAGATTGGCCGGATTGCTGTTGGCGGGCGCGATCTCGTAGGGGGCGCCCTTGACCAATCCCATTTCCAAACGCCCGCCCGACAATACGTCGAGCCAGGCCATTTCTTCTGCGACGCGCACCGGGTCGGGACGGTTTGCGATCGGCGTGCCGAGTGACAAAAGGCGCGACCGCTTGGTCTCGCGGGCAATGATTGCGAGCGCCATCGGCACCGAGACGGTGAGGCAGGTCGCCGTGCTGTGGTGCTCGTTGACCATGATGTCGAGGCCGGCCTCGTCGCACAGCGCGAACTCGTCGAGGTAGCGGTTGAGCAGAGCGTGCCCGATCTTCGGGTCGAACTCGCGGCTCGGCAGCACGACTCTCAGCGACCCGCGCTTCAACCCCTGTTCCCAAGCGGGATGGTAAGCCATCTCCGAGAAGTACCAGACGCGCATCGGTGTCTCCTTATCGCTATGCTGCGAAAATCTCGCCGAGTCGGCGGATGGAATCCAGCACCTGCTCCTGCGGCAGCCCTGGCCACTGGCATCGCATGATAAAGTGATCGACACCCAGAAGCTCGCGGTAGCGCGCGATCTCCTCTTTCACTGAGCCCTTGTCGCCGATGATGAACCGGTCGCGCGCGAAATCCTCGAACGAACCCTGCGCGGTGCGGTTCTCCAACCCCCATGATGCATAGGCGTTGTACTTGTATTCCAGCGGTCCCGCGGCATTCTTCGTGCGCCGTGGCATGGCGCGCGCCAACGTAGCATTCGAGCGTGATCGGGAACTCCCTCGGGGTCCGGCCATATTCCTTCAACGCCGTGCGGTAGGTCTGCATCAGCGATGTGATCTTGCCCAGCCCGCTGGTGTTCACGATGAGCCAGGCATCGCCAATCCGCGCCGCGCGCTTGACCGAGACATCGGCCTGCCCCGCGATATAGAGCGGCGGTCCGCCGGGGCGAACCGGCTTTACGCCGATGCCGGCGTCATTCACGGCATAGAACCGGCCCTTATGGGTTATCCGCTCCCCGGTCCACAGGCGACGGATGAGTCCTATGCTTTCGTTGAACCTTGCTGCCCGCTCGCCGAGGCTGATGCCGAACGCGTCGAACTCCGGCTGGCGGTAGCCCAATCCGACGCCGAGAATGAAGTTGCCACCGGTCAGCACATCGAGCGTGGCGGTTTCCTCGGCGACGTGAACCGGGTTGAGCGGCGGCAGGATCAGGATGTTCGGCCCGATCGTCATGCCCTGCGCATGCGCCGCAACATAGCCCATGACGGGCGTGATCTGCAGCATCTGCATCGGATGGGTCAGCCAGTGATGCGGGAACCAGAGGGACGCAAAGCCGGCATCGCGCGCCGCGCGCACCTGCGCGATCATCTCCGGGACGCGCTCCGTCAGGTTAAACCCCTCCGGGAATTGCGTGTTGATGAATAGGCCGACTTTCATGGCGGGCGTTCCTCCGATCCGTGTGGCCCAGCTTACTCCGGTTCCTTTGACAATCCAGCTGCACGGCCAATGGGCACGGTCGTGTCCGGCAAGGATAGGACCTGTTGTGAGTCCTCACGGCACGGTATAGTTGCAGATCGTCCACTAGGCAGGCGGAACGCGGCGGGATGATCGGAGGCGACCAGGGTGCATCAGCCGGCGATCGATCACCCGTTTCGTCGATATCCCGGCGACGGCTCTTGACCGTGGTCGCGGGCGGGGTCGCGGGAGGCGCTGTTGCCGGAGGTGTCGTGGGAGCGCTGCTCGGGACAAGACCCGATGAAGCGGGCACCTGGCAGCTGGATGCGGTCCCGACCTCGTCCCTGCCTCAGGTCGAAGGCACGCTTGCGGCGCAGCAGGCGGCTCAGCTGCTTGACGAAGCGCGCCGCTGCCGCGAGCCGCTGGCCCGGATTGCGGTCTGGCACAGCGCCGGCACTCCCGGCGGCATGATCAGCATCATCTCGCGCGGCTATCAATCGCCGCGCTTCGCGCTGACCACGGCGCCTAGCCTCGTCGCCTTTCCCTACCCTGCTCCCTATCCGACCGGGCACGGCGTGTTGACCTTGGTCGGCGAGGCGAACGACATTATGATCGCATTGAGGCCGCAATACATTAATGCCCGGCTCACGGGGACAGTACCGATTAATGTCTGGTGGACTCCCGTCGAGGGCTGCCGATGAAGAATAACGACAGGAATATGCTCGAGCGCTACCCGATGGCGGCAACGTTCGGGCTCATTGTGATTTCCGGGATCGTCGCCGCAGTCATCACCGCCAATCTTTCGGGCATCGGCGGCGCAGTCGGGCAAGGCTTGCGGCAGGCGCTCGGCGTGGCGATTTCCGATCTGACCCCCGACGAAGCCAAAGCGATCGGAACGTTTCAGACAAAGGGAGCGGTCATCCGGCGGGTCGAAGACAACAGCCCGGCTGCCCGTGCCGGATTGCAGCCGGAAGACGTCGTCACGGCAATCGACGATCAGCCGGTTGCCGACCGCGCATCGCTGCAGAACCCGATCGGCAGCAGCGTTCCCGGCCAGACCATCGCGCTGCTGGTCGAGAAAGCAAACCATCGAGGCCCGCTGCAGCTGGTCCGCGTCGAGGTCGGAGCGGCGACTGGTTCCCCATAACCTTGAGGTCAGAACACCACGATTGCTTGGAGGCACAATGGCTAGCGAAACGCAAGGCTTTGACGCCGTCGTGATCGGGGCGGGCTTTTCCGGGATGTACATGCTGAAGTCGCTTCGCGACAGATTGGGCCTGAAGGTGCGGGTCTACGAGGCGGGTGCGACGGTCGGCGGCACCTGGTACTGGAACCGCTATCCCGGCGCGCGCTGCGATTCCGAGTCGTATGTCTATTGTTTCACATGGGACAAGCAGCTGTTGCAGGAATGGGAATGGTCGGAGCGCTATCCCGAGCAACCCGAAATCCTCCGTTATCTCGAGCATGTAGCCAAACGTCACGATCTTAAGCGCGACATCCAATTCAATGCTTGCGTGACCGGCGCCGAATTCGACGAAAAGACCAACCTGTGGACCGTGCACACCGATCAGGGGGAAGAGGTCACCGCACGTTATCTGATTACGGCCGTGGGATGCTTGTCGGATACGAACCTGCCGCAGTTCAAGGGCCTCGAGAAATTTCAGGGCAAGTGGTACCACACCAGCCGGTTCCCCCGCGGTGGCATCGATTTCACGGCCAAGTCGCGTCGCCGTAGTCGGCACCGGCGCCACCGGGGTGCAAGCCATTCCTGAAATTTCGCAGCAGGCGAAGCAACTCACGGTATTCCAGCGCACTGCCAATTACTGTGCGCCGGCGCGCAACGGCAAGGTAGACCCCGAACGGGTCAGGGCACGAAAAGCTGATTATGAGGGCGTAGTCAAGCGCATCCGCCAATCGCTCTCCGGCTTCGAGCTTAGCCCCATTCCGCAATCGGCTCTCGAGGCCACCGCCGAAGAGCGCGAGCGTGAATTCGACAGGATGTGGGACGCTGGCGGCTTTGCTTTCTGGTTGGCCAACTACCAGGATATGCGGTCAAATGAGGAGGCCAACGAGCTGTGCGCCGATTACGTAAGACGCAAGATCCGGAAAATCGTAAAAGACCCGGTTACAGCCGAAAAGCTCATACCCAAGGGGTACCCTTGCGGCACAAAGCGACCCCCGCTCGAGACCAACTATTACGACACCTTTAACAAGAATAACGTGCTGCTCGTCGACGCCGCGACCGACGGCGCGATCGAGGAAATTACCGAAAAGGGCATCCGCGCCGGCGGCCGGGAATATGAATGCGACATCATCGTGTTCGCCACCGGTTTCGATGCCATGACCGGCTCACTGAAAGCATTGAACCTGAAGGGCCGTGGCAGCCGAAAGCTCTCTGAAATGTGGACCGATGGTCCGCACACCTATCTCGGTCTCTCCGTTGCCGGTTTTCCCAATCTCTTCACGATCACCGGCCCGCAAAGCCCCTCGGTGCTGTCGAATATGCCAGTGTCGATCGAGCAGCATGTGGAGTGGGTGGCTGAGTGCATCGACAACATGCGAAAGACCGGCAAGACCACCATCGAGGCGACTCCCGAGGCGCAGGATCGGTGGGTCGCTCATGTCAACGAAGTCGTAGGCATGACGCTGATGCCCCGCGCCAATTCCTGGTACATGGGCGCCAATATCCCTGGCAAACCGCGCACGTTTTTGCCCTATTTGGGTCCGGAAGGTGTGGGCGGGTACCGAAAGAAGTGTGATGAAGTCGCCGCGAAGGGCTATGAGGGGTTCGTATTAGCGTAGCGCTCCTCCTCAATAGAATGGGAGGCGGTGATGATCGATAACAGCTACTACACACAGGAGGTGCACGGCCCGTACGAGCTGCACGAGATCGGCAATCTCGAATTGGAGGAAGGCGGAACCATCCGCGGCTGCACGCTCGCCTACGCCACTTTCGGTACGCTCAATGCCGCCAGGAACAACGCCATCCTGATCCCCACCTGGTACTCCGGCACCAGCAAGATCATCGAGCAGGTGTATATCGGCAGCGGCCGCGCGCTCGATCCCGACAAATATTTCATTATTGTCGTCAACCAGATCGGCAGCGGTCTTTCGACTTCCCCGCACAACACGCCGGGGCCGGCCGGGATGGGGAATTTCCCGCATGTCCGCATCGGCGACGATGTGCGTGCACAGCACAAGCTCGTGACGGAGAAGTTCGGGCTGAAGAGCCTCGCGCTGGTGGCCGGCGGCTCAATGGGCGCGCAGCAGACCTACGAATGGGCTGTGCGGTACCCCGACATGGTCGAGCGCGCCGCGCCCATTGCCGGGACGGCGAGAAACACCATTCACGATTTCCTGTTCACCGAGACCCTGGTCGAGGCGATCACCTCGGATCCTGGATTCAACAAGGGTTTTTATGCGTCGGTCGGCGGATGTGCGAGAAGGCCTGCTGCGGCACTCCAAAATTTGGGCAGTGATGGGCTGGAGCACCGCATTCTTCCAGGAAAATCGGCATAAGGCGTTGGGCTTTTCGTCGATGGACGATTTCATCATCAACTTCATGTACGCCTATTTCAGCGTGATGGATCCGAACGATCTGCTGTGCATGGCGTGGAAATGGCAGCGCGCCGACGTGAGCCGCCATACTGGTGGTGACTTGCGGGCCGCATTGGGCCGGATTAAAGCCAAAACCTTTGTCATGCCGATGTCCTCCGACATGTTCTTTCCGCCGGCTGATTGTCAGGCCGAGTGGCGCCTCATTCCCGATGCCGAGTTTCGGCCGATCCAGACCATCGATGGGCATCTCGCATTATTCGGCGCCGATCCCAATGCGATCAGCCAGCTCGATCGCCACCTTGGTGAATTGCTCGCAACGAGAATTTAGGGGGTCCTTCGGCAATCGGAGCCGGCGCCCTCCTTAGCGCGGCGCCGGGGCGAGCGGGTCGAACCGGTCGTCGGGCGGCCCGAATTCGGTTCCGTTGAAGCCCATCGCGGCGAGAAAGGCCTCGCGCACTTCCCGGGGCTGGCCGGTCTGGAAGACATAGCCTTCGAGGCCGCGGCGGCTCAGCGGGTCGCGCAATATTTCGGCGCGCGTCAGCCCATCGCGCAGCGGCCGGCGCTCGGCGACCGGCAGGCGGATCGAGCGGTTGAGCGCCGGGTCGCGGATCACCGCCTTGGGGTCTTCTCCCCGCGCGACGGCCTCGAGATCGCGCAGAAAGCGGCGGCGGATCATCACGATGCCCTGGTCGCTCGGGCCGAGATATTCCTGGTTGCGGTCGGCGATCCGCCCCTGCCCGACCCAGGTCACGAAGTCCTGGTTCATGACGTGGCTGGTGATCCAGCGCCCGGTCGCCGCATCGGCGATCGGCCCCTGCCAGGTCGGGATGCGGTCCTGGACATAGGGCTCGCGCTCCTTCGGCACGCGGCTGAAGGCCCAGGTGATGCTGAGCGTGTTCTCGTCGTCGATCGGCACGCGGTATTCGATGTGGTTGCCGGTGAAGAGCGCGTTCGGCCACAGGCAGACGCGGCCGACCGTCCACAGCTCGTCATGCTCGCTGGTGTCGGAGCGGATGCGCTTGTACTGGAAACCGTAGTCGAACTCGCTGAAATCGACCTTGACGTGGTGTGGCGCGTAAGGGCCGCTCGCGCCCTTGAGCCGCACGCTCCAGTTCGAATGGGTCCATTCGAAATGCACCGGGTCGATCGAGTTCTCCTGGCACTGGAACCAGTTGCACGGGATCTCGGCCTTGACGATCTGGCGGAAACCGTTGGGCCACGAAAAGAATTCCCAATCCGGCACGAGCGGCTGCGGCTGCGGCCCGAGATAGGCCCAGAAGAGCCCGCCCAATTCGGCGACCGGGATAGGCCTTGATCCGGATCTGCATCTCTGAGCCGCGCCTCGGGATGCGCCATGTCCTCATAGGGCTGCGCGAGGCAGCGGCCGGCCTCGTCATAGAGCCAGCCATGGTAATTGCAGCGCAACCCGCATTCCTCGACATAGCCATAGCTGAGGTCGGCGCGGCGATGCCGGCAATGGCGGTCGATGAGGCCGTAGTTGCCCGCCGAGATCCTTGTAGAGGACGAGATCTTCGCCCATCAGCCGCACCGGCTTGGTGCCCGGGTGTGTCGAGCTCGCTGGCGCCGGCGATCGGCCACCAGTAGCGCCGCAATAGATCGCCCATCGGCGTACCGACGGTGGTTTGCGTCAAGAGCTCCCAGCGGCTGCGCGGCTCGGGTTGGACCATCAGATGACGCCCTCCTCGGCGAGCCGCTCGACTTCGCTCGGGGTGCGGCCGAGCAGCTCGGTCAAGACCCACATGTTGTCTTCGCCGTAGCACGGCGCGCCGCGGTTGATCGGGCCGCCGATATAGGCCGGGGTCTTGCTGAGCTTCATCGGGATCTCGTAGACCGGCCACGTGCCGATCTTGGTGCCGGTCACTTCGGTCAGCCATTTGAGGTGACGGAGTTGCGGGTCGTAATCGACCCGGTCTTCGGCATTCTGGCACACCCCGGCCGGCACCCCGGCCTTCTGCAGCTTCATCATGCAGTCGTAGCGGTCTTGCGTGAGGGTCCACGCCTCGACCGCCGCGTCGAGCGAATCCTGGTGCTGCAGCCGGCTTTCGAGTGTCGCGAAGCGGCGGTCGTCGAGCCAGTCGCCGCGCTCGGCGACGCGCGCCAGCGCCTGCCATTCGGCGTCGGTGAAGCAGGCGATCGCGATCCAGCGGTCCTTGCCGGCGCAGCGATAGGCGCCGTGCGGCGCCGCCGGCTTGTACGGCGAGCGGTTGCCGAAGCGGCGGAACACGCGTTCGTTGGCCGCCCAGTCGAGGATCGTCGTGCCGGTGAGGAAGATGCCGCTTTCGCATTGCGAGGCGTCGATCCATTGCCCCTCGCCGGTGCGCTCGCGGTGGTAGATCGCGCCGAGCAGCGCCAGCGCGTAGCCGTAGGCGCCCATCCAGTCGAGATAGGAATAGCCCCAGCTCACCGGCATCGCCGGCTCGGGCAGGCCCGACATCTCGGCCTGGCCGCCGAACGCCGCCGCCACCGGGCCCACCGTGCGCATCCGCCCATAGGTGCCGTGCGCGCCCATCCCCGACTGCTGGATGTAGATTATGTCGGGCCGGATCGACTTGAGCACGTCATAGCCGAGCCCCAGCCGCTGCAGCACGCCGGGCGAGAACCCCTCGGCGACGACATCGCAGATGCGGATCATGTCCTTGGCGATCTGCAGCCCCTTGGGGTGGCGGATGTTCAGCGAGATGCCGCGCTTGCCGGAGTTCTTGTTGAGGAAATTGCCGCCCATGTCGGGGTCCCTGACCCCGGGCAGCGGCCCGGTCGCCACTTCGCGCGCGGCGCGGCCGCCGACCGGCGCCATCCCCGCCAGCCGCGTGTCGGGGTTGTCCTTCCACTCGACCTTGAAGCTCTCCGCCCCCAGCGCCGCGAGAAACCGGGTGCCGCCGGCCGAGGCGAGAAACCAGGCGAAATCGAAGATCTTGATCCCCTGCAGCGGAAACGGCTTGTCGTGCAGCGCCGAGAGGCGCGGGTTCTCGACCTTGCGCGGCTGTGCCGGCACGCTCGGGCGGCGGGCGGTTTCGGCCAATACCGCGTCGGTGTCCTCACCCAGCAGCGGCGCGCGGCGGCCGACCTGCCAGCTCGTCTTGTTGCTGAGCCATTTGCTGGTCGGATAGCGGAACGAGCGGCCGAGCTCGGGGTGCTCGATGTCGGCAAAGGTCTTGCGCGCCAGCCAGTGCTCGTCGAGCGCGTTCTCGTGCGGCTTGCGCAGCGGCGCCCACAACAGCCCGGCATTTTGCGCCTCGAGCCACGGCATGTCCTTGTAGGTCCAGGCGCGGACAAAGCGCTGCACGACGTCGAGCATATGCGACCGCGCCTCGTCGCTGCCGGCGGTGCCGGGCACCTGGCGCGCCCGCAAGTCCACCTCGGGCGCCGGCGGCTGCAGATCGGCCTGCGCGTTGTACTTGCTCAGCAGCGGCACGAGGTTCTTCAGGTCGCGCGCGCCCATCCCGTGAGTGATGAACCAGCGGCCGTCCTTGGTGTGGCAGATGCTGGGCGAATGGTTCGGTCCCTCGGAAGCGTGGCGGCAGGTCAGCCGCCACAGCGGTACCCGCCGGCAGACCCAGTACATCAGGTCCTGCTCGGGGTTCTTCGATACGGCCTCGTGGATCGCGAGCGAGACGTCCTGCCCTTCGCCGCTACGCTCGCGGTGGATCAGCGCGGCGATGATCCCGGTCGCCATCTGCTCGCCGGCGATGTGGTAGGCGTGCCAGATCTGCGGCGCGATCGGCGGCGTGTCGTATTCGAAATTCGGGTCGGGGTCGTAGCCGCAATTCATCATCGGCCCGCCCAAGGCGAGGTGGATGAGGTCCGAGCCCTTGAAGTCCTGCCACGGCCCGTCATCGCCGAACGGCGTCATCCGCGCGGTGACGAGCTGCGGGAAGCGCGCATTCAGCGCGGCGTGGTCGAGCCCCAGCACCTCGTTGAGCGCGCCGCAGCTCGCGTCGAGCAGGATGTCGGCGCCGCCGAGCAGGCGCAGCATGTGCTCGCGCCCTTCCGGCGAGCGCAGGTCGAGCACCACCGATTTCTTGTTGCGGTTGTAGTTCCAGAAGAACAGCGAGCGCTCGAGCCCGGGCTGGTCGTCGAGAAACGGGCCGATGCGGCGGGTGGCGTTGCCCTCGGGCGGCTCGATCTTGATCACCTCGGCGCCGAGCCCCGCCAGCAACAGCCCGGCATATTCGGCGCGCTCGTCGGCGATCTCGATTACGCGCAAACCGGCCAGCATTCCCGGTCCGGCATTGCCCATCATGACGCCCGGTCCGGTGCACAAAGAGCTCGGCGCGATCTCCGCTGGCTTGGTCAAGACGTTCTCCCTTCAAATGGACGCGGGCTCTCCGGATGCGCCATAGTGAGCCTCTGCTCGGAAGCGCGCATGGACAGGAGACACGCCGGTGGAACTCGAACCCTCCGTCAGCCGACATTACACGCACGGCGCGCTAGAAAAGGCGATACGCGACGCACTGATCAGCGGCGGCAAAACGCTAGACACTCTTTCGCCGGCGGATCTGGCGCCTGTCGATGAATTCCATATCGGCGGGCGGCAGGCAACAGCCGACCTGGCCGCACAGCTTGCGATTAACCCGGACGCGCATCTGCTCGACATCGGCTCGGGTTTAGGTGGAGCCTCGCGCTACTTCGCGCAGGAGCGTGGGTGTCATGTAACCGGGGTCGATCTGACCGAGGAGTATGTTCGTACCGCGGAGTGGCTCGCCAAGCTCGTCCGGTTGGACGGCCGGGTCTCTTACCGGCAAGGAAGCGCACTTGCGCTGCCATTCTCGCCAGGCGCGTTCGACTGCGCCTACATGCTGCATGTTGGCATGAACATCGAAGCCAAGGCGGACTTATTCGCGGAGGTTCGGCGCGTGCTGAAGCAGCGCGGCGATTTCGCGATTTACGACGTGATGCGCGAAAAGGACGGCAAGATCACCTTTCCGGTGCCCTGGGCAACCGTCGAAGCGACCAGTTTTGTCGAAAGCTCCGGCACCTACCGGCGCCTGTTGGAAGAGGCCGGCTTCTCGATACTCACGGAGCGCAGTCGGCGCGACTTCGCCATAGATTTCTTCCAGCAGATGCGTGCTCGCGCCGCTGGGAGCGGCGGACCACCGCCGCTTGGGCTCCAGATCCTGATGGGGGCCGCGGCACCGGAGAAAGTAGCGAACATGATTGCCAATCTGGAGAGCGGTCTGATTGCCCCGACCGAAATCATCGCGCGCTCGGTTTAAGGTGCGGAGCGAACAGATGAGCGACTGGAGCAAGGTGACGCGGCCGATCCCCGTTCCTAACGAGTGGACGAAGCCGTTCTGGGATGCGGCCAAGCGCGGTGTTCTGGAACTGCAGCGCTGCCAGAGCTGCGGACATTTCCAGCACCCGCCTTATGCGACCTGTACCCAATGCGTCTCGACGGACCTCAAATTCGAGCCGGTCCGCGGCGTCGGAGCGATCTACGCCTACACGATCATGTATCACACCGGCGACAAACGCTTCGCGTCTGCGGTGCCCTACGCCAGCATCATCGTCGAGCTCGATGATGCGCCCGGCGCGCTGCTCGCCGGCAATTTGCTGGAGGCGGAATATACCGAAGCGAAGGTCGGGCGGCGCGTCGAAATCGCCTTCGAGAAACTGAACGACGATATCACCTTGCCCCAGTTCCGCCTCGCGCAAACGACGCCGGCCTAGGACTGAGAATTGATGAAGAGCGATACGCGGCAGAAGGCCCCTCTCCGCCCCCAAGGGCGGAGAGGGAGTACATCTGAGAAGGAACGGCCGTATGTGGGAGAACCGGTGCAAGGTGGCGGTCAGCGGCGTGGGCTTTTCGAAGGTCACGCGTTCGGCTGAGATGCCGCTCGCCGCGCATGCGCTGACAGCCGTCAAGGAGGCGGTCGCGGATTCGGGGCTAGAGATGTCCGACATCGACGGTCTGGCGACCTATCCGGAACTGCCGGCCACGGGCCACGCGGAGATCGACGGCATCTCCATCGTGTCCGTCAACTGCATGATGGCGATGCTGAAATTGCCCAATCTCAGCTGGCACATCCAGGTCGGCACGACAAACATCGGCGGCGCCGTGCAGCAGGCGGTCAATGCACTGCTCGCCGGAGTGTGCAAATACGCGGTGGTGTGGCGGGCGATGCACAACCCGCGCGGCACGTACCAAAACCTGCCCGGCGCTCAAGCGCAGGGCGCCGCGCAGTTTACCGCACCCTACGGCTTCGGCGGCCCGGGGCAAGGCATGGCGGTCGCGTATACCCGCTGGCTCGAACGCCACGGCCAGAACCGCGAGAAGATGGCGACATTAGCCGTGACGCAGCGCCGTCACACGCAGCACAACCCACACGCCTATTTTTACGGCACGGAGCTGACACGCGAGGACTACCTCAACTCGCGAATGGTGGCGTACCCGTTTTGCCTGTTCGATTGCGACATTCCGGTGCAAGGGGCGGTCGCCATCGTGCTTACCACGGCCGACCGGGCGGGCGACCTGAAGCCGCGGCCGGCCTACCTCGCTGGCTACGGTCAACGGCTCCATTTCGAGGTGGCCGGACGCATCGGCAGCCTTTCGAGCTATATGGAGGGCGGCAGCAGCTCCGCGAAGCTGACCTGGGAGCGCTCCGGCTTCGCCCCGAAGGACGTCGACGTGGCGCAGATCTACGACGGCTTCTCGGCCTCGGTGATCTACGGTCTCGAATCCTACGGGTTCTGCAAGGAAGGCGACGCACTCGATTTCATCCAGGACGGCCGCATCGAGCTCGACGGCGAATTGCCGCTCAACACCTTTGGCGGCAGCCTCGGCACCGGCCGCATCCACGGCCTCTGGCACATCATCGAAGGTGCCTTACAGGCCTCGGGCCGCGCCGGATCGCGCCAGGTCAAGGACGCCAACGTATCCTTCGTCGGCGCCAGCGCCCCGATCGTCACCGGCACGACGTTTATCTTTGTGAGGGAGCCATATTGAGGAAAGGGAGGAGAAACCCATGTCCGATGCCACCACCACGGATCTGCGGCCGCCGGTAGCGGTTGGCCATGTACGGCTCAGTGTTGTCGATGTCGAAGGCGCGGCGCGCTGGCTCGAAACCGTCGGCCTGCGCCCGATCGTGACTATGGAAGGGTTGGCAGTGCTTGAATTGCGCGGCGGCACGCATGTCGTCGTTCGACAGGCCGAGCAGCGGCCGGAGCCGGGGGCGGCAGCGCCCTTCGATCTGATGGTCGATGATATCGACGCCACCCACCGCGACTACGCCGCGAAGGGGTTGTCGCCGTCACCGATCCGCCGCGGCAATATTCACGATTCGTTCGCCGTTGCCGGACCCGATGGCTGGGCGTTCACCGTCAACTCCTCGCATGCGGGCGGCCGGCCTGTCTGACAGGCCGGTTTGCGCTGAGGGCTGTAGCTGAGGGCTGTAGGGCGGGTGCAACCCGCCGGCTGACGGCGGGTTCCGCTTCACTGCATCCGCCCTACGACCAACCTTAGCGGGCCGGGTAGCAGGCGCCGTTGTAGTAGGTGTAGCCGGCGGCGCAGGCCGGTGCCGCTGGGGGCGTGCTGCCGCCTGAGAGCATATTGCCGGTGCCCTGAAGCGCGCCGGTGGCGGTGCCGAGCGCCCCGCCGACGACCGCCCCGACGGGACCGCCTGTTGCGGCACCCCTGGCGGCGCCGGCTGCTTCACCAGAGACTGCGCCCGATACCGGGTTCCCATAGCCCTGTGGCGACGCCGGCTGGCAGACGCCGTTATAGTAGGTGTAGCCCGGCGCGCAGGCATATTGCGCCATCGCCGCGCTCGACGTTCCCGCCGCCAAAGCGGCGGCCATCGCGAGGATCTTGAACTTCGTTGGCATCGCTACCTCCGCGAAGCTTGCACAAGAGCGGCAGAGCGCCGCCATCGAGGTTGTCAACGCCGTGCAATCGAAACGCGTTCCGCGGCGCGCCCGGGCCCCACGTTCGTCCACCGCGCGATTGATCGGCGCGCGCTGCGAGCGCAGAGTGAGCGATAGGCACCAGAGCAGGGGTTTGAATGGGGAGAGACATGAGCGCCGTGCGCAATCGTGGATATGCCGACACCGCGACGAACCCCGCCCGCGGCACCGGCGGCTCAGGCTCCGGCCTGAGCCGGCGCGAGATGCTCGCCCTCGCCGCATGGGGCCTTGCCGCCGGGACGCCGCGCCTTGCCAAGGCTGCTACAGGACCGCAAGACCGGCTGACCTGGGCCGTGCACGTTTCGCTGGCGCCGACCTGGTTCGACCCCGCCGAGACCTCGGGCATCATTACGCCCTACATGATCCTCTACGCGCTGCACGACGCGCTGGTAAAGCCGATGCCGGGACAACCCCTGGCGCCGAGCCTCGCCAAATCCTGGTCGGCGGCGGAGGACGGGCTGAGCTACGAGTTCGTGCTGCGCCAAGGCATCACCTTCCACAACGGCGATCCCGTTACCGCCGAGGACGTCAAATTCTCGTTCGAGCGGTATCGCGGCGCCTCCCACGAGATGATGAAGGCGCGCGTGGCCGCGGTCGAGACGCCGGATGCCCGCCACGTCCACTTCAGGCTCAAGGAGCCGTGGCCCGATTTCCTGACGTTTTACGGCAGCGCCACCGGCGCCGGCTGGATCGTGCCGAAGAAGTATGTCGAGAAAGTCGGCGACGAGGGTTTCAAGAATGCACCGGTCGGCGCCGGGCCGTACAAATTCGCCTCCTTCACGCCGGGCGTCGAGCTGGCACTCGAAGCATACGAGGGCTACTGGCGCAAAAAGCCCAGCATCCAACGCATCGTGCTGAAGAGCGTCCCGGACGAGACGACCCGGCTGGCGGCGCTGAAAGGCGGCGAGGTCGACGGGATCTACTGGGTTGCCGGGCAGCTGGCCGAAGAGCTGCAGCGCTCGCCGGGCCTCACCCTCGCGGTGAGCCACACCGCGCCGTTCTGGGTGTATTTCCCCGAACAGTGGGACGCAAAATCGCCGTGGTCCGATGTGCGGGTGCGCCGCGCCGCGAGCCTCGCGATCGACCGCAAGGGGATCAACGATGCGATCACCTTCGGTCATTCGCGGCTGAACGGAAACAGCTTTGTCCCGCCGCATTTCGAGTTCTACTGGCAGCCGCCCGCGCCGGTCTACGACATCGCCGAGGCGAAGCGGCTGCTGGCCGAGGCCGGTCATGCCGGCGGCCTCGACGCCGGCCCGTTCTATTGCGACGCCGCCTTCGCCAATGTCGGCGAGGCAATCGTCAACAGCATGCTTGCCGCCGGCATCCGCGCCCGCTTGCAGCCGATCGAGCGCGCCGGCTTCTACAAGGGCTATTCCGAAAAGAAAATTCAAAGGCTTGATCCTGGGCGCGCAGCGCCGCGTTCGGCAATGCCGCGACCCGGCTCGAAGCCTTCGTCGTCAAGGGCGGCGCCTACGCTTACGGCAACTACCCGGATATCGACGCGCTGTTCCAGCAGCAAGCCGCTGAGCTAGACCATGCCAAGCGCGAGGCGCTATTGCACCGGATGCAAGAGCTCGTGCACGAAAAGGTCATCGCAGCACCGCTTTGGCAATTGGCCGCGTTGAGCGGCGTCGGCCCGCGGGTGGCGCAATCGACGCTCGGGTCGATGGACGGCTATCCGTGGACCTCGCCCTATGAGGACATCACGCTAAAGGGCGCCTGATCCGTCCCGCCGAGCAGCCGGGCGGCAGCTCCACCTTAGGGGCCGACCAGGAATGGATCTCGGTGTTTCAATAGGTTACCGCCATTCCCGCGAAAGCGCAGGGATGTCCGGGGAATCGAATTCGGTTGCAGCATCGCCGCCAGCTCAACCGAAAGCGCAGAATTCGGCGGGATGGGTTTCGAGGAAAATCCCCTCTCCGCCCTTCAGGGGGCCCCCCGGCCGGCGCGGGGAGAGGAGAGAAAAGCGGGGTCCCTCGAGAGCCCATTTCGCGGCGAAAGTGTAGCGCCAACTTTCCCCGGACAGCCCTGCGCGAAAGCGGGAATCCGGGGCGGTAGGTCCGCAGCGCTGGCTCCTGGACCCCCGCTTTCGCGGGGGTGACGGGTACCCTGTTGTGCACACTGCATTCTTTTTGAGCCAGGTTCTCAGTGAAAATAGCGGCCGGAGTCGATGACCATCGTCTGGCCGGTCATCGTTTCGGTGCGGCACATTGTGACCACCATATCGGCGCAGTCGTCCTTGTCGGCGGGCTTTTTGAGGAGAGAGGTGGTGGCAGAGCGCTCGATCTGCTCGGGCCGCAGATTGGCGGTTGCTCGCGTGCCCTCCAAGAGCCCCGGCGCCACGCAGTTGACCAAGGTCTCGGGCGCCAACGCCACCGCCATGCAGCGCGTCAGGTGGATGAGGCCCGCCTTCGACACCGCATAGGCGATCGACGAGCCGGTCGGCCCAATCCCCGACACGGATGCGATATTGACGATGCGGCCGCGGCCTTGCGCCTTCATGACCGGCGCCGCCGCCTTCATCAGGCGCATCGGCCCGGTTAGGTTGATGGCGATGATCTTGTCCCACTCCTCCATCGTCATATTGTCGAGGTCCGGGAACGGGATCGCCTTGTTGTAGGCGGCGTCGTTGACGAGAATGTCGAGGCGGCCGAAACGCCCGGCCACGTCGCCGACCACCCGCTCCACGGCGGCGCTGTCGGTGATGTCGCAGGCGAGGGCCGCCGCGTTGACCTGATGCCGCGAGGTCAGCTCGCGCGCGACACCCTCGGCCTGGTCGCGGCTCTGGGCATACATGACGGCGACATGAACGCCCTCCTTCGCCAGCGCATGACAGATGCGCTGGCCGAGCCCGCCATTGCCGCCCGTCACCAATGCGACCGCGCCCCTCAACTCCATCAGGTTCTCCTGCATACCGTTATTCGAGTGATCGTCATACGCCGGCAACAGATTCCAATAGCTCGGGCGTCCAGCCCGGTTCGTCGAACACGCTCGCCGGCCACGGCAGACCGTAATGCTCGCGCAGCATCGTCCCGCCGTATTCGGTCCGGAACAGCCCGCGCCGCTGCAGGATCGGGATCACCTCGGCGCTGAACACGTCGAGCTGCGCCGGCAATAAGGGCGGCATGATGTTAAACCCGTCCGCCGCGCCGTCGGAGAACCAATCCTCGATCAGCGCGGCGGTCTGTTCCGGGGTCCCGGCAGTGACGAGATGCCCGCGCGCGCCGGCCAAATAGCCGAGCAATTGCCGCAATGTCGGCTTGTCGCGCCGCACCAGGTTGAGGATCACCTCGGTGCGGCTGCGCGCCGCCTCGACCGTGTCCGGGTCGGGGAAATCTGCGGGCGAGAGCGGGCGGTCGAGCGGCAGATGCGAGAAATCATGCCCGCCGAAGCGGCCCGACAATCGCTTGCGTCCGACTTCGGGGTCGCTGAGCTCGTTGACCTCGCGCGCCAGGCGCTGCGCTTCGGCTTCCGTCGCGGCGATCATCGGGCTGAGGCCAGGCAGGATCAGTACCTGCTCCGGCGCCCGCCCCTCGGTGGCGGCCAGCCGCTTCAGGTCGCCATAAAATTCCTGCGCGGTCGCCTTTGCCATATGGGCGGTGAAAACGGCCTCTGCATGCCGCGCGGCGAACCGCCGACCGGTATCGGACGAGCCCGCCTGCACCAATACCGGCCGCCCTTGCGGGCAGCGCGGCATGTTGAGCGGCCCGGCCACCCTGTAGAAATCGCCGTGATGTTTGATCGATCTGATCCGCTCGCGGCGGGCGTAAACTCCAGTAGACCGATCGTCGATGACCGCATCGGCGGCCCAGCTGTCCCACAGCGCCTTGACGACCGCCATGAACTCCTCGCCGCGGGCGTAGCGGTCGGCATGGCTGACCTGCCCGGCGCCGCCGTAATTCTCCGCCGCGGTGGCGAGCCACGAAGTCACGATGTTCCAGGCGGCGCGGCCGTTGCTGATGTGGTCGATCGAGGCGAACTGGCGCGCGAGGTTGAAGGGTTCGGTGTAGGTCGTTGAGGCCGTCGCGATCAGCCCGACCCGGCTGGTCGCCATCGCCAACGCCGCCAATACCGTGATCGGCTCCAGCCAGGTGCGCGGCGCCTGCGCCACATCGCCGCCCAATGCCAGCTGGTCGGCGAAAAAGATCGAATCGAACAGCGCCGCCTCCGCGCGCTGCGCCAGATCCTGGTAATAGCGGATATCGGTCAAGGGCAATGGCGAAGACACCGGATCACGCCACGACGCCTCGTGGTGGCCGCGGCTGTGGATGAACAAATTGAGGTGCAGCTGCCGTTTCATCGGGCGGTCCTCGTGGCGGCTAGGCGAACGACTCGGTCATCGCCGAATAGACCAGGGTGCGCAAGTCGCGGCGCAAGGTCAGGCGCGCCTCGCTGCCGATCACCTGGGTCATGAAGACGACGGTCAGCTCTTCCCTGGGATCAATCCAGAAGGCGGTCGCGGCGGCGCCGCCCCAGAAATATTCGCCGAGCGAGCCGGGCAGTCGGGTTTTGGCGACATCGACATTGACCCCGCAGCCGAGCGAAAACCCGACCCCGGCATAGCCCAATTCACTGAACATCCCGGGCAGTGCCATTTCGGCGATCTCGCGGCCTTCGGGCAGGTAGTTGAGGCTGAACAGCGCGACCGTCTTGGGGCTGAGGATCTGCACGCCGTCGAGGGTCCCGCCGTTCAGCATCATGCGGCAGAAGCGCAGATAATCCTGCGCCGTCGAGACCAGGCCGCCGCCGCCCAATTCGAGCCGCGGCGGCGCGGCGTAGGTGCTCTCCCGGGCGTTGTCCTGCAATTTCAGCCCGGGACCCTTGCCCTCGGGCTGATAGCAGCAGGTAAGACGCTCGGTCTTGTCCGACGGCACCCAGAAAGCCGTGTCGTTCATGCCGAGCGGCTCGAAGAGGCGCGTGCGCAGGAACTCGCCAAAGCTGAGGCCGGACAATTTCTCGACGAGATAGCCCAAGACGTCGATCGACACCGAATAATTCCAGGCGGTTCCCGGCGAGAAATCGAGCGGGATGTGCGCGAGCTGGTCGATCATCTCTGCGAGGCCGCCGGCGGTCTGACGGTCCGCGACCTTCGCCTGGCGATAGGCGCCGTCCACGGCGCTCCGCATCATAAAGCCATAGGTGAGGCCCGAGGTATGGGTCAGAAGGTCGACAATTTTCATCGGCCTCGAGGCGGGGGTCGTCAAAAAGGTGGGCGGCGCATCGGCCAACAGCGACGGCATGCCGCTGGCGTAGACGCCAAGGTTCTGCCACGCGGGGATGTGGCTGTGGACCGTGTCGTCGAGACCGATCAGCCCCTCCTCCACCAATATCATCAGCGCGACCGCGGTGATCGGCTTGGTCATCGAGTAGATGCGGAAGATCGCATCCTCGCGCAGCGGCTTGCCGCGCTCGATGTCCATCTGGCCGCATAGGCTGGTATGGACGAGCTCCCCGTTGCGCCAAATATAGGTCAGCATGCCGGGCAGATAGCCGCCCTCGACATAGCGGCGTTTCATCACCTCGTCGAGCCGCGCCAGCCGCGCCGACGACATCCCTACCGTTTCGGGCTTCATCATTGTCCTCCGGGAGTTGGGCGCGCCTAAGAGCTTGGATACAGGCGGGCCTTGATTGCCTCAAGTTTTACGATCACGTCTTGGTCGACGATCCTCGTGAACCGCGGGATTTTTTTTCCTCCCCACTCCGCTGGTTCAAAAAACATGCGCAGCGGGCGCAGGTCGAAGAGACCGCCGTTCCGGTAGGCATAGGACTCCTCGTATAACGGCCGGTATACTTGCATGAAAGCGTCCTCCGGCCGACAGTCATCTTCGGTGTGATGGCCGACACCATAAATGTAATAGGCATAATTGTTCAGCGGCCCGTCGGGATCGTGCTTGAAATGATAGTAATACCCGGGCTCGGGCAGCTTTTCAGGCAGTCGTATGTCGTAGGTCATATCCTCGTCTCCAGCTGAGCCTCCAAAAGCACCATATCAGGCGCGCGGCTGATGCATAAAATTGCGCCATCGAGCGGCAGGCATCTTCGGGTATCTCCCTCCGATGCACGGCGCGCGCGCAACGACGGCCGATTCAGGCACGGTCAAGGGCTCGTGGGGCGAGATCTTTCGCAACGGGCTCGGGCTCTATTCGGCGCTGGTGATCGGCGGCATCGCGATGAACGCAACGCAAATGCTGGTCATCGCCATCATCATGCCGACCATTGTTCGCGATATCGGCGGCGCGAGCTTCTACACCTGGGCGGCGATGCTCTACACGATCGGCTCGATCGTCGGCGGCGCCTCGACCGGCATGATATGGTCGCGCCTCGGCGCACGGCATGCTTATACGCTCGGCGCGGGAATCTTCGCGCTCGGCACGGTGTGCTGTGCGCTGGCCCCAAACATCGGCTGGCTGATTGCCGCGCGCGGCGTCCAAGGCTGGGCCGGGGGGCTCGTCTCGGGAAGCGGCATGGCGCTGATCACCAGCCTCTTTGAGCCCCGCTTGCGGACCCGCATCATCGCGATCTCGCAAGGCACCTTCACCGCCTGCCATCTGAGCGGCCCGATTGTCGGCGGCATGTTCGCTGCAATGCAATGGTGGCGCGGCTCATTCTGGATGATGGCGCCGCTGATGTTGGTCTTCGCCGCGGTGGCGTATTGGAAGATCCCGGCCCGGCTCAGCCGCGAGGCCGAGCGCAACCGCTTCGCCGGGGTGCCGTTTCTCCGTTTCGGAACCTTGGCCGCCGGCGTCCTATGCGTCGCGGCCGGCGGATCGGTGGCGGGTATCGCTCCACGCCTCCTACTGATTGGGGCAGCGGTAGCGCTCGTCGGCCTGACCTTCTGGCTCGACCGGCGGGCCCCCGACAATCTCTTTCCGCGAGGCGCGCTGTCGATGGGCGCGCCGATCGGGCTGGCGTTGTGGATCCTGGCACTGCACGGGATGACGCAGACCTCGGTGACCTTATTCCTGCCGCTGTTGCTGCAGGTCGTGCATCAGGTATCGCCGGTCGTGATTAACTTTCTCAGCATCGTCATTTCGATGGGCTGGACGACAGGCACCTTTACTGTCTCGGGATGGTCGGGGAAGCGTGAGCGGCTCGCGCTCGTATCGGGGCCGGTCATCGCCACGACCGGTCTTGCCTGCCTCACCGCGGTGGCGTTGCTGCCGGGGCTTGCTCTGATGACGATCAGCGCTTTCGTTATGGGAATCGGCATCGGCGTGTACAACGTGCACCTCGTTGCCCGGGCGATGGACAGCGTGGGCTCCGAAGAGCATCGCAGCATCGCTTCCGCCTTGACGTCGGTGCGCTCGATCGGCACCGCCTTCGGCGCGGCGATCGCCGGAGTGGTGGCGAACATTGCCGGCCTCGGCGACGCGACCGAACCGGAAGCGGTCGGTCACGCCGTCACCGCGGTGTACATGTTCTGCTGCATACCCTTCGGGGTCGCCGCGCTGCTGATGTTCCGCTTTGTCCGCATTACGCTCGGCAAGCCGCAGGCCGTGCTGGCAGGAGGGATAAACCTGATGTCGCGCAACGAACCGAACAAATGGTAATAGCGCTGCTATCATTTCGTCCCACGCCGCCGCCCGGCGGCGAGCCCTGCCGCCGGGTCGGGCCGTTCCTCGACGACATCCCGCAGCCGGAGCGCAGCCTCTCCTTCTGGTGCTACAACACCTCCAAACGCGGCATCACGCTCAGTCTGGACACTGTCGACGGCCGCCGATTTTTTCCGCCGTTTGGCGGCGACGGCGGATGTTATCCTGGAGACCCTCCGGCCCGGCTTCCTGGCGTCCCTGGGGCTCGATTACGAGTCTCTCCGCGAGCAGAACCCGCGGCTGATCATGTGCGCGCTCACCCCCTTTGGCCAGACCGGCCCATGGCGCGACTACCTCTCCAGCGACCTGCTGCACATGGCGGCGGGCGGCGAGATGGCCTCCAGCGGCTATGACGAGGCCGATGTGCCGGACGCGCCGCCGATCGCTCCCGGCGGCGGCAATGCCTGGCACATGGGCTGCCACTTTGCCTACATGGCCATCATGGCCGCTCTGGTTCACCGGACGATTGCCGGGCAAGGGCAGCATATCGACGCCTCGATCCACGAGGCCTGTGCGCTGACGACCGAGTTGGCAATCGCCAATTACATCTACCGTGGAGGGGTGCTGCGGCGTCAGACAGGCCGCCATCATGCGCCAGGCAGGACGCATGGACGAAGGCAGCTTCGCCGTCTGGCTCCACAACAACACGGCTGCGAGTCGCGAAGCTCATTCTTAGGAAACCTCATCATTCAACCGGAAGCGCCGAGCCGAACACGGTCCTCGTGGTCGTGGCGATCCGTTGCGGGACGCTGACCGAGAGCGGCGTCCTGCGAGACAGCGGATCGCCACTTTCTCGACTGAGGGCTGCCGCCGCTCGGGATCCCAGCTGCCGAGCTCGCCTTTTTCGCCCCCTTGTAGAGAACGTATAGCGAACTATCTCTGACCCGACCCATCGGTGGGCGCATTCTTTCGTCTGGCAATTCGCTGTTTCCCACGGTTGGTATTGAAGTTTTTCAATGACTTGATCCTGATCTCTCGATCGTGCGGGCGGTGCCGGGCAGGACGGCGCACCAGCGTGATTCGACGGGGTTTGGCCAGCGAAGCCGTGGCACCCTCTCGGGGAGTGCGGAGATACCAAGGCGCCTCAGGTCCGGCTTGACAGCGGCCGAGGGCGGTCGAGACTGACCGAGCCGGTGGGCAATTTCCGACAAGATGGACGGCGCCATTGCACGATTTCGCATTCTCCGCCCTCACCTTCGACGAGAGCGATATTCGCCGCTGCCTTCCCGGAAGCTTCGAGAAGGGGCGTCCTTACCAGCGGCAGGGGCTGGTTCGCGACTTGCGGGCGGATAAGGGCGGC
Organism: uncultured Alphaproteobacteria bacterium; assembly: GCA_963836845.1. Lineage (GTDB taxonomy): Bacteria > Pseudomonadota > Alphaproteobacteria > ATCC43930 > CGMCC-115725 > AP-15. Next base: position 84,630 of record CAWILK010000002.1, on the reverse strand, counting down.
CAACGCCTGATCGCCTCGGTCAAGGGGACGCGGCCGCGCCCCTATCACGTGTTTGTCGAGATCGAGGATTCCGCGCCGATTTCGCTGACCGCCCGGTGCAGCTGCCCGGTCGGATGGAATTGCAAGCACGCGGCGGCTGTGCTGATCGAAGCGTTGCGAAATCCCCCGATAGTCGAGCCGGCCCAAGAAGACCCGCTGAACGGGCCGGTCGGCGGGTGGCTCGATCAACTGCGGGCAGCTGCAAAATCGCCCACTTCACCTGAGGCGATCGCCTATCGGCTCGATCTTCCGCCTGAGGGAGGTTCGCCCTTTCTCCTCGACCTGCGCGTGGTGCGGATACTCAAATCCGGCGAGTGGGGTGGCGACCGGGACTTGCCTTCGACCCAATTGCAGAACCCGACAGCCAATTATCTGACGCAGGCGGACCGGGCGATCATCCGGCTGCTCCAGGGCGGGGGATGGAACTCGCGGTTCCACCTTCCGGAAGACGGCGAAATCGCCGATCTGGCGATGCGGCGCATCCTCGCTACCGGACGATGCCGTTGGCAAGACCTCGCCTCGCCGCCGCTCGGCCTCGGGCCGGGGTGCCGCGGCCGGCTGGGGTGGCGCGTCGGCGATGACGGCCGCCAAACGGTCGCGATCGAGCTCGATGACCTGTCGGCCATCGTGCTCCCTGCCGCCTCGCCCTGGTACGTTCTCCCCGGCGAAAGCGTGGCCGGCCCGATCGAGCTCGATTTGGCGCCGCGGGTCGTCAAGGCCGCGCTGTCGGCACCGCCGGTGACGGCGAGACAAGCAGCAGCGATCCGCACGATCCTCGACCGCGAACTGCCGGCCCTGCCGATACCGCGGCCCCGCTCCGACATCGTCGAGGAGGTCCGCTCCGATTCGCCGATCCCGGCGCTGACGCTCGTCAGCCGCGAGCGCCTCTGGAGCTATTGGGGTTCGGTACCCAAGGAGTGGGACAAGCACACCGACCTGGCGCAGCTCGCTTTTTTCTACGGCGCCGCGCCCATTCATCCCGACGACCCGCGCAAGGAGGTGCGCAGCCTCGAAGACGGCCGGGTCATCGTGCGCAGCCGCAATCGCAGCGTCGAACGAGCGGCGCGGCAGCGGTTGGAGACGTTCGGACTGCAGAGGATGGGTGCCATTGACGTGCGCGCGAGCGATGCCGCTCGGATGGGTTTCGGTTTTGCGGATGGACGAGAGGATTGGCTTGATTTTCTTTTCGAGGCGGTGCCGCAACTGGAGAGCGAGGGGTGGCGGATCGAGTTCGAGAAGAGTTTCCGCCATTCCGTCGTCGACGGCGGAAGCGAGTGGAAGGCCGAACTCGAGGAGGATGGCGGCTGGTGGTTCTCGCTCGACCTCGGGATCGAAGTCGACGGCGAGCGCATCGCGCTGCTGCCGGTACTGACCTCGCTGCTCGCCCGGCTGCGCGATCTCGGCAAGCGGGGCCAGATCGACGCGCTGGCCCGCAACGGCACGGTGTTCGGCAAGCTCCCGGACGGCCGCCACCTGGCGTTGCCGCTCGAACGGACCAAGGCGATTCTCGCCACGTTGATCGAGCTGTACGACCCGGCGACGGTGTCGCCCGGCGGCAAGCTGGCGGTCTCCGCCGGCGAACTGGCCGGCCTCGCGGCCGTCGAGGAAGCGACACAGTTGCGCTGGCTCGGCGGCGAGCGGCTGCGGGCTCTGGCCGAGCGGTTGTCCCATTTCTCGGGGATCGACAAAATCGAGCCGCCGGCCGGGCTGCACACCGAGCTGCGCCCCTACCAGCGCGACGGTCTCGATTGGCTCCAATTCCTGCGCGCCTACGAGCTCGGCGGCATCCTCGCCGACGATATGGGGCTCGGCAAGACGGTGCAGGCGCTCGCCCATATCCTCGTCGAAAAGCGCGAAGGCCGCCTCGACCGGCCGTGCCTGGTCGTATGCCCGACCAGCGTCGTGCCGAACTGGCTGGCCGAAGCCGCCCGGCTGGCTCCTGAACTGCGGGTGCTGTCGCTGCACGGCGCCGACCGGGCCCAACGCTTCGCCGAGATCGAGCAATCGGATCTGGTGATAACGACCTACGCGCTGCTGCCGCGCGACGCCGACCAGTTGCTGCCAGTCTCGTGGCATATGGCGGTGCTCGACGAGGCGCAGGCGATCAAGAACGCCAATGCCAAGACCACGCAGCTCGCTTGCCGCATCGATGCGCGCCATCGCCTGTGCCTGACCGGAACGCCGATGGAAAACCATCTCGGCGAGCTGTGGTCGCAATTTGCTTTCTTGATGCCGGGACTGCTCGGCGACGCCAGGCGCTTCTGCCGGGTGTTCCGCACCCCGATCGAAAAGAAGCAGGACGGCGAGCGGCGCTCGGTGCTCTCGGCCCGGCTGAAGCCGTTTCTGCTGCGCCGCACCAAGGCCTTGGTCGCCGCGGACCTGCCGCCGAAAACCGAGATCTCGCTTCCCCTCGAGCTGGCCGGGCCGCAGCGCGACCTGTACGAGACGGTGCGGGTGGCGATGCATGAGAAGGTACGCGCCGAAATCGCCCGGAAAGGGCTCGCCCGCAGCCATATCGTGGTGCTGGATGCGCTGTTGAAGCTGCGCCAGGTGTGCTGCGACCCGCGCCTCGTCAAGCTTTCGGCGGCGCGCCGGGTCAGCGCCAGCGCCAAGTTCGAGCATCTGATGGAAATGCTCCCGCCGCTGATCGAGGACGGCCGGCAGATCCTGCTGTTCTCGCAATTCACCAGCATGCTCGATCTGATCAAGCCGGCGCTCGCCGAAGCCGGCATCCGCTATGTCGAATTGCGCGGCGACACCAAGGATCGCGCCGGCCCGGTCGCCCGCTTCCAAAAGGGCGAGGTGCCGCTGTTCCTGATCAGCCTCAAGGCCGGCGGCACCGGGCTCAACCTGACCGCCGCCGATACCGTGATCCATTACGACCCGTGGTGGAACCCGGCGGTCGAGGACCAGGCGACCGACCGCGCCCACCGCATCGGCCAGGACAAGCCCGTCTTTGTCTACAAGCTCGTCGCGCAAGGCACGGTCGAAGAGCGCATGCTCGAATTGCAGCAGCGCAAGAAAGCGCTCGCGGCCGGGATCTATGACGCCGCCGGGGCAACCGGCGCCGCGCTCGGCGCCGCCGACATCGAATGCCTGTTCGAGCCGCTCGGGTAAACACGCTCGTGCCGCTCTTAGTGTCTGACCGGAAATGAAGCATCTTGCCTCAATAGGTTATCGTCGCCCCCGCGAAAGCGGGGGTCCAGAGCCCTGCCCTTGGCCTGAACAGGGGGCAACCGTTCGAACCTTGCGGCCCCTGGGTTTTCGCGGGAATGACGGATAAACGATTGATCTTGCAAGAATCATTGTGGTTCAGTCCCTTAGAGGGTATGCAGTCCGAAAAAGCGCTCCATCGGGACGAAATCCCGGTCCGCATGCAACAGGGAGTGACCTCGCTCTATACAAAAAGTGCCGATGAAGAGATCGATTGTTCTGCGCGCCGTAAACCCTCGGCCGCGCAGAAAACGGTAATTGGACGCGGCTTTCACGGCAAGCTCCGGGTCCACCAAAGAGACGATTTCAAATTCGCACAATGCCTCCTCGACGAGTGCTGCTTCCTCGTTCGTGCTCAAGCCCTGAAGGACCTCGCAGAGGATGAGGTCGCCAACCAGCAGCTCCTCGCTAGAAATTAGCGAGCGCAACTGAGACACCTGCCTGGTGACCGTGTTTCTAAGGTGATCAATCCAGACGGAGCTGTCGACAAGGATCACGTGGGGAGACGGCCTTTTCGGCTTTCATTTAAATCGCCCTCCCAATGAACCTTTCCGGCGAGATCCAGGATTTTCTTTTGCCGATGCAGCCGGATCAACGCCCTCAAACCCGCTTCCACGGCGGACCTCTTTGTCTGCAGTCCCGAAACTCGGAGCGCTTCCTGCATAAGCTCGTCGCTGATTTCGATATTCGTTCGCATGGCAGCTGATGTGTATATAACTACGTCACAATACACACGTCAGGATCCGAGCCGCTTTTGCAAGAGCGCCGAGCTATCTTCTGCCGCGCTGCTACGGATCAAGCCGTCTTTCGAGGGCGTCGCGCAGGGCGGTCCAGCGGGCGAGCTTTTCCGTGAAGCCGAGGCGGGCGTGGGCCGGGCTCGTCGAGGGAAGTGCCAGATAGGAGAGCGTCGGCCGCCACGGAAAGTGCCGGTCATAGAGCCGCCGCGCTGTAATGCCGTTAAAGGCGACCGCGTGGATCGCCGGATAATCGTCGAGGAGCCGGTCGATGACGTTTGGCACTTCCCGGCGGATCATCGAATCCGCGCTCGCCTCGCGCTCGCCGATTTCGCAGACATCCCACAGCGCTATGCCATGCGTTGCGAGAAATGCCAGCCGGTCGGCGTAGCCCGGCGCCGGCGCGGCGCCGAACAGCGCAAAAACTATCGGCCAGAAGAGGTTGCGCGGATGGGCGTAATATTCGCCGCGCCGCAGCGACTCTTCCCCGGGCAAGGTCCCGAGCACGAGAACCCGCGCCCGCCCGTCGACGATGGGCGGGAAACTGCGTTTGGCGGGGGCCGCCGGGGCAGGACCGGCCCCCGCTCTCACGCGACGTAGCGGCCGAGGCGGACCGCGGTCTGCCCTTTGGCGAGGCGCCTCGACGGCATGATCAGCACGCACTCGTCGTAGGGTGTGCGCACCTCGCGCCCATTGTCGCGCCCGATCAGGGCGCCCTTGGGCGACAACACTTCGAGGCCGCGGAAATCGGCGGCGAACTCGAAGCGGTCGCCGGTGATCGTGATGGCCTCGGTCACCTCGATGACGCGCTGCCGCGGGTGCGCATCGAAATCGGGTCCTGCGAGCAGCTCGGCATCCTCCCGCGACAGGGTGCCGAGCGCGATCAGAAAGCGCAGCATCACATCGGTTGCGACCTCGGCGGCGCGCTGTTCCCAGTGCTGGCCGCTCTCGATCAGGAGCGCCGTTTTCGCCGAGGCGGGATCCCCGAACCCGCCGTAATCGCGCATCCGAGGGCCTGCCGCGTGGCCGGCATCGCACATGATCAATTCGGGGATCCCGACCCGCCGCGCCAGGGCCACCGAGCGGTCGAGCGTGCCGGCCAGCATCAGCGGCGCCGTCGCATACTGCATCGAGTGGATGTCGAGCAGGAAGTCGGCGGCATCCACAACGGGGCGCAACTCGCGCGCCCGGGCGAGCTCGGCCGACCGGCGGGGCCCATCGAGCGTGGCGGGGGCCCATAGCCGGTTGAAATCCTCGTCGACGAAGCGCGACGCGACCGGCACCCGCGGATCGAAATTGCGATAGGCGGCGACATTGTCGAAGGCGAGGGTGAGCCTGCCTTGCCGCGGCCGCAACCCGGCGCGGAACAGGCGGTCGAGCGCAATCGCGCCGCAGATCTCGTTGCCGTGCGTGAGCGCGGTGACGAGAACGTGCGGCCCGGCGACGCCGCTGTCGAAAGTGGTGACGTAATCGACCCCGGCATTGCCGGAGCGGTAGGGCTCGATATCAGGCGGGGTCAGCTCGACGGCGTAGTTCGGCTCGGGCACGCGGCGCTCCCAATGCTCTAACGGCGAGGGAGCATTTTGCACCCGATAGGCCGGCGCGTCACCCCGCCAACAGGCCGCAGCCGCCCTCATCGCTTGCCCGCGGGCACAACCCTCCGTAAATTTCGGAACCAGGATGCACGCTGCAGCTCGCCAACGAGGAGCCAGGATAAGATGACCTTCGAGATCCCCGGCGTTCTGTGGCGCCGCGACCCGCGGGGGGCCGAGGTGCCGCTGGTCTTCGAACTCGCCGCACAGCGGATCGCATTATCCCGAAGACTTTCGCTTTTCCTGCCCGCTCGGCCTTCTGCGGACCGCCGAGGACACCTATGTCGACGAGCTCTATGCGGCTGGCCCCGAACTGGGGGCGACATTGATCGCAGCGGTGTTCCCGCGCAGCTACCTAGACCCCAACCGGGCGGCCGACGACCTCGACACCGCCTTGATCGACGAGCCCTGGCCCTGGGCGCTGCACCCCTCTCATAAGACCCGCGCCGGGCTCGGGGTGGTGCGCCGCGTCGCCCGGCCCGGGATTCCGATCTACGACCGCAAGCTGACGGTCGCAGAGATCCTCTCCCGGGTCGAGCGCTATTACACCCCTTACCACGATGTCTTGGAGGAAACCTGCCGGCGCACGCACCAAAAATTCGGCGTTGTCTGGCACGTCAACTGCCATTCGATGCCGTCCCAACGAAGCGGCAAAAAGGGCGGACAATGCGCCGATTTTGTCCTCGGCGATCGCGACGGGACCACCTGCGCCCCCGAATTCACCGATTTCGTGGCGCGGGTGTTGCGCCGCCGCGGCTATACGGTGCGGATCAACGAGGTCTACAAGGGTGTCGAGATCGTCAAACGGCAGGGTCAGCCGGCGGCGCGCCGGCACAGCCTGCAGATCGAGGTCGACCGCGCCCTCTACATGGACCAGAAGACGCTCGAAAAAACCCCCGGCTTCGCCCGCCTGCAGGCCGACATCACCGATCTGATACGCGAGCTCGCAGTGTTCGCCGGCGCCGCGATTGGCCAAACCGCGCGCGCCGCAGCGGATGACTAGCAGACCCGCGACCTGCGCCGGTTCGCGACCCCGCGATCTGGCGCCCACCCTCGAGCAGGTCCCGCGACGGGCACCACACTGACGGAGGCATCATGGCGAAAATTCCGACGGTATTGCAGCCGCACATAAACAGCGCCTTCCCGGCGAATGTATGCCTGGTCGCAAGCGTGCTGCCCGATGGCTTCGCGCAGGTGACGCCGCGCGGCAGCACGATGGTGTACGACGACACGCATATCGGGCTGTGGGAGCGCGGCAAGGGCTCGACCACCGGAAACCTTGCGGACGGCGCGCTCGCTGACCGTGTACTTCCGCAAGCCGCAGCTACGCGAGGAGGGTATCCTGCCCAAGGGCGGGATCGCCCGGTTTTATGGCCGCGCCCGGATCTACAAATCCGGACCGGTATATGAAGAAGTGTGGCGGCGCTTGGTTCAGCCGGAAAAGGATCGGGACCCCGAGAAGCACGGGTTCGCGGTGTTGATCGAAGTGGAACGGGCCGAGGATCTCGACGGACAGCCGCTGACCCTCGACTGACCCGAGCAAGCTCGGAGGTCGAGCTCTCCGGGGCTATCGAGCTTCCTCGCGGCGCCGCGAGAGCGTCGGAATGACACCCGCCGTTTCGCTCTATCTCGACGCGCTGCGCTTCGGCGCCGCGTTCACGGTTTTTTTGTCGCACTACGCAGTCGGGCGGATCAGCGGCGCCCTCTTCTGGCAACTCGCGGTCTACGGCCGGACCGCAGTCCTGGTCTTTTTTGTATTGTCCGGCTTTGTCATTGCGTGGGTCAGCGAAGCTCGAGAGCGAAACCTCGATGATTACGCCCTCAGTCGAGTTGCCCGGCTGTATTCGGTGATCATCCCCGCGTTCATGCTGACCGCGGCGCTCAATTGGCTCGGAAACGAGATCGATCCCAGGCTGTACGGGCCGGAATGGGGCCACGGCATGGCCCATCCCGTGATCGGCTACGCAGCGTCGGCGATCTTTCTCGGCGAGAGCTGGACGCTGACGATACTCCCCGGGCGCAATGTTCCGTTCTGGTCGCTCAATTACGAGGCTTGGTACTATGTTCTGTTCGGCGCGGCGGCATTTTTGCGCGGGCGGCGGCGGATCGTCGCGATCGGCGCGGCGGCGCTGCTGGCCGGCCCGAAAATTCTCCTCTTCTTCCCGATCTGGCTCATGGGGGTGGCTGCTTGGCGCTGGCGGGCCGAACTGCCGAACGGCTGTGGGTGGTTCCTCCTGGCAATCAGCGCCGCCGGGCTCATCGTGCTGGAAGCCCTGGGCGGGCAACGGCTCTTCTGGCAGCCGGGCGGCCGATGGTTGCCGCCCGGCTACTCCGGTTACGATTATCTGATCGGGGCGCTGACGGCTCTGTTTGTCGCGGGTCTCGCCAATGCGCGGCTGCCGCTTCCCGGCCTCCGGGCGCAAAATGCGGTCCGCTGGCTCGCCGGCGCCAGCTTCGGGCTCTATCTATTGCATTACCCCTTATTGACCTTCTGGGCGACGGTCATCCCGGGACCCGTGGATGGGACGATCCACCGGGTGCTCGTCTTTGTGCTCGCATTGGGCGCGGCGATTGGGCTCGGGCGCCTGGTCGAGCAGCGCAAGGGGCCGCTGAAGCGGGTCTTGCGCATCGGCTTCGATGCGGTGGTCGGGAAGGCGGCGGCGCCGGCCCTGGAGCATCGCAAGATTTCTTGATCGAGGCGGCTTTGCGCCTTCTATCTGGTTCCTGTCCGATCGCCGCACGACGCCTCGCGACCTGATCGCGGCGCAGGTGATTTCTTACAATTCGGCTATTATGTACCGGCAATGAACGACGACCAATTTCGATGCGCTTCTCCGAGTGCTCCTCCGGCGCCGATCCTCGTGACGCTGCCTGACGGAAAATCGCTTGAATTTCCGGGCGCCGTGACCGGCGGCGACATCGCCGCGGCGATCGGGCCGGGCCTCGCCAAGGCGGCGATCGCCATCCGGGTCGACGGCCAGCGCGCGCGATCTGGCGACGCGTGGTCGACCGCGACGCCGCGATCGCGATCATCACCAAGGATACGCCGGAGGGACTCGAAATCCTGCGCCATGACGCGGCTCACGTGATGGCCGAGGCGGTGAAGGAGCTCTATCCGGAGACCCAGGTGACTTTCGGGCCCGCGACCGAGAGCGGGTTCTATTACGATTTTGCGCGCGCCGAGCCGTTTACGCCCGGAAGACCTCGAAAAGATCGAGGCGCGGATGCACGAGATCGTCGGCCGCGACGAGAAAATCAGCCGCGAGATCTGGGACCGGGACAGGGCGGCGCAATTTTTTCGCGGCATCGGTGAAGGCTACAAGGCCGAGTACATCGGCGAAATCCCGCACGGCGAGGAGATCAGCCTTTATCGGCAAGGCGATTTTGTCGATCTCTGCGTCGGGCCGCACCTGCCTTCGACCGGCTGTCTCGGCCAAGCCTTCAAATTGATGAGCGTCGCCGGCGCCTATTGGCGCGGCGATCCTAAGAACGCGCAACTGCAACGCATCTACGGGACCGCCTGGGCCAGCAATAAGGATTGGAGCAATATCTGTTCCGGCTCGAGGAGGCGGAGCGCCGGGACCATCGCCGGCTCGGGCGCGAGCTCGACCTGTTCCACATCGGCGAGGAGGCGGTCGGCAGCGTGTTCTGGCACCCCAAGGGGTGGACCCTGTTTCAGGATCATCGAGAACTACCTGCGCATGCGGCTCGACGCGGCCGGCTATCTCGAAGTCAAAGGCCCGCAATTGCTCGACCGCAGCCTGTGGGAGGCTTCGGGGCATTGGGAGAATTTCCGCGAGAACATGTTCATCGCCGAGAGCCGCGATGAGCGAGTGCTTGCGATCAAGCCGATGAACTGCCCGGGCCATGTGCTGATCTTCCGCGACCGGCTCAGAAGCTACCGCGAACTGCCGCTGCGGCTTGCCGAGTTCGGCAGCTGCCACCGCAACGAGCCCTCGGGGGCGCTGCATGGCATCATGCGGGTGCGCGCCTTCACTCAGGATGATGCTCATATCTTCTGCGAATGGCCGGACCCCCAGGCGAAGGGTGACAGCCAAGTCAAGAAGGAGGCGATCGATTTTTGTAGGCTGCTGATGTCCGTCTACCACGACTTCGGCTTCGACGAAGTCACGGTCAAGCTCGCCACTCGCCCTGATCACCGCCTCGGCGGGGAGGTTTATTGGGATCTCGCCGAGCAGGATCTCGAAGAAGCCGTTAGCGCCGCTGGTCTTCCCTACACGCTCAATCCCGGCGAGGGTGCGTTCTATGGACCGAAGCTCGAATTCGTGCTGCGCGACGCGCTCGGCCGCGACTGGCAGTGCGGCACGTTGCAGCTTGATTTTCAGATGCCTGAGCGGCTTGGTGCCAGCTATATCGGCCAGGACGGCCAGCGCCACGCGCCGTATATGCTGCACCGTGCGATCTTAGGGTCATTCGAACGCTTTATCGGCATTCTGATCGAGCATTACGGTGGGCGTTTCCCGCCATGGCTGGCGCCGGTGCAGGCGGTCGTCGCCACGATCACTTCCGACGCTGCCGATTACGCCGCCGAGGTCGCGCAGGAATGCAAGGCCGCCGGGCTACGGGTGGAGGTCGACGCCGGAAACGAGAAGATCGCTTATAAGGTGCGCGAACACAGTCTCGCCAAGGTGCCGGTCATGCTGGTGGTCGGCCGGCGCGAGGCGGCGAACCGAATGGTTGCGCTCCGCCGGCTCGGCGGCAAGGAGCAGGAAGCCCTTGCGCTCGGCGAAGCCGTCGCTAGATTGAAGAAAGAAGCGGCGGTTCCGTCCTTGCGCTGACCCGGTTGGGCGTTGTCGTGGACGAACCCCGTCGACCGCGAAGAGGAGATCGCACACATACCCAGACCACCCGTGAACTTCACTCCCACCCGAGAAGGGTCCCCGCATCAACGACGAAATCGGCGTGCCGCGCGTCCGCCTCGTCGACGACAAAGGGCAAATGGTGGGGGTGGTCGGGCGCAACGAAGCGCTCACGATGGCGGCCAATGCCGGTCTCGACCTGGTCGAGATCGCCCCGAACGCCGATCCGCCCGTCTGCAAAATTCTCGATTTCGGCAAGTTTAAATACGAAGAACAAAAGAAAAAGAACGAAGCGCGCAAGAAACAAAAGATTATCGAGGTCAAGGAAATCAAGCTGCGCCCCAGCATCGACGACCACGATTACGAGGTCAAGCGGCGCAGCATGGTAAAATTCATCGAGGAAGGCGACAAGGTCAAGGTGACCATGCGGTTCCGCGGCCGCGAACTGGCGCATCAGGAGCTGGGCATGGATGTTTTGATCCGGGTCCGGGACGATCTCGACGAGATTGCCAAGGTCGAGCAGATGCCGCGGATGGAGGGTCGCCAGATGACGATGGTGATGTCGCCAAAATAGGCGCGGCGAAGGTGCCGTAGAACGGGCGATCAAGCAGGCGCTCTGGCGCCTCCTTGATGCGGGCTAGCGATGAGCAAACCCCGAACGATGGGAGGCGCCCCGGCCGAGGCCCCCGCCCAGGTGGCGCGCGGAGCGGATCGCCCGCACCGGGAACTGGTGATGAGAGAAGCCGCGACGGGGCTGGCGGTGCCTGAGATCGAAATAGGGCCAGCCCAACCCGTAAGGCGGCCAGTACCCGTAATCGGGGGTGTAAGCATCCTCCGGCGCCAGGCAGCCCTGGTTCGGATCATCGTAATAGCCTTGACTGCAGGCTGATTGTTCCGGAGCGGGCTTTGGCGGCGAGCCGCGAAGCACGACGGGACCGCCGTTGGCGATGGGGACGGACGCCTCGGGCTGAGAATCCGCACCGCGCAGGACAACCGTTCCGGAGCCCGCATCGATAGCAGCCGCTTCGCCCCTGCTGGACATCATCGCCACGAGGGCTGCGCCGATCACCAAAACCCCCGACCGGATCCGAACATTGCCGCGAATCATGGCTTCCTGATTGGCTCCTAAGACCGCGTAGGGGGCTCAGCCGATCCGCCCCCGAATGCCCGCTTCCTCGGACATGACGGTGGGGAGGGTCGGCGCCAAACCTTAGAGCGCGACCAGAAATGATCGCAGCTAGATCGATACGTTATCTGAACCGTGACATCCTAAGTGGTCATTCCGGGGCGGCCTCGCATGGGCCGCGCCTGGAACGAATGAACACGGCCCCCCGGACAAAAATTTCGCCACATTCGTGACGTAGATTTCTCAGGCTCGGGTTAGCGGCCGGGTGCCAGCTCATGCGGAAGCACGGCTGTTTACAACCTGTACGAGAGATCCCGCTGTAGATCCGCTGCAGGTGCAGCGGGCCGTTAACCCGCCGCTCAATCAAACGTTGCCGCTGGCCTGACCCCAACCCTCCCTTAAAACGGCGCCAGCTTGCGTTCACTCGGCAGCGTCGCTATATAGCGCGGCTCGGATGGGGCGGCGGGCCGCGTTGCGGTGGCGTGCCTCGGCCCCGCGAGCCTGACACGGATGTTCGGATGCCCAAGCTCAAGACCAAGAGCGGTGCGAAAAAGCGGTTCGGCCGCACCGCCACCGGTAAGATCGTTCGCAACTGGGGCCACAAGCGCCACCGGCTGATCAGCAAATCGAAACAGGGCAAGCGGCTGCGCCGCGGCACCACGACGATGGAGCCAGGCGACGCCAAGCTGGTCCTGACCTACATGCCGTATCTGCGGAGTTGAGCCGTGGCACGCGTCAAACGCGGGGTGACCACCCACGCGCGCCACAAGAAGGTCCTCGATCTCGCCAAGGGCTACCGCGGCCGCGGCAGCACCGCCTATCGCATCGCGATCGAGAAGGTCGAGAAGGCGCTGCGCTACGCCTACCGCGACCGGCGCAACCGCAAGCGCGACTTCCGCGCCTTGTGGATCCAGCGGATCAACGCCGGCGCCCGCGAGCACGGCCTGACCTATTCGCAATTCATGCACGGCATCAAGCTGGCCGGGCTCGATCTCGATCGCAAAGTGCTGTCTGACATCGCGATCCGCGAGCCCGAGGCGTTCCAGGCCTTGACCGCGACGGCGCAGGCGGCGCTGACGGCGGCTCCACCAGCGGCAACGGCCGGCTGACCGTGCCTCGGCGCGCGTCTATCCGATTTACCGGCGGGTCCGACAGCTAGGCCCTGAGCAACACGCGCTGCTGGCAAGGCGTTAGTAGCAGGGGCCGTTTAGCGGCCCCTTTTCTTTTTGGATGGAGCGAATGGCAGATTTCGACCCCTCAAACGACGACATTCTCGACAAGATCGTCGCGGCCCCCTCGGCTGAAGCGCTCGAAGAGATCCGGGTCAAGGTGCTCGGCCGCCGCGGCTCCCTGACCTCGGCAATGCGAGAGCTGGGCGCGCTCGGCCCGGAAGAGCGGCGCAGTGTTGGCGCGGCGCTGAACGCCGCCAAGGACCGGATCACTGCGGCGCTCGCCGACGCGGCCGCGCGGCTCGGCCGCGCCGCGCTCGATCAGCGGCTGGCTACCGAACGCGCCGATGTGACCCTTCCCGTGCCGTTCTGCGGGGCCGGTCAAATCCACCCGATCAGCCAAACGATCGACGAGATCGTCGCAATCTTCGGCGAGATGGGGTTCGCCTTTGCCGAAGGGCCGCATATCGAAGAGGATTTCTACAACTTCACGGCGCTCAACATCCCGCCCGAGCATCCCGCGCGCCAGGAGCACGACACCTTCTACCTGCCCGAGCGGCCGGACGGCACCCGCCTCGTGCTTGCGGACCCATACCTCGCCGGTGCAGATCCGCACGATGCTGGCCGCAAAAGCCGCCGATCCGCATCATCGTGCCCGGGCGCACCTTCCGCTGCGACCACGATGCGACCCATTCGCCGATGTTCCATCAGGTCGAGGGGCTGGTCATCGACCGGACGACCCATATGGGTCATCTGAAGGGCTGCCTGATCGAGTTCTGCCGCGCCTTTTTCGGCGTCGACGACCTGCCGGTGCGCTTCCGCCCGAGCTATTTCCCGTTCACCGAGCCCTCTGCCGAGGTCGATATCGGCTGCTCGCGCGCCGGCGGCGAGCTCAAGATCGGCGCCGGCGGCGACTGGCTGGAGATCCTCGGCAGCGGCATGGTCCATCCGCAGGTTTTGAAGAATTGCGGCATCGACCCGGCCGAATACCAGGGCTTTGCGTTCGGGATGGGGATCGAGCGGGTGGCGATGCTGAAATACGGCATCCCCGACCTGCGGACCTTCTACGATTCGGATCTGCGCTGGCTGCGCCACTACGGCTTCCTGCCGCTCGATGTTCCCTCGCTGGTGCGCGGGCCGCTGCCCGCCGGGGCCGCCGCATGAAGACGACCCTCGCCTGGCTGAAGGAGCATCTCGAAACCGACGCGCCGCTCTCCGAAATCTCCGAGCGGCTGATCATGCTCGGCCACGATCTCGAAGGCGTCGAGAACCGCGCCGCCGGTCTCGATCCGTTCACCGTGGCGTCGGTGATTTCGGCGGAGCAGCACCCCAATGCCGACCGGCTCCGGGTCTGCCTCGTCGACACCGGGCGCGGCCAGGTGCAGGTGGTGTGCGGCGCACCGAACGCCCGCGCCGGGATGAAGGGCGTGTTCGCCCCCGCCGGCACGGTGATCCCGCGCACCGGCGCGCTGCTGAAGGAGAGCGTGATCCGCGGCGTCGCCTCGCGCGGGATGTTGTGCTCGGCCTATGAGCTCGGTCTCGGCGACGACCACGAGGGGATCATCGAATTGCCCGAGGAGGCCCCGGTCGGGGCACCCTATGCGAGCTTCGCCGGCCTCGGCGACATCGTCCTCGACATCAAGGTGACGCCGAACCGCGCCGATTGCCTCGGCGTTCGCGGCATCGCGCGCGACCTCGCGGCGGCCGGCCTCGGGCGGCTGAAGCCGCTCGACACGACTCCGGTACCCGGCCGCTTCCGCTCGCCGATACGTGTCCGCATCGAGGACCAATCCGCCTGTCCGCTGTTTCTCGGCCGGCATATACGCGGTTTGCGCAACGGGCCGAGCCCCGGCTGGTTGCGCACCAGGCTCGAGGCGATCGGGTTGCGGCCGATCTCGGCGCTGGTCGACATCACGAATTTTCTGACCTTCGATCTAGACCGGCCGCTCCACGTCTTCGATGCGGACCGGCTCGCTGGGGATCTGACGGTGAGGTTCGCCCGGCCCGGCGAGACTCTGCTCGCCCTCAACGGACAGGAATACCCGCTCGACCCCGAGGTGACCGCGATCGCCGACCGCGCCGGAGTGCAGAGCCTCGGCGGTGTGATCGGCGGCGAGGCGACCGGCTGCACCGAAATGACCACCGAGGTGTTCATCGAGGCCGCGCTGTTCGACCCGGTGCGCACCGCCGCGACCGGCCGCAAGCTCAACATCGCGAGCGACGCCCGCTATCGCTTCGAGCGTGGCCTCGACCCCGCCTTTGTCGGGGACGGGTTGGAGATCGCGACCCGGTTGATCCTCGAGCTGTGCGGGGGCGAAGCCTCCGAGGTCGTCACGGCAGGCGCCGTGCCGGATTGGCGGCGCCGTTACGTACTGCGCGCCGAGCGGCCGGCGACCCTCGGCGGATTGCACGTGCCATATCAGGAGAGCGCCGAGATTTTGACCTCTCTCGGATGCCTGGTCGAGACGCTGCCGGCGGGGGACCTCTCGGTCGAGCCCCCCTCGTGGCGCGGCGACATCGTCGGGGAGGCCGATCTTGTCGAGGAAGTGTTGCGGATCAAGGGCTACGACCTGATCCCCGCGGTGCCGCTCGAACGCGATGGAGCGTTGCCGCGCCCGGCGCTCGTGCCGGTGCAGCGGCGAGCCGAGCTGGTCCGCCGCAGCCTCGCTGCGCGAGGGCTGGTCGAAGCCGTGACCTTCTCCTTTATCGCGACGCGGGAGGCCGAGCTGTTCGGCGGCGCCAAGCCGGAGTTGCGGCTGGTGAACCCGATCAGCGCCGATCTCGATGCGATGCGCCCGTCGCTGTTGCCGGGGCTCGTCGCTGCCGCGCGCCGCAACGCCGATCGCGGCTACCCCGATGCAGGCTTGTTCGAGCTGGGCCCGCTCTACCGGGACGATACACCGGGCGGGCAGGTCCTGGCGGCGGGCGGGGTCCGCACCGGGCAGACCGGCCCGAAGCATTGGCGCGCAGCGGCGCGCGAGGTCGATCTCTATGACGTGAAGGCCGATGCGCTCGCCGCCCTTGCTGCGATGGGCGCTCCGGCGGACAACGTCCAGGTCACCCCCGACCCGCCCTCCTGGTACCATCCGGGACGGGCCGGCGCCCTGCGGCTGGGCCCGAATGTGCTGGGCGCCTTCGGGGAATTGCATCCGGCAGTGCTCGAGACGCTGGGTGTGCGCCTGCCGGTTGCCGGCTTCGAGGTGTTTCTCGATGCGGTGCCGGAGCCGCGTGCGGCGCGCACCAAGGCGCCACTCAAATTGTCGGTGTTTCAGCCGATCGAGCGCGACTTTGCCTTCGTGGTCGACCGCGAATTGCCGGCCGAGCAGCTGCTGCGCGCGGCGCGCGGCGTCGACCGCAAGCTCGTCTCCGAGATCCGTCTCTTCGACGTATACGAGGGCGAGAGTTTGCCTGAAGGCAAGAAGTCGCTCGCCGTCACCGTCGTGCTGCAGCCGCAGGATCGGACCCTGACGGAAGCCGAGATCGAAGGCTTCTCAAAGCGCCTCGTCGCCCAGGTCGAAAAGGCCACTGGCGGGCAGTTGCGCGGGTGACAAGGCCCTCACTATCGGCAGTCGCCCAAACCCTCGGCTTCACTCTGGTGGTCGCCGCCGTCTTGTTCGGCACCGCCGGCCGGCTCGATATTCCGCTATTCTGGGTCTACTTGGCGGTCATCGCGTCGTTATCTGCCGCTGCCCTTTTTCTGATCGATGAGGATCTCGCCCGGGAGCGTATGCGGCCCGGCGGCCGACCGCCCGGCCTGCGGCTGATCCTGGTGTCCTTATTCTGCATCGTGCACTGGGCAATCGCCGGCCTTGATCGGGGCCGGTTCCACTGGTCGGATACCGTCCCAAGGGCCCTGCGGATCATTGGGATCATCGTGTTCGCCGGCGGCTTGTCGATCTTCATTTGGGCGATGCACGTCAACCGTTTCTTTTCGTCCGTCATCCGCATCCAGCGAGAGCGAGGCCATCACCTCGTCACTGGCGGGCCATACCGCTGGGTGCGGCATCCCGGCTATGCTGCCGCACTCCCCGCAATTGTCGCGAGTGGCTTGGCGCTCGGCTCGTGGTTGGCAACCGCGACCGGCGCCCTAGGCGTGCCGCTGCTGTTGTGGCGAACGATTGCCGAGGACCGTGTGCTTCGCGTCGAGCTGCCGGGTTACAAGGGTTACTCGCAGCAGGTCCGCTGGCGGTTGCTCCCGGGAATTCTGGTGACCGGGCATTACTCGGCAGCGCTCTGCACGGCGGCGGGGCCGGTCGGCAGGAATCGGGTGATGACCTGCCCCGGCCCTTTGGCGAGAGCGCGGTAGCGCGCCCCGTCGAAAACCTTTGTGCCATTGACAAAAACGCCGTGCACCCCGACCGGGTCGCGGATCGTGCGGGGGCCGCCGCCCGGCAGGTCGTTGACCCGGCGCGCCGGCGATATGCCGACGGTCGCGGGGTCGAACAGCAGCATATCGGCGAACGCGCCGACCTCGATTCGGCCGCGGTCCGGAATGCCGTAGAGCCCCGCCTGATGCCCGGTCAGGCGGCGCACACCCTCCGGAAGGTCAAAAACGCCGCGTTCGCGGACCCAGTGACCGAGCAGGTAAAGCCCGAAACCGGCGTCGCACAGGTACATCAGATGGGCTCCGGCATCCGACAATGCGACCACTCCGGCCGGGTGCTTCAGGAGCGGCGCAACACCTTCATCGACCGCATTGAAGAACCTGCCGATGAAGCCGGTCTCGAGGTCTTCCTCGAGCCCGAGATCGAGGAACGCATTGAGCGGATCAAGCCCGCGCTGCTGGGCGATTTCCGCGATATTGCGGTTCATCAGCGCCGCATTTTTCGGCAGGGCCGGGGCGGCGACAATGACCCGGTCCCAATTCCCCTGAAACACTGTTCCGGGTCGAGGCTGCCGCAAATCCTGGCGGAACCGGTCGCGGAACCCGCGATCGCCAAACACCTCCTTCAGCGCTTCGGGCGAGAGTGCCTTGATCGGGTCGAATGACGGGTGGCTGTAGAACGGGTAGGCGCTCTTCAGCGTGAAATCAAAGGACAGCGGCTGGCAGGTGATCTGGATGTGCACCCCGTTGCCGCGCGCCTGGGCAGCGGCGCAGGCGTCGAACATCTCGATCGCGCGCCGCGGATATTGCTCGTTGTAGAGCGCCAACGCCGTGCTCATGAAGATGCGCCGGCCGTGGCGCGCCGCGATTTCCTCCATCTCGGCGACGGTTTTCGGGCCCGAGGAAATCTCGACGACGCCCTTGCCGCGCTCGCCCATCGCGCCGACCAGAGCGTCGAACTCGCCGATGTCGCTGATCGTCGACGGCATTGGCACGCCGCCATGCCCGGAGTGGTTCAGCGAATAGGAAGCGCCAAGCCCCACCGCGCCCTGCTGCATGGCCTCGGTGACGAGGCGCTTCATTTCCGCCAGTTCCGCGGCGGTCGGATGTCTTGCGGACCGAAGCGTCCTCGCCCATCACCGCGGTGCGCACGGCGGAATGTCCGACAAACACGGCCAGATTGCCGTAGGGGGCACGGCGCCGGACGGTCTCCAGATATTCGGCGAAGGACTGGAACTCCCATTTGATCCCGGCGCGTAGCGCGTCGAGATCCATTCCTTCGACGACCGAGAGGTTGCGCATGATCAGGTCGCGCAGATTGGGCGGGCTCGGGACGATGCCGAAGCCGCAATTGCCCATCACCGCAGTCGTCACGCCGAGCGAGGGCGAAGGCGACAAGGTCGGGTCCCATGTCACCTGCGCGTCGTAATGGGTGTGAATGTCGATGATGCCGGGCATCAGGGTGAGCCCGCCGGCATCGACCACCTCGGCGGCCTCTTTGCCAAGCTCGCCGATGCTGGCAATCCGCGACCTCTTGACCGCGACATCGGCGCGGCGCGGCTCCGCCTCCGAGCCCGTCGACAACGGTCGCCCCGCGTATCAGCAGATCGTACATCCCGGCCTCCTGGCGTGACGGGCAATGCCCGCCGATAGCACGGGCAATCTTAAGCGCCACTACGGGGCTTGGCTATCCGGCCATCTCCTGCACCGCCTGAACGACAGCCTGCGGCGCCTCGCGCGGCAGGAAATGCCCAGCAATCGGTATGACGCGGTGCTGGTAAGGGCCGGTGAAATGCCGTGCCTCGCGCTCGGGGTTGCCGGGGCGGCTCACCCCGTCGCATTCGCCCTGCAACGAGACGGTCGGGACAGTGATCTGCGGCTGGGCTTGCGAGCTGCGCCTCGATCGGCTCCAGTGCCGGGTCGCCCGGCGCCGCGCCATAGCGATGGCGGTATGATTGGATCACGACATCGACGAAATCCGGATTCTCGAATGAGCCGCGGTCTGCTCGTACGCCGCATCGTCGAAGCGGTAATTCGGCGACCACAGCTCCCAGAGCAGTCGGCACAGGGCCGCCCGGTTGGCTGCCAGCCCCGCCCGGCCGCGCTCGGTGTGAAAGTACCATTGGTACCAGCGCCGGTGCTCGGTTGCCGGCGCATCGGGCTTCCCGGCCGCAGCGATGTTCTGGATATTGTATCCGCCCATCGTCACCAGCCCGGCGACGCGCTGCGACCATAATGCCGCAACGACGCATGCGGCGCGCCCGCCCCAGTCATATCCGGCAAGCACCGCCCGAGGCAGATCGAGGGCTTCGATGAAGTCGGCGAGGTCGCGGCCAAGCGCCGCCTGCTGCCCAGAGCGCGGCGTCTCGACGCGGCGAAACCGGGTCGGGCCATAGCCGCGCAAATAGGGGACCATAACGCGCCACCCCGCAGCTGCGAGCGGTGGCGCGACCTGATCGTACGCGTGCACATCGTCGGGGAAGCCGTGCAACAGGATCACCGGCCGCCCCCGGACGGGTCCACTTTCTTCGAAAGCCACTTCGAGGGTCGGGGTTTGGATGGTTTTCATGGCCGGCCTGAGGAATTGAAACGCGCTCATGCTTATATTTGCGCGGATAACAAACAGGACATTATTTGGGTTTTCTAGCCGCGGTAACTGCTATGGGTTTCGGCGCTAGCGCTCAGAACCATTCAATTGATTCAGCTCGGTCCCGCAAAGTGGACAACGATCCGCATCGGCAGCCCTTCGCTGTCAACCAGCGCGTGGATAACTCGCCCTCAGGCGGCTCGCCAGGGCGTAGGTCCTAACCTCAACAAATGCCTGTCGTGGCGCCGGCTCCATTGCCGGCGGCGAACGGGCGTTGTGGGTTCGGTGAAGGGACGTTCGCCGGGACAATCGAGAACGCGCGAGAGGCGCCGCTAGCAGACCTTCATCACTTCATCACAGCCGCCCGCAAGTTTCTGTCCTGAGCTGACCGTTGGATGGTCACGCGAACTGAGGGGCGCAGCCGGGCGATCCCGGGGGCGGCGTTTGCAGCGACCCTGTGCCCCCTAAAGTGGGACCGTCGCCGACTTGGGCCGGGATTGCCTTCGCCGGGGAATGGGTACGGCTTGTGCTGAGAAGGTCGTCAGGGCTACCAACCCGGCGAGTGCCGCTATCATCGTGCGCATTTCGATCTCCGTCGACGACAGCAGGTCCCGAATGGTGCGCGACAACGATTGATACAACCTGAACGCGCCTGAGCGACAGGCGAGCCCATCGACTGGCCGGCTCAGACTTGGTGGCTGGGGGCGTGGCTGGTTGCGATTAGCGCCGCCTTTCGCCGCATCTTCGCTGGTGATGCCGCGCCGGGGCTTGCCAGGGTCTTAACGATCGGGTAACCGCGTTCGGCCATAACGTGCGCATATCAAAGGAATGCCCGCCAACATTGCGCCAAGCCGATGAGGTGCAATACTCCCTACTCGGCACTATCGCCGAATGCGGAGCGGCACCGAAAGTCTGTCCGATCCTTCACCACCGACAGAGGTGTAGGGGAACCGAGGCAAACTTCGGCGCCGATTGACAGTGAGCGCAAGCGCACCCCAAGTGCCGCCTGCCGCTGGCATGCGTGGTGCCGGTTGCGAGCGCATCGCCGATGCCTTCGTCTATCCCGGCTTTATTTTGCCGATCGAGGACCCTTCGTGAGGTTATCCCCCTTAGATTTGATCTCTGCGAATCCCTGGCGGCGCGTCACCTTCACGACTTACGCTCTCAGCTTGTCCTTTTTCGAGGCCGTTCTCCTCGATGCCCTTATTCGCGGCGGCGGGCATGACAGGCTGATTCTCGCTGATATTGAAGGTGTCCGGGCCAGCTTGAGCGAGCAGGGCGCTACCCGAGTAGGCAAGGATTACGAGGTGGAGCCGGTCCACGTTAACGGTGGCGTGTTTCATCCCAAGATTTCGGTTCTAGCCGCCGACAACGATTGCCACCTCCTTGTCGGTTCGGGAAATCTGACCTTCGGCGGCTGGGGGGAAACTTCGAGGTACTCGAACATCTGCATCCGAGTTTTGCGGCCGACGCCATCCTCGACACGGCCGACTTTTTCGATCGCCTGTCGGACACCGGCCGCATCCAGCATGGCGCGGCCGATCAATGCCGCACTGTCGCCGACGAATTGCGATCCGCCATAGGGGCTCACCCGCGCAACGGTGATATTCGCCTGTACCACAGCCTGGACGGGGCCATAGCGGAGAAGCTCGCACAAGCCGTTCAGGACCTCGGCGGCGCTCAACGGCTCATCGTCGCCTCTCCATTTTGGGATACGGGCTCGGCGGTCGATCGCTTATGCAAGTCCATCGGTCTCGACCATGCGTATGTGCATGTCCATTCCGGCGACACCGTGAAGGGAACAGCCGGGGCGAATTGGCCAGAGCGCACGGACATCGCCGTAAAGGCCATCCACCTCCAGGTGATGGAAGAAGCTCACCTGCGGCGTCTTCACGCTAAAGCGTTCGAGGTCATTTGCAAAAGAGGCCGGATACTCCTCTCCGGGAGCGCGAATGCGACGACGGCCGCGCTTAGCGCCGGCCGCAACGTCGAGGCTAGCGTCGCCCGGATTCAACGAGAACGAACCGTTGGTTGGCGCTTTGCCCCGGCTGAACCTCCTGACTTCGTTCAATCGCAAGAACCGGTCGACGATGACGATGCCGCTCTCCCGGGCGTCCTGAGGGCCACGCTCGAAGGCGATCGCATCTCCGGCCAGGTGCTCACCCCGAAATCGCTTGGCGACGTGTCCGTATTCTACGTCTCGGCCGGAGGACACCTCGCGCTCGGTACCATCCGCGTCGGCGAAGACGGGAAGTTTCAGATCTCCGCGCCTGGACTTGAAGCACAGGCCTGGAAGGGCGGCCGACAAGTCCTTCGCGTACAAGCTGCCGACGGGCGCGCGGCTGAAGGCTTCATCTCTGTCTCCGCCTTCTCGGAACTGAGGCGTCGCCTTGGCCCCGCAGGCTCACAACTCCTCCCGCTCTTGGCGGGAACCGAGACCCCTGCAGACGTGGCGGCTATCATGGCTTGGTTTTACGAAGACCCTCGAACGCCTGGGCGGCACATTGCCAATCGAAAGTCACGGGAACTCAGCCAACGCGGATTTTAAAGGTGGGCACGGCGCAACTATATCTGTCGCCGAACTCAAGGCCAGCGATACCCATCGACCGAGTTCATTGGCCACAGCCGATGTGGGCGGTCCACGTTGGTCTCGCTTTATCGAGCTAGTGATCGCAGCTTTCCGAGAACCGCGAGAGCCCTTTGGCAGCACGTCATCGGGACGCAGGGGAGAAGATGACGAAGACGAGGACCCCGATGTCACGGGTGAGGTTGCCCCCGTTGACCCGGCGATCGAGAGATCATTCAAAAATTTCGATCAACTCTTCGACCAGCTGCTCTCTGCCAAGAACACGCCGCGCGACGCTCTTATTGCCTTTGATCTGACCCAGTATGTGTGCGGACGCCTTCAGCCCCCCGCTCTCAGGGCTAAGAAATGGCTTCAGCGCCTGATGCCGGTCCTGCTTGCCTCTGAGGTAATCTATGAGCGCCGAGCCGACGTAGCAGCGGCGATATTGACCCTGCTTGGCATCAGCTCGGAGCAGGGGGCGGAGCGTCATGCGCGAGCGCGCCTCCTCCGACTTCATTACGATCTAGATGGCGTGTTCCCATCTCTCGATCTCGCCCAAGGTTTTCAGTCTGTATTGATCCAAAGCGCCACATTCGCCGAGCTCTGGGCGCGTGTGCAATCTATCCGCACCTTCTCCGAGCAAGCTGGCGCCTATGTCCGCGCTCTGGAGGCCGGTCGGCCGTCCGAGGACTACAGCGACCTAATGGCCGAGGCACCCGACGAACGCGGTGAGTTGGAAGCCGCGTTCTGGTCGAGCCAGGCGCGCGCCAAAATCTTAATTTTGAAACGGTGGAGCGACGCGTGCCCCTTTTGTCACTTGGTCCTGCCAACGGGGGAGCGCAGTAGGCTGCGCGACCGCTCCGTCGCCGTGGCAAAGAGTTGCTGCAACCAAATCCTCATTTGGCCGGGAGACTGATCGATGCCTCAGCCCTCCCTTGCAGACATTACCGCTGCCGCCGCCAGAGCGGAGGAGCCCGGATTCACGCCGGAAAGTCCAATCCGGCTCGGAGGCGTCGACCCTTTGGGATTACGCCAGATCAACTTCGACCTTATGGATCAGGTTTTTCCCGGCCTGAACAACGTCGCCCGTCATATCCGCCCCTTTGTCGTC
The DNA here is from genome assembly GCA_963836845.1 of uncultured Alphaproteobacteria bacterium. Lineage (GTDB taxonomy): Bacteria > Pseudomonadota > Alphaproteobacteria > ATCC43930 > CGMCC-115725 > AP-15. The sequence goes on along the minus strand of CAWILK010000002.1, from coordinate 61,349 downwards.
GTGGCCTGGGCTTGCCGCCGCGCCGCGCAGCTCGCTCGTGATCGGGGTGCGGATCGCGTTCCAGTGGACGAGCTCTTGGATTTCGTCAATCGGATCGAGGTTATCTACGCGTGGTCTCAAATCCTGCGAAACCCCGACGTCGAGTTGCCCGGCCGTCAATTTCTCGCCCATCTGCTGCATGTCGATCAGTGGATTTTCAGCGGACCGAAATGGAAAAAGCTCTGCGACGTGCGGCGTAACTCGACAGCCCTCACTGCCGCCATCACATACGGCCCTGGCCTCAAGGCCCTTGGGTGGGTCAAGGCCCACGCTAAATATCCGCGCCTTCTGTTAGCAACCGAGGATGCCGACCCCGCGCTTAGCGCTTTCGAGGCGGTCATCGGGGATCGCCTGAATCACCCCGCATTTTCCCAATTCGGGGCCGTGGAGGTCAAAACATCCGAGGCCAGGGCATGGTCCAAATCCTGGGCGCTCGAAAGCCCAACGGACGCTGAAAAGCAAGTCATTAAGAACATGCTCCTCGGCACAACGGCGCCTCTGTCGAGACGAAATGGCTGCGCGCTCTTGATCGCGGCTGTCGATTTCACACGAACGACCGATATCGGCGCCGTTCGCGCGGCGATGGCGGGCGCACCTTGCGGCTTCGTCCCGGCGAGTGAGCTAGACGCCACCCTTAAGGCATGGCGCCGCGTCCAAGTCCGGCAACTGTTCCGGCTATCTCGAAGCATTTTTTTATTGGGTCTTCCTCGAAATCGGAGGAGGGACGAGATCCATCAACACGCTAGTCGATGCCTTCCTAGCCCAAACCACGCTCCGTCCGGCGGACAGCATGAGCGCTGAATGGCTCGATCCGACAGACGTTCTCGCCATGGCTCCGACCGCGTTGATGGACCGCATAGAGGAGGCTCTCAATGCGGCTCCATTCGTCGATCTGGCGTCGACGATCGCGGACGGGGTCACCTTTTGCCTGGCCCAGCCCCCTCCTCAAGAGGATGACAATGAGCGTAGCGACCGGCTTCCGCTATCTCGTGCCCGGCGGGAAGCCGGGGCGCGGGAAGATGCTCCTGCCAGAGATTTCATACGGCATGTCTTGGAGTCGTGGGTTCTTGCGCAGCACGCCTATTGGTCGATCGGTCGAGGACTTGCCGATGCGCGTGCGCACGGCAAAACAATTCTTCGGTTGAAGGTGGTCTTGGATGAAGGTGGATGGACCCATGCGCCCGGCGTATCGAGTGCGTCGGTTCCAGTGCCCACGCCAGATCGGTTACAAACGGCGCTCAACCTGATTCAGGAGTGCGGCCTGATAAGGCATCGTGAACCCACCGCCCAGGAGAAGACATACAGCCGAGTCGGGCCCGAGCTGAAAGGTGAACGAGACTGAAAAGATCCGTTAGTACCTAACTCGGACAGTTTCCCGTTTCGCTGGCATTGTCGTTTATCACAAACTGCGGCCGAAGCTGCCGGTCGGCGCGAGCGACCCCTTCGGGGCATGAAGGGCGGTTCCGGCGGGCAAGGCTGAACGGCCGGTGTCGGCTTCGAAAGCGGTCCGTGGCTGTTGACCATGGGCGGCAGGAGCTTTTGAGTGAGGCTCTTAGAATTTGGTCCCGTCTGCGCGAAATACCGTAATTCCATATCGGACCTTCTCCCGCTGATCCTTTGGCAGCCACTACAAATCAGCCAAACCAACCTCCGGGATCGCCCTTGGCTCCTCCCGTTCCGCGCCTGTATTGAGGTCGGGTCGGTTCTCGATATCCCCTGTCATTTTTGCGGCTCCGTTCGAGACGCGCCTGTAGAGGACGAGGAGACACGCAATTGCCGCAATCGCATTATAAACTCGAGGCATTCACGCATGTGAGCGGTATTAGATTGCGATTGAGGGAGTTGCCGATACCTCATCCAGATAAAACAGGAGGAACAGGAAGGGGCGGAGCGGGTAATTTCGGGGGGCCGCCACGCGCCTCACGGCGGGTAGATGCATCTGCTACATAATTCCGGAATTTTGGCGCAATTTGCCTGGGGGCTATGCTAGTGTCTAATTGCGTAAGTTAACGATAGTATGTCGCAATTGCGAGCCCTTGACCTCGCGCTTGCGCCAGACAAACGGGGCGGCCCGTTGATTGTATGCGGCGGTGAAGTCGTGGATCGCCTGCGTCAACTGCTCGGCACTGCGAAAGCTCGCGCCGGACAAGGCCTTTCGGGTAAAGATGCCAAACCAGATCTCGACTTGGTTAACCAGCTCGCCGAAGTCGGCGTGAAATGGAAAGTCACATTAGGGTGCGCGGCAAGCCAAGTTTCGTTCTTCTTATGGGTGCAGTAGTTGTCGAGGATGACGTGGATTTGGCGGTCGGACGGCTGGTCTGCAATGATCTCGGCGATGAAGGCCTGGAAGTCGACGCGCTTTTTGGTCTGTGTGGTCTTGCCGCGGATGATCCCGGTGGCGACTTCCAGGGCGGCGAAGAGGTTGACCGTGCCATGCCGCTTGTAGGTGCTCTTGAGCCCTTGAACGATCTTACCGCTGCTGGTCTGAACATAGCCGGTCGCCCGTTCCAAGGCCTGGATCGACGGCTTTTCGTCGACACTGAGCACCAGCGCATTCTCCGGGGGGTTCAAGTACAAGCCGATAATATCGGCCGCTTTCGCAGCAAACTGCGGGTCGGTACTGACGCACCACGAGCGGTGCCGGCGCAGCTGAATGCCTTCTTGGCGCAGCACCCGCCAAACCGCAGCGTCCGTAACGCCGAGCGCCACGGCCAGGGTACCGCCATCCCACCCGGCCAACCCTGGCGGCGGCGGCAACTCCAATTGCCGCAGAACGCGCAGGCGCAGCTGCGCACCGTATGTGGGTTTCTTGCCCGGCCGCGGCTGATCGCGCAGCCCACCCATACCCCGTGCCGCAAACCGCTTGCGCCACAGACCGATCGTGTTTGGCCGCACCCCAAGCTCGCGCGAGACCTCGTCATTCCGCTTGCCATCCAGGCAAGCGAGAATGATCTTGGCGCGCGCGACCAAACGGGCTTCCGCGGTACGGCTACGGGCAAGGTTCATCAGTTCCGTTCGTTGCTCGGCAGAACACGACAACGCCACCGCGACCCGGGTCACGCGACACCTCAGCTGGTATGCGAACCCAAGGTATCATACAAAATATCGCATAACAATGCAATTAAGCACTAGCACGATCCTGTCCCCTTGAGGGTCTTAGCGAACGGGCGAACTCATTGTGGTTCTATCGGAGGATTTCGACTTGATTGACGCGTCTCGACGGTGGGCTACGTGCGTAGCGTTTGTCGGCTCTCTTCTGGGGGCGTTCTTGGCTTCGCAATCCGCAGCGTTTTCTGCCGAAGCGGCGCCCGCGGGACGGGCGGTCATCGCGTGGCACGTGACGATTTCGCCGGCCTGGTTCGACCCCTCGACCGCGCCGCCGCAGATCACGCCCTTCGGCATGCTCTATGCGATCCATGATGCGCTGGTGCGCCCCTATCCCGGACAGAAGATGGGACCGAGCCTCGCCGAATCCTGGCAGGAGAGCGAGGACGGCCTGACTTACGAATTCAAATTGCGGCCGGGGCTCAAATTTCACAACGGCGACCCGCTGACGACGGAGGACGTCAAGTTCAGCTTCGAGCGCTATCAGGGCGCCGGGGCGCAAGCCTTCAAGGATCACGTACGGGAGGTCGAGATTGTCGACCCGCTGGTCCTGCGGTTCCACCTGAAGGAGCCGTGGCCCGACTTCATGACTTTCTACGGCACCACAGCCAGCGCCGCCGGTATCGTCGTGCCGAAGAAATATATGACCGAGGTCGGTGAGGACGGCTTCAAGAAACATCCGATCGGCGCAGGCCCCTACAAATTCGTCAGCAGCACAGCCGGGCATCGAAGTCGAGCTGGAAGCCTTTCCCGGCTACTGGCGGCGCGTGCCGAACGTAAAAACACTGGTGATGCGCAGCGTGCCCGACGCGACGACGCGCGCGCTGATGGTGCGGAGCGGCGATGCCGACATGGCCTACGCGCTCGACGGGGTCGATGCCGAGGGGCTGAGGAACACCCCGGGCGTGCAAGTCGTGGCGACCAAGCACGCCTCGATCTTCTGGATCGAGTTTACCGAGCAGTGGGACCCCAAATCGCCATGGCACGACCAGCGGCTGCGGCTGGCGGTCAATTACGCGCTCGACCGCCAGCGGATCAACGAGGCCGCCTGCCTCGGCTTCTGCCCGCCGGCCGGCGTGATCGTGCCGCGGGTCATGGAATACGCGCTGCAAGTCGAGCCGATGCCATACGATGTGGCAAAGGCGAAGCAGCTGCTCGCCGAGGCCGGCCATCCGAACGGCATCGACGCCGGATTGTTTGCCGCGATCCCGGGCTTTCCGACCGTTGCCGACGCCGTGGTCAACGATCTCAACGCAGCCGGGATCAGGGTCAGGCTGAAGCAGATGGAGCGGGCGGCGTTCTACGCCGACTGGCAGGCGAAAAAATTGCGCGGCCTGTTCATGACCGCCTCCGGCAATTCCGGCAATGCCGCGAGCCGCGTCGATTCCTTCATCCAGTCGAAGGGCGCCTACGCCTATGGCGGCTATCCCGATATCGATGAGCTGTTCCGGCAACAATCCGGCGAACGCGACCCCAAGAAACGCGCGGCGCTGCTCGACAAGATCCAGCAGCTGACGATCGAGCGCGCGATGTTTGCCCCGGTCATGGATCTGCGGGCTCTGATCGGCGTCGGCCCGCGGATCACCAAGCATACCATCACCGATGTGTGGATGAGTGCCTTCCCGTCCTACGAGGACATGGAGATCAAGGGTTAGAGGTGCTCACCTGAGCGTAAAGGAGTCAGTTTAATTCTAGGCATAACTAATTTCTGCTGGGAGGAAACAATAATGGTCTCTTATCAGGACTTCCGTTCGCGTCTGGCAATTGTTGGTCCGCTCATCGTAATTGCGGCTCTCGCTTTTGCGGCGACCGCCCCACGCGCCGCTGAACCGGCGCCAGCCGGGCGGGTGGTCATCGCCTGGCACGTGACGATCTCGCCGGCTTGGTTCGATCCCTCGACCGCGCCGCCGCAGATCACGCCATACGGCATGCTTTACGCCATCCACGATGCGCTGGTGCGCCCGTATCCCGGAACCAAGATGGGTCCGGCCCTCGCGGAATTCTGGGATGAGAGCGAGGACGGCCTGACTTACGAGTTCAAGCTGCGCCCGGGATTGACGTTTCATAATGGTGACCCGCTGACGACCGAAGACGTCAAGTTCAGCTTCGACCGTTACCAGGGAGCCGGCGCCACTATCCTCAAGGAGCATGTGCGGGATATCGAGATTGTCGACCCGCGGGTAATCCGATTTCACCTGAAGGAGCCATGGCCCGACTTCATGACCTTTTATGGCACCACGGCGAGCGCGGCAGGCCTCGTCGTGCCGAAGAAGTATCTCTCGACGGTCGGCGATGACCAGTTCAAGCAGCATCCGATCGGCGCCGGCCCCTACAAATTCGTCAGCAACAAGCCTGGCATCGAGGTCGAGCTGGAAGCCTTTCCCGGCTATTGGCGCCACATCCCGCACGTCAAGACGTTGGTGATGCGCAGCGTCCCCGATGCCACCACCCGCGCCCTAATGCTAAAGAGCGGCGAGGCTGACATGTCTTATGCGCTGGACGGCATCGACGCCGAGGGCATCCGAAACGATCCGAACCTCAAGCTCGTGGCAACAAAACATGCGTCGAGCCAATGGATCGAGTTCACCGAGCAGTGGGACCCCAAATCGCCGTGGCACGACCAGCGGCTGCGGCTGGCGGTGAATTACGCGCTCGACCGCGAGGGGATCAGCAAGGCGGCGTGCCTCGGCTTTTGCCCGCCGGCCGGGGTCATCGTGCCCCGGGTCATGGAGTTCGCGCTGCAGGCCAAGCCGTTGCCGTACGATCCGCAAAAGGCCAAGCAGCTGCTCGCCGAGGCCGGTTATCCCGAATGGGCTCGACGCGGGCGAGTTCGCCGCGATCCCCGGTTTCCCGACGGCAGCCGAGGCGGTCGTCAACGACCTCAACGCCGCCGGTGTCAGAGTCCGGCTGAAACAGATGGAGCGTGCGGCGTTCTACGCCGACTGGCAGGCGAAAAAATTGCGCGGGGTGTTCATGACCGGCGCCGGGAACTCCGGCAATGCCGCCAGCCGGGTCGAAGCGTTCATCTATTCCAAGGGCGCCTACGCCTATGGCGGCCATCCCGACATCGATGAGCTGTTCCTGCAGCAGGCTGTCGAACGCGACCGCGGCAAGCGCGAGGCAATCCTCGACAAGATCCAGCAGCTTACGATCGACCGGACAATGTACGCGCCGGTCTACGATTTCAGTGCGCTGATGGGAGTGGGTCCCCGCATCACCAAGGACACGATCACCGACGTGTGGATGAGCCCGTTCCCATCCTACGAGGACATGGAGATCCGCGGCTGAGGGTTCGGGCCATCCATCCGCCGGGTTTACTCGACCGTGCCGCTTTCGCGAGATTGCGGGGCTGGTCGATCGAGGATGACTGTGCGGCCCCACCGGCGCTTTTCGCCCCCGCTGGCGAATTGCTCGACGTCGTCAATGTAAGGGCCGACCAGCATACCTATTTCCCGAAGGGTTACGTGCGACTGCCGCCCGGTGCCGCAGTGCCGTCATGTGGGCCATGGCCAGAGTCTCGCGATGGCGCGTGGGTCGAGGAGTTGATCCGCAGGACGAGCCCCGTCCCCGACCCGGCGACCGGCGAGACATCGGGCGCCTGCCGCGGATGGCCGCCGAGGCAATCATGATGTAGCATTTGCTGACGAAACACCTCGCCTCGCATCTTCAGCGATGGTCACCAAGCGGGTCCCGGCCTGGCACAATTGGCGGCCGATACCTTAGAGCTCCTGGTAAGCGTACCTGCATGATCCTCGCCGAAGTTATTCTCGCGGTGCACGTCGCGATCATCCTGTTCAACCTCTTCGGCCTGATCGTCGTCCCGCTCGGTGCGCTTTGCCGCTGGCGGTTTGTGCGCGTCCGGTGGTGGCGGGTGCTGCATCTGATACTGTTGGGAACGGTCGCGCTGCAGGCGGTCGCTGGCCGCGCCTGCATCCTGACGCTCTGGCAAGCTGCGGTCGCTGATGGAGCGGCGAGCCCGACGCCGCTGATCATGGGCTGGGTCAATCGGATGATCTATTGGCCATTGCCGATCTGGGTTTTCGCGGCGCTCTACCTGCTTGTCTTCGGCTATGCACTCGCCCTCCTCTGGCTCGTGCCGCCGGGGCGCCATGCAACGACTATTCGACCGTGACGCTTTTCGCGAGGTTGCGGGGCTGGTCGACGTCGGTGCCCTTGAGGACCGCGGTGTGGTAGGCGAGGAGCTGGATCGGGATCGCGTAGAGCAGCGGCGCGACGAACGGGTCGCAGCTGGGCACCGCAATCCCGAAGGCGAGCCGGTCGGCGAGCCGGGCCACACCGGCAGCGTCGGAGATCATCACCACGCGGCCGCCGCGCGCCATGACCTCCTCGACATTGCCGAGGGTCTTCTCGAAGAGGTCGTCGTGCGGCGCCAGCACGATGACCGGCACATTCTCGTCGATCAGCGCGATCGGCCCGTGCTTCATCTCGCCGGCGGCATAGCCCTCGGCGTGGATATAGGAGATCTCCTTCAGCTTTAGCGCGCCTTCGAGCGCCAGCGGATAGGCGCTGCCGCGGCCGAGATAGAGCACGTCGCGGGCGAGCGCGATCTCGGCGGCGATCTCCTGGATGCGCTCGTCGTGGTTCAGCACTTCGCTGGCGCGCGACGGGATCTCGGTCATGACCCCGACGAGCTCCGCCTCACGGGCATGGCCGATGGCGCCGCGCGCCCGCGCCAACGCCACCGTGAACGCAGGCGAGCACGGCGAGCTGGGTCGTGAACGCCTTGGTCGAGGCGACGCCGATCTCGGGCCCGGCCAAGGTCGGCAACACGACATCGGCCTCGCGCGCGATCGAGCTCTCCGGCTGGTTGACGACGGCGATGATCTTCTGCGCCTGCGCCTTGGCATAGCGCAGCGCCGCCAGGGTGTCGGCGGTCTCGCCCGATTGCGAGACAAAGATCGCCGCGCCGCCGCGCGGCATCGCCGGCGCGCGGTAGCGGAATTCCGAGGCGATGTCGATCTCGACCGAGATGCGGGCGATGCGTTCGAGCCAGTATTTGGCGACGATGCAGGCATGGTAGGCGGTGCCGCAGGCGATCATCGTCACCCGTTCGAGCTCGCCCAGCGCAAACGGCAATTCGGGCAAATGCACGGTGCGGGTCGCCGGGTTGATCAGCGCATTCAGGGTGTCGCCGATCACTGCGGGCTGCTCGAAGATCTCCTTCTGCATGAAATGGCGGTAATTGCCCTTGCCGATCAGCGCGCCCGATGCGGCCGATTCGCGGATCGGGCGCTCGACTTTCGCATCGGCGGCATCGAAGACCGTCACGGTGCGCGAGGTCACGACCGCCCAGTCGCCTTCCTCGAGATAGGTGATGCGTCGGGTCAATGGCGCGAGCGCCAGGGCGTCGGAGCCCAGGAACATCTCGCCGTCGCCATAGCCGATCAGCGAGCGGGCTGCCGCGGCGCGCGCCGATCAGCAGATCGTGCTCGCCGGCGAACAGGAAGGCGAGCGCGAAGGCCCCTTCGAGCCGCGCCAGGGTCTTGGCGACAGCCTCCCGCGGCGACAAGCCCTGTTCGAGAAAATGGGTCGTGAGGATCGCCACCGCCTCGGTGTCGGTGTCGGTGCGGAAGGCATGGCCGAGCTCTTCGAGCTCGCGCCGCAACGCCTGGAAATTCTCGATGATGCCGTTATGGACGACGGCGACCCGGTCGGTGGCGATCGGGTGCGCATTGGTCTCGGTCGGCAGGCCGTGCGTCGCCCAGCGGGTGTGCCCGATCCCGATGACGCCCTGCACCGGCTCGCGGTCGAGCCGCCGCGCGAGATTGGCGAGCTTGCCCTCGGCGCGGCGCGCATTCGATCCGCCCGTCGACCAGCGTCGCGATCCCGGCCGAATCGTAGCCGCGGTATTCGAGGCGGCGCAGCCCCTCGATCAGGCCCGGAGCGACCGTTTCCCTGGCGATGATGCCGATGATCCCGCACATCAGTCTTTCCTCCGCAGCCGGGCTCGGATCTCCGGCGCGCGCCCCGGCTTGTCGACCTGCTGGCCGCGCGCGACCGACAGCGCATCGGCCGGGACATCGCGGGTGATGACGCTGCCGGCGGCGACAATCGCGCCGGCGCCCACCGTCACCGGCGCGACGAGCGCCGTATTCGAGCCGATAAAGGCGTCCTCGCCGATTGTCGTCCGGTGTTTGTTAACACCGTCGTAATTGCAGGTGATGGTGCCGGCGCCGATATTGGTGCGCGCCCCGATCTCGCTATCCCCGATATAGGACAGGTGATTGGCCTTGGCCTCGGCGCCGAGCCGGGCCGCCTTGACCTCGACGAAGTTGCCGATATGGACATTCTGATCGAGCATCGCGCCGGGGCGCAGCCTGGCGAACGGGCCGACGAGGGAGCCGGCCCCGACCACCGCGCCTTCGAGGTGCGAGAAGGAGCGGATCCGTGCGCCTTCGCCGACCGTGACGCCGGGCCCGAACATGACATTGGGCTCGACGACGACATCGCGGCCGAGCCGGGTATCGGCGCTGAGAAACACGGTCTCCGGCGCCACCAGAGTGGCGCCGGCTTCCATCGCCGCGGAGCGCAGGCGCCGTTGCATCAGCGCTTCGGCCTCGGCGAGCTCGGCTCGGGTGTTGATCCCGAGCAACTCCTCGGCCGGAAGCTCGAGCGCGCGGCAAAGCAGCCCCTTGCGGCGCGCGATCCGGACGATGTCGGTCAGGTAGTACTCGCCCTTTGCATTGTCGCTGTCGAGCGCCTCCACCAGCTCACCTAGATGGCGCGCCGCGATCGCCATGATCCCGCCATTGACGAGCTCGATCGCGCGCTCCTCGGGGGTGGCGTCCGCTGCCTCGACGATGCGCTCGAGCGACCCGTCGGGCGCGAGGACGAGCCGGCCATAGGCGGCAGGGTCGGCCGGCCGCATGCCCGAGACGCAAAGCGCCGCCGAGCCGCGGCGCCGCTCGGCCAGCAGTCGGGACATCGTCTGCGCGGTGAGAAAGGGGGTGTCGCCGTACAGCACGAGCACATCGTCGATGCCGCCCTGCGGCGCGAGGCGGCCGTCGAGCGCCCGCAATGCAGTCCGAACCGCGTCGCCAGTGCCGAGCGGTCGGTCTTGCACGACGCTCTCCACCGGCGCGACGAACCGGGCAATATCGTCCATCTGCGGCCCGATCACGACGATCGCGCCTGCCGGCGACAGCAGGTTGCAGCGCCTCCAGCAGATGCCCGATCATCGGCCGGCCCGCAATCGGATGCATCACCTTGGGGACGACCGATTTCATTCTGGTGCCGCTGCCCGCAGCAAGGACAACGGCGGCAAATCGGGACGGGCTCATCGAGGGCTCGAAGCAGTTCCGAAAACGCGAGCGGCGGCACCATGGCGCGCCGCCCCCTTAGTTACAACACACAGATTATTACAAGATGTAGCAGGATGACTATCTCGGCGCGTTAATAATACCGGCTCAAACCTGTGTCGGTCGCTGACCCGAGATCATCGCCAATGCCGCGCGGCGCCGCGCGTCGGTGCGGTTGAGCCAACCCCCGCCAAAGGTCGGGAAATCGGATAGCGACCGGTAGTAAGCGGCCTGGCGCTCCGCCAGATCATCGACGAGGGTTCGCGGATCAGCTTTTGCCGCCGCGCCCAAGGTTTCCGGCCCGATACAGCCATCGACCTGCTCCCCGGCAAAGCCGAGGGCGCGCTGCAGGAGCCGCGCCGATCCCCATATTCCGGCATTCACCCCCATGTCGAAGACGCTGAGGTCGACGCCGGCAGGGAGAGCGTCGGCTCGCAGCGGGTTCCAGTAAAGGGATCGGTAAATGGCTCTCGCGGTTCGCTCGGTCATGGCCTGAACCTGAGCGGGGCCGAGCGCCGGGTTGTCCGACCACTGGCGATAGGTCGCCAATGTTATCCCCATATTGGTCGCCCCGCCCGGGTCTGCGGGATCATCCACATACCCGCCCTCCTCGCGCAGCGTAAAAGCAAGACAAACCTCGAACCGGTCTGGCATCGGGCTCCTCCGGGCCGCAAACACCACATTGCACAGGATGCCACGGCGACGCAAACTGGGTCGCGATGAAGGGCTTCCTCTTGGTCTTCGATCTCGACGGGACGCTGGTCGACAGCGTGCCGGACCTGCGCGCTGCGCTGAACGAGATGCTGCGCGAGCGCGGCCGGCGGCCGTTGTCGTCGCTCGAGGTGAAGCGCATGGTCGGCGATGGGGCGCCGGCCCTGGTCGCGCGCGCTCTTGCGGCGAGCGGAGGCGGCTCGGACGAAACGGTCTCGGCATTGCCCCGCTTTCTCCAGATCTATGAAGCGAATGCGGCGGATCTCAGCCGCCCCTATCCCGGCGTTCCGGAGACCCTCGGCGCTTTGCGCCGCCGCGGGTACCGCACCGCGGTTTGCACCAACAAGCCGCAGCGCGCGACGATGGCGGTTCTGCAAGGCCTCGATCTGCTGCCGCTGTTCGACGGGATCGCCGGCGGTGACCGCTTTGCGGTGAAAAAACCCGATCCCGGGCATCTGTTGGGGCTGATCGCCGAGCTCGGCGCCGAGCCGGGCTCGGCCGCGATGATCGGCGACAACGAGAACGACGCGGCGGCGGCCCACGCAGCCGGCTTGCCCTTGTTGCTGATGCGCTACGGCTACGCCCGCGTCGATCCCGAATCACTGGCCGCCGACGCGATGCTCGACCACTTCTCCGAGATACCCCGGGCGCTCGAACGGCTCGGGTTCGCACTCCGACCGGGCTGGCGCTCCTTGACAGCGTTTCGGAGGCCCCTCTAAATGCGCCCGGCCGGGACGGGCGCGTAGCTCAGCGGGAGAGCACACCCTTCACACGGGTGGGGTCACAGGTTCAATCCCTGTCGCGCCCACCACCGCTACCGGATCTCCCTCCGTTCACTTGCTGGCGCCGATATGGGCGACAGCCTCGATCTCGACCCTGAGCGAGGGATGCGCCAGCGCCGCCACCTGCACGAGGGTCGAGGCGGGAAAGTCGCCGGTAAAGAATTCGCGGCGGGCCTGCCATACCTTCTCGCGCTGAGCGATGTCGGTGACAAAGATCGTCACCTTGACGACATCGGCCATGCTTCCCCCGGCGCCTTCGACGAGGTGCCGGATTTTCGTAAAGATCGTCTTGGCCTGAGCGTATTCGTCGGCCGGCGCCGTGTTTTGGGCGGCCATCCCGGCGGTCATGCCGGCGACGTAGGCGACACCGTTTACGACGAGGCAGTTCGACCACGTGCCAGGCGGCGGATCCGGCACCTCGGAGCTGCTGACGCGGACGATCTTGCTCATGGTGGGTGCTCCTCTGTTGGCAAATCGAGCTTAGCCCTGAGGCTTCTGAAGGTCACGGAGTAGCGCAGCCGCTCGCCCGGCGGAATGCTGTGCTGCCATTGCCACCGCGCGGCACCCCGCAGCAGGTAGACCGAACGCGGTTCGAGGAACAGCGCCGCACGTTCCCAGCTGGTTCCATGCCGTCGCCGCAGCCGGAACCGGCATGCCGACGCGAACGAGACACCGATCACGTCGCGAAACACCGGCCGGTCCCGGTGCCAGCCGATGCCCGCCCCCGGAGGGTATTCCGCGACAAGGACATGCTCGACTCGTCCGCAGGCAATCCGGCAAAGCCGGCGGCCTTTTCCCGCAACGGAAGCAGGAAGGCTGGAATCTCCTGCGCCGTGCGCACGCCGCCGCCGGCGAAATCGTAATGGAGGCCGAATGAAACGACCCGCCGGTTGCCGAGATAGCCGTGAAATTCGAAGGGCTTGAAATCCAATTGCCCGAAGCGCTTCAGCAGCTCGGCCTCCTCTGCCGGCGACAGCAGGTCCGGGCGGTACGCAAACCCTTCCGGCAATCCCGGGGGGCGGTCCCAAAGCTGGAGTTGCATCGTCATCGAGCGGATCGACTAGAGCTTAAAGTCGATGCTAAAAGCCCCTTCCGGACAGGCGCGTAGCTCAGTGGCAGAGCGCTCCTATCACATGGGAGAGGTCAGGGGTTCGATTCCCTTTCGCGCCTACCATGCCCCGCGTCCTATCGACCTCGCCGCCGGCCCGGCGTAGGCTGGCGTTCGGATGTTCTCGGGTAGAGCGGAGGGGAAGATGCAGAGCACGCGTATCGGCGAATTCGAGGTTCATCGCATCGCCGAATATGAAGGCCCATTCATCGCCCCCGAGACGTTTTTCCCCGATTTCGACCCCGAGGCGGTCAAGTCGAACCCGGATCATCCGGGGTCGCGGCTGATCGACCGGGCGACCGGCAACCTGCTCTTCAGCTTCCACAGCTTCATCGTCAAGACCGGGCGTCACACGATCCTGATCGATTCCTGCCTCGGCAACGACAAGGAGCGGCCGACCCGGCCGCAATTCCATCGGTTGCGCACACCCTTTATCGCCGATCTCGGCCGCATTGGCGTCACTGTCGAGGATGTCGATTACGTGATGTGCACGCATCTCCACTGGGACCATGTCGGCTGGAACACCCGGCTCGAAAACGGCCGCTGGGTCCCGACCTTCCCCAATGCCCGTTATGTGATGGCGCGCCGCGAATTCTCGCATTGGGAGGGGGTGCACAAGACCGGCGAAGACAGCCCGCATCGCCTCGCCTTCGAGGACAGCGTATTGCCGGTCGTGCGCACCGGGCAATCGGTTCTGGTCGACGACGATTACGCGCTCGAAGACGGGCTGTGGTTTGAAGGCGCCCCCGGCCATACCCCTGGCAATGTCGTGATCCACGCCCGCTCAGGGGACGCGGGCGCTGTCTTCATGGGCGACGTGATCCATCATCCGCTGCAGCTCTTGAAGCCGGAATGGTCGACCCTGGCCTGCACCGATCGGGATTTGTCGCGCAAGACGCGGACCCGGCTGATCGAGGAGCACGCCGAGCGGGGCACCCGCCTGCTGCCGGCGCATTTCCCGAGCCCGACCGCGGGCCGGATCGTGCGGCACGGCAGCGCCTACAGCTACGCATTTGAGTAATATCGGCTTTATCGTCCCCCCGCGAAAGCGCTAGGGCATGTACAGATCTCAAAGCCCGAATATCCCCCTCTCCGCCCTTGGGGGCGGAGAGGGTCGGGGTGAGGTGGGGAGAGCCCCGCGTTCCGAACAGCGGCGCGACCCACCTCACCCTCCCACGCCTGCGGCGTGGGCCCCTCCCTCTCCCCCCGAACCGGGCGGAGAGGGGCAAAGCGCACGAATTGGAACCAGGCTTGGGAGGTTGCGGCGATGACGCGGATGACGGGCGGCAAGGCGTTGGTCGAGATGCTGCGCCGGCACGGGGTGGACACGATCTTTGCCCTGCCGGGCGTGCAGAACGACGCGCTTGTTCGTCGCCTTCTACGATGCCGGCGAGGCGCTTCGGGTGATCCATACCCGCCACGAGCAGGGTGCTGCCTACATGGCCTACGGCTATGCGCGGGCGACCGGCAAGGTCGGCGCCTATGCCGTCGTGCCGGGGCCGGGGCTGCTCAACACCACCGCGGCGCTCGCCACCGCCTATGCCACCAACGCGCCGGTATTGTGCATCAGCGGACAGATCCCCTCCGACCTGATCGGGCGCGGCTTTGGCCTGCTGCACGAGATCCCAGACCAGCTCGGCATCCTGAAAACCTTGACCAAATGGGCCGCTCGGGTCGATCACCCGACCGCGACCGGCAAGCTCGTCAACGAGGCGTTTCGGGAATTGCGTGACGGCCGCCCGCGGCCGGTCGCGCTCGAAATGCCGCTCGACGTGATGGCGCTCGAGACCGAGGTGGCCTTGCCTGAAGCCGGCCCGCCGCCGGCCATCGCATTGCCCGACCCGGAATTGATCGACAAGGCAGCAGCCCTGCTCGCCGACGCCAAGAAGCCATTGCTCTTTGTCGGCGGCGGCGCGGTCGCCGCGGCCGAGGAGGTCTTGGCGGTCGCCGAGATGTTGCAGGCGCCGGTGGTCAGCTACACCGGCGGCAAGGGCATCGTCAGCGACCGTCACTATCTCGCGCAATCGGGGCATGCCGGCCACGAGCTGTGGCGCGACGCCGATGTCGTGCTTGGCGGTCGGCACCCGGCTGCATCAGCCGCAGGTGCGCTGGGGGGTCGACGCCGACCTCAAATTGATCCGCATCGACATCGACCCGCGGGAGATCACCCGCATCCGGAGGCCGTCGCTCGGCATCGTCGCCGACGCCAAGCCGGCGCTCGCCGAGCTCCACCAGGCGCTCGGGCGCCGCAATCCGAGCCGCGCCTCGCGCCAGGACGAGCTCGAGGCGTTGAAGGCGCGCAGCCTCGCCCGGCTCGCCGACTCGCTCGGCCCGCAATGCGCCTATCTCGAAGCGATCCGCGCCGAATTGCCCGATGACGGCATCTATGTCGAGGATTTGACGCAGGTCGGCTATGTCGGCCGCGTGGCGTTCCCGGTCTACCACCCGCGCACCTACATCCACAGCGGCTACCAGGGCACCTTGGGTTTCAGCTTTGCGACCGCGCTCGGCGCCAAGGTCGGCCGGCCCGACCTCCCGGTCGTGTCGATCTCGGGCGATGGCGGGTTCATGTACAACGTCCAGGAGCTGTCGACCGCGGTCAAGCACGGCATCGATGTGGTCGCGATCGTCTTTGCCGACGGCGCCTACGGCAATGTCCGCCGCATGCAGAAGGAGGATTACGGCAACCGGCTGATCGGGGTCGATCTGCACAACCCGAATTTCCCGAAGATGGCCGAGAGCTACGGCGTTGCCGGGGTGCGGACGACGACGCCGGACGGGCTGCGCCGCGAGCTCGCCGCAGCATTGAAACGGCGCGGCACGACCCTGATCGAGGTCGCGGTCGGCGAAATGCCCGACCCGTGGAAGCATCTGGTCCTGCCGCGGGTGCGCGGCGGCCGCTAGCCGAGGGCACATGTTCGACAAGGCGAAGCTCGACGCATTGCGCGCCAAATATGAAGGCGCCAAAGAAACCGAAACCGCGCCGGCCGAGTTCAGAGAAGCGCTGTCGCTGGTGTTCGGCAGCAATTACCGGCGGGCGATGCCGTTCGCCGGGGTCTCGACCCTGCTGGATCTGCCGTACCAGCCCGAGGCGCCCGATTTGCCGGATTTCGGCGGGCTCGATGTCGCGCTGGTCGGCGTCCCGATGGATCTCGGCGTCACCAACCGGGCGGGCGCGCGGTTCGGGCCGCGCGCGGTGCGCGACGTCGAGCGGATCGGCCCCTACAACCACGCCCTCGGCGTCGTGCCGAAAGCCGAATGCCAAGGCGGCCGATATCGGCGACGTGCCGATGCGCTCGCGCTTCAGCCTCGACCAATGCATCGAGGACATCGAGGCCTTCTTCACCCGTATCCAGGCCGCCGGCGTCCGGCCGCTCTCGGTCGGCGGCGATCATTCGATCACCTTCCCGATCCTGAAGGCGCTGGGGCGCGAGCGTCCGGTCGGCCTCGTCCATATCGACGCCCATTGCGACACGATGGGCGAGATCGACGGCTCGAAATTCCACCATGGCGGCCCGTTCCGCCAGGCGGTGCTCGCCGGCGCGCTCGACCCCGAGCGGACGATCCAGATCGGCATCCGCGGCCCCGCCGAGATCTTCTGGGGATTCTCCTACGATTTCGGGCATGACCGTATTGCACATCGAGGATGTCGACCGGCTCGGCATCGAGGCGGTCGCGGCCAAGGCCAGAGAGGTGGTCGGCGACGGGCCGACCTACATCTCGTTCGATGTCGACGGCCTCGACCCGGCCTTCACGCCCGGCACCGGCACGCCCGAGGCCGGCGGGCTGACGCCGCGCGAGGCGCAGGCGATCCTGCACGGCCTCGAGGGCCTCGACATCATCGGCGGCGACGTCGTCGAGGTGGCGCCGCAATACGACCCGACCAGCAACACCGCGATGGTCGGCGCGCAAATGCTGTTCGAGATCTTCTCGCTGATCGCCCTCGGCCCCCGCTTCGCGAAGGGCTGACCAAAGTCCCCGTAGCGGGTCGGTCGTACAACCATGATTTGCACCGAAAATTCTCTGCTGCCGAGTTTGCAGCGAATTTGCAGCAAGACTCTACTTCCGGATGTAGCGACTCCCTCTACTCGGAGACCGTAACGCAGCCCTCCGCTGTTCTCCGAAAACGCTAGCATTGCGATTTTCCTCGGCCAGCACCCCCAAGCATACAATGCGAATCTGGCAATTTCTGGATTCCCGAAGGCCGGCTCGTGCAGCAGCGACGGGTGGTTAGCCTTGCGCGCGGCCGTGTTGCCCGGCAAAACTCGTCTCTAGCGATTTCGCACCCGGCGGGAGGGGAAAATGCGCGTAGGATTTATCGGGCTCGGCATGATGGGCAAGGGCATGGCGGCCAATCTGCAGAAGGCCGGGCACGACCTCGTCGTGCATGATCTGAGCCGCGCCGCGGCCGAGCCGTTCCTCGCGAAAGGGCGCGGTCTGGGCCAATTCGCCAAAGCAGGTCGCCGAGCAGGCCGAAGTCGTCTTCACCTCATTGCCGGTGCCGGCCGATGTCGAGCAGGTGGCGCTCGGGCCAAACGGGCTGATCGAGGGAATGCGCCCCGACACCGCCTTGTTCGACATGTCGACCAACTCGGTGGCGATGGTGCGCAAAATCCACGCCGTCTTCGCCGAGAAAAACCTCTACATGCTCGATGCGCCGGTCAGCGGCGGCCCCTCCGGCGCGGCCAGCGGCAAGATGGCGATCTGGGTCGGCGGCGACGAGCAGATCTTCAACCGCCACAAGAGCGTGCTCGACGCGATGGGCGACCAGGCCGCCTATATCGGCCCGATCGGCGCCGGCTCGATCGCCAAGCTCGTGCACAACTGCACCAGCGCGGTGCTCGGCGTGGCGCTCGCCGAGGTCTTCACGATGGGTATCAAGGCCGGGGTCGACCCGGTCGATCTGTGGGCGGCGGTGCGCCAGGGCGCGACCGGCCGGGTGCGCACCTTCGACCGGCTCGGCGACCGGTTTCTGCAAGGCAAGCACGACCCGGCCGATTTCGCATTGCGCCTATTGCACAAGGATGTCGGGCTCGCGGTCGGGCTCGGGCGCGAGGTCGGCGTGCCGATGCGCCTCGCCAACCTCGCCTATGAGGAATTGACCGAAGCAATGAACCGCGGCTGGGGCACCCGCAACAGCACCGTCGGCCAGCTGTTGCAGGTCGAGCGCGCCGGCATCCCGCCGCTCGCCGCCGACCCCGAGCGCATCGCCGCGGTGCTCGACGCCGACAAGCAGAAGTAAGCCGCGCCCGGCCGATCGAATTGGGTCGCCAACATTTGTGACTGAAGCTCGAAGCAACGGAGTTTGAAGGATGACCGACGCCAAGCTCGCTCCAAACCTTCCGGGTTGGATGGTCGAGCATGCCAAACGCTACCTTTCCAGCGGCGGCACCGAGGGGCACTTGCACAAGCCGACCCAGCCGGGCCGGCAGGACATGATCGTACCGTCGCTGCTGCTGACGACGATGACGACGACCAGCCGGAAGTCGGCAGAGAAGTTCATCTTCCCGCTGTATTACGGGAAAACCGGCGACAGCTATATCGTGGTCGCCTCGAAAGGCGGCGCCCCTCAACACCTCGGCTAGTACCGCAACCTCCTCGCCAACTCGGAGGTCAAGGTGCAGGTCGGCACCGCGAAGTTTAAGGTGCGGGCGCGGACCGCCACCGGCGAGGAGCGCGCGCGGCTGTGGCAAGAGGCGCTAAAGTTCTGGCCGCCCTACGCCGATTACCAGAAGAAGACCGAGCGCGAGTTCCCGGTGGTCGTGCTGGATCCCGTCCGCTAGCTAGATTATCGGACGAGCGTCGGCGCCACGCACGGGTCGGCGGCCTTATTGGGGAGAGATCAAGGGATGCAACTCCCGCAAACCGGCGGCTGCCAATGCGGCAAGATTTGCTACAAGGTCACCGAGGCCCCGCAGCTGGCCTACACCTGCCACTGCACCGATTGCCAGCGTTGACCAGCAGCGCCTTCTCGATGGGGATCGTCGTGGCCGAGATCCCTTTCGTCCCAGCGGGATTGAGCCGCGACCGCTCCAGCGAACCGCAGACAGCGGGCGGGTCAACACCCGCTTTGTGTGCCCGGAGTGCGGTTCCTGGGTTTGCGGCATGCCGATGGATGGCCTGGTCCGGGTGCGAGCGGGCACGCTCGACGATACCTCTTGGCTGCGGCCGACAAGGCACATCTGGACCCGCAGCAAGCAGCCCTGGATCACGTTGCCGGTGGGTGACCAGATTTTCGAGGCGCAACCGCCCGCCTACTTCGACGTGATCGCCCGCCGGTTCTTCACCTCGGCTGGAGCCGACCCACCATTCGGGGAACCTGACGCGCCGGCACTTATCGGCGCGCGGCTGGTTACCCCTGGCGCCGAACGCATCCTGTCCGCACCCGTCCGCAGAGGGCCGCAGCCGGGCGCCGCATGGGCCGGCCGCCGAAATTTACAGCGGAAAGCGGAACAACAGCAGGCCGAGGCCCCGCCGGCGACGTGCGGACGGTGCCACGCTTACCGAACTCGCGCGGAGCTACGATGTGGGCGTCGCGGCTCCGGGGTCGCAGTGGGCCACGGCGGCACGATCAGCGTGACGCCCACCTGTTCAAGGTCGGCTGAATTGCTCTAGGAGCCGAGCGAGCCGGCGCTCGCTCGGTAGACAACCGGTGCGGTTTTTAGCCTGCTATGGAGGTTGTAGAGCTATTTTATGGTGAGATTCCCTTTGACATACCCACATACGTTTATCGGGCAAAATCGCAAAGGCCAAACCGGATCGCAGGCCATCGTCAGACCGAAAGAAAGATCACTGAAGGGGAGGTTTCTATGATTATCAGAGTATTAATAACCGCGATGGCGCTGCTTTTAGCGGGTTATGCGTTTTGGGACGGCGTCCTCGACGGCGGTCATGTACTGAATCCATTCGGAATTTTGTTTTTATTTTTGTCTGGGGCTGTCTGGCTCGGATGGAAACCACTCCGTGAGGCCTTCAAATCCGGAGGATGGGAAGATTCGGCTCATCCGATGGCATCCTTAAAGAGAATGGAGGATATTAAGCGCAGAAAGTAGCTGGAGCGCCTACAATTTCAAAGTGAGTCACTACCCAAACGAGATGCGGTTTCGATGAGTTTGTGATTTTATTCGACATCTGGAGCGCGAGCTGTCTCAGGCAGCCGGAATGGGGCGACATCGACAATGCAAGTAATCACTTCGCCCACCGAGATGCGCGCCGCCGCCCGTCGCGGCGAATGGCGCGGCAGCACGGGCGGACAGTGCGCGGCCTACCAGCAGGCAAACCTGGTCATCCTCCCAAAGGAGGCAGCTATCGAGTTTGCCGCTTTCTGCACCCGTAACCCCAAGCCCTGCCCGCTCATCGAGATCACGCCTCCGGGCGACCCGGAGCCCGCCCGCTCGGCCCCGGGCGCTGACCTCCGTACCGACCTACCGGGCTACCGCGTCTACCGCCGAGGCGAGCTGGTCGAGCAGCGGGAAGAAATCCGTGACTTCTGGCGCGACGATCTCGTCGCTTTCCTGCTCGGTTGCAGCCTGACCTTTCGAGCACGCCTTGATAGACGCGGGGGTCGGCGTGCGAAACGTGGAACTCGGCACCCTGGTGCCGATGTTCATCTCCAACCTCGCCTGTCGTCCTGCCGGACGCTTCCACGGACCGATCGTCGTGACCATGCGCCCGATCGCCGAAGCACACGTCCAGCTGGCCGGCGAGGTGACGGCACGCTATCCGCATGCTCATGCGGCCCCGTCCACGTCGGCAGTCCACAGGTCATCGGGATCACCGACCTGGGTCGACCCAACTATGGCGACCCCGTCGTCATTCATCCGGGCGAGGTGCCGGTCTTCTGGGCCTGCGGGGTGACGCCACAAGCGGTCGCACTCGAGGCACGTCCGGAACTCATGATTACCCACGAACCGGGGATCATGTTCCTTACCGATCTGCCTCGCGACGGGGATGTCCGGTCGTGAGTGTCAGTCGGTAGCCAGAATGCCGAGATCAAAGTCGGCTGAGCTTCTCTACGAGCCGAGCGTGCTGGCACCCGCTCGGTAGATGACGGGTGCGCTTTCGAGCGCCGCCCGACCTCAGTGACATTTGTAAATGGCAGAGACAGTGACATCTGTCTTTGGTGGACGCATTTCAGGGCGACACTCATTCTCAGGTGCACCTGGTCACTGGCGCCGCTTGCCAAAGTGGAGCTTGCGCATCCTCATAGTCTTATAGATAGATGGGCTCAAAAACGTTTGGTTAGTGCCCACGGTTGCGTTCCGCAACGGCGGTATCGCGTGCAAGTCGGCCAGATCCCTGATGGTGTGGATATTAGCAATTCACTCTCCCTCGGCGCTCGCGTCTTTTTGCTTCTTGTTCCTATCGTCTCCGCGCTGGGCTCGGCGGCCGCCCATGCTGCGGTTAGCGGAGAACTTGCCGGGCTGATCGACATCGGTGGCGGCCGCAAGATGTATCTGGAGTGTCGCGGCATAGGCTCCCCGACTGTCGTGTTAGTAGGCGGGCCTCAAGGCTTCTACCGAGGATTGGAGCATTGCGGATAAATCCACGTCGGCGGTGTTTCCCGAAGTGGCCAGTTTACACGAGTCTGTGCCTACGACCGTCCCGGAACGCCGGTCGGTGAGAAGCCGAGCCGCAGCGACCCGGTGCCGCAGCCGACCACGGCAGGGGAAGCGGTCACCGATTTGCATGCGTTGCTGCGTGCCGCCGGTGAGGCGGGACCCTATGTGCTTGTCGGGCACTCTTATGGCGGTCTGATCGTCCGGCTTTACGCGAGCAACTATCCCGAAGACGTCTCCGGTCTCGTGCTCGTCGACGCTCTCACCGAAGGGCTTCGGGCTGCAGAGACACCTGAACAGTGGGCGATACAGCGGGTCCTGATGGAAGGCGACATCCGGGAAAGCCTGGCCAGTACCCGGACCTGGAACGGCACGATCCGGACCGCAGCTTTGACCAGGTCCGCGCTGCTCCGCCACTGCGTCCACTCCCCCTGGTCGTTCTGTCTGCGGACCGACCCGTGGGGCCCTCAAATTCCGTCAATGATCGCGGCCGGCAAGCTACCGGCCGACATTCCGCCGGACTTCGGATACGTCACCGATGCGGCGCAGAAACGGCCCAGGAGCGGCTCGCCCAGCTTGTGCCGAACGCGAAGCACATCACCGACACAAACAGCGGCCACGAGATACACAAGGAGCAGCCACAACTCGTGATCAACTCAATCCGCGAGGTCGTCGAGGCGGTCCGTAGCGGCAGCCGGCAGATCGACGCGGCTTAGACGTGCCGGCCGATTGTCCATCGCGCCCGCACACATCCCATTGACGGCTCGCTGCCGACCATCGCGAGCACGCCCAGAAATCGAGGCTTGGGGTATAAGGTTACCGGAGCGCAACCTTTGCCTACTCGGAGGGACGCCGTGGCTGAGCTTCGCACCGGGCATCCGATCGCTCATTTCGTCGGCAGCATCCCGTTGCCGGATGCCGAAGCCGTGTTTCGCACGCTGGCCGAAAGCGCAGGGGCGTATCTGCGGCGCCTGCCGGACGGCGAGACCGGTATCCGCAAAACCTGGATCCGTTTCCTGCAGCAGGTCCTCGCCGATAACCAGGCGATCGAGGTCGCAACCGACGTGCCGCCCTTCAAGTTCACGCAATGGGACGGCAAACTCCTTCGCGAGATCCCGCGCCTGTGCGTCAAACCCGGTACGGCACCCGATCCCAATACCTTCGAGACCGGTTATGCCGATATGGCGATCGCGTCCTGGAACCTGTTCGAGCGATTGCAGAAAGCCGGGGTCATCCCGGCGGCGGTCAAATTTCAAATCTCATTGCCGACGCCGATTGCCCCGACCTACAACAACATGGTCCCGTCGGACCGGCCGCTTATCCTGCCTGCGCTGACCCGGCATTTGACTGGGGAGGTCGCCAAGATCGCCGCGGCTATGCCGAACGACCGGATCGCCGTGCAATGGGATGTGTGCCAGGAAGTGCTGGCCTGGGAGGGCTATTACGAAGCCGGGCCGGTCGATTTCCGCAGCGAAACCATCGATGTGCTTTCCCGCATCGGCGACGCGGTGCCCGGATCAATCGAACTCGGGTACCACCTCTGTTACGGCAGCCCGGCGGACGAGCACTGCGTCCAGCCCAAGGGCATGGCGATCATGGTCGAAATTGCGAACGCGACCAGCGCCGGTGTCGCGCGCCCGATCCAATTCTTTCATATGCCGGTCCCCAAGGGGCGCACCGATGATCCCTATTTTGCGCCGCTCGACAATTTGCGCCTGCATCCCGGGACCGAACTCTATCTCGGCCTGATCCACCACGATGATCCGGAAGGCGATATGACGCGGCTCGCCGCCGCCCGAGCGCCATACCAAGGTTGGCGGCGTTGCAACCGAGTGCGGCATGGCACGCGGCGACCCAGCGCGGCTGCAGTCGCTGCTCGCTGCCCATGTCCGCGTCGCGCAGGCCTCCGGTCTGGGATAGCGCCAACTAAAGAGGCTGGCCGCGTTGCCGCGCGGCAAATACATCCCGGTGGCGGGGCTCAATTCCTCGGTCAGCAGCGGCCCCGCCGGTGTGGCAAGCGGCAAGATGGCGATCTGGGTCGGCGGCGACGAGCAGATCTTCAACCGCCACAAGAGCGTGCTCGACGCGATGGGCGACCAGGCGGCCTATATCGGCCCGATCGGCGCCGGCTCGATCGCCAAGCTCGTGCACAACTGCACCAGCGCGGTTCTGGGGGTGGCGCTCGCCGAGGTCTTCACGATGGGCGTCAAGGCCGGGGTCGACCCGGTCGATCTGTGGGCGGCGGTGCGCCAGGGTGCGACCGGCCGGGTGCGCACCTTCGACCGGCTCGGCGACCGGTTTCTGCAAGGCAAGCACGACCCGGCCGATTTCGCATTGCGCCTATTGCACAAGGATGTCGGGCTCGCGGTCGGGCTCGGGCGCGAGGTCGGCGTGCCGATGCGCCTCGCCAACCTGGCCTATGAGGAATTGACCGAAGCAATGAACCGCGGCTGGGGCACCCGCAACAGCACCGTCGGCCAGCTGTTGCAGGTCGAGCGCGCCGGCATCGAGCCGCTCGCCGCCGACCCCGAGCGCATCGCCGCGGTACGCGAGGCGGACAAGCCGTAGATCAGGGCTCGCCGCCTGATGCTCGCGGCGTGCCGCGGTCCAGACCTCGCGCGCTGCGCCGGCATTCAGAGCGGCGATGGCGAGGCCGACGATCAGGTCCGGCCAGGCGGTGCGCCACAAAAAGGCGGTGACGAGGCCTGCGGCGATAATGGCGATGTTGGCGAGCGCGTCGTTGCGCGCGGAGAGGAAGGCGGCGCGCGTCAGACTGCCGGCGTGGTGGCGGAAGCGGACCAATATGAAGGCGCAGACGAGGTTAATGGCGAGCGCGCCGCGCGCCGGCCGCCGACAGCGGCACGGGCGCCGGTGCGGCCGGCAACAGCAGCTTTTCCCAGGCGGTCCACAGGGTTGCCAAACCGGGGATCAGCAGAACCGCGGCGAGCGCCATCCCGATCCGCGCCCGCGCCACGGCCGACCAGCCGAGCGCCGTCAGGATCAGCAGATTGACCGAGGCGTCTTCGAGGAAATCGACGCTGTCGGCGAACAGCGACACCGAGCCGATCGCCGTGGCGACCGCGAACTCGATCCCGAAATAGCCGAGATTGAGAAGCGCGACCCAGGTTACCGCGCGCCGCAGTTCGAGGCTGGGCGCCTCCGTCATGGCTCAGGGCGAGCCGCTCAGCGGGACCAATAGGAAGCCCTCAGTGCGGGTCAGCCAGGAGAGAAAGGTTTGCTGGCCACGGGTAACCAACAGCGGGTGATCCGAGGCATCCGCTGTGGCCGCGATCTCGTGCGGCTGCGACCAGCTCTCGCCGTCGTCGGTCGAGGTCATCAGCCAGACGCCGGTCTTCTCGCCGTCGAATTCCTTCCATACGAGGTGCACGATGTCGCCGCTCGCTGCAAGATAGGGACGGGCGGCGCGGCGGCTCGCATCGCCGATCGGCAGCGGCGCCGCAAAATGCGCGCCGCGATCGGAGGAGCGCGCATAGAAGAGGCCCTTTCGCGCCTTTCCCGCGGTGAACCAGGCTGCGTGAATGGTGCCCGCGCCGCCGATTGCAACAGCCGGCCCGTGATGGGGACAGGCGTCGATCTGCCAATCGTCGACGCTGACCCGCTGCAGGGGGCCGGGCGCCTCCCGCCCCTCGAACATCAGCAAAGCATGGTCGCGGGTGTTAGTGCCGAAAATATTGCGGAACAGGATGGCCGGCCGGTGCGGGCCGGGGAACGCGACGCCGAGGCGGCAGCATTCGCAGACATTGTCGCGAGCAATCTGCGCCGGTGCAAAGCTCTCCCCGCCATCCGCCGACCAGGAATAGGCCAAGGCGGCGCCCGGATAGGCCTTTCCCGAGGCGCGCGCCGCGGCAGCATTGCGCTTGTCGAGCCAGGCGGCGAAAAGCCCCCCGGCGGGATCGAGCGTCAATGTTTCGAAGCGTTGGCTGGCGCCGTCGTCGGTTATCGGCCGCGGCGGGGTGAAGCTGGCTCCACCGTCGGCGGAACGGCTGACCATAACCCGGCCGTTATAGCGGTCGTCCTGAAAGACGGCGTAGGCGACGACGATCCGGTTCTTGTCGTCGACGATGATCTTGGGCCGCGCGTCCGGCCCGCTGTCGATGCGCTCGGGCTCGCGGTTTACCGCGACCGCCGGTTCGAGGGTGCGGCCGAGGTCGCGCGACTGGCTCACCATGACCCTGCCGCCGGCGGCCCACGCCAACCAGAGGCCGCCGTCCGGTGCAAAGGCCGGGGTGGCGGCGGCGGCACAGGACAAGCCCGTGCCCGCGCACGGCGGCGCTGCATGCTGTGGTGCTGCGCCGATGCGCTCGCCGTCGCAAGCACCAACGTGAACAGAGCTGGAAGGATGGCGTGCGTCCTTCGAGGCCTCGCTTCGCGAGGCGCCTCAGGATGAGGCTTTTTCCTCAATATCGTCAACGATATAACCTCATGCTGAGGAGCGGTACGGCGCAGCCGGAACGCATCTCGAAGCACGCACACTGCCAGATGCGGCGCATTCATCCCGAACCTCCCTCGCTGCGAGCCATGCCCGTCAAAACCTCACCCTGACGCCGCCGATAAACGTCCGCGGCGCGCCGGCGTAGATCGCGCCGCCGGCATTGGCGACGACGCTCGCCGGGTTCTGCAGCCCGGTTGTCGCGTTTATCGAATCCGAGACGTTGTTGGCCGAGGCAATATAGGTCGTGTTGAACAGGTTCTGGATCTCGAAATAGACCCTGAAATTCCTGCGGTTGGTCTCGCTCGTGCTCAAATCGTAATGAAAATCGAGGTTCCACAGCGAATTTCCGGGCGCCTTGAGCAGGTTGGCGTTGTCCATATAGAACGCCCCCCTCCAGTAGGTCTCGATAAAGCCGCCGAACCCGGCCAGCGGGCCGTAGGTCTGGTCGTAGCCGAGGCGGGCGAAGAGCTCGTTCGGCGCCACGCCGGGGATCTTGTTGCCGGCGCGGTTGAACGAGGCGGTCTGCGCGCCGGCGCTCAATTGCTCGAGGTAATTGGTGTAGAATTGGTCGTCGCGGGTGTAGGAGAGCAGCAGTCGCCACCCCGGAACCGGGCGCCAATCCGCGCCGATCTCGATCCCGCGATGGGTCGAGGCGGGGACGTTGAAGGTAAAGCTCTGCAATCCGGCGCCGGGCGACTGAGTGACGAACTCGTTGCGGAACAATTCGTAAAATCCGGTGATGCTGAAATCGAGCGTGTTGGCGATCGTCCAATCCGCCCCGATGTCGAACCCGAGATTGGTCTGGGTTTGCAATTGGCTATTGTTGCCGGCCACCCCTTGCGGCGTGACGAACAGGTTGCTCGCCTGCGGCGTGCCGTAGCCAGTGGCGACCCGGCTGCGCAATAGCAACTGGTCGCCCGGGCGGTAAAGCAGCGCGGCTTCCGGGGCGGCGTTGACGTAGGTGCGCTTTACGATGGTCGAGCTGCCGACGGCAGGTGCGTTCGGATTGGCAAAGCTGTTGATCGTGTTGAGGGCCTGCAAATCGGTGTATTCGACGCCGAGGCCGACGAGGCCGGTCCATTGCGGGGCGAATTGCACTTCTTCCCGGGCGCGTCCCCCGGCGCCGTATTGGTGGCCCCAATAGTAGGAGGTCAGCGCCCCGAGCCGGGCGTTGCCGCCCGGCGCGACATTGAACGTGTCGTTCGAGAGGTGAACATAATTGAAAAACACCTGCGCGAAGTGGGTGGCCGGCAAGCCGAAAAATCCGCCCCGCTGGGTAATCCCGCTGGTCAGGTTTGACGCTGGCTGGTCGCCGAGCGCGGCAGTCGCCCCGGTCGGCTGGTTGATGTCCTTGTTGTCGTAGACGTACTGGGTCTGCCAGGTGGTCTCGGCGTCGAGATTGTGCTCCCAGCGGGCGCCGAGGATCGTGCGCTGATCCTGCCGGCCCAATCCTGCCTGGGACGCCGTTTGCGCTAGGGTCGCGCCGGAGAACCCGTTGGCGACAAGATTGACGCTGGCACAACCGCTTCGTGAGAATGGCGTCGCGCATCCCCGCTGGAACGGGTTGAGGTTGAACTGGTTCAGCGACAGGCGGATCGGCAATGCGGTGCCCAGATAATTGTCGATCACCTTGACGGTTATCTTGTCGTCGAGGGTCGGGGTATAGCTCGCCAGGATATTGCCGGTCGTCGTCGTGAACGAGCTGTTCGGCTGAAACCCGTCGCCGCGCACATGGCTGGCGAACACCGAATATTCGTAATCGCCGAGCTGGTCGCCGAGCGCGACATATTCGTTGAAGTAGTTGAAGCTGCCGGCGTCGCTGCCAAGCCCCGCGCCGCGTATCTCGCTGCCGGTGCGGGTATGAAAATTGATCGCACCGCCGGTGGCGTAATTGCCGAACATCGCCGAAGACGGCCCGCGGTACACATCGATCCGGCTGTAGGCGTGCGGGTCGGTGAGATCGGTGCGCGAGAGCCCGTCCGGCTGGGTCACCGGGAACCCGTCCTCGAACACCTGGATGTTGCGGATGCCGAAGCCGACCCGCGCGTTCGATCCGCGGATCGAGATGCCGGTGTCGCGCGGCCCGTTCCCCTGCTTTACCGACACTCCGGGGCTCTGCCGCAAGATTTCCCCGATCGAAAAGGCGGGTTCGTTGTCGTACCGGTCCTGCCCGAGCGTTGTCACGGGCTGACCGTTCGGGTCCTTCTCGACGTCGAACGGAGACGGCTGCAAAAACCGCTCCCCCGGCGCCGCAGTCACGCTCACCGGCGGCAACGACATGGTGGTCGAAGTTTCGGGTTCCTCGGCAGCCGCGTAATTTGCCCAGACGACGAGGATGACCGTTAGGGCACTGCTCGCGCCCGAACGAAGCGAAGACATGTGAGCGAGCTCTCTCTGGGAGCGTCGGACAACCCGACGCTCGAACGGCGAGCGGCCTCAGCCTGAGGCGGCGCCGAATTCAGAGAAGAGCGGAGGCGCGCGAGCCCGGGCCGTGACGGGCGGCGGGCCGCGAGGCTCGGCGATGGAATAACGGCTGTAGGAAACCCACCCCATATCCGCCGAACCGGCGAATATGGCCGGGGCGGGGACAACAGCGTAGGCTGCGCAGCAGGCGATCTGGCAAATCGGGCAGAGCGGCGCCTGCTGGTGCCGGGGCGCGCTGTTCCCCTCCGGTGAGGCGTGATCCGAGCAGATTGGAACATCGCTGATCGGGTCGAGCGCGCGCGCGGCCATCACCGATACCGCCCAACCCGGCGCAACTGCCTGCACCAGCACGCTGATGAGGGCAGCCCAGACGAGGTTGTGGCGAGCGCGGCGAAGCCTCTCCCGCGGCGGCACCCTCACCCGCGGTGCGGGAGAGGGGGGACCAAGCCCCCACGGGTCCGCGCGGACCGCGGCCCGAGGGCAGGCTCCGGGCTTGGTGGGTGAGGGGTGGCGGTTTTCCAACAGGTGCGGATTTTCTCGGGAGCGTCGGTGACGTTAGCGCCGCCGCTTTCGTCGAGCAACCTCCCGGTTCTTAGCCCTGCAGCTTATACGCCTGCCGCCAGTGCCCGGGCCACCGCGACCAATGTCGCGTCGCTGCCCGTCGGCCCGACGATCGACAAGCCGACCGGCAGACCGTCGACGGTGGCGCCGGGGATGCTGACCTGCGGCACCCCGGTCAGCCCGCCATGCGCGCACAGGCACAGGATGCGGTCGCGCTGGGCGCTCGCGGCCGAGAGCGGCTCGCCGCGCTTGGGCGCCGGGAACGGCGTCGTCGGCAGGCAGAGTATCGTCCCGGGCTGCAAAAGGTGGCGCATTCTTCCGCGCGCCTCGAGCCGCACGAGCTGGGCCCATTGGCGCTCGCTCTCCGGGATCTGCGACCCGGTGAAGAGGTTGCGCGCGACGCTGTACGCGAAGCGCGGATTGTCGCGCTCGATCCAATCCCTGAAGGTCAGCCACGCCTCGGAGGGCTGCAATGTGCGCTGCGCCCGCGCCCATTGCACGATACCGGCCGGCGCCATGACCTCGTCGCGAGTGTCGCCGATCAGCCCGCGCAACCGTTCGACCATCGGCTGCAATGCGGCGCCGACCTCAGGGTCGGCGAAGGCGAAAGCATCTACCGCCAGGACAAGACGGCTGGGCAGGGCCGAGGGGATCGCCTCGCCGAGCATGACGCTCGACACTCGAGCAAAGGTCGCGGCGTCGCGCGCCAGCCAGCCGGTGGTGTCGGAGCTCGGCGCCTGCGGCATCATGCCCGAGACATCGATCCGGCCATGCGTCGGCCGGATGCCGTAGAGCCCGCAGAAGCTCGCCGGGACCCGCACCGACCCGCCCGTGTCGGTGCCGAGCGCCGTGTCGCAGAGCCCCGCCGCGACGGCGGCGGCCGAGCCGGAAGACGAGCCGCCCGGCACCCGGCCGGGCGCCCGGGGGTTGACCGGGGTGCCGTAAAAGGCGTTCTCGCCGACAATGCCGAGCGAGACTTCGTCGGTGATGGTCTTGCCGATCAGTGTCGCCCCGGCATCGAGCAGCCGCTGCACCGCCCAGGCGTGCCGCGCCGGCACTGGGTTCGACCGCGCCCAATCGGGATTGCCGCCGCCGGTCGGATGACCTGCGACATCGAACAGATCCTTGGCGGCGAAGGTCAACCCGGAAAGCGGGCCGCCGGGCCGCCCCTCGATATGGATGCGTGGTCCGGGCAACAAAGGCATTGACGTCGTCTGGCATATCGGTCCTCGAAATGACGAGAGGGAGGTCGACTTTTCCGGCGGAAGAGCCCTCATATCTTAGCGCGCAACGGGAGGAAGCGGGATGCGGGTGCTGGTCGTGGGCTCGGGCGGGCGCGAGCACGCGCTCGCCTGGGCGATTTCGGCGTCGCCGCTGGTCGACGCGCTGTTCTGTGCGCCCGGCAACGCCGGGATCGCCGAGGAAGCGGCCTGCGTCGCGATCGACGCGACCGACATCGCGGGGTTGGTCGGCTTCTGCCGCCGCGAGCAAGTGGATTTTGTCGTGGTCGGCCCGGAAGCGCCGCTGGTCCTCGGCCTCGTCGACGCGCTCGAGGCCGAGGGAATTCCGGCGTTCGGGCCGAGCGCCGCGGCGGCGGCGCTCGAGGGGTCAAAGGCCTTTTCCAAGGACCTTTGCGCGCGGGCGCAGATCCCGACCGCCGCCTATCGCCGGTTCCGCGACGCGGCGGCGGCAAAGGCGTATATCGCCGACTGCGGAGCGCCGATCGTCGTCAAGGCGGACGGGCTCGCCGCCGGCAAGGGGGTCACGGTCGCCGAAAATCTCGATGCCGCGTGCCGAGCGGTCGATGCGGCGCTGGTCGAGGGCCGGTTCGGCGCCGCCGGACGCGAAATCGTCGTCGAGGAGTTTCTCGCCGGCGAAGAGCTGAGCTTTTTTGCTCTCGTCGACGGCAAGGACGCGCTGCCATTGGCCACGGCGCAGGACTACAAGCGCGCCGGCGACGGCGACACCGGTCCCAACACTGGCGGCATGGGGGCATTGTCGCCGGCGCCTCGCCTCGACCCGGCGCTCGAAGGCATGGTGATGGACCGCATTATCCTGCCGGCGGTCGGGGAGATGCGGCGCGAGGGCCGGGTCTTCAAGGGCGTGCTCTATGCCGGGCTGATGCTGACCGAGGCCGGACCCCAGCTGCTGGAGTTCAACGCCCGCTTCGGCGACCCGGAATGCCAGGCGCTGATGATGCGGCTGATGAGCGATCCTCTGCCCGCGCTGATCGCGGCGCGTGACGGGGTGCTGCGGTCCGTCGACCTGCGATGGCGCCCCGAGACCGCGCTCTGCGTCGTGATGGCGGGGAACGGCTATCCGGGCGAGCCGCAGCGGGGCGGTGAGATCCGCGGCCTCGAGGCGCTAGACGGCGACCCGAAGGTCAAGGTCTTCCACGCCGGCACGCGCCGCGCCGAGGGCCGGGTGGTCGCCGATGGCGGCCGCGTCCTCGGGGTCACCGCGCTGGGCGGCGGCATCCCGGCGGCGCGCGAGCGCGCCTACGCTGCGGTCGACCGTATCGACTGGCCGGAAGGCTTCTGCCGCCGCGACATCGGCGCCGGGTATTGATGCGCCGGCAGGCCACTGAAAGCGGCAACGTGAAAATTGTCATTCCGGCCGTGGTGAGCGGAGCGCCGGAAACCGCAATCGGCTGGCTACGGGCCTGCGAAAAGGGGCACCGTAGGCCTGAATAGACTTGGGCCAGCTGCGGCATGAACCTACAGTATGCAGAGTACCTGATCCGAATAAAAACCAGGGAGCTTCTTGGCAATGAATCGATCAGAGGCAGCCGTCGCGCTGTCCATCATAGCCGGCTATGTGCTGGCATTTCTGGTGATAATTGAATGCTCGATTATGCTAAGAGCCTGACCCAAAAGCCTACGTCGCCTAATCATCGACTGCCACTGACTGCTTTCGAAACCCATAACGGCCGCTCAACCGTCGCCACGGGAACCGCTCTTCCTGCCCCTTTCCGGTCGCCGCCGCACGCCAGCTCAAAAGTCTCAGCAGGGTGGTAAGCGGCCATTCCTGAACGGTCTGGTTCCCGCGGCCTCTGCGCCAATTCCGGACGTTGGCACTTTAGCGACACGACCATAACGTGAGAGATTAATTCGTCCAATCTGACCGCTCGTGCGGTTCCAACATTACTGGCGGGCTACGGAGCCTGAGGCGAGATAACGGCCCGGTGGGGGCCAGACATCAAGGATCGACGAAGGTCGCAGCGAACGAGGGTGGAAGCGCGAACTTTGAGCAGGTCCTGAAGGAGGTGGTCTGGCGCCTCGTCACCGAGGGCAGCGTCTCCTATCGCCGGATAAAGCGAAGTTTCGGCCTCGACGACGATGCCCTCGAAGACGCTTCGCCGATCTGGTCGCCAACGACAACCGGTCCGGTGGCGATGCCGACCCGTACCGCGAGTTCGACCGCGGGCGGCCTGCGGCCCGCGGCATTCAGCTCCGCCATCGCGGCAACGATGTCCAGACCCGCCCGCACCGATCGCTCGGCCTCGTCCTCATGAGCGCGCGGGTAGCCGAAATACGCCAGGATGCCGTCGCCCATGTATTTCGCGACAAAGCCGTCGTAATGCCGGATCGCCGCGCTGCACCGGTTCTGATACGACTATGCGATCACGTCGCGCAAATCTTCGGGGTCCATCCCGGTGGAGAGTGCGGTCGACCCCACCAGGTCGCAGAACATCACGGTCAGCTGGCGGCGCTCGGCGTCCGGAACCGCGGCGAGCACGGCCGGGGCGACAGGAGCGGACAAAACGGGCGCCAGGGTGATCGGCGCGGTAGCCGGAAGTCGCGCCTTGCCGCAGGGGTGGTCGGCAGCGCCATGGGCTCGGGTCGTGCCGCACGTCCATCGGCAGCCAAGACGAGAAACTCGCCGTCGAGGTCAGTCGCGATGTGCAATGCACCAATTAACACGCGCCGGACGGAACGGCGCAGCAAACTGCAGTCGTCGGCGAGACGCCGAACCTGGCGGCGCGTCTGCAGGCATTGGCGCAGCCGAACCAGATCGTCGTCAGCGCGGCGACGCGGGCGATGCTCGGCGATCATTTCGACCTCGAGGATCTGGGGGCCTATGAGCTGAAGGGGTTCGCCGAGCCGGTGCCGGTCTGGCGCGTGCTGTCGGCGCGGGATGTCGAGAGCCGGTTTGCCGCGACCCGGACCGGGAGCTTCGCACCCCTCGTCGGGCGCCAAGAGGAGATGGGGCTACTATTGCGGGCCTGGGAAGGCAGTTGCCATGGCCGCGGCCAGGTCGTGCTGATCCAGGGGGAAGCCGGCGTCGGCAAGTCCCGCCTGGTGGAGGGCCTGAGAGAGGCGGCCGGCAAGGATCACATCTGGGTCGCGATCCGCTGTTCTCCGTTTCACACGGCGAGCGCCTTTCATCCGATCATCGAGCACCTGAAGCGCGTGTTCGGCTGGCAGCCGGAGGATACCGCACAGCAGCATTTGGCGAAGCTCGAAGCCGGGCTCGGCGGCTTCAAGGCCCTGCCCCTTTCCGAGAGTGTCCGGTTGTTCGCCGACCTGATGTCGATGCCAGCGCCCGAGGACCGCTATCCGCGCCTTTCGCTGACGGCGCAACAGCAGCGCGATGCGACCCTCGATGCGATCATTGCCTGGCTGATCGAATTGGCCGAGCGCCTCCCGGTGCTGATGGCGTGGGAGGATTTGCACTGGGCCGACCCGACGACATTGGAAGCGCTGGGCATGCTGATCGAGCAGGCGCCGACGGCGGCGATGCTGGTCGTCGCAACCTATCGGCCGGAATTGACGCCGCCCTGGCCGCAGCGCTCGCACATGACGCCGATCATATTGAACCGCCTGGAGCGGCCGGAGGTGGAGACGATGGTCGGTCACCTGGCCGGCGGCCGGTCGCTGCCCGGCGAGGTGGTCGATCATATCGTCGCCAAATCCGACGGCGTGCCGCTCTACGTCGAGGAGCTGACCAAGGCGATCCTCGGCTCGGGGGTGTCGAGGCCCGCGGCGACGCGCATGTGCTCACGGGCGCGTTCGCGCAATTGCACATCCCGGAGACATTACAGGATTCGCTGATGGCGCGGCTCGACCGGGCGCCGCGGCTGCGTGACGTGGCACAATTGGGCTCGGTGCTGGGACGCGAGTTCTCCTATGACATGATCAGTGCCTTGGCCGGGATCGAGGAGGAGATGTTGCAGAGCGGTCTCGGTCAGCTCGTAGCCGACGAGCTGCTCTACCAGCGCGGCCGCCCGCCGCGCTCGCGCTACCTGTTCAAGCATGCGCTGATTCAGGATGCGGCTTACCAATCGCTGCTGAAACGCACCCGCCAGCAATATCACCAGCAGGCAGCAAAGCTGCTGGAAGACCGCTTTCCTGAGGTGGCGAGCACGCAACCGGAATTGGTGGCCCATCACTACGCGGAGGCGAACTGTCCGGCGCAGGCAATCACGTATCGGCTCAAAGCCGGCATGGCCGCGGCCAGCAAATCGGCGAACCTCGAAGCAATCGACCAATTTCGCAGAGGCTTGGCATTGGTCGACGCGCTGTCGGATATGCGCGAGCGGGCCGAGCGTGAGCTGGACCTGCTGATGCCGCTTGGTCCCGCGCTGTACGCGACCAAGATCTCTGGCCACCCCGACATCGGCCGAGCCTATGCCCGGGCCTGGGAGCTCTGTCGGCAACTCGCGGATCACTCCCGGGAGTTCACGGCGCTCCGCGGCTTATATCTGCACCATCAGAACCTACTCGAATTGGAAAAGGCGCAGCATTTTGCCGAGGAGGCAATGCGTGTCGCCGAACGGCTTGACGATGCGGCCCGTCTCGTCGGGGGGCACATCGCGCTCGGCGTGGTGCTGTACAACCGGGGAAACTCGAGCCGGCGCTTGCGCAATTTC
This sequence comes from uncultured Alphaproteobacteria bacterium, assembly GCA_963836845.1. Classification (GTDB taxonomy): domain Bacteria; phylum Pseudomonadota; class Alphaproteobacteria; order ATCC43930; family CGMCC-115725; genus AP-15. The sequence goes on along the minus strand of CAWILK010000002.1, from coordinate 26,417 downwards.
GGCGGGGCTCCGACCTCTTCGAGCCGAACATGCAGTTCCCTATTGGCCGGGTCCCCATCCCGGGGTGTCATGCCAGTTCTGGCCGGCGCCGATTTCCTGGATGCTCGGTTACCCGGATCGGTCCCTTGATGAGCTGAGGGCGGCGGTAGGAAGTGCCGAGACGCTCGGGCACCCGTTGACCCTCGCCCAAACGCTGTGTTTCGTCGCGCTCGTTCACATCTTTCGCCACGAGCCACCGGCGACAGCCGACTACGCCGAACGAGCTTTGAGGATCTGCGAGGAGCACCGCATCGCGCACCACCACGCGTATGCCCTTTGCGAACGAGGATGGGCGGTCGGCGCCTCTGGCGAAAGCGAGAAGGGGCTGACCCAAATTCGACAAGGGGTCGACGGCTTCGGTCTGGGGGCGAGCCAACATATCCTGCTGGCGTTACAGGCCGACGCGCAATTGGCGATCGGCAAGCCCGAAGCGGCGCTCGAATCGGTCGCCGCCGGGCTGGAGGCGGTCGAAAAGACGGGAGGGGCGCCGCTCGAAGCGGAGCTCTATCGGCTCAGCGGCGAGGCATTGCTCGCCGGCGCCGGGACGGCGAGCGAGGCCGAGACGGCCATCGAGAAGGGCGTCGCCGTCGCGCGCCGACAGAACGCGAAGTCCTGGGAATTGCGGGGTGCTGCGAGCCTCGCCCGTCTGCGCCGCCAGCAGGGCCGGCGCGAAGAGGCGGCCGCCCTGCTCGCCCCGATCCTGGCTGGTTCACCGAAGGCTTCGACACGACCGATCTCAAAGAGGCCAGGACGCTGCTCGACAACCTGACTGAGCCGGCGATTGCCGCAGAGGGATGAGCCGGTGCGAATGGCCGCTTTCTGGCCGACCCGATCACCCACTGGCGAGGTCGTGAAGGCCGGGTTTGGGTCGAACCTTGCCGCTCGATCTCGGTCTGGCGAATGGCCGGTATCGGCGCATCTCGCCCGTTGCGGCGCGTTCCGGCGATCGTCTCCTTTCTGAAACCACAGCCGACACTCAGCCTGTCGGCGGGAACCGCTCTTCATGCCCCATTCCGGTCATAGCCTGGCACCGGCGCATACGGCTCAGCGGGGAGGGAAGCTGCCTTAGATTGGCACGGCGGATCGCACTCACTACAGCAGCGGAGCGAGGAAGAGGCATTTTGTTGGGGGCAGGCATTGGCGGGCTTGATCGCCCCTTGGCATAGTGCCTGAGTAGAAGGCGTCGAGGATGAGGGCGGGCAAAAGGACCATGCAAACCTACGATTACATTGTTGTTGGCGCCGGTTCGGCCGGTGCGGCCGTCGCGAACCGGCTGTCGGCAGACCCGCGCAACAAGGTGCTATTGCTCGAGGCCGGTCGGGCCAGCCACCCCTGGTCGTTCATTCCGATCGGAATGGCCCGGCTGATCACCAACCCCGCAGCCAACTGGCTCTATTCCTCTGAGCCTGAGGCGAGCACAAACGGCCGCCGGCTCCCGGTGCCGCGCGGCAAACTGCTCGGCGGTTCCAGCTCGATTAACGGAATGGTGTTTGTCCGCGGCCAGGCCCAGGACTTCGATACTTGGGCGCAGATGGGCAACCGCGGCTGGAGCTACACTGAGGTCCTGCCCTTCTTCAAGCGCATGGAAAGCTATGCCGGCGAGGGCGACGATGGCTTTCGCGGTCGCGAGGGCCCGCTGCGCGTCACCAACCCGGAACCGCGCGATCCGCTTTTCGCAACGATCATCAAGGCGGCGGCGCAGGTCGGCATCCGGCACAACCCGGATTACAACGGCGCCAGCCAGGCAGGCATCGCGATGAGTCAGGCGACGATTGCCGGCGGCCGCCGCATGAGCACGGCGCACTGCTATCTCGATCCGGTCCGCAACCGCCAGAACCTGCATATCGAGACGCAGGCTTTAACCGAGGGGCTGGTGCTCGACGGGAAGCGCTGCACCGGCGTCCGCTATTCCGTCGCCGGCGAGGTGCGCGAGGCTCGGGCGGGGCGCGCGGTCGTGGTCAGCGCCGGCGCGTTCAACTCGCCGCAATTGCTGGAGTTATCCGGCATCGGCCAGCCCGAACGCCTGCGCAATCTCGGCATCGAGGTGCGCCATGAGCTGCCCGGCGTCGGCGAGAACCTGCGCGACCATTACGTTCCGCGCACCCGCTGGCTCGTCGGTAAAAAAGGCATCACCTTCAACGATCGGGGGCGCGGCCTCGGCCTGGCGCACCAGGTGCTGCGCTACGCGCTGTTCCGGCAGGGCATGCTGGCGATGACGGGCGCCCCGATCCGCGCCTTCGTGTGCTCGCGCGAGGGCCTGGAGGCACCGGACCTGATGCTGGGTTGGATCCCGATGCTGACTGAACCCAGCCCGCGAGGCCCGAGGATATCGCGGCAGTCGGGTCTGACCCTTTATGCCCACGCGATGCGCCCGGAGAGCAAGGGACACGTTCACATCACCGCGGCCGATGCGCGCCGACCGCCGGCGATCAACTTCAATTTTCTGTCGTCGGCGCCCGACGCGGAGTTGACGGTGCGCGCGGTCCGCATCGCCCGCGCGATCATGACCGCTCCCGCTATGACCCCCTTTCAGGTGAGCGAAGTCGCGCCGGGGGCCGATCGGACCACCGATGACGAAATCCTCGGCTGGGTGAAGATGGCGGCAGAAACCACCTACCACCCGGTCGGCACCTGCAAGATGGGGTCCGACCCGATGGCAGTCGTCGATGCCCAGCTTCGCGTCCATGGCATTGCGGGCCTGCGGGTCGCCGATGCCTCGATCATGCCGACGCTGACATCGGGCAATACCAATGCGCCGTCGATCATGATCGGCGAAAAGGCGGCAGACATGGTGCTGAATGCCGCAACCTGACCATCCTTGGACGCGAACGACCGGATTCGGCGCGACCTCGCCATTGCCGCGCGTTCCGACGAAGGTCCCTTGGCCGAAACCACAGCGGCAGCTCACGCTCGGCAGCTGGCCTACGCCCGGGCAAGCCGCCCGAGGACAAGCTGGATGGACGCGAGGGTAACGAAGGTGGCCAGGGTTTCGGGAAGATTTTCGGAAATCCTTGGCGCCGGTTTTCGGATGGGCGTCCCCGTCGAGCACAGGCAACTGAATTAAGGCGTGAGCAGAGCGAGATTTTGGTCAAGCATATCGTGCTCCGGGCAGACAACGCATATGCGAAGACTGACCATCTTTAACGATATATAAATATATATGAATATACTCCCACATATTATTATTTAATTATTTCTACTATTGTTAATGCGCCTCGTGCTGCATTTCGAGCTGAGCCGGGTCCCGGAATGAGACAGTTGGCTTTGAGATCATAAAATCGCCTTCATCGTATGGAACATTCTTGATCCACTATAGGCTTGTGAACGGCCTTTAGGCGAACGACGTAGCTTGCGCTGGCTCGATAAGGTCGCGGTCGCGCGCATGGCGGCGGCTTCGTGACGAATGACAGTCCTAACAATCAAAACGGGAAATCTCGCTGCAGACTAGCTGCAGGAGCAGCAAAGGTCGATTTTCGTACTCACCTTTCGGTTGCAGCGAGCCGAACCGAGAGGCCGGGTCAGCGCTCGCGAAGCCCGACAGGCTTTGGCGCCGGTCCGGCAACCGCGGTCTCACTGAAGGACAGAAAGCGGAGAGGCGGGGCGAGCTGGTCGAAGGTGCATTGCCGCGGTGCCTTGTCGGGGCGCCAGCGCAGAAACCGGGTGCCGTGGCGGAAGCGGTTGCCGCTCACATGGTCGTAGCGCACCTCGGCGACGAGCTCGGGCCGCAGCGGCTCCCATTCGCCGGTTCGTTCGGTGCTCCACCGGCTCGGCCCTCCCGGCGCCTTGCCGGTAAACCCGGGCGGGCCGACGAGCGCTTCGAGCCGATTTGTCAGCGCCGGGCGGTCGAGATCACGCAATGTCGCGGTAAACCCGACGTGGTCGAGCTTTCCCTCGCCATTGTAGAGGCCGAGCAGCAGGGATCCCACGACCCGGGTGTTCCGCTCATAGCGAAAGCCGCCGACCACGCAATCGGCGGTGCGTTGTTTCTTGATTTTGAGCATAGCCCGCTCGCCGGGCTGGTAAATGCCGTCGAGCCGCTTGGCGATGACCCCGTCGAGCGCGCCGCCGCCGGTGTCGAGCCACACCCGCGCCTCGGCCGCATCGCGCGTAAACGGGGAGAGCCGGAGTGCCTGCGTTGGGCCGAGCGAGTCATAAAACGCTTCGAGCGCTGCCCGGCGCCGGGTCAGCGGCGCGGTGAGGAGGCTTTCCCCGCCAGGGGTCATAAGCAAATCGAACAGGATCAACATCGCCGGAGTTTCGGCGGCGAGCTTGCCGATGCGGCTCTCTGCGGGATGCAGCCGCATCTGCAGATGCATCGAAGGACAATGTCTCGCCGGCGCGGATCGCCAGCTCGCCATCGAGCGCGAACCGGCTCGGCTCCAACCCTCGCAACGCCGCGACCATCTCCGGGAAATAGCGGGCGAGCGGCTTGCCGGATTTGGCGCGCAATTCCACCCGGTCGCCGTCGCGCAGCGCGAGGCAGCGAAAGCCGTCCCATTTCGGCTCGAACTGCCAGCCCGGGTCGGCCGGCAGATCCTCGACGAGCCGCGCCTCCATCGGCAACAGATCCGCGAACAGCCCGGCCGCCCCGCGCTCGGTCACCCGGCGATCCCCGGCTCGATCAGCGAGGGGTCTTTATTCTTGACATCGCCGACCCGCTTGTCGACCGGCCAGATGGCCAGGCCCTCGGCGGGGTACGGGACGAGCAGCGATTTCAGCAGTTCCGGATCGGCCGGCTCCTCGCCGAGCCAGGCCGGCCAATGATCGCGGGAGAGAATGACCGGCATGCGGTCGTGGATCTCTGCCAGGAGGGGATTTGCGGCAGTCGTGACGATCGCAAAGCTGCGCACCCTTTCGCCCGCCGGCGAGCGCCAGGTCTCCCACAGGCCTGCGAGCGCCATCAGGCGCCGGTCGGCGAGCCCGACCCCGTAGGGCTGCCGCTCCTTGCCGAGCTTTTTCCACTCGTAGAAGCAGTCGAACGGGACGAGGCAGCGGCGCCGCGCGAAGGCTTCGCGAAAGGCGGGCCTCGTCTCGATCCCCTCGGCCTTGGCATTGATGTTGGCGAAGCCGACCTTGATGTCCTTCGCCCAGAACGGCACGAGCCCCCAGCGCATGGTGTCGAGGCTGCGCTCGCCGGCCCTCGCATCGTAGCGCACCACCGGAAGGTCCTCGGTCGGCGCAGCGTTCCAATTGGCCGGAATGTTCGGCGCCGGCCGCTCGGGCGGGATCGAGAAGACGAGCTTGATCTCGCTGACATCGGAGGAGAGACGGGCCCGGCCGCACATGCGCCGCTAAAATGGCGCGCTGCCTGCGCCCCGGCAATCCTATAATTCTGCTGCGCCCGCCCTTCACGATGGCGGCCGGCTTCGTTATCGTTTGCCCCGGCATTTTGGGGAACGGCCAATGACGACTGCGGGCGAAACCTACGACTTCATCGTGACCGGCGCCGGATCGGCGGGATGCGCGGTAGCCGGGCGGCTCAGCGAATCCGGCGGGTGGCGCGTGCTGCTGCTCGAAGCCGGCGGGCGCGACAGCAATCCGTGGATCCACATCCCGCTCGGCTATACCAAGACCTTCACCAACCCGCGGGTGAATTGGATGTTCGAGAGCGAGCCCGAAAGGGAGCTCAACAACCGCACCCTCTATCAGCCGCGCGGCAAGGTGCTGGGCGGCACCAGCTCGATCAACGGCATGGTCTATATGCGCGGCACCCCGGCCGATTACGACAATTGGCGCCAGCGCGGCTGCGAAGGCTGGGATTGGGATTCGGTGCTGCCGTTCTTCAAAAGGGCCGAGGACCAGGAGCGCGGAGCCGACGATTTCCACGGCGTCGGCGGGCCGCTGCACGTCTCCAACCCGGTGCGCTCGCCGCTCGGCGATGCGATGGTCGCTGCCTGCGGTCGAGGCCGGCATCCCGGCCAACCCGGACTTCAACGGCGCCCGCCAGGAAGGCGTCGGCTATTACCAGACGACGACCACAAATCGGCGGCGATGGAGCTCTGCGCGCGCCTATTTGGGCCAGGCGCGCCGCCGCGAAAACCTGACTATCGTGACCAATGCGCACGCCACCCGCATCATTTTCGAGGCCAGCCGCGCGGTCGGCGTCGAGTACGACACGCCGGGCGGGCGCAAGACGGCCTGGGCACGCGGGGAGATCATCGTCTCGGGCGGAGTCTACGGCTCACCGCAATTGCTGCAATTGTCCGGGCTCGGCCCGGCCGACCTGCTGACCGAATTCGGCATCCCAATGGTGCGTGAGATGCCGGGCGTGGGCAAGAACCTGCACGACCACTTCAACACCTATCTGGTGTTCCGCTGCCCGCAAAAGGTCACGGTCAACGACATGGCGATGAGCCGGGCGCTCAAGCTGAAGGCGGCGGTGCAATACGCGGTCAGCCGCTCCGGCCATCTGTCGAATGCCGGGATCTATGCGGGCGCACTGGTGCGTACCGACCCGCGGCTCGAGGAGCCCGATCTGCAGGTCAACATGTCGGGCTGGAGCGCCATCGAGCGGCTGCGCACCGGCATCAAGCCGCACCCGTTTTCCGCCTTCACCTTCAGCCCGGTGCATCTGCGCCCCGAGGGCCGCGGCTGGGTGCGGCTCAAGAGCCCCGACCCGCTCGCGCCGCCGGCGATCCAGTTCAATTTCCTGGCCAGCGACTACGATTTCCAGGCCCTGATCTACGGCATGAAGCTCAGCCGCAAGATCGCGGCGCAGCCGGCGTTGAAGCCCTTCGTCGCCGAGGAGGTGCTGCCCGGCCCGCAATGCGACAGCGAGGCCGATATGATCGAGGAGATCCGCGTGCGCGGCGTCTCGAACCTGCACCCGGTCGGCACCTGCCGGATGGGGCGCGAGGTCGACGCCGTCGTCGACCCGCGGCTGCGCGTCCATGGGGTCGAGCGGCTGCGCGTCGCCGACGCCTCGATCATGCCGCAGGTTCCCGGCGGCAACACCAACGCGCCCTCCATCATGATCGGCGAGAAATGCGCCGCCATGGTCCTCGAAGATGCCGCCGCGGCCTAGCCCCGCCTGAACGGCGCACTCCCGCTGCGCGGGAAAGAAGGCCGAGCGCGGCGAGCCAATGAGGGCGCTGCGGCCGACGACAACCCTTGCTGGCTTGGGCTCGGACTAAGCGAGACCACCCGATACCGGGACGTCCCAGATGTCGCCGGCGTATTCGGCGATCGCACGGTCGGAGGAGAACCAGCTCATTCCGGCGATGTTCATCAGGGCGGCCTTGCGCCATTGCTGCGGCGAGTGCCAGAGCCGGTCCACCGCGTTTTGCGCCGTGCAATAGGCTGCGAAATCGGCGGCCACCATATAGCGGTCGGAGTATTGCAATGTATTGACCAACCCGGCGAACCGGTGCGGCTCCTCGGCGCAAAACCGGCCCTCGGCCAAGGCGTCGACCACTTCTGACAGCTCCGGCGAAGCCGCGATCGCGCCGGTCGCATCAAGGCCCGCACGGCGCCGCTCGGCGACCTCGCCGGCGCGCAGGCCAAAGATGAAGATGTTCTCGCCGCCGACATGATCGCGAATCTCGACGTTGGCGCCGTCGAGCGTGCCGATGGTCAAGGCCCCGTTCAACGCCAGCTTCATATTGCCGGTTCCCGATGCCTCCATTCCCGCCGTCGAAATCTGTTCCGAAAGGTCGGCCGCCGGAATGATCAGTTCCGCCAAGCTGACATTATAGTTCGGCAGAAAAATGAGCTTTAGCCTATTGCCGACCACCGGGTCATTGTTGACGACATTGGCTATGTCGTTGGCGAGCTTGATGATCAGCTTGGCGCGCGCATAGCTCGGTGCGGCCTTTCCGGCGAAAATCTTGACGCGGGGCACCCAGTCGCGGTCCGGGTCCGCGCGTATCGCCTGGTAACGGGCGATCGTCTCCAGCAAATTGAGCAGCTGCCGCTTGTACTCGTGGATCCGCTTGATGTGGACGTCGAACAGGGCACCCGGATCGACGCGCAGCCCGAGGCGCTCCCGAACGACCCGCGCCAGCGCCAATTTGTTAGCGCGCTTGACCGCGGCAAACTGGCCTTGCAGCGCGGCGTCGTCGGACTGGGCAGCGAGCTCGCCGAGCGCGGCCGGGTCATCGAGCACGGCGGGGCCACAAGCCTCGCACAACAGCCTTGTCAGCCCGGGATTGGCCTGGTGCAGCCAGCGGCGAAACGAAATGCCGTTGGTCTTGTTGACAATGCGGTTCGGATAGAGCCGGTGAAAATCGCGAAACACGCTCGTGCGCATCAGCTCGGTGTGCAAAGCCGAGACCCCATTGACCCGATGCGAGCCGACAAAGGCAAGGTGGCCCATTCTAACGCGACGCCCATCATATTCATCGATCAGCGAAATCCCGCTCAACAGCTCGGCGTCGAGCCAGCCCGCGCGGCTTGCGGTTTCGAGATGCTGCGCGTTGATCGCGTAGATGATTTCGAGATGCCGCGGGAGGACTCGCTCGAACAACGGCACCGGCCAGCTTTCCAGAGCTTCCGGCAGCAAGGTGTGGTTGGTGTAGGCGAAGGTCTCGACCGTGATCCGCCACGCCGCGTCCCATGGAATGTTGTGGAGATCGACCAGAATGCGCATCAGCTCGGCGATCGCGATGCTCGGATGGGTGTCGTTGAGCTGAATGGCCGCCTGCTCCGGAAGCGTATAGATGCTGCCAAAGGCTCGGGTATGCCGGCGGACTAGATCCTGCAGCGAGGCGGAGACAAAGAAATACTCCTGTCGCAGACGGAGCTCCTGCCCCGACGTTGTGTCGTCGCTCGGGTAGAGGACCTTGGAGATCGCCTCGGCCCTCGCCTGCGGCGAGAGAGCTTCGAGATGGTCCCCTTCGTTGAACACGGCGAGATGCAGCGGATCTATGGCCCGCGCCGACCACAGCCGCAGCGGATTGACATGCCGTCCCCGCCAGCCGACGATCGGCGTGTCGTAGGCGACCGCCTTGATCGTCTCGCCGGCCTGCCAGCGGGATCGCGATCTGCCCTTTAACGAGTTCGATCTTTTCGACCCAACCGCCGAACTGGATGTCGTAGCTCACCTCTGGGCGCTCGAATTCCCACGGATTGCCGAAGGACAGCCACTGCTCGAGATGCTCCTGCTGCCACCCGTCCTTGATGACCTGCTGAAAGAGGCCGTGGTCATAACGGATACCGTAGCCGCAGGCGGGGATCCCAAGGCTCGCCATGCTCTCCAGAAAGCACGCCGCAAGGCGGCCGAGGCCGCCATTGCCGAGCGCGGCGTCGGGCTCGGCGCAGCGCATCCGCGGGGGATCGACGCCGAGATCGCCGAGCGCCAGCCTGACGAGCTCGCTGCATCGCAGGTTGCCGACAACGTCGTTGAACAGGCGCCCGATCAGAAACTCGAGCGACATGTAATAGACGCGCTTGCGGCCCTGCGCGCTGCTGAGACGGTCGACCGCCAGCCAGCGATGGATGATGCGGTCCCGCAGCGCCAATGCGGTCGCGACGAACCAGTCCCGGTCGGTCGCGGTTGCAGGATCCTTTCCGACCGACAGAGTGAGCTTGGCGAGCAGCGTCGCCTTGAAGTCGTCGACCTCTCGATCCGTCAGCGGCGGGTCGCCAACCGGGGCCGCCGAGAAGTGGTCTGCAGAATCGAGGCGGGCAGTGTCCTTTGGCATTCAGTCCTATACCCTGTCGATTTTGATTGTCCCGATCGGCAGCGCGGGCTGATATCGAGGAGGAGCCTCATACCTACGCCCTGCGCCGCATCGAGGACAATGACCCGGGGCTCGCCCGTTGCAAAACGTATGCCTCGGGGCCGCAAGGGGGAATGATGATCCCCGGAGCTTAGGGAACGGTTATCGCTCGGCGCTATTCCCGGGAGAATCGACCATCCGCTGGCGCACCCGCCGGAGGGTGCGATACGATGCGTCATCGCACAGTCCATAACCACCAAGAGGCACCGACCCATGCAATACAGGCGGATCTCGGCGGATTGCCATCTCGATCTCCCCTGGCTGCCCCCGGAGCTGTTCACCTCGGAAGCGAAGCGCGAGCTGAGGGATCGCATGCCCTATGTCGAGGACGGGCCGGACGGCCCGCACTGGGCCACCAAAGCCGGGATCAATATGGGCCTGCTCGGCGGTGTGGGCTCGGTCGGCGGCAAATTCGTCCCCGGCCAAAATTACCGCGTCGACAAGATGGCTGAGACCGGGCTCTACGAGGACGGCAAGAGAGGGGTGCGGCGCCCGGGCGACCCCGACGAGCGCATCAAGGACATGGACCGCGACGGAGTTGACGCCGAGATCATTTTTGGCATTCTCGGGGTTGCTTCGCGCGTCCAGGACCATGAGGCGGCCAATGAGATGCTGCGCATCTACAATGACTGGCTGAAGGGGTTCTGCAGCCGCTACCCCGACCGTCAGATCGGCCTCGCCTGCCTGCCGTATGGCGATATCGACGCCGCAGTCCAGGAGGTCTACCGGGTCGCCAAGCTGGGGCTAAAGGGGCTCGAGCTGTCCTGCTCATGGGACATGGAGCCGATGTGGCACCCCGTCTGGGAGCCGTTGTGGAAGGCGGTCAACGATGTGCAATTGCCGCTGCATTTCCACACCTTCCCCGCCATGCCGGCGAGCGTGCGCGAGAAACTGACGGGGCAATTGCGCCGCCATGCCCAGTTCACCAGCGTCGCCGGGTTCCAGATGAACCTGATCAACATCATCGCCGCGATCATCGGCGCGGGTGTGCTGGAACGCTACCCGAACCTGCGCATCGGGCTCGGCGAGAGCGGCATCGGCTGGCTGCCCTATGCCCTCGACCGCATGGATTTCGAGTACGAGGACCGCTTCCGCGACTTGATGAAGCTGAAGCCGAGCGAGTACTGGCGGCGCCAGTGCCGCGCCACCTTTCAGTTCGACCGGATCGGCGCCAAATTGGTCGACGACATCGGCGTCGAGACCCTGATGTGGGGCTCCGACTACCCGCACCCCGACGGCGTATGGCCGGAATCCACAAAATACATCGAGGAGCAGTTCGCCGGCTTAGCCGCCCGAGGTGATACACAAGATCACCTGCGAAAACGCGGCCAAATTCTACGGCCTCGTCAACTGACCCCGACGTCGCCCGGTTGCCCTGCCACGCGCTACTCCGATGCTTTGGCGTCGTAAACGGGGCGGGCGGTGATCAGGCCGTCGAGGGCGGTGAGGAGCGCCGCCTCGGCTTCGGGGCCCCCGTCGAGATACCTCAAGACGAGCGCGGCGGCTTCGATCGTCGACAGCGCCGCGCGCCGGGGCTCGCGGCGCAGGCGGCCGTAGCGGGACGGGCCCGAGGGGTTGAGGACGATCCGACGCAGCTTTAGCAGCCACGGGTTGCGCCACCACAGCGTCTTCGCCTCGCTCCAGCTGCCGTCGAGCAGCACCACCCCGTCGAGGCCGCGCAGCAGCGCCTCTTGATCAGCCGCCGGCTCACCGCGGCGGTCGACCGCGATCACCTCGCGCCCGGGGCCGAACGCGGCCGGCCGCGCCGAGCCGAGATAGAGCACCGCCCAGCGCCGCGGATCGGCCGGGCTGCCGAGGGCGCACGTCAAGTTCGGCCATGACAGCCCGACGACGAGCGCCGCGCGGGACAGGGCGTCACGAATCAAAGCGGCGGTCGCCAAAGGCTCCTTCTTCTCTCGAGGGTGCTGCAAGATCAACACGAACAGCCTGTTGTCGATCGGCATCTAGGGACAGCCCAAATAATGTCTGCATAAGACATGGTATCGCCCTTCGGGGATGCGGGGGAGCGAGCCGCCGGGGGCGAAACCAATGCGCTATATCGCCGGACCTTATGGAATTCCCGGGTCGATCCGCCGTTAACCCGGTGGCCGCAAAAGCGGCGGTAAACTCGCCTCTCGCCGCCGGGCATGTAATGAGGAGTTCATGCACAGACCTGTCCGCAAAGCCGTTTTCCCCGTCGCGGGTCTCGGCACCCGCTTTCTTCCAGCCACCAAGGCGATGCCGAAAGAAATGCTCCCGATCGTCGACAAGCCGCTTATCCAGTATGCGGTCGAGGAGGCGAAAGCCGCCGGGATCGAGGAATTCTTCTTTGTCACAAACCGGGGGAAGAGCGCGATCGACGACCATTTCGACCGCGCGCTCGAGCTCGAGGCCACCCTGCTCGAGCGCGGCAAGAACGATCTCCTCGACGAGCTCGCCGCCGGGCTGCCGGAGCCGGGGCAAATCGCCTATACGAGGCAGCAGAGCCCTCTCGGCCTTGGCCACGCGGTCTGGTGCGCGCGCGCGCTGGTCGGCGACGAGCCGTTCGCAGTATTGCTCGCCGACGATCTGATGGCATGCGAGACGCCCTGCCTGGCGCAGATGGTCGAAGCCTATGACGAGATCGGCGGCAATCTCGCGGCAATCATGGAGGTGCCGCGCGCGCATACGGCGCGCTATGGGGTGCTCGAAATCGTCAGCGACGACGGGCGGCTGGTGCGCGCGTGCGGGCTCGTCGAGAAGCCCGACCCTGCCGAGGCGCCGTCGACCTTGACGATTATCGGCCGCTACATCATCCAGCCCGAGGTGTTCCGCCACCTCTCCGATGCCGAGCCGGGCAGCGGGGGTGAGATCCAGCTCACCGACGCGCTCGGCAAGCTGATCGATCAGGGCCAGGCGTTCCACGGCTTCCGCTTCGCCGGCAGGCGGTTCGATTGCGGCGACAAGCTCGGCTTTCTCGAGGCGACGGTGGCGTTCGGCCTGCAGCACCCGGAGCTCGGCCCGGGGTTGCGCAAAGTCTTGGCCTCCTACCGCTGAACTCGAGCGAGAGATGACGCACGAATTCGAGCCGACGATCCTGCGCGAATACGACATTCGCGGGATCGTCGGACAGACCTTGTCCACAGCCGATGCGCGGGCGATCGGGCGGGCCTTCGCGGTCATGCTTGCCAAGGCCGGAGGACGCCGCGTCGCCGTCGGCTTCGACGGGAGGCTGACCTCGCCGGAGCTCGAAGAAGCGCTGGTCGACGGCCTCGCCGCCGAGGGCGCGGGTGTCGTGCGGATCGGCCGCGGGCCGACGCCGATGCTCTATTACGCGGCAGCGACCCTAGGCGTGGATGGTGGGGTCATGGTCACCGGCTCGCACAACCCGCCCGACCACAACGGCTTCAAATTCGTCTTTCAGGGCAAGTCCTTTTACGGGGCCGCGATCCAGCAGCTCGGCGATACCGCCCGACGGCTCGGCAAGCCGAGCGCGCCGCGTGGCCTGGATCGAAGAACGTCACATCCGCGACGAATACGTCGCGCGCCTCGCGATCGACTACCGCGGCGACCGGCCTCTAAGGGTCGCCTGGGACCCGGGCAACGGTGCCACAGGCGAGGTCGTGCAAGACGCTGACCCGGCGCCTGCCCGGCCGGCATTTTCTAATGAATGAGACCATCGACGGGACTTTTCCGAACCATCACCCCGACCCGACCATCCCCGAGAACCTCGTCCAATTGCAACAGGCGGTGGCGCGCGGACGCTGCGATCTCGGCATCGCCTTCGACGGCGATGGCGACAGGATCGGCGTGGTCGACGCGCAGGGCCGCATCTTGTGGGGCGATCAGCTTATGGTGGTGCTGGCGCGCGACGTGCTGAGCCGGCCATCCCGGGGCGCCGATCCTCGCGGATGTCAAGGCAAGCCAAGTGCTGTTCGACGAGATCGCGCGGATGGGCGGGCAGCCGGTCATGGCGGTCACCGGCCACTCGCTGATCAAGGCCAAGCTCGCCGAGATGGGTGCGCCGCTCGCAGGCGAAATGAGCGGACACATCTTTTTCGCCGACGGCTATTACGGGTTCGACGACGCGATCTATGTCGCGGTGCGGCTCCTCGGGATCCTGTCGTGCAGCCGCGACAGCTTGGCCCAAATGCGCGACCGGCTGCCGCGCCGTCGTCAACACGCCGGAGCTGCGCTTTGCCTGCCCCGAAGATCGAAAATTCGAGGTCGTGCATGAGGTCCGCGACCGGCTGCGCCGCGCCGGGGCCGAGATGACCGATATCGACGGGGTGCGGGTGCGCACGCGCGACGGCTGGTGGCTGCTGCGCGCCTCGAACACCCAGGCCGTGCTGGTGGCCCGTGCCGAATCCGCGAACGAGGAAGGCCTCGCCCGCCTCAAAACGGAACTCGCGGCGCAGCTCGCCGCGAGTGGTGTCCAATTGCCGGAGGATGACTGCCCGTCACCGTCCCGCAATTCGAAGCGCAGGAGGGCCGGAGGACGCGGAGTCGATTACCGATTGGCGACCTTTACCGGCGCCGACGGCAGCACCGAGCACTCGATCTTCTTCTTGCGCAGCGCAGCGCAGGCGCTCTGCGCCTCCTGCGGCGAGAAGTTCAGCAAGCGGGCGCGGTAGAGGTCGGTCCTTGCCCGATTTCGAGGGCTGCACGATCTGCACCGGCTTGCCTCTTGCTGCGCTGACGCCGGCGGCGGAGCGCGCGGCCTGCTCGGCAGCGCTTTCGACGCGGAACGCGCCAAGCTGGATAGCCCACCGGTCGTTCTCGGGCGCGGCGCGCAGCTGGTGTGCTACCGGTGCAGCCTCTGCCTTGGCGACCGGCGACAGATGGGCGGCGATCCGGCGTGCCGCCTTGGTCAGCTGGCCGATCTTCTCCCGCGGCCGTGCCGGCGGCTGGCTCAGCCTCGGCAACCACCTGCGGCGGCCGGCAGTTTCACGGCGGGCCACCAAGGTGGTGCCGGCGCCGACCTCCGCGAAGCCTTGGTCGAGCAGAGACGCCATCCGGCGATCCCGTGAACCGGCGGTTGCCCCGCCCATCACCACCCCGATCAGCCGATGGCCGTTGCGCACCGCGGATGCGGCGAGATTAAAGCCGGACGCGCCGATATACCCGGTCTTGATCCCGTCGGCGCCCTCATACCAGTCGAGCAGGTGGTTGTGCGTGGCGATCAAGCGCCCGCGGAAATAAAACTGTCGGGTCGAGAAGTACCGGTATTCGCGCGGAAAGTCGTGATAAAGCGCCAGCGCCAGCTGCGCCATATCCCGCGCGGTCGTCCGCTGATCGGGATCCGGCAACCCGGAAGCGTTGCGGAACACGGTGTTCGTCATGCCGAGCTGGCGCGCCCGCTGGGTCATGTGCTCGGCGAAAGCCGGCTCGCTGCCGCGCCATCCCCTCGGCAACACCGCGGCGGCGTCGTTCGCCGATTTGGTAACGACCCCGAGGATCAGCTCCTGCACCGTCGACCGAGTTGCCCGGGATCAGATGAAGCTTGGTCGGGCGTTTGCTCGCCGCCTCGGATCGATATCGGCAGGATATTGGTCGAGGCGAAGCCGGCCTGCGTTCAGCGCCTCGAACGTCAGATAAAGCGTCATCATCTTGGTCAGCGAGGCCGGATAAGTAATCGCGTCGGCATTCATCTCGCTGAGAACTCTGCCGGTATCGGCGTCGATCACGATCGACTCGTTTTCGCGACCCGGATCGACCGCGGCCCCGTGCCGGGCATGCGCATGATAACGCACATTATGCCGCGCTTCGGCGGGCCCGACCCGAGCACCAGCAATAACGGCCAATCCGGTGCCGGCGGCGCCGGCCAGAATCCGCAACGGATGTGCGGCAGCCTCGCGGGGCGCTGCGCGCGCCGTGTTCCTGAATACCATCACTTCCTCCCCCTATTCCCCTATCAGATTGCGCGGTATCCGGCGATAACGCGCAATCATCGTCAATGTAGATTATAAAAAAGAGTTCTCACTGTCCATGCTTGCCGGCGGCGAAAAATCTGCAATGCCAGCAAAATCGGTCCTCGGTGATTGGACTGAAGTGCCGCACGGCCGACTGATAACCCGTTGTCGCAATTCGTGATAAGAGTATATGCAAGAGCAACTGTCGGTGGAACGAGCCATGCTCAGCGCCTTCTCCGTCTTTGTTCTCGTTGTCGTCTTGTTTGCCTTGATCTTTGTCGGGATTGCGGTCAAATCGGTGCCGCAGGGAATGAATGGACGGTCGAGCGGTTTGGCCGCTATGTGCGCACGCTGGAGCCGGGCCTCGCGGTGATTGTCCCGGTCGTCGATCGCATCGGCGCGCGCATCAACATGATGGAAACCGTGCTCGACGTGCCGTCACAAAGCGTGATCACCCGAGATAACGCGGCGCCACAGTTGATGCGATCGTCTTTTACCAGGTCTTGGATGCGGCGAAGGCAGCGTACGAGGTCACCAATCTGCAATTGGCGATCCTCAACCTGGTGATGACCAATATCCGCACGGTCATGGGGTCGATGAACCTCGATGAGCTGTTGTCGGAGCGCGACCGCATCAATACCCAGCTGCTGACGGTGGTCGATGCCGCGACGACCCCGTGGGGGGTCAAGGTGCAACGCATCGAGATCAAGGACATTGCGCCGCCTCCGGAACTGGTCACGGCGATGGCGCGGCAAATGAAGGCGGAGCGCGAAAAGCGGGCCAATGTGCTGGAGGCCGAAGGGTTCAAGCAGGCGGCGGTGCTCAAGGCGGAAGGCGAGAAGCAGGCGGTGATCCTCGCCGCCGAGGCGCAGCGCGAGGCAGCCTTCCGCGCGGCCGAAGCGCGCGAGCGGCAGGCCGAGGCGGAGGCCAAGGCGACGACCTCCGTGTCCGAGGCGATCGGCCGCGGCAGCATTCAGGCGATCAACTATTTCGTCGCGCAGCGCTACATCGACGCGATCGGCCGGCTCGCCGGCACCCCGAACCAGAAGGTGATCCTGATGCCGCTCGAAAGCGCGTCGATGATCGGCTCGCTTGGCGGGAATTGCCGAGATCGCCCGCGAAAGCTTCAGCGCGTCGCGGGCCGCCCCGACCCCCGCCGTCAGTCGGGCCGAACGAGAGCCGCTGATGCCGTTTTGGTATTGGCTGGTTCTCGCCGCTGTTTTCGGCGTCATCGAGGTTGCCGTTCCGGCCATGGTCTGCATCTGGTTCGCCGCTGCCGCGCTCGGCGCCGCGGCGATCGCCTGGCTCGTGCCCTGGCCTCGCTTGGGAGCATCAGGCGCTGATCTTTGCGGTGCTCGCCGTCGCCAGCGTCGTCCTCGGCCGGATGGCTTTCGCCTCCGCCCGGCCGCCGCGGATCGAACGCCGCCTCAACCGGCGCGGCGAGAGCTATATCGGCCGCATCTTCACGCTGGATGCTGCCATCGTTGATGGCCGCGGGCGGCTCAAAATCGACGATACGGTATGGCTCGTCGCCGGGCCGGATCTCCCCGCCGGAACCCATGTGCGGGTGGCCGGAGCGGACAACACGCTGCTGCGTGGTCGAACCGGCTCTGACTCTTGTGCGTCGCACAATCGGCTCTTGAGGGATTCGTCGGATTTGTCTATCTAGCCGATTGTGCGGCGCAGAAGACGGCGCAGCGGAGACACGAGGATCAGATTATGGAAAGCAAAGGCAGACGTGCTTCGCGCGTCGCGGCCGCCCGAGTCGCAGCGCCGGGCGGACCGGTTGACCCGGTCGAGCTGCAAGCTGCGGCGGGCCCGGCCGAGCCGCCAAGCGAACCGCCGGAGCCGGCCAAGCCCGTGGCCAACGCAGCCGAATCCGCAGGATAACGGCTCTCGATGTGGTCACGACGGCCGAGACTGCTGCCGCGCAAATAAGCCTTGCCCCGTTTGCGCCGGCGGCGGAGCCGAAATCGGCGCCCGATCGGCCGCCTGTCGAGCGCAATCCGTTCGCGGCGCTCGCCCAATCGCAGGCGGCGCTGACCCGCGGATTGGGGGCGCTGAGCGCCGAGATGGCGGGAATGGCGCTTTCGGGGATCGACTCCGCGGCGCGAACTGCCACGCAGATGCTCTCGGTCAAGACGCTGTCCGACGCGATTGCGGTCAATGCGAGCTTTACCTGCAGCAGCCTCGATACCTTGGTCGGCGGCTCCGCGAAACTTTCGGACGCTTGGCGTGAAGCTCGCCGCGGAAGCCGGCTCGGCCGATTCCTGAGCCAGCTCGGCCAGAGCTGGCTGCTGGCGAGCCGAGGTCCGCGAGCGCCTCCTTGAGCTACTCGATCCTTGCCAGAAACGCGCGGATCTGGCGATCGATAAAGTCGGTTTCGGGCGTGCCCGGGGCGGGGCGCGCCGCACGATGGCCGAGGTCGGTCGGGATTTCGGCATAGGTCGCAGATTTCACCCCGTCGCGGATGCGGCGGGCGCCGTCGATCCCGAGCAGCCGATCGGTTGCGCTCGGCAGGATCGAGAGTCGGCGCGGTGACCTGCGCGAGCGCTGCGGCCATGTCGCCGCCGAAAGGCGTCGAGACGTCGTGCGCGCGGCTGGCGGCATAGCGCAGGACCAGCGAGTTGGCGTCCCAATCGCCAAAGGCGCGGGCGCTTCATCGACCTCCTTGGCCAATGTTTTGGCCGGGAGCCGGTCGAGATAGGAAGCCGAGACGACCCAGGGGTAGTAGAGCATCCCCGCGAGCCGCAACCCCTCGACCGGGTTGTGCGTGTACCGCCCGCCGTGCCATTCGGGGTCGAGCGCGATGACCGAAATCATCAGATCGATCGTCGATCCGGAAGTTCGGCTCGGCCTTGGGGCTTGGCACCAGCAGGATCAGGCTGCGCACCGTCTCGGGGTGGTGGACGCCCCATTCGAGGCTGACGAAAGAGCCCATCGAGCTGCCGCCGACCGCCCGCAACGTCGTCAGTTCGAGCCCGCGGGTGACCAGCGCGTGCTGGGCCGCCATCATGTCGCGGATCGTGTAGCGCGGAAAATCTTGGCCCAACCCATCCTTTGGCGAGGACGAAGTCGCCGCCGCCGATGGCATCGACCGTGATTACGAAATTCTTGTCGGTGTCAAAGGTCTTGCCCGGGCCGATCAGCGGATCGAAGGCGTGCCGGCCGCCGCTCGTCCCGTGCACCAGCAGGATCGCGTTGTCGCGCCCGGGATTGAGCTTGCCATGCGTTTCGTACGCGACCCGCAGCTCGGGCAAGCACCGAGCCGTTCTCGAACTCGAAGTCGTAGACGAGAAACGTCTGCGGTTCCGCCTGCGCCCCGGCGGCAAGGCAGGCGGTCAGCGCCCGGCCAGAAGACCCTTCATCTTGCTCCCCAGCTCTCGGTTAACGATTTTATTCGACATCTGCGACATTCCGCCGCTAGAGTGAGCCACCGAAGTGATGGAGGAGCGGCGCACATGCGTATGCTTCGGTCAGCCCATCTATACCGGATGATGCCGGAATTCGGCGCGGGCAGAGGCTGTCCTCGCCCTGGTGCTGTGGAGCGGCGTCACCGTCTTCATTTTCGGCATCCTCACCGATTTCTTCCGCTGACCGGCCCGCTCGCGTCTCGCCGCAGCCAGCGGTCGAGGCGCGCGAACAGCATATCGGTGAGGATCGCGAAGAGCGCGACGAGGACGGCCCCTTCGAGGACGAAGGGCAACTTGTTCGGCGACGAGGCCGTTGAAGATCGGCGTGCCGAGCGTCAACGCGCCGACCGTCGAACCGATCGTCGCCGTGCCGATGGCGATCGTCACCGAGACGCGGATGCCGGAAAGGATCACCGGGGCGGCGAGCGGCAACTCGACGTCGCGCAGTTGCTGCCAGGGCGAAAGGCCGAGCCCCGTCGGCCGCTTCGCGCACCCCGCGCGGCACCCCTTCGAGGCCGGCGACGGCATTCTCGACGATCGGCAAGCAAACCGTAGAGGAACAGCGCGATCATCGTCGGCCGCGGCCCGAAGCCGACGACCGGGACGGCGATCGCCAGAACCGCAGCGGGCGGAAAGGTCTGGCCTACGGTCGCGAGCGCATCGACCATCGCGCGGAAATCGCGCCCGACCGGCCGCGTGACGAAAGCGGCGAGCGAAACCCCCACCAGGATCGCCGCTCCGCTCGCCGCGGCGACCAGCCCGAGATGCGACAGGAACAGGGCGAGAAAGCTGCTGCGCTGGTAGATGACCGGCTCGACGCCCGGAAAGGCCCAATGCAGCGCCGGCCGCAACTCCTCCATGCGCAGCAGCAGCCAGGCAAAGAACAGCCCCACCCACAGCAGCGGGCTCGCGACAAGCCTCCTCACCGGAAGAATTCGACCTTGGCCTCGCGAAACCACAGGAAATTCGCCGGCGCGGCCGAGATCGGCCCGTTGATCGCAAAGACCGCGATCTCATAGGACTCGCCGGGGGTGACGGCAGGGCTGAGCACGAGCCGGTGCGGCATGTTGAACCCCTGGATCGTGCCGGGGCTCGGCCGGCCGGCCGTGCGCGGCATCTCGCCGTTGACCCAGATCTCGGCGTAATCGTCGACATTGACCCGCAACACCGTCATCGCGCCGGCGGTATCGAAGCCGGCGGCATCGGCCGGCATCCGCAATGTCGTGCGATACCAGAAGAACGACACCATGCCGCCGCCCCGCCGGCCCCCGAGATCGGTCGCGGCGATCTCGGGCCAGGCGGAATCGTCAAAGCCGCGCTCTTCGGCATGCGGCTCGACATCGTAGGTCGTCTTGAACTCGGGCATGGCGTCGGTCAATGCCGGGCACTCGACGAGCTTCGCCTCCTGGCCGCGCCACCGCGCCTCGAACAGCGCCGAGCCGGCGCGGTCATCAGATCGACCACATGGACCGGCGGCAGCGCCGGTGCGATCGGCAATTGCGGCACGAGCAGCGGCGGCGAGGCCGGCGCGACCGAAACCGTGGGCCTCAAACGTTTGTATTCGGCATCTCCGTCTCCCTCTCAGCGATCGCCCAGTATAAGCAGAGGCGGCACCACGGGGCGAGGCTCGACGGCTGTCCTGATCTTTGGGCACAACCTACTGGTGTGCCGAGAATCGCCGGCTGCAGAATCTGCAGCAAATCTGCAGCTAAACTCCTGTTAAAGTTGTATCCCAAACTCGTTCACCGCGCGGCGGAACGAGCCCTCAAGCAGGAACCCGCTGCGAAGAGGATGCAACATCAATCGAGCGATTTTAAGGCCGACTTCGCCCTAATCCGTCGTCTCACCTACCTGCCTTAACCGTGCGCCGGATCAGGGTTCGCGGATGCTTTCGTCGAGACCGCGCAGCAGCGGGTAGAGGAAATATGAAAGGATCGTTCGTTCGCCAGCCTTGATCTCCGCGGTTACCGCCATGCCGGGGATCAGGCGGAAACTGCGTGGCACATCGCGCAGATCGGTCGCCGTCACCTCCACCCGCGCCTTGTAATAGGGACGCTGCTGCCCGTCCTTCTTTGGATCCGGGGTGAAGGTGTCGTCGGAGACGGTCCGCACCTTGCCGGACAAGGTGCCGTGCTTTTGGAAAGGCCAGGCTTCGAGCTTCAAGCGCGCTTCCGCGCCGGTTTCGACCTGGCCAACATCGAGCCCCTCGACGGAGACCTCAGCCTCGAGGGGCGAATCGAGAGGAACGAGCGTGTAAAGCGGCTCGGCCTCCTTCATGACCGAGCCGACCGAGCGCTGCGCCACCTCGAGCACGATCGCATCTGCCGGAGCGGTCAGCACGGTCACCGCGTTCCGCCGCGCCGCCTTGTCGAGCTGTTTTACCGCTGCATCGTGGTCGCGGCGCGCCTGGACCAACTCCTCGGCGGCTCTTCTGGCGGAACTCGGCGAGATAGGCCGCCTTCTCGGCCTTGATAGCGCTTCAGCTTCTTCCCCGAGTTCGGTGTTGTTGTTGCCGCGAGCTGCATCTCCTCGCTCGACCTGCAGTCGCTGTCCTTTGGCATCGAGATAATTGACCTTTGAGCCGATCTCCTTCTGCATCAGAAAGGCTCGCATGGTCTTCGAGCTCCTTTGCCACGGCTGAGGCGGATACTCGAGCGCCGCCCGGTCGGCGCTCTTGGTCGCGCATTTCGGCTTCGACATGGCGGATCTGCTGATCGAAGGAAGCCAGTTTTGCTTTGTTCTGCTCGGTTCTCCGGGTCCAGATCGCCGACTGCAGACCCGTCGTCGTCATTGAGCGATGCCGGCTGTAGGGTCGTGTCGTCGAGCTCGGCATCGAGCCGGTCGATCTGCGCGGCAAGGCTCCTGATCTTGCCGCTGCAACTGGCCCGCATCGGCTTCGCTGAATGTCGGGTCGAGGGTCGCCAACTGCATCGCCCTTGCGGACAATATCGCCGACCCTGGCATGGAGGCTGCGCACGACCGAGGTTTCGAGCGGCTGTGCCACGATCGTCGATGCCGTCGTCACCAGCTTGCCCGGCGCGACGACGATCCGGTCGATCTTGGCGACCGACGCCCAGATGCCGCGCGTCATGATGACCGCGACCAGCACATAGAGGGTGGCGCGCGCGACCCAGGGCGGTCGCCGCTCGTCGATCTTGCGCGCATCGCTCTGGAAGTCGATGGCGGCGGGAAGCAGCGTCCTCATCGGGCAAGGTGCCGGTGCTGCTGGTTCCACAGATGCCGGTAGGTCATGCACCGGGACAGGAGCTCGCTGTGCTTGCCGTAATCGGCGATCCGGCCGCGGTCGAGCACGACAATGGCGTCGGCAGCGACCAGGGAAGACAGGCGGTGCGACACCATGATGACGGTCCGCCCCGCGGCGATGCGGGCGAGATTGGCCTGCACGATCGCCTCGCTTTCCGGGTCGAGCGCCGAGGTCGCCTCGTCGAGGATCAGTATGCGCGGCTGACGCAGCAAGGCGCGGGCGATCGACAGCCGCTGCTGCTGGCCGCCCGACAGGTTGGTGCCGCCCTCCTCGAGCAAGGTGTCGTAGCCCTGCGGCAGAACCTTGATGAACTCGTCGGCGCCGGCCATCGTCGCGGCGTGCGACGATCTCCTCGAGGCTGGCATCGGGCTTGGTCGCCCCGATGTTTTCGCGCACGGTGCCGCGGAACAGAAAGCATTGCTGCATCACGACACCGACCTGGCTGCGCAGATGCGGCAGGTCGATCTCGCGAATATCGTGCCCATCGATCCGCACCGAACCCATTTGCATCGGGTACATCGCGCGGATCAGCCGGGTCAGGGTCGTCTTGCCGGAGCCGCTGCGGCCGACGATGCCGAACACCGCCCCCGCCGGGATCGTCAGCGAGACATCGTCGAGGGCCGGCGGGGCGCTCTCGCTATAGCGGAAGGTCACCCGCTCGAACTCGACATTTCCCTCGATCGGCGGACGCAGGCCGCGGGCGTTCGCCGGCCGCTCCGGCGCGCGGTTCATGATCTGGCCGAGCATGCGCACCGAGAGCCCGGCCTCCTGGTAGCCCTGCACCAGCCCGACGATCTGCGCGAGCGGGGTGGTGACGCGGCCGGCCAGCATATTGAACGCGATCAGCGCGCCGACCGTGATCTGGCCGTCGAACACCAGCACGGCGCCAAAGCCGATGACCGCGACCGTCAGCAATTTTTCTAAGAGCCCGATCACCGCCTGCGCCGAGGTCGATATCCGCCCGACATCGAACCGCAACTCGGCGGCCTGGGCGCAGCGCGCGTCCCAGTCGCGCCGGCGCAGCGGCTCGGTCGCCAGGCTCTTGACGGTCTCCATGCCGTGGATGGTCTCGACGAGATAGGCCTGGCGCTGCCCTTCGGCCTCGTAGAGCACGCGCAATTTGCGGCGGTAGATCGGGATCAGCCCCGCGATTACGCAGCCGTCAGGGCCGAGAAGCCGAGCACCAACAGGGCAAGGCGGCCGCTGTAGAAGAACAAGAGCGGCACGACGACCAGCAGCGAGGTCGCGTCGAGCAATGTCAGGAACAATCGGCCGGTCAGAAACTCCCGGATCTTCTCGACCTGCTGCATATGCTTGGTGATGACGCCGGCCGAGGCGCGCTCGAAGAAATCGATCGGCAATGACAGCAGCCGCTCGAAGGTCCGGATCGAGGTGCGGACATCGATCCGCGCCGAGGCATAGACCAGCAGTATCCGCCGCAGATAGTTGAACACCGCGTCGAACAACACCGCGGCGCCAACCCCGGCAACCAGTACATAAAGGGTCATATAAGCCTGGTGCACCAAGACCTTGTCGACCGTGATCTGGATAAAGATCGGCAAGGCCAATGCCAGCACCTGCAGCATGACCGCGGCGATCGCGATGTCGCGGAATGTACTGCCGTTGCGGACGACCTCCGGGATGAACCAGGTAAAGCCGAAGGGGCGGCTCTCGTCGGCGAGCGCGAAGGTGCGGCGCAGCAACAAGAGCTCGCCGTTCCATCTCTTGCAGAATGCTCGCCTGGTCGAGCCGCAATACCGCGAGCCGGTCGGCGAGCGGGTCGAGGACGCCGACCTTGTCCTCGTGAAACGCCGAGCAAGACGACGCTGTTGCCGTTGGCCAGCCGCGCAATGACCGGATAGGCCTCGCCGAGGCGCTGCAAATCCTTCCAGCCGACCTGCAATTTGCGGCTGCGCATGCCGCTATTGCGGGCGATCTTCGGCAATAGCCTGGTAATGTCGTCGTCCGGCTTCAGTGCATAATCATGCTTGATGCGGTCGGCGGACAGATCGATGCCGTGATGCCGCGCGACCGCAGTAAAGCACTGCAGTGCGGTTTCGAGCGAAAATCCTTCCATTGTTATCGCCTCGATCTGGCACTGCCGCGAAAGCACAAAAGCACCTTGCCCGGGCTTGTCCCGGGCATCCACGTCTTCCTTCGGACAAGCCCGGCCACGGGGAGCACAGAACGCTGCGCCCCCGATGAAAGCGAGTGATACCTCGAAACATTCGTTTCATTTCGGCTTGGTTACTGCTCGTCGCTGAAATTCGGCGATTTCCGGCCCCAGTTCCGGCGCCGGCCGCGGCGCGGCTCGCTCGCGGGCAGGGAGGAGTTGCGGGTTGCGGCACCGGCTCGATGCGTGCCAGCCGGCGCACGGCCCCCATGACCCCGACCCGCTGGAGACCGGCTCCGCTGTGGACGGCGGCTCGACCGGGCGGATCACGCCGGCCTTCTCGAGCTGCTCAAACATGCCGTTTTGCGCCTGCAATATCTGGGAGAAGGCCTGGAGGCTGGTGATCAGCCGCTGCGTCACCCGCGGCTCTGTCCCCGACATTGACACCAGATCGATGCGGATCATGCCGTGCTTGAACGAGATCTCGCCGAAGGCGTCGACAAAGGTCTCCGGCACCACATCCATTAGCTAACTCGCAACCCGGCGAGAAAAGCGGCCGGGCGGGTGCCCGGCCGCGGATGATGTAGCTGTCAGGCGAGAGCGATCGAGAACTGCTGTTTGCTGGTGTCGTTATCCCCGTCGGTGAGGGTCGCCGTCAGGTTCATGTTCAGCGATTGCGGAGTAAAGGTCTGCGCGATGCTGAACTGGATTACCGGGATCTTGATCGTGCCACTGACCATCGTCAGCTGGACGGCGTCGATCTGGGGGCCGCCCGCGACGTCTGAGATGTCGAACGACTGGCCGCCCTTGGCCGGCCCCGCTGTGACGGGGTGAAGATCGGCCACCTGGACCTTCTTAGGCGCGTCGACGGTCCCGTCCTTATAGTAGACGCTGTAATCGAGCTCCTCGGAGTTCGGGGTGTAACCGCCTACCGAGTTGTCGATAAACACGGTGACCTTGTCCACCAGCAGAGAGGGGTTGACAACAAAGCTTTCGCCGGTATCCAGGTTGTTGTTGTTGACGCCGATGCCCGAGGTCGACACGTTGAGCTGTGTCGAGGCGTTGATCAGACTCTGGGGATTCGATTGGGCGGCCCGAGGAAGGACTGGATCTGGGTCTCGGTCGGGTCCGCCAGCCCGAGTTCTACCAAGTCCTCGATGTCCTTCGGAGGATTGTCAACCGTCCCGTTCGTTTGCGGCGCGGTCGGCAGGGCAGCGAAGAACACGATGCTTGTCCGGCCGCGGGTCCGCTCGAAAACGTCAGCGTCTGTACCGGGTCGGGCCCCCCCGCTGCTAGCGAACCCTGCGAGGTGTCGAAGGTCTGGATTGTCTGGGGTGGAGTTGTCACATCGATCTTGTAGGTGTTGTTATTCGGATTGAAGGTCAGCTTAAACGCCACCGTGTCCGACTTGCCGTCACCGTTGAAATCGTCATTGATCGTCCCGTTGAAGAGGTAGTTGCCGTTCGCGTCGGTTGTCGTGTCGGTGCCGAGCGAGCCGTTGACGGTCACGGTAGAATGGGAGTTGATCTTGTAGTCGTTCAGGGTCACGTTCAGTGACTTGAACCCGTCCGCGTTAGGAGCTTCGGACCAGGCGCTGCTCCCACTCGGGCTCCCACTCGGGGACGTAGGTCCCGTTCGTGATGTTAGCGACCGTGATCGTCGGGCCGACATCCTTGAACGAAAGTAACGTAGTCAGGTCGAGGGTAGCCGGGGCCTGGTCGCCGTCGCCGTCGGTCGCCGTCGCCGTCAGCTTGACCACGTTGGTGCCGGTGAGACCGACTGTCTCGCCGCCATCGGGATTTTCCCCGGTCCCTTGCACGACCGCCCGCGACTGCGTCAACGTCACCTTGCCGGTGCCGTCGACGCCAACCGTGAACACGGTGAGGTTGGAACTCGTCTTGCCGGTGACCAGGCTGCCGTCGGCATTGACCGAGAGCACCACCGACAGGCCGCTCAGGCTGTCGGTCAGGCCCGAAC
>CAWILK010000001.1:0-226534 GCA_963836845.1 uncultured Alphaproteobacteria bacterium | reverse complement strand
GGATCATGCCGCGAATGGGTCCGACGCCTTGCGGCAGTTCGATGTCCTTGACCTCGGCGAAGCCCCATCGTGAGCCCCGGTATGCGCGGGTGTGCTTGGCGCTGATCGTCAGCAGCCAGAAGCCCCCGGCGTCTTCGAGGAGCGGAAGCAGCGGCCGAATATGGAAATGCGCGCCGAGCGCCACCTCCTCTCGAACGGGCAACGGCAGTTTGTAAATCCGGCTGAAGCCGGGGGCCAAAAACAGGGCCAGCCCCGGCTCCTGATGACGCCAGAAGTCATCATCCGCGACAAGGGCCTCGGCCGGCGCCAACAGCGAATCGATGTCGGGCCTGCGCCGGGAAGCGGCGAGCCCGTCTGCCGCCGAAGACAACAGGTTTTTGAGTCGGATCGGGTCCTGGCGGATCTCCCGTCCGGCGACATGAGTGGGTACATACGCGAGGCCGCAGGCTGCGCCTCGGCCGCCACCAATTTGTCCAGATCGCTACGGCTGAACATTTGCCATACTCGGGTTGACGAGCTCCTGCTCTTCAAACCCGGAAACCGAGCCCGCCGTTCCCGACAAATCGGGACCCGCCGTGCTGCAGCGGCGGCATAAATTCGCCACATCTGGGTGATACGTTGAAGCTATTGCTACTAATTGTAGGATAGGACGTGGAATCCTCTGAGGTTTGCATCCGGGCTGACCCCGGCCGATGCCGGAGTTATCGTGGCATCCGTCTGGAGGGGCTCAAGCACCACCCCGAAGCGTTTGGCTCCACCTTCGAGGCCGAGACCGTGAGGCCCCTGGCGTGGTTCTTCGACCGTCTCGGCCAATCGACGGTGTTCGGCGCGTTTCGGCGCACGGAAATCCTGGGGGTCGCCGGGTTCGCCGTTCGATCGGGCGAGAAGGAAGCCCATAAGGGGCTGCTTTGGGGCATGTATGTCCGGCCGCAGGCGCGCGGGACCGGGGTTGCCCGCCGGCTCGTCGAGGCGGTCGTCGACGCGGCGCGGCCCTGTGTCGAGCTGCTGCAGCTGAGCGTGGTCGTGGGAAACGAGCCGGCGCGGCGGCTCTATGCCGGGCTCGGTTTCGTGGAATACGGGATCGAGCGGAACTCGCTGAAGCAGAATGGCCGGTACTACGACGAAATCCTGATGGCTCTTGACCTGACCTCCGCACCGGCTCAGGACCGCGGCCTTGCATCTGTATCCGGCCCGCAGACGAGTTCCCGAAACGGCTTCGAACAGCATCCGCCCGCTTTGCCTCACCTCGGCTAGAGCCCGGTTCAGACGGCTGGACGCGGTCGGCGAAATCGTCAAGACTGCGCGACAGCGGTAAAACGGCGATGGGCGACGATGAGCCGGAAGAGTGCGACGGTGCTGGCCTTGAGCGATTATCGGTCGAGGCCGCGAACTGTTTATTTCACGCGCCCCGAGCTGAACCAGCTTCTCAGTCTTTACAGCCGCCAGGTCGCACGCGGCTCCTGGCGCGATTATGCGATCGATCACCGTGACGGAATGGCGCTGTTCTCGGTATTCCGCCATACCCATGAGGCGCCGGTCTACAGCATCGTCAAGACCGCCCCGGCCCAGGCCCGTCCATCCGAGTACATCGTGCGGAGCGGCCGGCAAAGGCTGCGGGTCTCGCGCAGCCTCGCGGAAGCGCTCGAATTTTTTCAGTCGACGCTCAGTCTCGTCGTGGCCGAGCCGGGCTGAAACCCGAGCCTCGGCTCCCGCCGTTTATCGGGCCTCGACCAGCTCCAGCGCCTCGCGGCTCGGGCCTTCGATCATTACGGCGCGGGTATCGCCGAGCGGATAGGGCCGTTCGAGAAACACGACCCCTTCCTCGTCGAGCTTCTCGACCCAAGCGTCGAGATCGCTGACGCTCAACCCGATATGATCCTGCAACTGCCCGCGTGAGCCGACGAGCGGCTTGTCGCCTTGGTTGGCGTACCAGATCAGCGCCACGTCGCCGAATTCGACCCCGGCGCGGGGGCTGCGGAACATTCCTTCTCGGTTCAGTGCCGGCCATGTGCGGTCCGTCCCGCGCGACACCTTGCAGTCGGATTCGCTGACCGGCACGACGCCCCAGCCGGCGCGCGGCGGCGCGTTCAAATGCTTCTGGTACCAGAGCTGGGCGCAGAGCGGGTCCTCCTGGTAGAGATGAACATGGTTGAAGCGCTCGGCCGGATGGTCGCCGGCATATTCGACAAGCGCGTCGTCGGGCCCCTTCATATACGCAAACCCCCCGCCGCCGGCCGGCCCCACGCCTTTCGCCCGCGCCTCGGCGATCTGCCCCTTGGTCAGGCCGAGCACACCGCCCTGACCCGGCCAGGTGTCGCTGCTGATCAGCACCGAGCCGCCATCCTCGCTCGAATAGAGCGGCAGCAGCTCAACCTCGCGCCGGGTCTTGAAGGTCTCGAGAGTGCGGCGCGAATCCGTCACATGCCAGCCGAAATGCCAGATTGCGCTCTGCGGCTCGCTGCTCGGCAGCCGGTCGACCCTGGTGAACAGCACCATCGCGTCGTTGGGCGACTTCAATGCCGGAAAGCCGCCCCAGCTCCCCTTGGCAGTGCTGGGAAACTGCTGCGTATAAAAGCCGATCGCCGAAGCGGGATCGACCGAGTTGAGATGGATGTGATGGAATTTCGGGGTCGGCAGCATCTCGCTCATCCCATAAGGCGGATCGTCCAACTATGCTCCCCGTGGCACAGAAATCCATCGCGATGGTTGCGGGCGCGCTTTCGGTCACATCCGGGTGGGTATTCTCGCGCTTCCTGCAAACTCTGCGTTTTACCCTCTCCCCCGCCGGCCTCACCTGTGCACACATCTTTTAGGATAGGGTGTGACATTTTGACTCACCCTTTGATTGGGTCTTGCGATCCCGGCGTATTGTGTGAGGTTCTGGATGCCGACCGCTACATGTTGAGGAGGGGGTCGGCATGGACGGGTTTGCGGTTGGCCAGTTCGGGGATGCCCGGCTGGAAAAAGGGGGCTGTGCTTGTGCAGCGCATGGTCGAGCGCTCGACCGTGCGGCTGCGGCAATTGGCGTGCAATCGCGCCGAGGAGGTCAGGCTCGGGCGGTTTTTGCGCAATGACCGGGTGAGCCTGGAGGCGCTCAACCGGGGGGCCGGCGAGCGGGTCGGCCGGCTGGCGGCGGGGTGCGGTCATGTGCTGGCGATCCAGGACACCACCGAGCTCAACTTCCAGCGCCATGCCCGGCGCACCCGGGGGCTGGGCCCGGTCGGCAACGGCACCGACCAGGGGCTGTTTCTGCACCCGTTGCTGGCGATCGAGGCGGCTGGCGGGCGCTGTCTGGGGCTGGCCTGGGCCAAGCTGTGGGTGCGGCCCGGCAAGATCGCCAGCGGGCGGCGCCAGCGGCCGACGGCGCAGAAGGAATCGCAGCGCTGGCAGGAGGGGGTCGCCGCAGCCGAGCAGGCGCTGGGCGGCGCCGCGCTGGTGACCGTGGTCAGCGACCGCGAAGCCGACATTTACGAGAGCTGGGCGCGGCCGCGCCCGGCCCATCTGCACCTGCTGGCGCGCGCCGCGCAAAACCGCAAGCTCGCCAGCGGCGATTGTCTGTTCGCGGTATGTGACCGGCTGCCGGCCACCCTGTGCTACGAGCTTGCAGTGCCGCGGCAGCCCGGCCGTCCGGCGCGGCAGGCCAAGCTCGAGCTGCGCTTTGGCCCGGTCGAGCTGATGCGCCCGCGCTGGCTGCGCCGCGCGCCGCGTCTGCAGGAGGCCGCCGCGGACAGCGTCGCCCTGCATCTCGTCGATGTGCGCGAAATCGGCGCGCCCGCCGGCACCGAGCCGCTGCATTGGCGGCTGCTGACCACCCACGCCGTCGACACCCCGCAAGCCGCCCTGGAAATCGTCCAATGGTATCGCCGGCGCTGGAACATCGAGCAGCTGTTCTGGACCCTCAAGCGCCAAGGGCTCGACATCGAGGCCAGCCGGGTCGAGAGCGCTGCCGCCCTTGTCAAGCTGGCCTTTCTCGCCACCGTTGCGGCGACCCGCATCATGCAGCTGGTGCGCGCCCGCGACGGCACCCAGCCGGCCCCGGCCGCGGAGGTCTTCTCGGCCGCCGAGATCGAGGCCCTCAGCCTTCATCTGCCGAGCCTCGAAGGCAAAACCGCAAAGCAGAAAAACCCTCATCCCGCCGGCTCCCTGGCCTGGGCCAGCTGGATCATCGCCCGCCTCGGCGGCTGGAAAGGATACGCCTCGGAAAGCCCGCCCGGACCGATCACAATGCGCCACGGCCTCACCAGGCTCGAAGCTCTCTGCCAGGCCCGTGCCGTCATCCGAAATGTGCATAGATGAGCCCGCCGGCCGGGGGAGAAGGCAGGGTGAGCGACTGTCTGATCTGTCAAGCGGATCAGGAAGTTGCATCGGACATCGCGAGCTTTGGCGTTGAGGCGGACGAGAAGTTTGCGGGCGAGCGCGACGCGGATGACCTTTTTGGGCTTTCCGGCGTGGGTCAAGCGGGCATGGCAGTCGGTGAAGTCGGAATTGTATCGGCGCACCAGGTCGGCGACGACAAAGAGGATCGAGCGGATGGCGCTGCGGCCGCCGCGCACGGGGCGTTTGCCGTTGAGCTTGCCGCTGTCGCGGGCGATTGGGGCGAGGCCGGCGAGCTTGGCGGCGGCTTTGTTCGACAGGGTGCCGATTTCGGGCAGCTCGGCGAAGAGGCAGGCGACGGTTCGATCGGCCACACCTTTGATGGTGCGGAAGCTGGCATCGAGCTGTTGCCACAGCGGATCGCTGTCGATCAGCTGGGCGATCTGCCCTTCAAGGCTGCGGATTTGCTCCCTGAGGAGTTGCAGGAGCTCATCCAACGAGTGGCGCACCTCGGGGTCGGTCACCAGACGGCGCTGGTTGAGTTGGGCGGTGCGCAACTCGGTGAGTTGGCGCAACCGGGTGACCAGCGCGGTGAGCCGCTGCTGGGCGTCCGAAGCCGGGGGTTGCGGCGCGATGTGTTTGACTTCGGCAAACCAGGCGATGACCCCGGTATCGATGCGATCGGTCTTCTCGAGAATGCCCATCGCCTCGGCAAAGCGGCGCACCGCCCGCGGGTTGACGATGGCCGCCGGCACGCCCGCGGCCCACAGCAGGCCACAGGGCAGCCTCTCATACCCGCCGGTCGCCTCCATCGCAACGAAGGCGACTTGGTGTTCCTTGCAGAAGGCGGCCAACCCGGCAATCCCGGCGGCGCTGCGTTCGAAGCTCTTGACCGGCCCGTCGCGGCCGAGCCGGGCTTCCAGCGTGGTCGAGCTGACATCAACTCCACAAATGAGGTTCGTCACGGTAACCTGCCTTGTCCATGCGATCGACAATCGAGCGACTGTTCGGTCGTGCGTGACACTGCGGCAGGCGGTCCCAAGGCTCACCCGCGGTTGTTGCCTGAGGGGGCACGGGCGTCGCCCGCCGCGCACGGGGTCCGGTGGCCACCGGACCCCGTGCCGCGCCGCTCTCATCACAACCCGGCGCCAAATTCCAGATACAAGGGGGCCGATGGTCGAGTCTGCGGCGCCGCCCACCTCACCCTCCCGTCGCTGCGCGACGGGCCCCTCCCTCTCCCCCTGAAGGGCGGAGAGGGGCGATTTTTACGAATTTGGATGCCAACCCTCTGCCGTCATCCCGCTAAGGCCTCGCATCGCGCCCAGCGTGGATGGCGCGCCACAGCTTCTCCGCGGTGGCGGGGATCGCGACGGACGGCGCGCCGATCTGCGCCAGCGCGTCATTGACCGCGTTCATCACTGCCGGGATCGCGCCGAGGGTGCCGGCCTCGCCGACGCCCTTTGACGCCGAGCGGGTTGCGGTCGGTCAAGGTGGGTTGTTTGCGAGCTCGAAAGCGCAGAAATCATCCGCGCGCGGCATGCAGTAATCCTGGAACGAGCCGGTCAGCAGCTGGCCCGTCGATTGGTCATAGACCAGATCCTCCATCAGTGCCTGGCCGATGCCCTGGACGACGCCGCCGTGGATCTGGCCCTCGCAGAGCAGCGGGTTCAGCACCCGCCCGACATCGTCGACCGCGACGTAGCGGGTCAATTCGACGGCGCCGGTCTCCTCGTCGATTTCGACCTCGCAATAATGCGCCCCGCTGGGAAAAGTGGCGCAGCCGGGCGGGCCGAAATTGGCGCGCTCCGAAAACCCGGTCTCGATGTCGCCCGGCAGCTGCGCTGATTCGAAAGACTGCCTGGCTACCTCGACGATGCCGACCGAGCGGTCGGTGCCGGCAATCGTGAAGCGGCCGTTCTCAAAGACGATGTCGTGCGTCCCTGCCTCCATCATGTGAGCGGCAATCTTGCGGCCCTTGTCGATCAGCCGGTCGGCGGCGACGACAATCGCCGAGCCGGCAAGCTGCGCCGAGCGCGAGCCGAAGGTCCCGATCCCCATCGTCACCAGATCGCTGTCGCCGTAGCGGTAGCGGATCAGATCGGCGTCGATCCCGAGCTTTTCCGAGAGCACCTGCTTGAAGGTCGTGCCGTGGCCCTGGCCATGGTCCATGCTGCCGGTCATCAGCACGACGCCGCCGCCGGGGTCGAAGCGGATCTCGGCATGCTCGTAATCGCGGCCGCCAGACGCCGCGACGGCGGTCGCCACGCCCGCCCCCAACAGCTTCCCGCGCTGCCGGGCCGCCGCGCGGCGCTCGCCCAGATCACCGTATTCGGCAAGCGCCAGGCAGTCCTCGAGGTTCTTGACGAAATCGCCGCTGTCATAGGTTTGCTGCAGTGCCGTCGTGAACGGCATCGCTTCGGCCGGTATGGTGTTGCGCCGGCGCAGCTCGGCGGGCTCGATGCCGAGCTCGCGCGCCGCCTTGTCGATGATCGTCTCGGTGACGTAGATCGGCTCGGGCCGGCTGCCGCCGCGATATGGCGCGGTCGTCATCGTATTGGTCAGAGCCGCGACGACCTCGGCGTGAACCGCGGGTATCCCGTAGGTATTGACCAGGCAGCCGAGCCCGATCGTCAGCGGGATCGTCGGGCGGTCGGTCGAGTAATAGGCGCCGATCGCCGCCTTCCACTGCGCGCTGCAATGCAAGAAAACGCCCGTCCTTGTCGAGCGCCAGCGCGGTCTCGACGACGCTGCCGCGGCCCTGCTCGTCGCTCGACAAGCCTTCGCTGCGCTCGGCGATCCAGCGGACCGGACGCCCGGTGACCTCCGACGCCCACAGCGATAGCGCGTATTCCGGGTAGCAGCCGCCCTTCATGCCGAAGCCGCCGCCCATATTGTCGCAGACCACGCGGAATTGGTGCTGCGGCAAGTTGAAGATGCGATCGGCCAATGCCGCCCTGGTGGCATGCACCGACTGAATGGTGCAGCGGATCGCATAGCGGTCTTGATCCCGGTCGTACTCGGCGAGGCAGCCGCGCGGCTCCATGCTGTTCGCGGTGACCCGGTTGATCAGATTGGTATGACGGACGATGCGGTCGGCTCTGGCAAACGCCGCATCGACGGCGGCCCTGTCCCCGACCTCGTGGAAGAACGCCTCGTTTCCCGGGTTCTCGTCCCACAGCGCAGGGGCGCCGGGCGCGAGGGCCGCCTCGGCGCTGATCACCGCGGGCAGCGGCTCGTACTCGACCTCGATCAGCTCGGCCGCATCCTTGGCCTGGTTCAAGGTCTCTGCCACGACGAACGCGACCGGATCCCCGACATAACGGACGCGGCCTTGCGCCAGCAGCGGCTGCGGGCAGACAAAAGCCGGTGCCCCATTGCGCCGCCGTCGACGCACGCCGGGCATCAACGTGCCGAGCCCACGCCGCCGCAGATCCTCGCCGGTGAGGACCGTCAATACCCCGGGGGCCCGCGCTGCCTGCCGGGTATCGATGCTTGGCGATGCGGGCATGAGCGTGGGGCGAGCGCAGCACATAGCCGCGGGCTTCGTTCGCTGCCCTGACGTCGTCGACATACCGGCCGCTGCCTTTGAGCAGCCGCAAATCTTCCTCTCTGCGCACCGGCTGCCCGATGGCTTGCACGCTCATTCTTTTCCCCTCAATGCAATCAATGCCGTCCGCCGCCGCGCCCGACGGCGGCGCCGCGGCCAAAACCCGGCCCGAAACCCCGCGCAAACCCGTGCCCGAAACCGCGAGGGAAGCCATGGTTGAAATGCCGGAACCTCTGCACGACGACGATCGACGGCGCGAGCCCAAAATACCAGGGCGCGCCGGCCCAGTACGGAAAGAACTCGGGATAGGCGTAGTCGACCGGATAGGGATAGCGGTAAGGGTACGGCGAGGAGGACGGCGCCGGCACCTGGTAGACTTGCGTCGGCAATCCCGGGGTGCTCTGCGTGATCGTCCAGCTCCCGTCGGGTAGCGGGCACGCCTCGATCGCCGCCTGCCTTGGCTGCCCGCCGATGGATACCGGAGCGGTATAATTGCTGCAAGCGGGCTTGCCCGGCTGGGGCTGAGGCAGGAGGCTGGTCGGAGCGGCCGCCGACTGGCCCGGCGGTTCTAAGGTAAAGGTCTGCGCCGGCAAGCCGGGCGTATTCTGCACGACCTGCCAGCTGCCATCCGGCTGCTCGCAA
The DNA here is from genome assembly GCA_963836845.1 of uncultured Alphaproteobacteria bacterium. Classification (GTDB taxonomy): domain Bacteria; phylum Pseudomonadota; class Alphaproteobacteria; order ATCC43930; family CGMCC-115725; genus AP-15. The sequence goes on along the minus strand of CAWILK010000001.1, from coordinate 218,031 downwards.
GCCGCGCCGCTGGCCTGCTCCGGCCTGCCCGCCACGGTCACCGGAACCGTGAACGGATGACACGAGGGCGGCGTCTGATTTGGCTGCGGCTGGCTCGGAAGCGCGGCGACTTGCGTCGTATCAGACAGCGGCTGGCACGCCGCGCAAGCCAGTATCGCTACCGAGATCGGGATCAGGCGCATCATCGGCACCGCTCCCTTGCTCCGCCGCGCCCTTCCTTCCCTCACGGGCCGCCCGTCTGCAACCGGATCGAGAGAATCTCGAGTGCATCTGTCCATATTCCTGAGCGCCTATAGCCCGCGGGCGGTTTCCTCGATCAGCCAATCGACGACGGCAGCGAGGGCTTGCGCGCGCGTCGCACCTTGCGCGAGCGCGCGGTCGTAGATTGCGAGCTGGCGGTGGGCGCTGGTGCCGCGAGCGAGGATCTCGCGCGTGTGCGACAGCTCGTCGAGGCAGCCGAAATGGCGGGCGTCCGGCTCGACCAGCGCCAGCATCTCGTCGAGCAGCTCGGCATAGGGCAGGATTGCGCCGCGGCCGAAATCGACGAGCCCCTGGTCTATGCCGTAGCGCTGCGCCCGCCAGCGGTTCTCGTCGATCAGCATCCGCGAATAGAGGCGCCAGCGCTGATTGTCGCGCTTCAGGCGCCACAGCATGCGCAATAAGCAGCGGAACAGCGCGGCGATCGACAGCGCGTCCTCGAGCGTCGTGCAGCAGTCGCTGATGCGCATTTCGAGGGTTGGGAAGCGGTCGCTCGGTCGAAGGTCCCACCACAATTTGGTGGCGTCCTCGATCAGCCCGGCGCCGACCAGGATGTCGACATGGCGCCGGTACTCGCCCCAGCTGGCGAAGCGCTCCGGTGTGCCGGTGCGCGGCATCTCGTCGAAGACGGCGAGGCGATAGGATTTGAGCCCGGTGTTTTCGCCCTGCCAGAACGGCGAGGAGGTCGAGAGCGCGAGCAGGTGCGGCAGAAAATAGGCCGCCTGGTTCAGCAGATCGATGCGCAGCTCGTCGTCGGGGATGCCGATATGGACGTGCATCCCGCAGATCGCGAGACGCCGGCCGACGCCCTGCAGGTCGCTTTCCAGGCTCTGGTAGCGGACGCGCTCGGTCGTCTTCTGCGCCTCCCAGCGGGCGAAGGGATGCGTCGCCGCGGCGATCGGGGCGATGCCGTGAGCGGCTGCGACCGAGGCGATCGCGCCGCGCAACCGCCGCAAATCCGCCCGCGCCTCGTCGAGGCTGGCGCAAACGCGGGTCCCGATCTCGATTTGCGAGCGCAGAAACTCGGGGCTCACCTGCGTCCCGAGCAGCCTCTCGTATTCGGCCAGCATCCCTTGAGGCGGGTCCCCGACGACGTCGCGCGTCATCCGGTCGACGAGAAAATATTCCTCCTCGATCCCGAGGGTGAATTCGGGCTCGGCGGTCACCGAACCCCGAGGATCGAGCCGGTCACCGAGCGCGGGTCGCGGCGCGGCCAGCGCCCGCTCTCCACCTGGTGGAAGAAATCGGCGCAAGTGCGGTTGAAGAGATCCGGCTCTTCGAGGTTGACCGCGTGCCCGGTATTCGGAAAGACGACGAGCGCCGCGGTCGGGATCGTGCGCTTCATCAGCAGCCCCGGCTCGAGGCACGGATCGTCCTCGTCGCCCGTCATGATCAGGGTCGGAACCTCGAGCCGGCGCATGCCGTCGGTCAGCTCCCACAGCGACGGCCGGCGCGCCTGAACGCCGCGCATCGTATTTCCCGAGCCTGGGGTCGAATGCTCGGCGAGATTGGCCGCGAATTCGGCCCAGCCGCGCGGGTCCTTGTTCTGGAATTGCACGCGCGACGGGCCAATCCCGTAGGTCTGCGCCGCGACCTTCATGCCGGAGCCCTCGATCAGCGCTATCGTCTTCGCGGTCTCGTCGTGAAATTGCTGGCGTTTGCCAGGCTCGGCCCCATAGCCGCAGCCTGCGACGACCAGCGACAAGGCGCGCCCGGGATAGGCGAGGCCGAAATGCAGTGTCGCAAACCCGCCCATCGAGATGCCGACGATGTGCGCTTTGCCTATCGACAGCGCGTCGAGCGCTGCACGAATGTCGTCCCGGGCGCGGTCCTGCGAATACTGCGCCGGGATCTTCGGGCACATCGGAAGGCGGATAGCCGCGCGCGTTATAGGCGATGCAGCGGTAGCGCCGCCCGAAATACCGCATTTGCGGCTCGTAGCCGCGATAATCGTCGGCGAATTCGTGGACGAACACGATCGGCGTGCCGGTGCCGGTCTCTTCGTAATAGAGGCGCACGCCGTCATCGGTGGTCAGGTGGGGCATGCCCGTCCCTCAGCTGCAAGGTCGATTCGCCATCCTAGGGGCGGCGGCGTGTTTCCGACAAGCCGCCGCTCCAAGGCTCGGAACCCGCGATTTTGCCGCTGCGGCGGCAAAGATTAAATTGCGCGGGGGCAAAGTTAGGGGAGTAATGAATGAACCCGGATAAACAGAGGCTTATCGAGCAACGCGCCTATGCCCTTTGGCAGGCGGACGGGCAGCCGCACGGCAAGCATGAGGAGCATTGGCGGCGAGCAATCTGCGAGATCGAAACCGAGGAGACGGTGGCGCCGGGGAACGGTCGGAGCTTGCGAAGCGGCCCGGCGCGAGCTGCCTCTCGCTCCCTCAAGGGGCGAAAGAGGGCGAAAGCTTAGACGAAGCGTCGGTCCCCGAGTTGGCACGTTTCTTGTAGCTATTTGCACAGGTCCGGGCCTTCGCCGGGTGTGCGGGGCCGATCCGGGCCGGGATCGCCGGATCGCATCCGGACCTCATTCCCGGACCAGCCCATAGATGGTGCTCAACCACCGGGCATATGAACTAAAGCAAGGCATTTTCGCGGCGCGACCGCCGCTTATGGCCGGTTCACTTTCGCCAGCCTGTAGCACCAGTAATATGAAGTCTCGTTCCGTTTGCGGAAGTCGCACCTGACCAGTTCGGTCCCTTTCTGCAGAAAGTAATGAACGTCGGGCGAATCGCTTTGCGGCCCCAATACTGACGTGTCGTAAGACACCGATTTAAGTTCAAAGCCGTCGGTGACGAAATCATACATGCTCTTGTTGGTCACGGCCTCCCACTTGTGAGGCTGACCCTCGGACAACTGCTCCGCCTGGAGCGGCAGCGCCAGCAAGGCAGTGGCGAGAATCGTCGCGAAGGCGCCGCGCCGGCGTCGCATCTCAAAACGTCCCGGCGGAGCAGAACCGCCAGCTTCCGCCACCCTCGGCATAGAGCAGCGCCAGTCGCTGGTTCCCGGCATGCGCAATGACTACCCTAAAGCGCTGGCCAGTGCAGGACGACGATGGGGCTTCGGGCTTTGGCATCTTCTTCGTCGCGGTGCATTTCGCCGCTTCCTCCGGCAAATTGCCGGGAGCTGCGGCGATGCGCTTGCCGCCGGCGGTGACGTAATAATCAACCGGGTTGCCCTGCTTGACCTCGGCCCGCAATTCGAGCCGCGCGTGCCGCGATTTGTACATCCCGGCCTGCTGCTCGCCATCCGGCATCCCCGCAGGCAGCGGCCGGAATGTGATTGCGGCGCAAGCTGGCGGTCCCTTCGCCGGCGCCTTGGTTGCCGCCGCGGCGCCGACCGCAGCAACGAGAACCGATATCCCGATCCCGACCGAAACCACGCCTCGCATCGTGCTTCCCCCGTCTTGCCGCTACACTCCGCTTATACCCCGGCGTTCCGCCCTGAAGTAGAGTAAACAGTGATCTCCCGATCGGTCTGCGACGGTCATCCGGCGGCTTCCCGGGTCCGCGCCGCGGAGTGTGGGGTCTGGATGGCCACACTGCTCCTTATGCTGCTCAAAGCGCTACCGGCGGAGGCGGCGAGCCTCGCGTCTCGTGCTCGCGGTCGATGTTTCGGCGAGCGTAACGGCGGACTCTTATGTGCTGCAGCGCGACGGCATCGCGCGGGCGTTTGAGAACGCTGCGCTCGTGCAAGCCATATCGGCCGCACCCGACGGGATCGAGGTGCTGGTGCTCGAATGGTCCGACCCTGACAAGATTGAGGTCACCGTCGGGTGGACGCGGGTGGCCGACCGCGACAGCGCCGCGGCATTCGCCGCAGCGGTTCGCGCCACTCGGCGAAGCTCCAGCGGGCTTACCGCGATCGGCCCGGCGCTGCTCGCCGCCGCTTCGGCGTTCGAGCAGCTGCCCGAGCCGGCGCAGCAGCGAACAATCGACTTGTCCGGCGATGGCATGGCCAATTTCGGCTTGGCGCCAATGATCGCGCGCGACCGCATCGTCGCCGCCGGGATCTCGATCAATGGCCTGGCGATCCTGACCCAGGAGCCTTGGCTCGAAGGGTATTACCGCAGCAACGTGATCGGCGGCTCCGGGTCGTTTCGTCATGGTGGCGCAGGATTTTCGCAGCTTTGCCGACGCCATGACCAGAAAGCTCGTCAAGCGAGCTCGCCGGCGGATGCATCGGGCCGGGCGCGCGAAACAACCGCCGAGACTGGCGCTTGCCCTGCCTTCGCCGTATTTCTATCCTCTTGTGCGGGAGACGGATCGACCGCGCTCGCCTCTTCGCCGGCGGAAGGGAGGCAGCTTTCGGGGGGTCCCTAGGGCGGTTTCGGTGATCTTTCGACCTTGCGCTAGCACCACGGCGATCGTTTTGGCGACCTGTCTCGCCATTACTCGGCGCCGCTGCCGCCGAAAGCTTCATCAGGGACACCGAGATCGAGGCCGATATCCGGGCGATGGTGACGCCGATCTGGAAGGCAGCGGGCCTCGAGCCGAGCGCGTTGCACATCTATCTGATCGACGACAAGCAGCTCAACTCCTTCGTCGCCGGCGGGCAGAACGAATTCATCAATACCGGCTTGATTATGCGCGCACAAACGCCGAACCAGCTGCTCGGCGTGCTGGCGCACGAGACCGGCCATATTGCGGGCGGCCACCTGTCGCGCACGCAGCAGGCGATGCGCAATGCCAGTATCGAGGGCATCATCGCGATGGTGCTGGGGTGCCGCTGCGGCCGTAGCCGGCAGGAACGGCGCGGCGCTCTTGGCGCCGAAGGCGTCGCGCAACGCGCCTTCATGCAATATTCCCTTGCTCAGGAGGCCGCGGCCGACCAGGCGGCGTTGAATTTTCTGGACCGCGCCGGGATGTCCTCGCGCGGGCTTCTGCAATTTTTCCAGATCCTGCAAGGCGAGGAGCTGCTCACCGGCGCGCTCCAGGACCCGTATTTGCGGACGCATCCGCTGACCGCGCAGCGGATCGAATACGTGCGGAACCACGTCGACCGCTCGCGCTACTCCGACGTGGCCGACACCGCCGGAAAATATCGAGATGCTCAAGCGCATCAAGGTCAAGCTCGGCGCCTTTATCTCGCCGCCCGTCGTCGACCCTCACCAGCCTATCCGGAGAAGGATCAGTCCCTTCTGGCGCGCTATGCGCGCGCGATCGCCTATTACCGGATCCCCAAGCTCGACAAGGCGTTGCCGATCATCGACGGGCTGATCCGCGACTATCCGAAGGACCCGTACTTTCTCGAGCTCAAGGGGCAAATGCTGTTCGAGAACGGGCGCATTGCGGATGCGGTCCAGCCTTACGAGGAAGCGGTCCGGCTCGCCCCGGGAGCGCCGCTGCTGCGCATCTCGCTGGCGCAAGTCTACATCGAGTCGAACGACCCCAAGATGAACAAGCGCGCCATCGCCCATCTGAACGATGCCCTGCGCAGCGAAGACAAGGACACCAACGGCTGGCACCTGCTGGCGACCGCCTATGGGCGTGACAATCAGATGGGGATGGCGGCATTGGCATTGGCTGAGGAGGGGCTATCGGCCGGCAAGAAAAAGGACGCCACGCAGCAGGCCAGCCGCGCCAAGGCCCTGTTGCTGAAGAACTCCGCCGCCTACAACCGCGCCGAGGAAATCCAGCGGGAAGCGGAAAAGATCGAGAATTCCAACTGATAGTGCCCCGCCTTCTCGCTACATTCCAGGAGTTATCGTCGTAATGCCGTTTCGTCCGCCGTTCCTGTTTTTGGCGCTCGCTTGTGCGCTTGATCGCCGCCAAGCCGCCCCACGCTGACGCGGCCGCCGATTTCACGCCCATACAGCGTGAAGCCATCGAGGGGATCATCCGCGATTATTTGATGCACAACCCCGACGTTTTGATCGAGGCGCTGCGCGGGGCCGAAGACAGGCTGAACCGGGAGGCCGACGCGCGGGCCGAGAAGGCTCTCGCCCAGCGCCGCAGCGAGATCTTCGATGACCCGGCGAGCCCGGTCGGGGGCAACCCGCGCGGCGATGTGACGATCGTCGAGTTCTTCGATTACCGCTGTCCGTATTGCAAGCAGGTGCTGCCCGCGCTTCAGGCATTGCTGAAGGAGGACGGCAAGCTGCGCTTTGTCTACAAGGAAATGCCGGTGCTCGGGCCGCCATCGGTGACCGCGGCGCATGCGGCGCTGGCAGCCCAGCGGCAGGGGAAATACGAGGCCTTCCACACCGCGCTGATGGCCACCAAGGGCCAGATCACCGAGGACACGCTCTATAAGCTGGCAGGGTCGGTCGGCCTCGATGTCGACCGGCTGAAGCAGGACATGAAGGCGCCGGATATCGACCAGGCTCTCAAGGCCAATCTGGCGCTCGCCGACGCCCTGAACATCCACGGGACGCCCGGCTTCATCATCGGCAACCACATCGTCCCGGGTGCGCTCGATCTCGATACGCTGAAGAGCATGGTCGCCGACGCGCGCAAGGGGTAAAGGCTGTAAGGAATTGGCTGCACCGCGGTCGCACGTGCTTCGAGACGCCCCAGTCAAGCCCGGGGCAAGCTCTTGGGACGCTCGGGGCCGAGTCTCGAAGCACGCACTGACGATGCCGCGCGTCGTTCCGACGTAGTACGAGCCGTCAGCACACTGCAGGATGTAAAGCTTTGCGCCGATGAGCGGCATGAGATTGCCCCTTCAGCATGAGGTAAGTCTTTGCCTGGATAAAGAAAAGCTCATCCTTAGACTTAGAGCCTGGGAATGAATTGGCGAAGTAAGGCTGCACGAGGATCGTGCGTCCTTCGAGGCCTCGCTTTGCGAGGCACCTCAGGATGAGGTAATTCCTCGATGGCGTAGAGGAAAGACCTCATCCTGAGGAAGCCGCGAAGCGGCTGTCTCGAAGGACGCACCCACTTTGATGGCGGCCTACCTCAGGCGGTCGCGGCGCCGTCGACCGGGAGCGCGGCGCCGGAGACGAAAGAGGCTTCGTCGGAGATCAAGAACAGCGCGGCGTTGGCGATCTCCTCGGGCTTGCCGGTGCGCCCCATCGGGTTCTGCCGTCCGCGCTGGACGACCAGCGCCTCCTTGTCCTGCCCGGTAGTGCGCTGCTGGTCCGGCCGGGCGACAAAGACCCGCAGCATCGGCGTGTCGATCGGGCCCGGGCAGATCGCATTGACGCGGATCCTTTCGGGCGCCAGGCGCTTGGCCAGCGAGCGGACAAACCCGACCACCCCGAATTTGGCCATCGAGTAAACCGGGCTGAAGGCCGAGCCCTGGATACCCGAGGTCGAGGCGGTGTAGAGCAGGCTGCCGCCGCCGCGCGCCCGGATCTCAGGGATCGCCGCCTCGGTCGTCACCAGCACGGTGCGCAGATTGAGGTCGATCGCGATTTCGTAATCCGCCATGTCGATCCCCTCGATCGAGGCCGGGCCAGGATGGCCGACATGGTTCCAAACAAAGTCGAGCCCGCCGAACTGGTTGGCCGTGCGCCGCACGATCGAGCGGGCGAAATCGTCCTGGCGCAGATCGCCGACGAGACCGATTGCCCGGCCTCCGGCCGCCGTGATCCCGCCCACCACAGCATCGACGCCCGCCTGATCGATGTCGACGACACCGACCGCCGCTCCTTCGCGGGCGAAACGGGTTGCCCCCGCGCGGCCCATGCCCGAAGCAGCCGCGGTGACGATGCCGATCTTGCCGTCGAGCCGCATGTATCCTCTCCTTCAGGCTGCGATTTCTTTGCCTTGGTAGAGCGCTTCGAGCGCCGCGCCGTAGGCCTCGCGGATGACATGACGCTTGACCTTCAATGTCGGCGTCATCTGGCCGTTGTCGATTGTGAACGGTTCCGCCGCGACAATAAACCGCCGCACGCGCTCGGCCGGCGACAGGAGCTGGTTGACCCGCGCAACGGCGGCGCCGACGGCTCTGGTGAGGCGAGGGTCGCCGGCGAGGGACGCCAGATCCGCGGGTGCGTGCTCGGCGATCAAATCCGTGTCGGGAACCAAGACCGCGACGAGATAAGGGTGGCGGTCGCCGAACACCATTGCCTGGGCGATTTCGGGCTCGAGGGTCAGATAGCCTTCGATCCGCGCCGGGGAGATCATCTCGCCCCCGGAATTCTTGATGAAATCGCGCTTGCGGTCGGTGATCCGGAGATAGCCCTCGTCGTCGACAAACCCGACATCGCCGGTATGCAGCCAGCCGTTTTCCAGCGCCTGGGCGGTCGCCTCGGGATTGTTCCAATAGCCCTTCATGACGTTGTCGCCGGCGACCAGGATTTCGCCGTCTTCGGCGAGGCGGACCCCGACCCCGTCGACCGGCGGGCCGACCGTGTCGATCTTGATGCGCGTCGGCGGATTGCAGCTGATCACCGGACCCGCCTCGGTTTGCCCGTAGCCCTGCAGCAAGGTGACCCCGAGCGCGAGAAAAAACCGGCCGATCTCCGGATTGAGCGGGGCGCCGCCCGAAACCATTGCTTTCAGCCGGCCGCCGAACCGCTCGCGGATTTTGCCGCGCACCAGGCGGTCGAGCACCGGATCGAGCACACGCTCCCCGATGGTGATCCTCTGCGACAGCAGCCGCTTGCGCCCGATCGCCACCGCCTGGTCAAACATCCTCTGGGTTACGCCGGCCTTGCGCTCGACGCCGAGCCGGATGCGTTGGTGCAGGGTCTCGTAGAGCCTCGGGACCGCGGTCATGATCGTGGGCCGCGCTTCGAGCATGTTGGCGGCGAGGGTCTCGGCGCCCTCGGCAAAGTAGATCTGGGCGCCGATCGAAATCGGGAACATCCCGCCCGCGGTGTGCTCGTAAGAATGCGACAGCGGGAGAAAGCTGAGGAACACCTCGTCGCCGAGCCCGAGCATCTCGAGCACCTGATAGGCGCCGCGGCAGTTCGCGAGAATGTTGCGATGGCTCGTCATGACCCCCTTGGGGGTGCCGCCGGTCCCCGAGGTGTAGATCAGGCAGGCGAGGTCGTCGGGGTCGATCGTCGCCACCAGCTCGATAGTATCGTCGGTCTGCTCGGCGCCGCCGCCGAGGATCTCGATCCCAGGCCAGCAGATCGACGGCGCTGGCCTGGCCGGCAGCCGGCTCGATGGCGATCACCGTGTGAACGGTATCAACCTGGTTCGCCGCCGCAAGAACCCGAGCTGACAAAGGCGGCCTCGAGACGATGACCGCACGCGCGCCGCTATTGGCTAAGACGTGCCGGTGATCCTCGACCGTATGGGTGACATAGGCGGGGACGGTGATCGCGCCGGCGCTCATGATCGCCAGATCGGCGATAATCCATTCCGGCCGATTCTCGGATACCAGACCGACACGCTCGCCACGGCCGATACCCAGCGATCTGAGGCCGAGCGCCAGGCGCCGGACATCGCGAGCCGCCTCGGCCCAGCCGACGGGGCGATACTCGCCGTTCTGCTTGGCCCACAGGAACGGCTTGTCGCCGCGCCGGCCCGCCTGTTCAAAGAACATCGCCGGCAGGCTGCGGCAGCGGTCGTAATCCATTCTTCCCCCGAGAAACCCTCCCATCCTTTTTACGGGTTTCATGCCTGCTGCGGAATAGCCTACCCTATCTTCACCGTGATTGGCGGCGCCTGCGGCGCGCCCCATATCCCCCTCGATCGACCGAAAAAAGGCGATTACCATGGTTGCGCGCACGGCGGCGGAATTGGTGGAAGGCCCAAAGACGGCAGCCCTTGGCTTCTTGCCGGAATGGGATCTGTCCGATCTCTACCCGGCCCGCGACGGCGGGGCGTTGGGGCGCGATCTGACCGAGCTCGCCAGCGGAAGCGGAAGCTTTTCGCGACCGCTATCAGGGACGGCTTGCTGGTTTGTCGGGGGCCGAGCTGGGCGCCGCTGTCGCGGCCTATGAGCGGCTTCAGGAAAAGACCGGCCGGGTGATGAGCTATGCCTCGCTCGTCCATGCCGGGGATCTTGCGGATCCGGAGATCGGCCGGTTCTATCAGACGATGCAGGAGAAGACGAACGCGGTCTCGACGACGCTGCTGTTCTTCACCCTGGAGCTCAATCGTCTGTCGGAGGCCGATCTCGACGCGAAGCTGGCGGATCCGGCGCTAGCGCGCTATCGACCGTGGCTGCGCGACACGCGCGCCTTTCGTCCGCACCAGCTGAGCGACGAGCTCGAACAGCTGCTGCACGAGAAATACGTCGCCGGCCGGGCCGCCTGGGTGCGGCTCTTCGACGAGACCCTCGCCGGCTTGCGGTTTCCGTTTCGCGGGAAGGAGCTGACCGAGTCCGAGGTGCTCGATCTCCTTTCGGACCGCGATCCGGAGGTCCGGCGCGAGGCGGCGCTCGCCATCGGCGAGGTCTTGGAGAAGAATGTCCGAACCTTAGGCCTAATCACCAATACGCTCGCCAAGGACAAGGAAATCGAGGATCGCTGGCGCCGTTTCCCGCGGCCGATCTCGTCGCGCAATCTGGCGAACTTCGTCGAGGACGAGGTCGTCGATGCGCTGATCGCGGCGGTGCGAGACAGCTATCCCGGTCTCTCGCACAGGTATTACAAGCTAAAGGCGCGCTGGTTCGGCGTCGACACCTTGCCCTTTTGGGATCGCAACGCTCCGCTCCCGGAGCAGGAGGAGCGGACAATCCCCTGGTCCGAGGCGCAGGAGACGGTGCTCTCCGCCTACCGCGCCTTCTCTCCCGAGATGGCCGCGGTCGGCGGGCGGTTCTTCTCGGGAAAGTGGATTGACGCACCGGTCAGGCCAGGCAAGGCGTCGGGCGCCTTTGCCCATCCGACGGTGCCCGGCGCCCATCCCTACTTGCTGCTGAACTATCAGGGTCGGGTGCGGGACGTGATGACCTTGGCGCACGAGCTCGGTCATGGCGTCCATCAGCTGCTCGCCAACCGGCAGGGCTACTTGATGGCCGACACGCCGCTGACCCTCGCCGAGACCGCCTCGGTGTTCGGCGAAATGCTGACCTTTCGGGCGTTGCTCGCCGGCGAAACCGATCCGGCCCGGCGCAAGGTCATGCTCGCCGGCAAGGTCGAGGACATGCTCAACACGGTGGTCCGGCAGATCGCCTTCGTCACCTTCGAGCAGAAGGTGCATGACGAGCGCCGCGACGCCGAGCTGACGCCTGACCGGCTCGCCGAGATCTGGCTCGAGGTCCAGCGCGAGAGCCTCGGTCCGGCGCTGCAGCTGGACGGCGTCTATCGCCACTACTGGTCCTACATCCCGCATTTCATTCACACCCCGTTCTATGTCTACGCTTATGCGTTCGGCGATTGCCTGGTGAACTCGCTCTATGCGCTCTACGAGGATGCGCATCAGGGTTTCGCCGAGAGGTATCTCGAGATGCTGCGGGCGGGCGGCACTTTGCGTCACCGCGAGTTGCTGGCCCCGTTTGGCCTCGATGCCGCCGACCCGGCTTTCTGGTCGCAAGGCCTCTCGGTAACCGCCGGCTTTATCGACGAGCTAGAGGCGCTGGGTTGAGGCTCGACCAAGCTGCGGCCCGGGCTCTGGACTCAGCTGTCTCGTGGAGACGATGATCGAGCAGGGCATCTTGGGGTCTGGCCATGAAATACGACCTGTTGATCCGCGACGGCGAGGTGATCGACCCGGGCGCCGGGCTGCGGGGCCGGATGGACGTAGGGATCGCCGCCGGCAAGATCGTCGAGGTAGCGGCCGGATTACGGGAAGCAGACGCGCACCGCACGATCAGCGCCAAGGACCGGCTGGTTACGCCGGGCCTCGTCGATGTCCACGCCCATGTCTTCGTCAATTCCTCGGATATGGGCGAAAACACCGACCGCTTTTGCAATTCGAGCGGTGTCACCACCGTCTGTGACGCCGGCAGCGCCGGCTCTGCCAATTTCGCAGGCCTCCGGCTTGTCGTCGATAAGGCGGTGCGGACCCGGACCCGCGCCTTTGTCAATCTTTCCGCGATCGGGATCTGCGGCACCGCACGCAGCGGTGAGCTCGCCCACTTTCCCTATGCCGATCCTGAGGGCTGTGTGCGCACGATCGCCGAAAACCGCGATCTCGCGATCGGCGTCAAGCTGAGATACGGCCCCGGCATCGTCTGGGAATACACGGCCGAGCCGGTGAAAATGGCCCGTCAAGCGGCTGACGCGGCGGGAGTGCCGTTGATGATCCACATCACCGGCACGCCATTGCCATTGCCGGAAATCCTCGTCCATATGAAGCCGGGCGACATCGTCACCCACTGCTTTCATGGCCACGAGCACGGGATCATGGGACCCGAAAAGCAAATGGTCTTGAAAGAGGTCGTCGAGGCGCAGCGCCACGGGATCATCTTTGATTGCGCGCACGGCCGCGGCGGCCATTTCAATTTCCCGCTGATCGAAAAGGCGCTCGATCAGGGGTTTCTGCCCGATACGATCTCGACCGATCTGACCTTTACGACAGCGACGCGCGGCCCGGTGTTCGATCTCGCGACAACGATGTCGAAGCTGCTGCATTTCGGAGCCTCGGTCGACGAGGTGGTGCTCCGGGCGACAGCCCGGCCGTCCAAGATCGCGGGCCTGGAAGGCGTAGTTGGCACCTTGCGTCCGGGTGCAAATGCCGATGTCGCGATTTTGGAGCTGCGCGACGGCAATTTCGAGTTCCGCGACACCGACGGCAACACGGTCACGGGCAAGCGGCGCATACTGGCTCAACTGACCCTCAAAGACGGTCGCATCTGTTACGAGAGGCCGGCCGAATAGCATGAACAAGGCCGGTTTGTCGGCGTTGTTTCTGATCCTGTGCTGTGGCGGTGCCGTGGCTCAGGACACTGCGTTACAGGAGGCGGCTCGCCGCGCGGCAGTGATCGCCAATTCGCCTCCCGACGCGGCCAAGGTCTTGTTCGGGCGCGAGGCCACGCCGAGTTCGGGCCCAGCGCACGCCATCGGCGCATATGAAAAGGGCTGCTTGAGCGGCGCGGTGCCGCTGCCCGCCGACGGCCCCGCCTGGCAGGTCATGCGCCCGTCGCGCAACCGCGCCTGGGGTCATCCGGCGTTGATCGCCCTGATCGAACGGTTGGCGCAGAAGCTGCCGGCGCAGGCGGGTTGGCCGGGGCTGCTCGTCGGCGATATCGCCCAGCCGCGCGGTGGGCCGATGCTGACCGGGCACGGCTCGCATCAGATCGGGCTCGACGCCGACATCTGGCTGACGCCGATGCCGGACCGCCGGCTCAGCCCGGCCGAGCGCGACGACGGTTTCGGCGACCGATGTCGTCGGCCCGGACGGGTTGGAAGTCGATGCCGCCTGGACGCCGCAGCACCGGCGCCTGCTCGAGACTGTGGCGCGTGAGCCCCAGGTGGCGCGCATCTTCGTCAATGCGGCGATCAAGCGGGAATTGTGCCGCGAAGCCGGGCTCGACCGCGCCTGGCTCGCGAAGATTTGGCCCTGGTGGGGCCACAATTACCATTTCCATATCAGGCTCTCCTGTCCCGGCGGCGACCCGGAATGCCGTGGCCAGGCGCCGCCGCCGCCGGGCGACGGCTGCGGCAGGGAGCTCGACTGGTGGTTCACCGAAGAGGCGCTGCACCCGCCCCCGTCTCCACCGCGCAAACCGCTGCGGCTGGCAGATCTGCCGCCGGCCTGCGCCGCGCTGGTCGGCACGCCCTTCGGACGGGCTTTGCACACTCCGGTCGGGGCGCGGTAACAACGGGGGCTAATTGGGCGATCGAATTCATGACGAATCGCCTTCGCACCCCGATTGCCGACGCCAAACGCCGCGCTGCTGTCACCTGGGTCGCGGTCATCGCGTTGCTGTTCCACGCGCTGCTGCCGGCTGGGCTGCTTATTGGGACCAGCTTGGCGAACCAGGCGGGCGGAGCCGCCAAACTCACGCTTTGCCGCGCAGAGTCCAATAGCGAGGTCCCCGGCAAGGCCAAGCCGGGACTGCCGGCGCATCACTGCGTCCTTTGCACAGCGCCTGCTGCGGAGCTGTCGCCGCCGCCAGCAGGGCCAATTGCCAGCCCCGAGATTGCGGCAGCCGCTTACCCGAGACGCGGCTACCGACTGGAAGCCGCTACGTACGCGGCATGGCCGGGTACAAGCGCGGGCCCCACCGGCTCTTGCCTGATCCTCCACGCTAAATTCGGCTTTCCGCCGGGAAAGCCGCCCCGAATCTCGAAAGGGACTACCATGTCATTCAAGCTCTTCGCTCTTCGCGGCGGGGCCTCGCTCTCGCAACCGCCGCATTGGCGCAAACCAGCCAACCGCAAATCACCAACGCCTGGGCCCGTGCGACCTCGGGCACCGCTCAACCCGGTGTAACCTACCTGACGATCCAATCGCCGACCGCCGACCGGCTCGTCGCCGCCTCCACCCCGGTCGCAAAAAAGGCCGAGCTCCACACGATGTCGATGTCGGGCGGGGTCATGCAGATGCGGCCGGTTGCCGGCCTCGACATCCCTGCCGGGCAGCCCGTCACCTTGAAGCCCGGCGGCGAGCACATCATGCTCCTCGGGCTCGACCATCCCTTGCGCGAGGGACAGAGCTTTCCGCTCACCCTGACTTTCGAGAAGGCCGGGAGCCGTGAGGTGACGGTTGCCGTCGAGAAGGCCGGCGCGGCGGCTCCCGGCACTGCCGCGCGGCATTGATGGGAACCGACCATGCCCCGCAATTCCACCCCCCGCGCGCCGGCGAGGCCGCCGGTAGGCGGCTCGCCCCGCTTTTTGCTGATCGCCGCCCTGCTCGCCGGGCTGGTGATCCTCGGGACCGGCGGCTTTCTCGTGCTGGCGTTGCGCGACCATCCGCGCGGCGTGGCCGGGACGGCGCTCGCCAGCGCGATCGGCGGCCCTTTCCGCCTCACCGACCAGCTCGGGAAAACTGTTACCGAGGCCGATCTCAAGGGAAAATGGGCTCTCGTCTACTTCGGCTACACCCATTGTCCCGATGCTTGCCCGACGGCGCTCAACGATATCGCAATCGCGCTCGATCAGCTCGGGCAGAAGCGTGATGCGGTCCGCCCGGTCTTCATCACGGTCGATCCCGAGCGCGACACCCCCGCGGCGCTCAAGGAATATGTGACCGCGTTCGACGCCCCGATCCTGGCCCTGACCGGGACGCCGGAAGAGGTCGCCCAGGCCGCCAAAGGCTATAGGGTGTATTTCGCCAAGCACCCCGAGGCCAGCGGCGGCTATTCGATGGACCACAGCTCGGTCATTTATGTGATGGATCCGCAGGGGCGGTTCACGGCCAGCTTCACCCATGAGAGCACGCCCGAGCAGATTTCCGAGAGGCTGAAAAAACTGATCGGCTGACCAAGAAAAGGCCGGCGCCCGAAGGCGCCGGCCCAAATGAACGACCCCCATCGCCCCTCTCCGCCCGCTTGCGGGGGGAGAGGGAGGGGCCCGGCCCGAAGGGCTGGGAGGGTGAGGCGGGTCGTGCCGCCGTTCGGAACGTAGGGCTTCCCCCACCTCACCCCGACCCTCTCCGCCCGCAAGGGCGGAGAGGGGATGTTTAGCGTGCAGCTAGAAGTCGTCCATACCGCCCATGCCGTGATCGTGGGGCATGGGCATGGCGGCTTTCTTCTCGGGTTTTTCGGCGATCATTGCCTCGGTGGTGACGAGCAAGCCGGCAACAGAGGCCGCGTTCTGCAAGGCCAGCCGGACGACTTTGGTCGGATCGATGATGCCGGCCTTGACCATATCGACATATTCGCCGGTCTGCGCGTCAAAGCCGCGGTTCGGATCGTTGGAGTCGAGAAGCCTGCCGACGACGATCGAGCCCTCGGTACCGGCGTTCTCGGCGACCTGCCGGATCGGCGACTGCAGCGCGCGACGCACGATGTCGATGCCGACCTTCTGGTCATTGTTTTCCGGCGTCAGCCCGTCGAGCGCCTTGGCGGCGTAAAGAAGAGCAACACCGCCGCCGGGCACGATCCCCTCCTCGACCGCGGCGCGCGTCGCATGGGTGGCGTCGTCGACCCGGTCCTTTCTCTCCTTGACTTCGATCTCGGTGGCGCCGCCGACTCGGATCACCGCGACCCCGCCGGCCAGCTTTGCAAGTCGCTCCTGGAGCTTCTCGCGATCGTAATCCGAGGTTGTCTCTTCGATTTGCTGGCGGATCTGGGTGCAGCGGCCTTGGATGTCATCCTTCTTGCCGGCGCCGTCGATGATCGTCGTGTTCTCTTTTTCGACCCTGATCCGCTTCCCTCGGCCCAACATGTCGAGGGTTACATTTTCGAGTTTGATGCCGAGGTCTTCGCTGATCACTTGGCCGCCGGTCAGGATCGCCATGTCTTCGAGCATTGCTTTGCGGCGATCGCCAAAGCCGGGCGCCTTCACCGCGGCCACTTTGAGACCGCCCCGAAGCTTGTTGACGACCAGGGTCGCCAATGCCTCGCCTTCAACGTCTTCGGCGACGATCAGTAACGGCTTGCCCGACTGAACCACCGCCTCCAGCAACGGCAGCAGCGACTGCAGGCTGGACAGCTTCTTTTCGTTCAGAAGGATGTAGGGGTCGTCGAGTTCGGCGACCATCTTCTCGGCGTTGGTCACGAAATAGGGGCTGACATAGCCGCGGTCGAATTGCATGCCCTCGACAACGTCGAGCTCGGTCTCGAGCGACTTGGCTTCCTCGACGGTGATGACGCCCTCATTGCCGACCTTCTGCATCGCCTCGGCGATCATCCGGCCGATCTCGCGGTCATTGTTGGCCGAAACCGTTCCGACCTGCTGAATTTCGTCGTTGGTCGAGACCTTCTTTGTGCGCTTTCCGATCTCCGCGACGACTGCGTCGACGGCGCGGTCGATGCCGCGCTTCAGATCCATCGGGTTCATCCCGGCCGCGACCGCCTTGGCGCCCTCGCGCACGATCGCCTGGGCGAGAACCGTCGCTGTGGTCGTGCCGTCGCCGGCGAGATCGCTGGTCTTCGATGCCACCTCGCGCACCATCTGGGCGCCCATATTCTCGAACTTGTCGGCGAGCTCGATCTCCTTGGCGACGGTCACGCCGTCCTTGCTGATGCGCGGCGCGCCGAACGATTTGTCGAGGACGACGTTTCGACCCTTGGGCCCAAGCGTCACCTTGACCGCATTGGCGAGAACATCGACGCCGCGCAGCATCCGGTCGCGCGCATCGCCATGAAACCGTACTTCCTTTGCCGCCATGACTTCGTCTCCCTTACGCGACCACACCCATGATGTCGGATTCCTTCATGACGACGAGGTCCTCGCCGTCGATCTTGATCTCGGTGCCCGACCACTTTCCGAACAGCACGCGATCACCGACCTTGACGTCGAGCGGATGGAGCTTGCCGTCGTCGCCGCGGGCGCCGGGCCCGGCGGCGATCACTTCGCCTTCCATCGGTTTTTCCTTGGCGGTGTCGGGAATGATGATGCCGCCCTTTGTCTTCTCCTCCTGCTCGATGCGGCGGACCAGCACACGATCCTGCAACGGTCGAAAATTCACGGGACCCCTCCGTAAGATATAAAGATGGCAAATGCTGATTTGGCACTCTCTCGATTGAGAGTGCCAGCAACATAGACCGCAAGAGCGCCCGTTTCAAGCGCGGCGAATTGGGCCTCGCTGCGCTGCCTTGGCGCCGGCCCTTAAAATTTTGCCCTTGACGCGCCGGCGAGCTCTATTCTTAATCGCATGTGTCGTCAACTAGCAGGAGGGTGTGCCACAGACATGACGCCACCTGGAGAAACGCAGTTGCCGACCGCTTGGCATCGGCAACCGAGTGTAAAGTCCAAGATATAGCTCGGCCTGATAGTTCCGAGCGCGAAGCTAGCTTCGCAAAGCGACCCCCGCCTGACGCCTTGATGCGCGCGGGGGTCTTGGCGTTTTGAAGGATGCCACGCTAGGTTCGCCGCCCGGTCTTGATCGAAACGACCTCGCGGATGGCGCTCGACAGCTCTGGACCGACCTCGCGGATTTATTTCTCGCAAAGGCTGCGGCTGCATTACGTCGATTGGGGTAATCCGGGGCGCCCCCGCTGCTGCTCGTCCATGGCGGGCGCGACCATTGCCGCAACTGGGATTGGGTTGCCACCGCGCTTGCGCCGCGAGTGGCATGTGCTGGCGCCGGATCTGCGGGGCCATGGCGACAGTCAGTGGTCGCCCGACGGGAATTATGCGTGGCTGGCTACGTCTATGATCTCGCCCAGCTGATCCATCAACAAGAGCTCGCGCCGGTGACGATCCTCGCGCATTCGCTCGGCGGCGTGATCGCGCTGCGCTATGCCGGCATTTACCCCGATAGGTCAAAGGCTGGTCGCCATTGAAGGGTTGGGGGCTTCGCCGCGAAGGCTTGCCGAATATTTCGAGCGCAGTATAGCCGACCGGATGCAGGACTGGATTGCCGGACAGCGAGCCTTTCCGGGAGGATGCCGCGCCGATATGCTTCGATCGAGGACGCTTTCAGGCGTATGCAAGAGGAGAACCGGCATCTCTCCCCGGAGCAGGCGCGGCATCTGACCCAGCACGGGGTAAACCAGAACGAGGACGGCACCTACAGCTGGAAGTTCGACAATTACGTCCGCGCAGAATCTGCCCTATGAGATGACCGTCGGCGAGGTGCAGGAGCTGTGGGAACGAATTACTTGCCGACTCTTCTCGTCTACGGCAAGGAGAGCCGGGCCTCCGACCCATTGAAGGACGGGCGGGCGGCGCCACTTCCAAAATGCCAAAGTCGTTGCGATCGAAGACGCCGGGCATTGGGTCCATCACGACCGGCTCGATGTGTTCCTCGAGTTGGTGAGAAATTTCCTGACCGAGGTGTGACGCCGTCGCGGCCCTATGACGCGTTGCCGAAAATCGGGTGCACGACCTGGTCTCCAGGCGCAATCCCCAGTCGCGCTGCGGTCCCGCCATTAAGCTCGATGACCGCACGGACCGGCGCTGCGGCGGCGATTATGTCCAGCGACTGCGGCACCGCGCGCTGATGAATGTTGACGATCCGGCCTTGCGCATCGACGAACAGCATGTCGAGCGGGATCAGCGTGTTGCGCATCCACATCGTCGCCGCGGTCGGCTGCTTGTAATCGAACAGCATCCCGGCATCCGGCGCCAGGCTGCGCCGGAACATCAGGCCCTGGGTCATCTGCTCCGGTGTTTCGGCAACCTCGACCTTGAAGCGGTGCTGCCCAGTGGCGCTGACGATCGTCAGCTCCGAACTCGGGAAGCGCTGGAGGTCGGCCGCGGACGATAAGCGCGCCAGACCCATCGCAAGGGGGGCGGGAAGGAGAAGGAGCGCGCGGCGGGTGATCATCCGCGTCTACGATATTGCCGACGACCGGTTTGTCCAGGGTAGGAGCGCGATGCGGTGCGCCTTGTGACCAGGCGCCGCGCCCGGTAGGCTCTGCCGGGCCGGCCGTCATGACCGATACCATTCAGACCGTCTTTGCCGTCACCGCTCTGCTCGGGCTGGTGAGCCTGTTGCTGCCGCTCGCCGAGCGGCTGTCGATCCCTTACGCCGTCGTGCTGGCGCTCGTCGGGATCGCAATCGGCGGCATCGCCAACCTGCCCTCCGGCTACCGGCCCGGGGGCATCATCGGCGATGTTGTCGGATGGCTGCACGATTTCGGCCTCAGCGCGGAATCGCTGCTTTACGTCTTCCTCCCGGCGCTCTTGTTCGAGGCGGCGCTCAATGTCGATGTGCGCCAGCTCAGCGACGAAGTCGGCCCGGTGCTGCTGCTCGCCGTGATCGGCGTGATCGTGTGCACCTTTGTCGTCGGGCTCGCCTTGTGGCCGATTGCGCCGGTCGGGCTTCTCGCCTGCGTCATTCTCGGCGCGATCATCGCGACCACCGACCCGGTTGCAGTCGTCGGGATTTTCAACGACATCGGCGCGCCCCGCCGGTTGTCGACCTTGGTGCAGGGCGAGAGCCTGTTCAACGATGCCGCGGCGATCGCGATCTACTCGCTCGTTGTCGCGATGCTGGCCGGCGACCGGCCGGCGAACCCGTGGGAGGGGCTCGTCACCTTTGTGCGGGAGTTTGGCGGCGGGCTTGCGGCGGGGTATGTCGCCGGCTGGGGGGTCATCCAGATCATCCCGATTTTGCGCGCGAGCCGCCTGGCCGAGGCGACGCTGACGATCGCCTTTGCCTATGTGATCTTCGTCGTGTGCGACCATTATCTTGCATGTCTCCGGGGTTGTTGCCGTTGCCGCCGCGGCGCTGGCGGTCAGCGCCGGCGGGCGCCGCCGCCTGGCGCCGTCGAACTGGGAGAGCCTTGTCGTCACCTGGGAGCAGCTGGCGTTCTGGGCGAGCTCGCTGATTTTTTTGTTTGCGGCGATGCAGACCCCCGAATTGCTCGAAAAGGCGACCTGGGGGGATCTCGGCCTGCTCGCGGCGCTGGTCGTCGCCGCGCTCGTCGCGCGCGCGCTGACGCTTTACGGCATGATTCCGATACTCAGCCTAGCCGGGCTCGCCAAGCCGATCGACCGCGACCACAAGCTGGTCATGCTGTGGGGAGGGATGCGCGGGGCAGTTTCTCTCGCGCTGGCGCTCGCCGCCGCCGAGAACACCTCTCTTTCGCCCGAGGTTCGTCAGTTTGTCGGGATCCTGGCCACCGGCTTCGTATTGTTCACCTTGCTGGTCACGGCGCCGACGATGCGGCCGCTGATGCGCCTGCTCAAGATCAGCAGCCTGGGGCCGGCCGAAGCGGCGGTCAGCCAGCGGGTGATCGGGCTGACCCTTTCCTCGATCCCGCAGGAAATCGAGACGGTCGGGCGTCAGCACCAGATTTCTCCCGAGATCGTCGCGGAGGTCGCCAAAGTTTATGACGGCCATGCTCACGACCCGGCGATGGCCGGGATCGCGGACACGGAGTTGCCGGCCGAGCTCAGAGAGCGGGCAGCGCTTTATGTTCTTGCCGATCGCGAACAGGAATTTTGCCTGGATTATTTCGAGAGCCGGACGGTGTCCCGGCGGGTCGCCGCCAATCTGCTCGCCCATGCGGCGAGGCTGCGCGACGGGGTGCGCAGCGACGGCGTCGACGGCTACCAGAGAGCGGCGGCGCGCATCCTCGCCTTCGACAGGGCCTTGCGCTTGTCGCGCGCAATCCATCACCGGCTCGGCGTCGCGCGCCCTCTCGCGCGGCTGCTCGGGGACCGGTTCGAGGTTCAGCTGGCGGCCCGCTTCGTATTGCAAAACGTCATTGCGTTCAACCGCGACCAGATCGAGGAGGTCTTCGGCGCCGGCGCGCGGGATGCGATGGCGATGCAGCTCGACCGGCGCTTTGGCGCGATCGATCGCGCGATTGCGGCGCTGAAATTGCAGTACCCGACCTATGCCCGTCAGCTTGAAGTGCAGTATCTCGCCCGCCTGGCGGCACGCCTCGAAGACGAGCGATACCGGCGATTGCGCACCGAGTCGATGATCAACCAGGACATGTATGACGATCTGCAGCGCAAATTGCGGCCGCGCCGGCGCGCCGTCGAGGTGCGGCCCGCCCTCGATCTCGGCCTGAAGCGCGAGGAGCTGGTGGCGCGGGTGCCGATGTTCACGGCGGTCGATGCGAAGGCCCGGCGCTCGCTTGCCCGGATGCTGCGCCCGCGCCTCGCTATTCCCGGCGAGGTCATCGTCCACAAGGGCGAACGCGGGGACGCCATGTATTTCATTTCTTCGGGCGCGGTCGAAGTGCGCATATTGCCGACGCCCGTGCAGCTCGGCAGCGGAGATTTCTTCGGGGAGCTTGCGCTCCTCGTCGCCGACCGGCGGAATGCCGATGTCGTCGCCCTCGGCTATTGCCAGTTGCTGAGCCTTGCGGCGCGCGACCTGCACCGGCTCTTCGGGACCGAGCCGGCGCTGCGCGATCAGATCCACGCCGTCGCCATGGCGCGCACCGCCTCCGCGGGGGACGGATGAGCCGCAAGCCGCTTCACCCCGCGACGCTGGCTGTGCAAGCGCTGGGCCGGACCGACGATGCTACCGGTGCGGTCATCCTGCCGGTCTACACGGCGACGACCTTTTTGCGCGACCCCGACAACCAATATCGGCGCGGACGCAGCTATGGGCGCGCCGACAACCCGACCTACGACCAGCCGCAAGCGCTGTTGACGGCGCTCGAGGGTGGCGCTGCATCCCTGTTGTTTTCCTCCGGGATGGCGGCGGCCGCCGCTGTGTTTCAATGCCTGCCGCGCGATTCGCACGTCTTGGCGCCGCGGGTCATGTATTGGGGGCTGCGCAACTGGCTGAACAACTTCGCGGAATGCTGGGGCATTGATCTCGAATTCGTCGACGCCACCGCTCCGGACGCATTGCGAGCAGCGGTCCAGCCGGGACAGACGCGGCTAGTATGGATCGAAACCCCGGCAAACCCGCTATGGTCGGTAACCGATATCGCGGGCGCTGCAGAGATCGCGCACGCCGCCGGTGCCCTCCTCGCTGTCGACAGCACCGCGGCAACGCCGGTTTTGACCCGGCCTCTCGCCCTGGGGGCGGATCTCGTCATGCATTCCGCGACGAAATACCTCAACGGGCACAGCGACGTCATTGCCGGCACCCTGACGACCGCACGCGAGGACGCGTTCTGGGGCCGCCTTTGCACTGCGCGAAGCAGCGGCGGGGCCATTCTCGGCAGCTTCGAGGCTTATCTATTGCTGCGCGGCATGCGCACCTTGTTCCTACGCGTAGAGCGGGCATGCAGTTCGGCGCTGGCGGTCGCCGAGGCGCTGTCGGGTCATCCCGAAGTGGCGGAGGTGCTCTACCCCGGCCTGCCGACGCATTCCGGCCACGCCGTCGCCGTCCGGCAGATGCAGGGCGGCTTCGGCGGGATGCTCAGCGTGCGCCTGCGCGGCGGTGCCGAGGCCGCGATCAGGGCCGCTTCCCGGGTCGAGGTCTGGAAACGGGCCACCTCGCTGGGCGGCGTCGAAAGCCTCATTGAGCATCGCGCTTCGGTCGAGGGCCCGGATAGCCCGGTACCTCCCGATCTTCTGCGGCTGTCGGTGGGTATCGAACATCCGGACGATCTGATCGGCGATCTGGACGCCGCGCTCCGCCCGGCTTAGCCGCCGCCTGTTGCTAGCCTGATCGCAAGCCATCCACGAATTCCGAAAGCCCGTATCGGCGGGTTCGCCGCAGCCTTTCGGCCAGGACGATGGCGCGCAGCTGGGCGACGCTCTCCTGTACCTCGCAGTTGATCAGGACGTAATCGTATTCCGGCCAATGGCTCATCTCCTCGGCCGATTTCGCCATGCGCGCGGCGACCACCGCCGCGCTGTCCTGGGCGCGGGCGCGGAGCCGCGCTTCGAGCGCGGCGGTGCTCGGCGGCAGGACGAATACCGAGACGAGATCGTCGGGCACATTCCGCGCAAGCTGCTGGGTGCCTTGCCAATCGATGTCGCTGACAATGTCGTGCCCGCTGGCGAGCGCCTCCTCGATAGCAGCACGCGGCGTGCCGTAGCAGTTTCCGAACACCGTCGCGTGCTCCAGCAGCTCGCCCCGTGCGATCATCTCGTCGAAGCGGGGCTGCTCGATGAATAAATAGTCGCGCCCGTCGATCTCGCCTTTGCGCGGCGGGCGGGTCGTCACCGAGACCGACAGAGCGAGCCCCGGATCGCTGGCGACCAGCCGCCGCGTCAATGTCGTCTTCCCCGCCCCCGAGGGCGACGAGAGGACGAGCAAAAACCCGCGCCGGCGGATCGGTGGGAGGCTCATTCGATGTTTTGCACCTGTTCGCGAAATTGCTCGACCGCCGCCTTCAGGGACAGCCCGATCCGCGTCAGCTCGATGTCAGCCGATTTGGAGCACAAGGTGTTGGCTTCGCGGTTCAACTCCTGACACAGGAAATCGAGGCGCCTACCGACCGCCTCGTCCTGCCGCAGGAGATCGCTCGCCTGGTCGATATGAGCGCGCAGCCGCTCGATCTCCTCGCGAATATCCGAGCGGGCGACAAGCAACGCCATCTCCTGCGCGACCCGCTCTTCCGGCATGCCGGGCACGAGATCGGCCAGGCTCCCCAGCATCGTTTGCAGCCTCTCGCGGATCGCCGCCGGCTGGGCCGCGGCGCATCCCGCCGCCGCCTCGACCAGATCGAGCATCTCGCCGAGCTGGCCGCGCAACACCGCGGCGAGCCGCTCGCCCTCCTCGGCCCGGGCATCGGCCAGCCGGTCGAGCACGGTCGCCGCGCCGGCGAGGACGGCCTGCCGCCGCTCGTCAAGCACGGGGTCGGATTCGTCTTCGACGGTCTCGACGACCCCCCGCAATGCCAGTAATCCGTCAATGCGCGGCGGCGCCGCCTCGATCTCGGCCGCCAGCTCGTTCATCAGCGCGATCAGCTGGTTCAAGGCCTGGCGATTAACCCGCACTACGGCGGGCGCGGTGCGGTTCACGGCGAGGCTGGCGGAAAAATTGCCACGGCGGAAGCGCTGCGCGAGCATTGCGCGAAGCCCGGGCTCCACGGCATCGAAACCGGGTGCGAGGCGAAGCCGCAGATCGAGCGATTTGCCGTTGACGCTCTTCGCCTCCCAAACCCAGGAGATGCCGAGCTCGTCGCCCTCCGCCCGCGCAAACCCCGTCATGCTGGATAGACCCAAGGCCACCGCACTCCGCCAGTTGAGGCACCGGTTATAGCGGCACCCGGCGGGGCCAACAACGCCCGGGCCTTACGGCGATCGAGCGGCGGGGCCGTCTCGCCGGTCCTGCGGCGGAGGGGCTTCACCATCAGGCGCGCCAAGGCTCCCGTGCCGGTATTCCGCGACGTTGCGGTTATGCTCGGCGAGGGTCTTGGCGAAGACATGCCCGCCCGCCCCATCGGCCACAAAATAAAGATCATCGGTGAAGGCGGGCCGCGCAGCAGCGCGCAGCGCGGCCTTTCCGGGATTGCCGATCGGGCCTGGCGGGAGGCCCTTGGTCGCGTAGGTGTTGTAGGGCGAGACCACCGCCAGGTCGCTGTGGGTCAGGCGGCGGTCGAGCCGCTTGGCGCCTCGATCGCTCAACGCGTAGATCACCGTCGGATCGGATTGCAGCGGCATGCCCAGGCGCAGCCGATTGATGAACACCGCCGCGATCCGGGCCTGCTCGTCGGCTCGTGCCGCTTCCCTTTCGACCAGCGAGGCCAGCACCAGCAGCTCCCGTGGGCTCGTCAGCGGCAGGTCGGAGCGGCGTTCCCCCCATGCTTCGGCCAATGCGGGGGCCATGGCGCGCTGCATGCGCTCGATGAACTCCTTGCGGCGGTCGCCATATTCGTAAAGATAAGTGTCCGGCATCAGCCCGCCCTCGGCGGGCGGTGGGCCGGTATCCCCGTCGAGCGCGGGGGCGGCCCGCACCAGCGCAAGAATTTCCGCGGTCGTCAGCCCCTCGGGGATGGTCAGCCGATGCCTGACCGTCTTGCCGCCGGCGAGAATGTCCATTGCCTGCAGTGGGCTCGCGCCGGCGGGGAACTCGTATTCGCCCGCCAACAGGGTCGGAGCACGCCCGGAGAGGGTCGCGCCCAGCTCGAAGGACCGAGGGTGTCGGATTACCCCGTTCTCGGCCAGCAGCGCGGCGATCTCGGCAACGCCGCTACGGGGCGGGATGACAACCGTCCGCGCCTCGGCCAAGGGGCCGGGTTGGGTAACGTCGTGATAAAGCCAATAAGCCGCTCCCCCGACCGCCGCCAATAGCAGAGAGACGGTAAGGGCGGCCCATCCAAGGAGGCGGAGAAAGCCTCGCATCGATCGGCTACCGGGCGCTCACAGGTTCAGGGAGGAGCGGCGAAGATCAAAGAGGCGTTGGTGCCGCCGAAGCCGAAGGAATTGGACAGCACATGGCTGACCTTGCGCTCCTTTGCCTGTTTCGGCACCAAGTCGATGTCGCAGGAGGGGGAGGGGTTTTCGAGGTTGAGGGTCGGAGGGACCACCCCGTCGCGGATCGCGAGGATCGAAAAGATCGCCTCGACGCTTCCCGCGGCGCCGAGCAGGTGCCCAATCGCCGATTTTGTCGACGACATCGATAATTCGTAGGCGTGTCGACCGAAGAGGCGCTTGACCGCTCCCAATTCGATCTCGTCGCCGAGCGGGGTAGAGGTGCCGTGGGCGTTTATGTAATCGATCTGTTCCGGCCCGAGCCCGGCGCGCTTGAGGGCGTTGCGCATCGATCGGAACGCGCCATTGCCGTCTTCCGAAGGCGCGGTCAGGTGGAAGGCGTCGCCCGACATCCCATAGCCGACAACTTCGGCGTAGATCTTGGCTCCGCGCCACCTCGCGTGCTCCAACTCCTCGAGGACGAGGATGCCGGCGCCCTCGCCCATCACAAAACCGTCGCGCTCCTGGTCCCACGGGCGCGACGCACGCGGAGGGTCGTCATTGAACCCGGTCGACAACGCGCGCGCTGCGGCAAACCCCGCGAGACCCAAGCGGCAGATCGCCGCCTCGGTCCCGCCACACACCATCACATCGGCATCGCCGAGGACGATGAGCCGAGTAGCGTCGCCGATTGCATGCGCTCCGGTCGAGCACGCCGTCACCACAGCGTGATTGGGGCCGGTAAAGCCGTAGCGGATCGACACGTGGCCCGAAGCCAGGTTGATCAGGCAGGCGGGAATAAAAAAAGGCGAAATACGGCGCGGGCCGCGCTCGTGCAAGTTAAGGGCTGCGTCCGTGATGCCCGGCAGGCCGCCGATCCCGGAGCCGATCATCACGCCGGTCCGTTCGCGCTCCCCCTCATCCTCCGGCGACCAGCCGGCGTCTTCGACGGCTTGGGCGGCCGCTGCCAGCGCATAGACGATGAACCCGTCCATCTTGCGCTGGTCTTTGGGGGGCACCCAATCGTCGGCGTTGAAGAGACCCGAGGCGGTATCGCCACGCGGCACCTGCGCCGCGATCTTTACCGGCAGATCGGAGACGTCGAAGGACTGGATCGCACGGATGCCCGATGCACCGGCGAGCAAGCTGCTCCAATTCCGATCGAGACCGATCCCGAGCGGGGTCACGAGCCCCATCCCGGTCACCACGACCCGCCGCATCCTACTCTCGCCGTGGTTTCGAGAGGGGCTCAGCTGTGCGATTCAATAAAGCTGACGGCATCCTTGACCGTCACGATCTTCTCGGCCGCGTCGTCCGGGATCTCACACCCGAACTCCTCCTCAAACGCCATCACCAGCTCAACGGTGTCGAGGCTGTCGGCGCCCAGATCGTCGATAAAGCTGGCGTTCTCGGTCACTTTCGATTCGTCGACGCCCAAATGCTCGACGACGATCTTCTTGACCCGATCGGCGACGTCACTCATCCGTTCTTTTCCTCAAGTGGCTTCTTGGAAAATTGTTACGCACAGAGCCCCCGGCGCCATTGCCATCATGGGTGCCGCCCTCCGGGACCGCGTCGAACGCGAGAGTCACGGTGCGGTCACATAGCATGTTTCCCCGGCAGTGCCAAACTGGCTGCGCCGGCCCGGCGATGCGACTAGCTTCATACCATGACCATGCCGCCGTTGATGTGCAAGGTTTGGCCGGTGACGTAGGCGGCCTCGCCGCTTGCGAGGTACACGACGGCCGCTGCGACCTCGTCGGGCGCGCCCAGGCGGGAGGCGGGAATCGCGGCAACGAGCCGCGCCTGCTGCTCCGCCGTCAGCCTGTCGGTCATCGGCGTCGCGATCAAGCCGGGCGCGACGCAGTTGACGGTAATGCCGCGCCCTGCGACTTCTGCGGCGAGCGACTTCGACATGCCGATCATGCCGGCTTTCGCCGCCGCGTAATTCGCCTGCCCGGCATTGCCGCTGATCGCGACGACCGAGGCGACCCCGATGATGCGGCCGTGCCGGCGCCGAACCATGCCGCGTAACACCGCGCGGGCGAGGCGGAACGCGGCGGTCAGGTTAACCTGCAAAACATCCCGCCAGTCCTCGTCGCTGATCCGCAACGCCAGCGCATCGCGGGCGATCCCGGCGTTGTTGACGAGAATATCGACGCGGCCCATCGCCGCCTCGGCCTCTTTGGCCAGACGGTCGGTAGCCGTGGGATCGGCAAGATCGGCGAGCCCGATATGGGTCCGCTCGCCCAGCCTCCCGGCCAATGCCTCCAGCGCATCGGGCCGCGTGCCCGCGAGCATGATTTCGGCTCCCTGGCGATGCAACGCCGCCGCAATCGCTCCGCCGATCCCGCCGGAGGCTCCGGTGACCAGCGCCGTTTGGCTCGATAGGTCGAACATCGCAGGCCCCCTGGCCACCGGGCCCGTCACGGCTCGCCCCACAGCCCCTCGATAAGGGAATAAAGCTCGGCAGGGGTGCCGGCAGAGCGTGCCGCGAGCACCGGCGCGATCCGCTTGACGAGCCCGGCGAGCACGCGCCCCGTCCCGATCTCGACGACTTCCTCGATCCCGGCAGCCTCGAGAAACAGCACGCTTTCGCGCCACCGCACCATCGCCGTCACCTGCCCAATAAGCGCGCGCTTGATGGCCCAAGGCTCGATGATCGGCTCGGCGGTGAGATTGGCGACCAGCGGGACCATCGGCGGAAGAAATGTCACCTCGTCGAGAGCATGCTTCATGACATCGGCGGCGGGCGCCATCAGCGGCGAATGAAAAGGCGCGCTCACGGGAAGGCTGATCGCCCGCCGCGCGCCGCGTTCCCGCGAAATGGCAATCGCACGCTCGACCGCATTGCGATGCCCGCTGACGACGACCTGTCCCGGCGCATTGTCGTTTGCCACCGCGCAGACCTGGCCTTGGGATGCCGTTGCCGCGACTGACCGCGCCCCATCGAGATCGAGGCCGAGCAGCGCCGCCATCGCGCCCTCGCCGACCGGCACCGCCAATTGCATCGCCTGGCCGCGGATCTTGAGCAGGCGTGCCGCGTCGCCGACCGCAATCGCGCCGGCGGCGGCGAGGGCCGAGTATTCTCCGAGCGAGTGTCCGGCGACATAGGCGACCTCGCGACCGAGCTCGAAACCGTTCTCCACCTCCATCACGCGGATCACCGCGAGGCTTGCCGCCATCAGGGCGGGCTGGGCGTTCTCCGTCAGCGTCAGATCGCTTTCCGGGCCTTCAAACATCACCCGGGAAAGATTCTGCGACAACGCCTCGTCGACTTCCTCGAAGAGCCGGCGCGCCGGCGCGAACGCGGCGGCAAGGGCCTGCCCCATGCCGACGGTCTGCGATCCCTGACCGGGAAATACGAATGCCCGCTTCATCCGGAGCGCGGTTCCCCCTCCCGAACGGCCCCGCTACCGACCCGGGCGCTCGACGTGGTCATAGCGGGGTTAACGCCGGTGTCAAGAAGGCGTGCGGAGCGCCTGCTTGATTTGATCGCACCGGTTGCTCGCGCCGAAGCCTCGGATTAGGGTGAGCCGGCGCAACCAAAAACAAGACCAGCTCAGGGGCTCGAAGGCTTCGCTTGGACGATCTGATCCTTGAAACCCGCGGATTATCGCGAGAGTTCCGCGGCTTTATCGGCGGTGCAGGGCGTCGACTTGAAGGTCCGCCGCAGCACGATCCATGCGCTGATCGGCCCCAACGGCGCGGGCAAGACCACCGTTTTCAATCTGCTGACCAAGTTTCTGGAGCCGAGCGCGGGGCGGATCATCTACGACGGCGAAGACATCACCGCGGCACGGCCGGCCGAGATTGCGCGGCGCGGCATGGTGCGCTCGTTCCAAATCTCCGCCGTGTTTGCGCACTTGACCGTACGCGACAATGTCCGCGTCGCCCTTCAGCAGAAGCTGCGCAACTCTTTTCAGTTTTGGCGCTCGGAACGCGTTCTCGGCAGGCTCGACCCACGCGCGGAGGCGCTTCTCGACGCCGTTGGGTTGTCCGGGTTCGAGAATGCATTGGCGGCCGAATTGCCGTATGGGCGCAAGCGGGCGCTGGAAATCGCCACCACCTTGGCGCTCGATCCGGTGATGCTGCTGCTCGACGAGCCGATGGCCGGGTTGGGCCAAGAAGACATCGGGCGGATCTCGGCATTGATCCGCGAGGTGGCGGCGGATCGCACGGTATTGATGGTCGAGCACAATTTGTCGGTCGTGGCCGATCTCTCGGACGTGATCACGGTCCTGACCCGCGGCCGCGTGCTGGCCGAGGGCGATTACGCGGCCGTATCCCAAAACCCCGAGGTCATCGAGGCCTATATGGGCACCGGCCATGCCTGACCCGGCACCGGCTCGGCTGCTGGGGGTCGAAGATCTGCACGCCTGGTACGGCGAATCGCACATTCTGCATGGCATGAGCTTTGCCGTCGGCGAGGGCGAGGTTGTGACCCTTCTCGGCCGCAACGGCGCGGGCAAGACGACGACCTTGCGGGCGATCATGGGGATCGTGCCGCAGCGGCGGGGCTCGGTCGTCTTCCGCGGCGCCGAGCTCGTCGGCCTCGCCTCCAACCGGATCGCCCGGCGCGGGATCGCCTATTGCCCAGAAGAGCGCGGCGTCTTCGCCAGCCTCGACGTCGAGGAAAACCTCCTGCTTCCGCCGGCGGTATTGCCGGGCGGCATGAGCGTCGACGAGATTTACGCGATTTTTCCCAATCTTAAGGAGCGACGCCGCAGCCAGGGGACCAAGCTGTCCGGCGGCGAGCAGCAAATGCTGGCGATCGGCCGCATGCTGCGCACCGGCGCCACCCTTTTGCTGCTGGACGAGCCGACCGAAGGCCTCGCCCCGGTGGTCGTGCAGCAGATCGGCGGGGTTATCCGCGGTCTGAAGCAGAAGGGGTTCACGATCCTTTTGGTCGAGCAGAATTTCCACTTCGCCGCGACCCTCGCCGACCGGCATTACGTCGTCGAGCACGGCCGCGTCATCGACATGATCCCCAACCAGGATCTCGCGCAAAATGCCGATAAGCTGCATGCCTATCTCGGCGTATGAGTTGATGTATTGGCGCAGGCTTCAAGGGACGCGGGAGGATGCCCATGAAGGTTGCAGCTGCAACAGCCGTGTTTGCCGCTCTTTTGGCGCTCGCGGCGCCGGCTTCCGCCGAGATCTCCGGCGACGTCGTCAAGATCGGCGTGCTCAACGACATGTCCGGGCTATACGCCGACATCAGCGGGCCGGGCTCGGTCGAGGCGGCGCGCATGGCGATCGCCGATTTCGGCGGCTCGGTCGCCGGCAAGAAGATCGAGCTGATCAGCGCGGACCACCAGAACAAGCCCGACATCGGCTCGTCGATCGCCAATCAATGGCTGGGCAATGACGGGGTCGATGCCATCGTCGACGTGCCGACTTCGAGCGTTGCGCTCGCCGTCCAGGAGGTTGCGCGCAACAAGAACAAGGTGTTCCTGATTTCGGGCGCGGCTTCCTCGGACCTCACCGGCAAGGCTTGCTCGCCGAACTCGGTGCACTGGACCTACGACACCGTCGCATTGGCGAACGGCACCGGCAGCGCCGTCGTCAAGGCGGGCGGGGACACCTGGTTCTTCATCACCGCGGATTACGCCTTTGGCCACGCGCTGGAGCGCGACACCTCGAAGGTGGTCGAGGATAACGGCGGCAAGGTGGTCGGCTCGGTCAAGGCGCCGCTCAACACGGCCGATTTCTCCTCCTTCCTGCTGCAGGCGCAGAACTCGAAAGCAAAGATCATCGGCCTTGCCAATGCCGGCGGCGACACGATCAACTCGATCAAGCAGGCGGGGGAATTCGGCATTGTCGAGGGCGGGCAGAAGCTGGCGGGGCTGCTCGTCTTCATTACCGACATCCACAGCCTCGGCCTGCAGGCGGCGCACGGCCTACAGTTGACCGAGGCATTTTACTGGGATCAGAACGACGAAACGCGGGCCTGGTCGAAGCGCTTTTTCGAAAAGATGAAGCGCCAGCCGACCATGGTCCAGGCCGGGGTTTATGGCGCGGTCATGCACTATCTCGCCGCGATCAAGGCAACCGGCAGCGACGACGCGCCGACCGTCGTCAAGCAGATGAAAGCCACCCCGGTCAACGACTTCATGACCAAGAACGGCAAGATCCGCGAAGACGGCACACTCGTCCGCGACATGTACCTGTTCGAGGTCAAGAAGCCCTCGGAATTGAAGGGCGCTTGGGACTATTACAAGCAGATTTCAGTAATCCCAGGCGAGCAAGCCTTCAAGCTCCCCGGCCCGAACCAATGCCCGCTGGTCAAGGGGTGAGGCCGCAGCTTCGCATTCGGGAATTGACGATGGGCTGACCAGGCGCCGTGGGTCCTTCGAGACAGCCGCTTAGCGGCTTCCTCAGGATGAGGTTTTTCTTAGTGATATCAAGGAAGTACCTCATCCTGAGGAGGCGCGCAGCGCCGTCTCGAAGGACGCAGGATGTTAGCGCAGCCGCTTGCGCCAATTCATTCACACCCTCTCAGGATGAGATTTTTCTCAACACCATCGAGGAAGCGCCTCATGCCATGACGAGGGCATGGGCGAAGCGTCGGCAGGGGACCGCATAGGCGAGCAATTGAGCCGCGAAAGGTGGCAGTCGGATGCCTGGAGGAGGCACGTCCGGTGCTGTGCGCGGGGTGCGCAATGATCCGCATCCCTACCGCGACAAGCGCCGCTCGCGCGCAGGCCTGCCCGAGGAAAATCACCGGTTCCTGCCGTTGTCCAAGGCAGGGCGGCTGTTATAGTGGCCAAAATCAGGTGGTCGGGAAAATCGGGAGGACGAGGATGATTTCAGGCACCAGCCGCGCACCGAGCCGCCGCCGATTGCTGCAGCGAGCCGCCGGCGGCGCTGCGGCCATCCTCGCATTGTCCCGAGCACCGGCTATTGCGCAGGCCGTGCGCAAGAAGCTGGTCATGGCGCATATCGTGGCGTCGCCCGAATCCTCGGCGGTCGCGTTTACCGAAATGGCCGAGGCGGTGAACAAGAACGCCAATAGCGGGATCGAGATCGAATTCCATGCCGGCACCCTGCTGACCAAGGAGCTCGAGATCATCAATGCCGTCAAGGCGGGCAACATCGCGATCGGCGACCCGGGCGGCGCTGCTGCGACCGTCTTCCCCGAAATGGGCGTTTTCCTGGTGCCGTACCTGGTCAAGAGCTACGACCAGGCCTACCACATGTTCAACGGCGCGATCGGCGACCGGCTCGACCGGCAGCTTCAGGACAAATACAAGCTCAAGGTGTTGTGTTTTTACGATTACGGATTTCGCCATTTCTGGAACAATCGTCATCCGATCGCGACGCCCAAGGATCTGCGCGGGCTAAAGCTCAGGGTGCAGCCGGCCAAGGTGTTCGCCGACACGATCAACGGTCTGGGCGGCGTGGCGGTGCCGATGGCCTGGGGCGAGGTGATCCCGGCGGCGCAGCAGGGCGTCATCGACGGCGCCGACCTGCCGATCGTCAATATCCTGGCGCTCAAGGCCTATGAAGTCTCGAAATATTGCTCGCTGACCTATCACAATTACGGCCCGACGGCGCTGGTGATGAACCTCGACATGTTCAACGGCCTCACCCCGGCGCAGCAGAAACTGCTGCTGGAAGTGTCCAGGGCGGCGCAGGAGCGGATCCGCGGGCTGACCGAGAGCGTCGACACGCCCGAGAAGGCAAAGGAATTGCTCGAGCCGAAGGGGATGAAGGTCAACACCGCGGACGTCGAGGCTTTCCGCAAGATCGCGCAGGAGAAGGTCTGGCCCGCCTACCAGAAGGAATACGCCGACATCTGGGAAGAGATCGTCGCGACAAAGGCGTGAGCGGTGGCGACCGGGGCAGCCGTGGATCCCGGCGCTCTGCGCGCGGGCGGGAAGAAGGAGAAATCCTTTCGGAATATCATGCTCCTGCTGCCGAAGATCTTGGTGACGGCGCTTCTGATACTCGCTGTCGCCGACATGCTGGTCGGTGTTTTCCTGCGCTATGTCATGGTCGAGATCACCGATCTGCTCGACCTCGACCCGGTCAATTTCTTCTGGGTCGAGGAGGTCGGCGAGCTCAGCCTGACCTGGTTGACGATGATCGGCGCTGCGGTCGGCATTGCCGACCGCATCCATTTCACCTTGGATGTGCTGACGCATCGCTTGCCGCTGACTGCGCAGCGCGTCGTCCACGTGGTCAATCATCTCCTGATCGCAGGGTTTGGCGCGCTCGCTGCGTGGTACGGGACGAGATTGGCGATCACCAACAGCACCCTGACCTCGCCCGCCCTCCAGATCAACCTCGCCTGGGTCTATGCCGCGGTCAGTGCCGGCGGCGCATTGATCTTCCTCTATGGGATAGGCTTGGCAGTGGCCGGTTCGCAGACCGCGCAACCGAGCGAGGACGCCGCCGCAATTGCAGCCGGAGGCGGATGAGCCATGCTGCTCGCCCTGACCGCCGCGGTGTTCGTCGGGTTGATCGCATTGTCGTTGCCGATCGTCTTCGCTCTGGGGGCCGCGGCGGTGGTCGGGCTGGTGGTCGGCGGCTACCCGCTGGAGATGGTCGCGTCGAGCATGGTCGCCGGGTCGCAGAATTGGGTCTTGCTGGCGATCCCGTCCTTCATCTTTGCCGGGACGGTGATGGAGCGCTGCGGGATGTCGAATGCGCTGGTCGACCTGGCGCGGGCGCTGGTCGGGTGGCTGCGCGGCGGCCTCGGCATGTCGGTCATCGTCGTCTCGTACTTTTTCTCCGACATCTGCGGCTCGAAGATGGCCGAGGTCTCGGCGCTCGGCTCGACCTTGATGCCGCCGTTGCGGCGCGCCGGGTACCGTGCCGAGGACAGCGCCTCGCTGATCGCCTCCGGCACCGCGATGGGCATGCTGGTGCCGCCGGCGATTTTCATGATCGTGATCGGCGAGGTGACCAATACCTCGGTGGTCGCGCTGTTCCTCGCCGGATTTGTTCCGGCGGCGGTGATCGGGGTCTGCCTGTGCCTGCTGGTGCTGATCCAGGCGCATCTGCTCGGCTGGCCGAAGGACACCAAGCCGAGCTGGCGGTTTCTGTTGCATTCGCTGCGGGAATCGGCTGTGCCGCTGGTCATCCCGCTGGTCATTCTCGGCGGGTTTTACCTCGGCGCCTTCACCGCCACCGAGGCGGGCGCGGTGGTGGCGCTCTATTCGCTGCTGGCGGCGCGGCTCTATTACCGCAACCTGACCTGGGGCCAGATCCTGGGCATCGCCTATGACAGCGCGGTGCTGACGGCAGCGGTCGTGTTCCTGTTGGCGGTCGCGACGATCTTCCAATACCTGATGGGGGTCACCGGGGTTCCGGTGCTTCTCGGTGAGCTGCTGAAGCCGCTCGAAAGCGCGCAGTGGCTGTTTCTGCTCGGCGTCGCTTTGCTGACCATGGTGTTCGGCATGGTTCTCGAAGGGCTGCCCGCCGCGGTGGTGCTGATCCCGGTGGTGTTTCCGATCGCCACCAAGATCGGCGTCAACCCGATCCATTTCGATATCGTGCAGACCGCCGCGGTCGGCATCGGCTTGTTTCTGCCGCCGATGGGGGTGGGCCTCCTGATGGCATTGCGCTTCGCCGAAATTCCGGTCTCGCAGCACGCACCCTATTACTGGCCCTATGTGCTGGCATTGCTGATCGGCCTGATGCTGATCATCTGCCTCCCCGAATTGTCGCTGGCAATCCCCCGCAGCGCCGGGTTTGTCCGCTGAGGCTGCCGCTGTTCCGGCTTGATCCGGAGGCGCGCGGCCGCAGGCTGAGCGCGCCTCGCCCGACGTGCCGCGGCTCGGCGTGTTCGCAATGGCTGCTCTGCCTCCGTATTGGCACTGGTCCGCGCTCCGGGCCGGGCTCTGATCCAGTCGCGTCCTTCGTCGACCTCGAGGGTCGTGAACACTCGAATCTCACTGGGGATCAAAAAACGCAGCGCTTTGACGGTGAGCCTGACCCAGCCGATGTCGGTGACGATCGCGACCCGCTCGCACCGCGAAAAATGCTCCTGCCCGAGGTCGAGCTCGTCCCACGAGGCGCCGGGAAACCGAGAGTTGAGCTCGTAATAGAGCCGGATCTTCTCGTGCCCTTTGAGCGACTTCTCCACTGCAGGAACCAGCACGTGGCGGCAGTCCTCCATTGTCAGCCGCCCGCTTACCGCAAAACCAACGACGTTTCTCGGAAGACCCTCGACAATCTCGATCATCGGCTGTTCCTCCCTGACTTTTGTATACCGGGACCTTTCGTTAGAACTTGACCCGGAATTTGCCGATCAACATTTGTTCCTTCCCTCTGATATTTGCCATGACGGTGCGCTGGGCCCATAGGTACTCGATGCCCGTATCGATGAATGCCACCGGGCTCCAGATCAGGTTGACGTGGGCCGTGGTTATCGTCTTGTTCGCATCGAAGGATTCCGCCGGCCCGAGCAACTGCGATGGGTAATCGTAGTAGACGAAGCCAAAGGTCAGATTGGACCGCAAATTCGGCAACCACCAGTGCTGGTAGCCACCGCTCGTTCCAAATGCGGTAACGGGCTTGACGATGATGTTTGCTGCCGCAGCGGCGCTGGTTGGTGACGACAGAAAATTGGTCACGAGCCCGGCATTGTCGCTCTCGTTGATATATCGGCCGATGCCGGTGCCGGCGGTGGCTTGAAACGTGATGTCGTCCTTCGACCAGCCAAACCAGCCCGGCTTGACGTCGCCGGAGATCCCGCCGCCAGCTCCGAAATACTTCCGGCTGATAAAGCGGCCATCATTGACTTCGAGCAGTCGGCCGACGAGCTTGAAGTCGATATGTCCCCAGGGCTGCGCCCAATAGGACGCAAAGGTGAGGTCCGGCGCCGGGCTCTTGGTGATGTTGGTCGCCAGCGTGCAATTGGACGTGTTGGTAAACCCGGGAGTCAACGTTGCAGCGTTGGCCCCCACGATCACCCCATTAGCGACGCAACCGTTGGTATTCGCTGAGGATGTAGGGTTTGATGGCAGCGAGTTCGAATCCGTCGCGATCTGGCCGGCCGGCGTCAGAACGGTCGTCTCGGGGGTTTCGGCGGAGATCGACCAAGCACTGCCCCAGGGCCCCCCTATCGTGTAACGCACCTGTGGGATACGGACTACCCCAGCCTGGCCAACGTCGCCGCCGAAATCGAGGGTTTCGTTGCTGGCGTCGGGGTCGGCGAAATTCGAGTTTGCCTGCCCGGCGAGGAAGCCGCCCAGCGTACCGTACGCATAACGGAGTCGCGGCAGTAAACCGTCGGATACGTGCGTGGCGTTATTGACGAGACTTCCCGAACCCGCCCAGTCGAATTCCATAAAGGTACGAGCTTGACCATAAGGGGTCGGGGTTCGCGTCTCAATATTGATGCGGGTTTCGCGGGGGCTCATCGAAAACACGCCATTGCCGCGGGATCCCTGTATGTCCACCGGGACAAGATTGCCTGCGGTGGGAAACCCGGGAATCGTCTGGCCGTGGACCGCGAGCGGCGCCGTCAAGGCCCGGCCGTTATTACCGACCGTTGTGGTTTGAGTGCCGTTCACTTGGCCGCCCTGGAACCAATAGTCGGCAGTCAAATCGACGAAACCGCCAATACGGAGCGAAGTATCGGTGCCCGGAATAAGGAAGGATCGCGGAAAGCTGCCGCCGATCAGTGCGGCGCCAGGCACCGGCGCGGTGCCGTATGCGGCCCCGCCGGTACTGGAGGGCGCTTCTTTCGATCGCGGTAGCTGCGCGAGCTGGTCGATGCGGCGCTGCAGAAGCTCCTGGTTGGCCCGTAGATCATCCAGCTCATCGGCGCTGGCGACCGGGAGACCCGTGAGCAGCGCGATGGTTGCGGTCAGACCGGCGAGAACCGCCCGGCCGCCGATACCGTAGGTCTTTTTCATTGTACCCCACCCCCCTAAATCGAACCGCTAAATCGAGGGTTGATTTCGCTCAGGCGTGGCCGCGAAGCTATCCATCGTCAGGTTGAAATCAGGTTGGCTGCCAGATGGCCAACCACGTCACCACCGGTCTAAATCTCGAGAGCTAATGGATTTAGTTCTGACGAAGTTAGGTATTGAAGCCCTTGGGATTTCTGGATGGACAGCAACTGGGGTAGGAAGCAGACCGTTCGGGTGCTCGACCGCACCAGAAGCTTTCGATTGTGATTGCTGTTGCTTTACGGCAACACGCGTGGCGTAGCTATCCTACCGGCCGGATTAGTCAATTGGGGCCGGCCTCGCGCCACAAGCGGGCTCAGGATCGTGTTGCGGGGAGCGTCGAGACGCGTGCTATTCCAGCGCCGAGCCGTCGCGGGCGGCGCCGATTGCGCAGCAATTCCGCAGGCGTGTCAGCCCTGCTTGCGGGTAATGCGCAGTGAGACGCGGGTTTATGTTAACGCGTTAAACCGAGGCCGCCTTATTGGAGCGCGAGCGGTCGCTATCGTCGGGGGAAACGCGCCAGGCCGGTCGCTGAGCCTCTGGTTCGCGCAAATATTCCGCCACTTCTGTTCGGCGCCGCAGGCTCAACTTGCCGAGCAAGTTATGGACGTGCGATTTCGTCGTCGCGAGGCTGATGTTCAGCCGCCGAGCGATCTCCTTGTCGCTGAGCCCGCTCTTTATCAATTCGGCGGTCTGGCGCTCGCGTTTGGTGAGCATCGGCAGGACCAGCGGCCCGTTATGGCCGCGACTCGCTTTTGGCTGTGTGAGCGATGCGCCGCAGCAATCCGGCGGCAACCCGGCCCGAGCACGTCTGCTCACCGCTGTGAATTTCGACGATCAGGCGCACGAAATCGTCTAAAGGTGTTGTTCTCGGAATGTAGCCGATGGCCCCCGCCTCCGCCCAGGCGACGATGTCGTCTTCTGTCTCCCTTACCGCAGAGACGACGACGCGCATTCCCGGCGCCACGTCTAGGGCACGTCTCACTGCTGCGGCCCGTCCGTCATTCTTGCATCCAAGCAGGATGATGTCGGCCTGCAAGTGCTGCACTGAGCGCCACTGCCTCCGAGAGGTCGTAGACAACCCGACGACCGTTACCGAGGGGTCGCGTTCGAGCATCTCGACGAGACATTCGCCATGAAGCGCACCCCCCATACGAGCATGATGCGCAATGCCCGGCCACTACGGCCAGGTGCGGCCGCCTGATCCGGGCGAGACGTCTGCCTCCACAGCCAATCCTCCCGTCCCGCATTGCCTTGCGGTGGCCCGCACCGGCCATAGCCGGCGAGGGCGCAGGTGAAGCCTCCTCAATTCGAGAGCCGATTGCGCTACCCCATCGAGGTGCTTCGACCCCCGCCGCCATCGACGATCCAGGTCCGCCGTTTTCTGATTTTGCCGGTCGGGAGGCCGTCTAGACGCTTTTATCGTGGAACGCTATTCAACCCTCCGTCCTCTTGTCCAGAGTGAATTGCGCACGGATCCGGTTTCCCGATGCCCGGCCGCCCCGTCCATGGCAGCATTCGGGCGCTGCGTCCTGGAGCTGGCGCGCGGCAATGTCGCCGACCTCGCTGCCAATGCATTATTGCACCGCGCCGTGGGGATTATTCGGCCATCGCCAGCGTATCCTATGCTCGGAGCCATCATGTAAGACTTCGCCGTCGACAGTGGTTCCTCCTCAAAGCCCACACTTGACGGAGATCTTCCGTGAGAAAGATGTTGCTTGCTGCCGCATTGGCCGCCACGGCCGCCGCGGCTCCGATCATCGCCCGCTCGGCTCCCGAAACGGAAGCCCAGCAGGCGCAGGCGGGCCCTGGAGGCGAGCATTGAGCGATCGGCAGGGCGGAGGCCCGGGCCGCTGGATGCACGGCGAGGGGATGGGCGGCTGGCGCGGGATGATGCACCACAGGATGATGCATCAGGACCCGCAGGAGCGCTGCGTAGACCGGCTGGCATGGCGTGCGGCGATGCGCGCCTACACCGAGGCGAAGCTCAACCTGACCCCCGAGCAGCGCCCGCTATGGGACAAAGTGCAGAGCGCCGCTCAGTCCGAGGAGCAAAAGGAGCGGCAGCTCTGCACTTCGCTCAAGCCCGGAACCGACTCGACGTTGCTCGACCGGCTCGACCGCAGGCAGCAGTTCCTGTCGGCGCGGCTCGAAGGGCTGCAAGCGGCGAAACCTTCGGTCCAGGCTCTTTACCAGGCCCTGACGCCGGAGCAGCGGGCCATCCTCGACCACCCGTTCCGTCGTTGATGCGGCCCTCAATGCGACATCAGCACGGGCACCGTCATGCTGCGCAGCAGCGAGCGGGTCGCGCCGCCGAGCAAT
Organism: uncultured Alphaproteobacteria bacterium; assembly: GCA_963836845.1. Classification (GTDB taxonomy): domain Bacteria; phylum Pseudomonadota; class Alphaproteobacteria; order ATCC43930; family CGMCC-115725; genus AP-15. The sequence goes on along the minus strand of CAWILK010000001.1, from coordinate 177,921 downwards.
AATTCGCGCATTCGGGAGTGGCCGTAGGCGCCCATCACCAGGAGATCGGCTGCGAGGTCGGCGAGGCGCGACAGCAATACCTCGCCGATCGGCAGATCGCCCGAGACGGTGCGCTCGATTTGCACCTTGACGCCGTGCCGCGCCAGATGCAGCGAGATGTCGGCGCCCGGCATCTCGCCATGCCCATGCGGCCCTTCGCGGGCGTCGATCGTCAGCACGGTCACGGCCTCGGCGGCGGCCAGCAGCGGCATCGCATCATGAACCGCGCGGGCAGCCTCGCGCGACGAGTTCCAGGCGATCACCACGCGTTTTCCGACGGCCTCGAAACGTCCGGCATAGGGAATGACGAGTATCGGCCGCCCCGAGGCGAGCGTGACCTGCTCCGGCCGCGGCCGGAGCATTTCCGTCTCGGCGCGGTCGGGATCGAGCTGCCCGAGGATGGTCAGATCGGCATAGCGGGCGTGGAGGGCGGGATCGGATTCGGGGCCCTCGGGAACGAGGCGCCACTCGGCCGAAATGCCGCGCAGCCCGGCGGCATGCTCGAAATGCTCGCGCACCGTTTCGGCCGCCGCGCGGGCGCGCTCCCGCAGGTTTTCGTAGAACGGATCGAGCAGCGCCGGGTCGTAATAGCCGAGCTCCCGGGGGCGCTGGGGAGTGGGGAGCGGGTACAGTCCGACGAGATGCGCCGCAAACCGCTCGGCGAGCGCAACGGCGAGATCGAGGCGCCCGCGCGCCGGCAGCTCGGGATCGAGCACGACCAGCAGATCCTTGTAGCTCATCATTGCCTCCCTGCCGCCCGCATCCCTCGTTCGATCAGCAAGGATAATGCCGCGGCATACCCGGGCGCAAAGCCTCTTCCGACGCGATTTCGGGCTCCAACCTGCTGCCAGAGATCGGGGACATCATGGCCCGGTGAGACACACCCGGCTCGCGGCGAATGCTGAACGCAGCCGTCGCCGGTTGCAAATGTTCGCCAGAGACCAGCGATTCGAGAACGGTCGAGTTGCCGGCCAACCCGTCCGAGCCGTCGCCGCCGAGCCATTGCAAGGCAAGCATCCTCCACAGCGAGCGCATCGACCCACCCCTCCTTTGGTGATGTCGTCGCCGGCTTGCCGGAGAAACCGGGCCTGAATGTGGCGGTGTCGCGGTAATCTTGCTACAGACGAGCGAGATGCGGCTTCCGCTGAAGGTATGATGATGGCGCTGCTGTTCCGCTCCTCCGTCGATTCCGAGGCGCGCTGGAAGCCGCAGCTCGCCCGCTTGATGCCCGAGCTCGACGTGCGGATCTGGCCGGAGGTCGGCGATCCCGCCGATATCGGCTATGCCCTCGTCTGGCATCCCGAGCCGGGCCTGCTGGCGTCGCTGCCGAACCTGAAATTGATCTTCTCCTTGGGCGCCGGGATCGAGCACATCCTGCGCGATCCCGACCTGCCTCGGGACGTGCCGATCGTCCGTCTCGTCGACCCTTACATGACCGATGCGATGAGCGAGTACGTCGCGCTGCAGGTATTGCGGCTGCACCGCCGGGACCTCGACTACCGCGCCCAGCAGGAAGCCGGCGTCTGGCGCGAGCTCGGGCAGAAGAACGCAGCCGAGCGCCGGGTCGGCATTCTTGGCTCGGGTGTCCTTGGCCAGGATGCCGGCCGCAAGCTCGCGGGATTGGGTTTCGAGGTCGCCCTGTGGGGTCGCACCGGGAAGACCCTGGACGGGTTGAGCAGCTACGCCGGCCGAGCCTCCCTGCCAGAATTGCTCGGCCGTTCCGAAATCCTCGTCTGCCTGTTGCCGCTGACGGCCGAGACGCAAGGCATATTGAACGCCGATGCCTTTGCGCAGATGCCGAAGGGGGCGGCTCTGGTCAATGCCGCCCGGGGCGGGCACCTGGTCGAAGAGGACCTGCTGGCCGCGCTCGGCGCCGGCCGGCTCTCGGCCGCGGTGCTCGACGTGTTTCGCGACGAGCCTTTGCCCGCCGGCCACCCGTTCTGGCGTCACCCGCGGATCGTCGTGACGCCACACGTCGCCGCCGCGACCCACCCGCCGACCGCCGCCCCGATCATCCTCGACAACATCCGCCGTTTCGAGCAAGGCCGCCCGTTGCTGAACCGGGTCGATCCGGCGCGGGGATATTGATCTCTGCGCCACTTTAGTTGAGCCAGGACGGGTTCTCGACCCGAGAAGATCCAGCCCGTTATTGCCGGTCAGCATAGGCGAGCTGCTCGAACCACTGGGGTTTACGCTCGCATCCTGCCGGAATGGGCAGACGATCCGAGCCATACCTTGTCGATCGGGGCGGAGGATGCCACGATAGCATCGAACGACGCTGACGTGCGCAAGTTCGGATAGGTACGCCTTGCTGACACGCTTTGATTTCGGCAGCGCCGTTAAGGAAGCGCTCCGGCACTACGTGCGAACCGACCTGCTTGCCGGCAGCGCGCTGTTGCACGCTCGACTGCTGATGCAGTCAGGCCCGGGCGCGGCGACGCCGAGGGCTCTGCGGACCCTGTTGGCCGAGAGCGCGGAGACGCTGTTCGCCAATGAGCGCGACCAGAGGCTCTATCGCGTGCTCGATCTGACCTATTTTAACCCGGCGCCGAAGCAGGAAGCTGCCGCAGAGCGGCTGGGGATGTCGTTCAGCACCTATCGGCGCCAGCTGGCGGCGGGTGTCGACCGGCTGATCGAGGCGTTGTGGCAGCAGGAACAAGACTTGCGGGAGGTGCCAGCGGAATCCGGACTGGCTGCGGGCCCCGAAACCGGAGCTGCGGCCGCATCGAGATCGGAGCGCCCGCGCCTGTCCATTGTTGTCCTTCCGTTCCTGAACTTGTCGGGCGAAGCGGGGGTCGATTACCTCGTCGACGGCATCGTCGACACCCTGATCACCGATCTGTCCGGCTGGCTACCCGGCAGCTTCGTTATCTCGCGCTCGACCGCCTTTACCTACAAGGGGCGGTCGGTGCCGATCCGGCAGGTCGGCAAGGAGCTTGGGGTTCGCTACGTGCTGGAGGGCAGCGTGCTGGTCGACGCGAGCAGACTTCGCGTTAATGTCCAGTTAATCGACGCGGAAACAGACGAGCATCTATGGGCGGAGCGCTTCGACAAAGAGCGCAGAGAGATACTGCAGGTTCAAGACGAGATCGTCGGGCGGCTGTCGCGCAGCGTCGGCATCCAGCTGGTCCGCAGCGAGGCCGGGCGCGCGGCCTCGCGTCGAGGGGAGTGGGACGTCGAAGACCTGGTAATGCGCGCGCGTGCGCTGATCAGCGATGTCAAGCGGAAGGAAACCGTCGCCGAAGCGATCGATCTGTTTCGGCAAGCGCTGCAGCGCGACCCCGGTTCCGTAAATGCAATGGTCGGCATTGGGCTCGCGCGGATCTATCAAGTCATCGACCTCTACCGCGTCGACGGGCGAGACACCCTCCTCGACGAGGCCGAGGAGATGATATCCCAGGCCGCGGCCGCCGCTCCCGAGCATCTCGACGTGATGAAGGCGCGCGGGTTGCTGTTGCGAGCGCGCGGCCGGTTCGCCGAAGCGGTCATCGCGACCGAAGCGCTGATTGGCCGTAATCCTGCCGAGCCGACCGCCTATAAGGAAATGGGGCTCAATAAATTGTATCTCGGCGCCACAGCAGAGGCCGTGGAATGGTTTCGCCGCGCCGACGCGATCGCCCCGCGTGATCCAGCACGCTGGACGTGGCTGCAGGGTCTGGGCCGCGCCCTGATGCAGCTGGGGGAGGATGTCGCCGCGATAGATGCCTTATCCCAGGCGATGGATGGCAACCCCGACTATCTCCGCGGCAAGGCCCTGCTCGCGGCAGCCGAGGCGTTGGCCGGTAATATCGAAGCCGCCGAACGGCATTTGGCCGAATACAACGCGCTCGAGCCGGGCATGACGGTTGACCGGTTTGCCCAGCAACGCTCGTCGGTTCCGCCAGGTGCGGTAAGCGAAATATATCGACGCGAAAGTGAACGAATTCTCGAAGGCCTGCGCCGCGCGGGAATGCCGGGCGAGCCAGACATCGAGCATGAATTGAGCAGCTTTTAACGTAGCAAGCGAGCAGTCTTTCATTCGAAAACGCAGCCCGAAGCGAGGCATTACACGAAATCGGCCTCGCTGCGTACCAAAGACGAACCTTCAGTAACAAACGGCGCTCGAACGCCGTCCAGCCGAGCGTGCCGGAACAATCGCGCCCTCCGCGATCACTCGAACCAGCCGCAACGGCGCACAGGGGTGCGTCAAGGCAATCATTGAGGATTCGAAAAAATGGCCAACTTCACGTTCAACGGCTCCAGCGCCAGCGCAGCCGCGTCGACAACCTCGCCAATGTGACGACGGGCCTCAACCCGCGCCGAGCGCATTTCGCGCCGAGGTATTGATCGTATCATTACCGCTGATACCTTGATGGCAAAAATCGCAGAACTGCAGGAGCGGGCGAATGCAGCCGCGGACGAGCTCAGACGCACCGATCTCCGCTCCCCGCAGGCGGGGATCGTTTACCAGCTGCAGGTCCATACGATCGGCGGCGTGATCGCCAAAGGGGACACGGTGATGCAGGTCGCCCCCCGCGCCGAGCCGCTGATCGTCGAAGCCAAGGTGGCGCCGCAGGATATCGATCAGGTCGCGGTCGGCGCATCGGTGCGCGTGCGTATCCAAGCCGGCAACCGCCGAACCACACCCGATCTCGAGGGCAAAGTGACGGTCGTGTCCCCCGACCTGACGCGCGATTCGGAGGCGACGCCGAAGGGCATGCAGATGCAGCAATACTATGCCGTGCGGGTGGCATTTTCCGAAGCGGGCCCAAAGGCGATAGGCGATCTGCAATTGGTCCCGGGAATGCCCGCCGAGGTCTACATCCGCACCCATGACCGCACGCCGCTCGAATACCTGCTGAAACCGCTGCACGAGCAGATCGCGCGCACCTTTCGCGAGCGGTAGCAGAACGAGCGGGTCACCCGAAGCGATGCGCGATATGGGCGTAGAGGGCGCGGAGCGCGGTGGCTTCGGCGCCTTCGGGGCGGCCGGGGCGGCTCTGCGGGTTCCACGCCATCACGTCGAAATGCGCCCAGGGGATGCCGGGCTCGACAAACTCCTGCAAATAGAGCGCCGCGGTGATCGCGCCGGCATGCGGCAATTCCGAGACGTTGTTGATGTCGGCGATCTTGCTGTCGATCATCTTGCGGTAGGGGCGCCATAGCGGCATCCGCCACACCGGGTCTTCCTCCGCTTCGGCCGCGTCCAGCAATCCCTGGGCGAGAGCGTCGTCATTGCAGAACAGGGCCGCCAGCTCGGGGCCGAGCGCCACCCGGGCGGCGCCGGTGAGGGTCGCCATGTCGACCAGCAATTCCGGCTTTTCGGTCGAGGCCTCGGCGAGCGCGTCGCACAAGATCAGCCGGCCTTCGGCATCGGTATTGCCGATCTCGACAGTCAGCCCCTTGCGGGTGCGGACGATATCCATCGGGTGCATGGCATTTCCGGCGACCGAGTTCTCGACCAGCGGCAGCAGCACGCGCAGCCGCACCGGCAGTCCGGCGTCCATGATCGCCTGGGCGAGCCCGAGCACGATCGCCGCACCCGCCATGTCCTTTTTCATCAGCCGCATGCCGGACGCGGTCTTCAGGTCGAGCCCGCCGGTGTCGAAGCACACCCCCTTGCCGACCAAGGTCACCTTGCGCGCGGACGGCTCGCCCCAGACGATGTCGACAAGACGCGGCGCGCGGGTGCAGGCCCGGCCCACGGCGTGAATGGTCGGATAATTCTCGGCAAGAAGGTCGTCGCCGACGATCACCCGATGACGCGCCCCGGCGGCCTTGGCAACCCGCACCGCCTCGGCGGCCAGCTCCTCGGGCCCGAGATCCCCGGCGGGCGTGTTCGCCAGGTCGCGCGCCAGGAACACCGCGCGGGCGAGCCGCTCGGCGCACCCCCGGTCGGCGCCCTCGGGCCAGACCAGAGCCGCTGCGGGCCGGGTCTTTGCGTGGTAGCGGGTAAAGGCGTAGGTGGCGAGCGCCCAGCCCAGCGCGAGGCGGGTCGGGTCGGCGCCGTCGGGAACCGTGTCCAGCCGGTAGCTCCCCTCCGGGAGCGCCCCCGGCAGCCCCGCCAGCCCCCACATCGTTCGCCCGGCATCAGCTCCGTCGCCGAGCCCCACCAGAACGCGCGCGAGCCGCCCGGTTTCGCCCGGCACCAGCGCGTGCTTTCCCGCCTCGCCAGAAAAGCCGATCGAGGCCACCCAGTTGCGCTCGCGCTCCGGGGCCTCGGCGAGCCAGCCCGCCAAGCGGTTCTTGGTCACCCCGGCGATCGGGATAGCGCCGCCGGCTTCGTCAATCAGGGAAAACGCCATTTCCATGCTCTCGGGGTTCTGGACTATTGCAGAATGCCGCTCCGCTGCTCCGTTGCAAAGAGGGCGGGCGGTTCCGGGTCGATCATTCCGAGCAAGGATCGTGGGCCGCGCAGAGTCGCCGGAATTGGACGACGAGCGGCATAAAAAACACTGGAACCGTGATCGACAGCGGCACGACCCTCGCGTCGTCGCTGACCGAGAGCTCGACCTTGCGCGGCGCGGCGTCGGGGTCGCCATCCTCGCTGGTTTCGCCCTTGAAGCCGGCGATCGGGCGCAAGGTCAATTCGACCTGGAGAACCTCATCCGACGCGCCCCTTTTCGGCAGGATATGCCCGATGATGTCGAACCGCCGGGCGCCGTCATAGACCGGGACGGTGAACCGGGTATCGCGCCTCGGCGCGCGCAGCGCCGTGCGAATGCGCTCGAGCGCCGAGAGCGGATCGACGATATTCTTGCGGAACGTCTCGGCCAGCGGCGGTTTGCGGCTGGTGTCGTCGGCGCCTCGCTCTGCGACAGTTGCGCCGCCGCGATTGACGAATTGCATGCTGACCCGGCGGTCGCGGCGCTTGCGCAGGTCATAGACGGCACGGTAATGCGCCGGTTCGGCCGGCCGATCCGCGGTATGCTGCCCTTCCGCCGTTGCTGTCGCGCGGAACCCAGCGAGCAGATGCGGCAGCCCGACGCTCTCGATCTCGATCTCGTCTCGATAGGTCGGGCCGCCGCCGTCGTGCAATTTCAATCGAATCTTGCCCGCCGGGACGCCCGCCCAATAGGCGTCATAGACGGCGACGATCTCGCCTGCCGCGCCCGGACGCGCCCCGGCCGTCAGCAGCGCCAGCGCCGTGCCGATGCTGCAGCCGAGGCGCGCGAGGCCGGAGAACCTCAGCCAGGCAGTTTCCAGCCGAGCCAGTCGCAAACCGCGCGGCCCATGACAAGCTCGAGGTCGCGGCCTTTGAGCCACGGCATCTCCTCGGTGAACATCGTCACGCACTGTTTCCACGGGCACGGCATGCGGGTGATGTCGGTGCCCCAGAAGCTGCGCTGCGGCCCGAAGGTCTCGACGATCTGCTGTGTGTACTTGTGAATGTTGCGATAGGGATAGGGCTGGCTCGAATTGCCGGGCGCCCCGGTGCATTTGACCGCGACGTTCGGGTGCTTGGCGAGCGCCAGCAGCGCCGGCTGATTGCCGTGCGCCGCATCGTCCTTGCCGTCGCGCACCCGGGCGTAGTGGTCGATGATCAGCTTCAAGCCGGGATGCCGCTCGGCGATCTGCCCGACCTGCGGCAGATAATTCGAGGCCATCAGCGCAATCGGGATCCCGGCCTTGTCCGCAGCCGGCCACAGCCAATCCATCGTGCCGTCGGTCATCCAGTTGGCCTGGTGCGGCTGGGTGAAGGCATAGCGCAGCCCGAGCATGCCCGGCCGGCTCTTCCAGGTATCGATCAACGACCGGTTCTCGGGCTTGTCGATCGGGAAGTTGCCGAGAATGCCGAAGCGGTTCGGGTATTTGGCCGCCGCCTCCTCGGAGATCTTGCCGGAGTTCGGGTCCCAGCCCGGCGGGTGCAGCAGGCAGGCGTTGACGCCGGCCGCATCCATGTCGCGGATGCATTCTTCCGCAGTGTAGGAATTGACCTGGCGGTGCGACGGGTTGGTCGGCGGGCCGGCCGACCAGATGTGGACTTGTGCGTCGACGATCAACATGGCGATTGTTCTCCTTTACACTTCAGCGCTGCATCCCTTCGGCGCCGGCCGGTACATCATAAAAGGCGAGGGTCATCGAGACGCTGGTGTAGTGACCCATCAGACAAATGACGTCGGTGATGCCGATGTGGCCGAGCGCCTCGACGGCGCGATCGTAGAGCCCCTTCGCGACCCAGCGCGAGTTGGCGAGGCAAGTCGCCATTTCATAGACGACCTGCTCCCGCTTGTCGTCGAACGAAGTCGGCAGGCCGGAAAGCATCGCCTCGACCTTGTCGGCCGGCAGCCCCGCCGCCTTGGCGGCGCGCTCGTGCGCGTTGGTCGGGTAAATCGACCGCCACTTGCTGTTGATGATGACGACCGCGATCTCGCGCTCGCGCTCGCTGAGCGAATAGCCGGTGCGAAAATGTGCCCCGAACGGCCCCGCGACCTTGGCCAATTTCGGGTTGTGCACCAAGATCTTGTTCGGCCCGCCGAGCGCGCCGCGGGTCTCGATCAGCGAGCGATAACCCTCCTGCTGCTCCGGCGTCATCTGGTCATAGGGGATCTCGGCATAGCGGCCGAAGGTCGGGGTTTCGGGCATTCTTCGGGTTTCCTTCCCCAGGTGGTTTCGGACCGATGTCCTCAGCGCGCCATGCCTTCGGCGCCGGCGGGCACGTCGTAGAAGGCGAGGGTCATCGACACGCTGCTGTAAAATCCCATCAGGCAGATCACGTCGGTGATGCCCTCATGGCCCAACGCCTCGACCGCCCGGTCGAAGAGGCCCTTCGAGACCCAGCGCGAATTCGCAAGGCAGGTCGCCATCTCGTAGATGACCTGTTCGCGCTTGTCGTCGAACGATGTCGGCAGGCCGGACAGCAGCGCCTCGACTTTGTCGGTCGGCAGCCCCGCCGCCTTGCCGGCGCGCTCATGCGCGTTGGTCGGATAGGCCGAATGCCACTTGCTGTTGATGATGACGACGGCGATTTCGCGCTCGCGCTCGCTCAAGGAATAGCCGGTGCGGAAATAGGCTCCGAGCGGCCCCATCACCTTCACGAGCTTGGGGTTGTGCACATAGATCTTGTTCGGGCCAGGCAGCCGCCCGCGCGTTTCGAGCAGCGAGCGATAGCCCTCCTGCTGCTCCGGCGTCATCTGGTCGTAAGGGATCTCGGCGTAGCGGCCAAAAGTCGGCGTCTCGGGCATCGGCAGTGTCCTCCTGCAGGTTGTTGCCCCCGCATCCTGCCGGCGCGACGCAGCCCTGTCGATGGCGTCATGGCAGAAGCGCGCCAACGGGCTCTGAGGGAGAGCAACCCCGCACGCCCGGGGCACGGTCGCGGATCGTCGGTCGGCACGCGGTCTCTTTGCCCCGTCCGGTGCCGCCCATTTCAGCCTGCTACGCAGATCGACATCGGGCGGCGGCTGGGGGCGTCGAGGCCACCCTTAAACCCACATGCCCGTGCTGCCGCGGTCGATTGCGGCTTGGTGCCGACCCGGGGGCGTCTCGGAGCGCGTCTACCGAGGAGTCCCCGGCGGATTCAACTGGATCGGCAGATCCTCGCCGATATCGGCAACCCCGGGGATGCGGCGGAGCCGAGCGAGATCGGGATCTTGCGTCGAGCCGGTGATGGCGCCGACCGCCTCGAGCTTTCCATGCACCTGAAAGCCCGCTTTTGCCAACTCCTCGGCAACGGTGTCGAGATTGCTTCCCGGTTGAACCGTCACGATCATATCGGCCATCAATAGACCTCCCGAAATCACGCCGCGCCACGACATCCGTCACTTCCTGCACGTGTCTTCCCAAGTCGGATGCCCGATCACCCGGTGCTTCGGATCGCACTTCCGCAATCTAAAGCACCGGCGATGACCCCTCAGCAGGTGGGCAGGGGGCGACCCTTTTCCAACCGGCTTATGGCGGGCACTGAACGAGCCCGGCGCCGACATCACTGGCGGGGGCAGCAAGGTTCCGCGCATGCTGCACAACCGTGTTCCATAACGCGCGGCCGCGGTACGTGGCATTGGACTGCGCCCACAGTGCGGCGGCGCCGGCGACGTGCGGGGTCGCCATGCTGGTGCCGGCCTCGGTCTTGTACCGCACCGGCAACGGCCAGCTCGAAAAGACGTTCTCGCCGGGTCCGGCAATCTCCACCTTGCCGCCCGAGGAGAAGTACGAGACGCGCAGGGCCATGTCGAGCGCGGCCACCGACATGATTGTCGGAGAATTGGCCGGGGCGCCGGTCGGCGCAATCGTGCCCGGGCGCCGGCTCGCATTGCCGGCGGCGGCGATGATCAGGCAACCGGCATTCAATGCGCTCTGGCCGGCTTGCGTGAAGAAGGTCTGCGGCGGGACGCCGTCGATCCCGAGCCACATAGAAATTACTTCACAGCGGTTGGCGATCGCCCAGTTCATTCCTGCCAGCACCGTTGCCGAGCTGCCACTGCCCGTGTTGGAGAGAACCTTGCCGAGCACATCGCCCCTGCGATGCGGCCCGCGTGCTCGAAGCCAGGAGCCCGGCGAAGCGACCCCGAGAAGATTGATTTCGCCGCCGGCGGCAGGGAGGATCGGCGCATGTTGCGCACCGCCTTTGCCAGCCGGCCGCCGCTGCGGCTGCCGTTTTTCTACGGATGGGTCATCGTCGCGGTGGTGTTTGTGACGATGGCCGTCGGCGTCAATGCGCGGACCGCGTTTTCGCTGCTGTTTCCGCCGATCCTCGACGAGTTCGGCTGGGAGCGGGGGGCGACGGCCGGGGCGTTCTCGTTCGGCTTTCTGGTGTCGGCCGGGTTGAGCCCGCTGCTCGGCCGGATGATGGACCGCCGCGGCCCCCGCTTCGTGATCGAGATCGGGGTCGGGCTGATGGCGGCGGGGATGTTTCTTGCCACCCTGACGAGCCGGCCCTGGCAGCTCTACGTGACGCTCGGCCTGCTGGTCGGCGGCGGCAGCGTGTGCATCGGCTATTCGGGCCAGTCGTTGTTTCTGCCGAACTGGTTCGTGCGCCGCCGCGGGCTGGCGATGAGCCTGGCATTCTCCGGTGTCGGCCTCGGCTCTATCCTTCTGTTGCCCGGGGTCGAGCTGCTGATCGAGCGTGCCGGCTGGCGCGCCGCCTGCCTCGCAATGGGGGTTCTGCTCGCCGGTCTGCTGATGCCGCTCAATCTGCTGCTCCGGCGGCGCCCTGAGGAGCTCGGGCTGCTGCCCGATGGCGAGCCGGTATCGCAGTTTGCTGGCGGCCGCGGCCGCGCCAACATCGTCGATCCGGTGTGGACGGCGATCGACTGGACATTGCCGCGGGCGATGCGGACCTGGCGGTTCTGGTGGATTGCCGTCGGGTTCTTCTGCGCGCTCTTCGCCTGGTATGCGGTGCAGGTGCACCAGACGAAATACCTGGTCGAGCTCGGCTTCGATCCGTTCGAGGCGGCCTGGGCGCTCGGCTTGGTGAGCTTCCTGGCGGTGCCCGGCCAGATCGCGCTCGGCCACCTCTCCGACCGGATCGGCCGCGAATGGGTATGGACCGTCGGCTGCGCCGGTTTTGCGATCTGCTACGCGGCTCTCCTGGCGATGCCCTACGCGCCGACGCCGCTGCTGCTCTATGTGATGGTCGCGGCGCAGGGCATGCTCGGCTATGGGCTGACCTCGGTGCTCGGCGCGATCCCGGCCGAGATCTTCCTCGGGCGCCATTACGGCGCGATTGCCGGCACCTTGATGGTGCCCTCGATGCTCGGGGGTGCGGCGGGCCCCTGGGCGACCGGCGTATTGCACGACGCGACCGGCAGCTATGCGCCGGCTTTTGCAATTGCGCTCGGCTGCTGTTTTCTCTCCTCTATCGCCATGTGGCTCGCCGCGCCGCGCAAGGTGCGCGCCGTCGCCGGCCGCTCGGCGCGTTAGCGGAATGCGAGGGTGGTTGACATTTTAGCATTATTGTGGTATCGTCGCAATGCCAGATCGGTGGCTGTCCGGCTTGTGTCCGCGAGATTGCCGCGCTGCGCTCGCAATGACATTACCGTGTCATAGCGAGGAGCGGAGCGACGAAGCAATCTGCCGCCCGCATGCTCCCGGCCAGAGGGCATCGTGAGTTCTGCGGCAATCAAGACCGTGCCTCCTGTAAATTTCCTGAAAGAACAGGAGGCGGGCGGTTCGAACCGCCGGCTCCCGCACGTCCGCGTTGACCCGGCCGGGACTTCGGTCGTTTGATCGACATGGGTTGAGATCATCGCGGTCGGGAGGCGCGCGCCATGGCGGGCATGTTGGAGGGCAAAGTCGCGGTCGTCACCGGCGGGGGCGGCGGCATCGGGCGCGAGATCGCGATCGCGATGGCGCGGGCCGGCGCCAAGGTCGTCATCAACGACATCGGCGCCTCGCTGTCCGGCGAAGGCCGCTCGGCCACCCCGGCCGAGGAAACCAAGCAGCTGATCGAGCAAGCGGGCGGGAGCGCGGCGATCAGCACCGATTCCGTCGCCGAATGGAGCTCGGCGCAAAAGATCGTGCAGGCGGCGCTCGACAATTTCGGCCGGCTCGATGCCGTGGTGAACAATGCCGGCGTGCTGCGCGACCAGATCTTCCACCGCATGACGGCGGACGACTGGCTGTCGGTGATCTCGGTGCATTTGAACGGCAGCTTCTTTGTCAGCCGCGCCGCCGCCGACCAGTATCGCAAGCAGGAGAGCGGCGCTTTTGTCCATGTCACCAGCACCTCCGGGCTGATCGGCAACATGGGCCAGGCCAATTACGCGTCGGCCAAGCTCGGCATCACTGCGCTGTCGAAGGCGATCGCGATCGACATGAAGCGGTTCAATGTGCGCTCCAACTGCCTGTCGCCCTGGGCGTGGAGCCGCATGACCCAGTCGATCCCGGCCCGCACCGAGGCCGAACGGGCCCGCGTCGCCAAGATCCAGCAGATGACCCCCGACAAGAATGCGCCGATGGCGGTGTTTCTCGCCTCCGACGCGGCGCGGAACGTGACCGGCCAGGTGTTCGGGACGCGGATGAACGAAATCTACCTGTTCAGCTCGCCGCGGCCGATCCGCAGCGTGCACCGGGCCGAGGGCTGGACCCCGGAAGCCATCGCCGAGCATGCCTTGCCGGCGCTCGGGGCGTCGTTCATGCCGCTCGACACGTCGGGCGAGCTATTCTCGTGGGACCCGCTCTGAGGCTCCGATGCCGACCCCGATACCGGCCCCCGGGGCGGTCAGGATTTCGGCAATTTGATGACCTGACCGGGATAGATGCGTTCGGGATCGCGGATTTGGCCGAGATTGGCCGAGTAAATGATCAGGTAGCGGACCCCGCTGCCGTAGGTCCGCCGGGCGATCTTCCAGAGGCTGTTGCCCGGCTGCACGACGTAGGCCTGGCCCGGGGCCAATTGAGCCGTCTCAGCTTGGCCAAGGGGCAAGGCGAGGCGCTGGACGACGCGGCCGCCTTCGTCGAGCTGATCGAGCCGCAGCTCGACGCGGCCTCGGCCGGCGGCCTTCGTCGATGTCGCCGACCACAGGCCCGCTGCGTCTGCCGTCGCCGTCGCCGCAGGCTCGTTGCCGACATAGACCTGAACCGTGGCCCCGGGCTTCGCATGACCCGACAGCACCATCCGGCCTTGCGGGTCATATTCCACGGTGTCCATCGAAAGAGTGCTCGGCTGTCCGGGCGCGGCCGCTCCGGAAGCCCCCTGCCGGTCGGGTTCGGGGCGCTGCAGCACCCGCGCTGCGGCCCCGCCGTCGCGCGGCAACACGACGGCGAGCGCGGTCTCGCTCGGCTTGCCCGGCGCGATCGAGAGCGCGACTGTCTCGTCGGACTTGACCGCGTCGCCCCCTTGCCGGGGCGAGGCTTCGAGAGAGAGCAAACGGTCCCCAGGCGGGATTGGCTGGTCGGGAACCAGCACCCACTCCCCGCGGCGGTCAGCCGTGACTTCGCCGATCACCTTCTCGCCGTCACGAACCACGACCCTGCTTCCCGGCTCGGCGCGCCCGGCGATCACCGCCGTTCCGGTCGGGCCGACCTTGACGATGTCGAAGCTCGGCGGGACCGGCCGAGGCGCGGCGCTTGGCGCCGCGGGCCCGCCGGCCTCCGGAGCGGGGCCGCCCGGCGCGACCGATGCGGTTGTAGAGACATCGGGCCCGCGTTCGGCCGGGGCGCCGCGGTACACCACTACCGCGCTCACCGCGCCGAGCAGCGCAACCGCGACAGCCGTGCCGAGCAGAACGCCGTACCGCACCGGTCCCCGCGAAATTCGTCGAACAGAGAGCCGGGGCAGTGTATGCCTCGGCCGATGGACTTGCAATCTTCACCGGCTCAGGAGGCCTCCGTGCCGCTCCGGGGAATCCGGCGTCTGTGCGTGTATTGCGGCTCGTCCGGGGCAGTCGACCGGCGATACCGGGAAGCGGCGGGAGAGCTCGGAGCGCGTCTCGCCGCCGCCGGGATCGGTCTGGTCTATGGCGGCGGGCGGGTCGGGCTGATGGGCCTGCTCGCCGATGCGGTATTGGCTGCCGGCGGGGACGTGACCGGGATCATCCCGGCGCGGCTGCGCGATGCCGAGCTGGCCCATCCGGGCGCGACCGAGCTGCTGGTCGTCGAGAGCATGCACGACCGCAAGCGCCTGATGGCCGAAAAAGCGGACGCGTTTGCGATCTTGCCGGGCGGCATCGGAACCCTCGACGAGACCTTCGAGATCCTGAGCTGGAAACAGCTGGGGCTGCACGACAAGCCGATCCTGCTGGTCGATATCGGCGGCTATTGGGCGCCGTTGCGGGCGCTGCTCGACCATATCGTCGAGAGCGGCTTCGCGCGCCCGCAAACGCGAGGCCTGCTGCGGGTCGTTCCCTCCGTCGCCGCTGTGATCGCAGCGCTCTCCGCCGAACCGGGGCCAAGCCGGCAGGTCGACCCGGAGCTGTTGTGATCTTGCAGAAGAGTCGAGGGTGATTGGCTATCCCCGGATTCCTGTATAACTCTGTGGAAAACTCGCGTTATTGCCGGCACGAGGTGGCAAAGCCGAGGCCGCGCCGTGTTTGCATAAAGTTTAAGCAAAATGTCTACTGCGTTGAAGTCGGCTAAGAAAAATTTTGGCTGCTGTAACTCTTCGGCCATCAATGTAAATGTTCCGTCACAGACCCGACACATTTCGAACCCTAACGGTCTCCCTGGGCTTTGGGAAGCGGCCTGTGAACAACTCGCGGCCCGCTTGCCTCCCCTCGTGCCCCCCTCTATTTTCCGCTGGAAATTTGGCCCGGTAGCCCGTCACGGCGGATGCGAGGATGACAATTATGGACAAGATCAAGGTGGCCCAGCCGGTCGTCGAGCTCGACGGCGACGAGATGGCGCGGATCATGTGGAGCAAGCTGATCTAGCCGTATCTCGAAGTCGACCTGAAATACTACGACCTCGGGATGGAGAGCCGCGACGCCCTCACGTCAGTGCGACAAGACAGGCCATAATCGTCAATAGATCAACTCAGCCGAAACGAAAGCGGCGCGCGGAGGTGCAAGCATGTCAGATCTCGAAATCGTTTGGACGAAGGTTGATGAAGCACCTGCGCTTGCTACGTTTTCCCTTCTGCCGATCGTCGAAGCCTTCGTCGGGGCGGCCGGCGTGAAGATGAAGCTGAAGGACATTTCGCTGACTGGCCGCATCATCGCCAACTTCCCCGACAAACTGACGCCAGCGCAAAAGATTAACGACGAGCTCGCCGAACTTGGCCAACTTGCGATGCGCCCCGAGGCCAACATCATCAAGCTGCCCAACATCTCCGCCTCGATCCCGCAGCTGAAGGCTGCGATCAAGGAGTTGCAGAGCAAGGGTTACGACGTGCCGGACTATCCGGACAGCGACGCGACGCCAGCGGATAAGGAAATCCGCGCCCGCTACGGCAAGGTGCTCGGCAGCGCCGTCAATCCGGTGCTGCGCGAGGGCAATTCCGACCGCCGCGCCGCCGGCGCCGTGAAGCAGTACGCGCGCAACAATCCGCATAAGATGGGCGCCTGGACCAAGGACTCGAAAACGCGCGTGGCGCACATGTCGGGCGGCGATTTCTACGGTTCGGAGGTCGCGACGACCATTGCGGCGCCGACCAATGCCCGTATCGAGTTGGTCGGCAGCGATGGCGCGGTCACGGTGCTGAAGGCGAAGACGCCGCTTCAGACCGGCGAGATCATCGACGCGTCGGTGATGAACCGTAAGGCGTTGCGCGCCTTCTTCGCCGCGCAGATCGACGCCGCGAAGAAGGACGGCGTCCTATTCTCGCTGCACGTCAAGACGACCATGATGAAGATCTCTGATCCCATCCTGTTCGGTCATTGCGTTTCCGTGTTCTTCGCCGATGTGTTCGAGAAGCATGGCGCCACGCTGACGCGCCTGGGCGTCGATCCCGACAACGGCGTGGGCGACATGCTGACCCGGATCGAGACGTTGCCGGAGGCTGAAAAGGCGGCGATCAAGGCCGATATCCAGGCCACCTACGCGAAGCGGCCTGGCCTGGCCATGGTCAATTCCGACCGGGGAATCACCAATCTGCACGTGCCGAGCGACGTGATCATCGATGCATCGATGCCGGCGATGATTCGCGAATCCGGGCACATGTGGGGCCCTGACGGCAAGCTGCACGACGTGATCGCCGCGATCCCCGATCGTTGCTACGCGACGCTGTTCCAGGCCGTCATCGAGGACTGCAAGGCGCATGGCGCCTTCGACCCGAAGACGATGGGCTCCGTGCCGAACGTCGGGTTGATGGCGCAGCAAGCCGAGGAGTATGGCTCGCACGACAAGACGTTTGAGGTCGCCACGGGCGGAACGGTGCGCGTGGTCGCCGATGACGGCACGGTTCTGCTGTCACAGCCGGTCGAGACCGGTGACATCTTCCGGATGTGCCAGGTCAAGGACGCGCCGATCCGGGACTGGGTCAAGCTTGGGGTGCGCCGCGCGCGCCTGACCAGCACCCCAGCGGTGTTCTGGCTCGACGCCAAACGCGCGCACGACGCGCAGTTGATCGCCAAGGTCGAGACATACCTGAAGAACGAGGACACATCGGGTCTCGACATCCGCATCCTGGCGCCGGTCGAGGCAATCAAGTTCTCGCTCGATCGCATCCGCAAGGGGCTCGACACCATCTCCGTCACTGGCAATGTGCTGCGCGACTACTTGACCGATCTTTTCCCGATCATGGAGCTGGGCACGTCGGCCAAGATGCTGTCGATCGTTCCGCTGCTGGCGGGCGGCGGGTTGTTCGAGACCGGGGCCGGCGGTTCGGCGCCCAGGCATGTGGAGCAGTTCCAGCACGAAGGCTATCTGCGCTGGGATTCGCTGGGCGAGTTCCTGGCGCTTGGCGCTTCGCTGGAACATCTGGCGCAGACAAGTGGGAATGAGGACGTGCAGGTTCTGGCCGAGACGCTCGATGAGGCCAACGGCAAGATCCTTGAGTACAACCGTTCGCCTGCGCGGAAGGTTGGCGAACTGGATAATCGTGGCAGCCATTTCTACCTGGCGCTGTATTGGGCACAGGCGCTGGCCGGGCAGGACAACAGCCCGGCACTGGCAGCCCGCTTCAAACCGCTGGCGGAGGCGCTGGCGGCCAACGAGGCCAAGATTAATGCCGAGCTGATCGCCGCGCAGGGTAAGCCGGTGGATACTGGCGGTTATTATCTGCCCGATCAGGCTAAGACATCGGCGGCGATGCGGCCGAGTGCGACGCTGAACGCTGCGCTCGCCGCTCTCTGACGCGGCGTCAGGTGGAGCCGCCCAGGGCAGCCCACCGACGACCAGATCACCGTCGATGCCGCCCTTGCGATCAAGAAATTCGAAGTTGGGGTCAAATGCGCCGGTATCACACCCGATAAGGGCCGCATGGACGAGTTTCACTTGAAGCGCATGTATCGGTCACCGAACGGAACGCTGCGCAATATTCTCGGCGGCACGATCTTCCGCGAACCCATCGTCTGCCAGAACGTGCCACGCATTGTACCGAACTGGACACAGCCCATCGTAATCGGCCGTCATGCCTATGGCGACCAGTATGCCGCGACAGATTTCGTCGTTCCCGGTGCCGGCACCTTGTCGATGACCTTCACCCCCGCGGGAGGTGGGGAGCTGATCACCCGCAAGGTCTACGAGTTCCCGGGCGTGGCGATGGGGATGTATAACCTCGACAACTCGATCCGCGGCTTCGCCCGGTCGAGCTTCAATTTCGCCTTGCAGCGGGGCTGGCCGCTTTACCTTTCGACCAAGGACACGATCCTCAAACAGTATGACGGCCGCTTTCGCGACATTTTCCAGGAGGTCTACGACAACGAGTTCGCCGCCGAATTCAAGAAGCGCAACCTGACCTATGAGCACCGGCTGATCGACGACATGGTGGCCTTGGCGCTGAAGTGGAACGGCGGCTTTGTCTGGGCCTGCAAGAATTACGACGGCGACGTGCAATCCGACACACTGGCGCAGGGCTTTGGCTCGCTCGGCATGATGACCTCGGTCTTGCTGACGCCCGACGGCCACCCGTGGCTGACGACTAACCAGTTTCTCGACAAGCTCGATGCAAATCTGCAAAAGGCGATGGCGTCGTAAGCGGCGTGGCAAGGGAGGTGGCGATGCGGCTCAGTATTCTCGATGACTACCAGGGCGTGGCGCTGAGCATGGCGGATTGGTCGCCGATAAGGAGCCGAGCTGTCGAGATTGCCGTCGAGCGCCATGCCTTTGCCGATGAAGACGCGATGGTGCGAGCGCTCGCCGATTCCGAGATCGTCGCAGCGATGCGTGAGCGCACACCGTTTCAGAAATCAGTCGTCGAACGACTCCCGAAGATGAAATTGCTGATCACGACCGGCATGCGGAACGCCTCGTTCGACATGGCGGCATTGAAGGATCACGGCGTCACTGTGTGCGGCACCGGCGGTCCTGGCGGCGGCAACGAAGATACCGCCGAACTCGCCTGGGGCCTGATCCTCGGTGCCACCCGGCGCATCGCCGAGGATCATCAGTTTATGCGGCAAGGCGGATGGCAGACCCGGATCGGTCACCGCGTCGCCGGCAAGACCCTCGGTCTTTTGGGTCTCGGGCGGCTCGGCAGCGCCGTCGCTCGGGTCGGCCTTGCCTTCGGCATGAAGGCGATCGCCTGGAGCCAGAACCTGACCGCGGAAAAAGCCGCAGCGCAGGGTGTCGAGCGGGTCGAAAAGGACGACCTGTTCCGCCGCTCCGACGTCCTATCCGTGCATCTCGTGCTAAGCCCGCGCAGCCGCGGCGTCGTCGGCGCTCGCGAGATCGGGCTGATGAAACCGAGCGCGATCTTGGTCAACACCTCGCGCGGGCCGATCTGCGACACGGAGGCGATCATTGCGGCGCTGAAGGAGGGACGCTTGGCCTATGCCGGGTTCGATGTCTACGACAAGGAGCCGTTGCCGATCGGCCATCCGCTGCGCACGGCCCCGAATGTGATCCTTACCCCGCATATCGGATATGTGACCGAGGAGAATTATCGCAGCTCCTATCCTCAGATCGTCGAGAACATCGTCGCGTTTCTCGACGCCAAGCCGATCCGAGTGATCTCGGCCTGATATCCGGCGCCATGGGCAGCAGGTTCGAGATCCGCCCCTCGCACGATGGCGATCTCGCGGCAATCGCCGGGATCTATCGGCACCACGTCCTTCACGGCCTGGCCTCTTTCGAGGAGATCCCGCCCGAGCCGATGAAATTGCGCGCCGCCGTCGAGAGATCCTCGCGCGCGGCCTGCCCTATTTGGTCGCCGAACGGCCGGGCCGATCCTTGGCTATTGCTACGCCTGCGCCTACCGGACGCGTTCGGCCTATCGGTTTACGCTCGAGGACTCGATCTATATCGATGCGGCACGAGGTCGGTCGGGGAATCGGCCGCGCCTTGCTGTCGGCCTGCTCGACCGCTGCGCCGAGCTCGGCTATCGGCAGATGGTCGCGGTCATCGGCGGCAGCGACCAGTGGCCGTCGATCCGGCTGCATGAGGCGCTTGGCTTTGCCCATATCGGGGTGTTGGCCGCCGTCGGCTTCAAATTCGGCGGCTGGGTCGACAGCGTCGTGATGCAGCGCGCGCTCGGTCCCGGCGCCAGGACGCCGCCGCAAGAGAGGTGACATGGCCGAGAGTTTCGCCGATCCCGCTATTGTAACGGGGTATCATGCGCATCTGTATTATGCTCCGGAAACCCGGCCGATCGCCGAACGTCTGCGGGCTGCGATCGCTGCGCGGTTCCCGCACGCTCGGATCGGCAATTGGCACGACGAGCCGGTCGGGCCCCATCCGGTGTCGATGTATCAGGTGGCCTTCGCGGTTGACGAGTTTCCGCGGCTCGTGCCGTGGCTGATGCTCAACCGCGAGGGATTGAGCGTCCTGGTGCATCCGCTGACCGACGACAGCGTCGCCGATCACACCTGCTTTGCGCTCTGGCTCGGCTCGCCTCTGCCGCTGCGCGTCGAGGTTCTGCGGCGAGGGCCGCGGACCGGCTGAGCGTGCGGCTCAGCGGCTTCTCAGCGGCTATATTCGGCCCATTGCGAGCAATACGATGATGATGACGAGGACAAGCCCGAGCCCGCCGCTCGGATAATATCCCCATCCGCTGCTGTATCCCCAGGTCGGCAACGCGCCGATCAGCAGGATAATCAGGATTATCAGAAGGATCGTGCCCAAGGTCGTAGTCCACTTCAGCAAAGTTGCTTACGGCTATACAACCCTGGGGCGCGGCAATAGTTCCACCAAACCGCGCCTCTTTCTACCACTGCCGGATCGGCCCGCAATCCACGTGGACGAACCCGGAGCGGGGATAGTACCCCACCCCGCCGCATTGCAGGCTCAGCGCCGCGTCTCGCACCTGCGCCAGGCTGCGCCGCTCGGACCGCAGATCCACGGCCATCCCCTTCGTGTGATAGCTGTGCTTTGCCACACCGCCCTCGCCGCGCAGATACATGCGCATGTTCGTGGCAGGCGTCCGGTAGCCGCTGACCACCAGGAAGGGCTCCGGCGTGTCGAGCTGATCGCGCAGCATGCCGAGCACATCGAGCACCCCGGCGTCCATCGGGCGCATCTCGTCGGTATGGTGGTCGCGTAAGATCCAGTTGATGTCTCGCACTGCCTCGCGGATGAAATGACCATCGGCCCAATAGACAGTGCGCAACCATTCGCCGGTGTGGGTATTGTAGAGCGATATCGATCGCGGAGCATAAGAAATAGCCGGCGCCGGATGAACCACGCCGACAGCAGTAAGGGCCACCGCGGCGCCGAGGAATCGACGACGACTTAGCAAACCGGACATTTGCATTGGCTACTCCCCCCAAATTCCCCGAGAGAGGCCATAGCATCTCGAATTTGCTTGAACAAGCCCGATCGGGCGAAATCTGTTCGACTAAGCGGTAAATTCCTTGACTTTTTACAGCATCGGTTGAATGCAGCCTGCTCAAAATCATCCTTTCCGCTGAGTGGAGGCGGCTTCCTGGGCGATCGGCAGTTGATTTGCCCGGCTCAGATATCGCCAAATCTCGTCATCCCGCTCATAAGGGTCGGAACGGAACTGGATCGAGCCGTCCGCTTCGACAAAAGCGGTTTGATAAACAACGAAAATCGGCATTGCCGCCGGCAAGGACCGCCGATTGGTGCGGCCCGAGGCGATTCCCTTGTCGATCGCCTCCGGGACTTGCCCGAGCAGCAATGCCGCGAGCGCGCGCGGGTTTTCGACGCGCACGCAGCCATGGCTCATCATGCGCGCCGCCGCCTGGAACAGGGACTTGGTGGGCGTATCATGCAGGTAGACGTCATAGCGATCGTTCATCTCGAATTTGAGGCGCCCCAAGGCGCTGTACGGACCGGCCTCCTGCTGGATGGCCCCGTTGCTCCGAAACCGCATGTGGTGGCTGGTCAGGTATCCCGGGTCAGCTGCCAGTTTCGGCAGAATTTCGGTCTGCGCGATCGACCGCGGAATATTCCAGGGCGGGTTGAACAAGACACTGTCGATCGTCGAGCGAAACTCGGGAGTTTGCTTGTCGATCTCCCCGACCACGACGCGCGTCGTGAAGACCGGGCGATCGTCGCGCATCAGCTGCAGCCGCGCGACCGCCGCGTTGACGACGACCCGGTCTCGCGGCATCTGGCGGGGCAGCCAGCGGAGCCGCTCGAGGTTGACCACGATTTGGCGGGCGCGCCGCTCGGCAGCCGCCTTATCCGCAGCGGCGCGTTCCGGCCGGCCTCGTGCCGTCGGCGCGGCATTGGCTGCCGTCTGGGTTTCCCCATAGGCTCGCCGCATCGCAACGTATTCGGGCGAGGCCGGAGCGAGCGCTTCGATCACCATCGCCGGATCGGGGGCGGCAATTGCGGAATCGAGGACAGCCACCACATCGACCGGTTCCGGCGTCAGGTCCTCGTCATCGGCGCGGTCCTCGATCGGCATCGCGCCGCGCGACAGAGCATCGGCATAGGAGAGGAACGCATCGGACATCAGCAGGTCGCGTTCGACAGGCGTCAATCGGGCGGCGCGATCCCCGAACGCGGCGGCATGGAACAGCCGAGGGTCAAGCCCGTGATGATCGGCGCGCAGCACGGCCTCGCGCAGGCGAGCCATTTCAATCGGGTGAGCGTCCCATACGGTCTGAAACCCGTGCGCCGCATAAAATCGCCGCAACAGCGCGATGTGCATTCGCTCGCCGGCGGCAATCAACTTTCCCGGCGCGTCGAGCCGAGCCTTCAGCTCGACATTCCCTGGAAACGGAGTTGTCTCCGGAGATGCCGTGCCGGGCTCCGGCGTGGCGGCGTTCGCGGCCGGCGCCAACTCCTCGGAAGCTGCCGCAGAGGCCGGCGGCGGAACAGGGAAAAGGGAGCAAACGCCCACTGCGGAGCTGAAAAAACCCCACCCCAGCCACCGCCGCGTCCCTTTGCCAAAGCTTATCAAAATGCGCACAGTGACCTCTCTCGCGCGGCATCCCGCAGTCGCCTGGATCGTGCCGCGCCTAAAACATCTTGCCGTCCCGTGCGGTTCCGACTGCATTCGCACGCACTCAGCTTAGTGCCGGCTGCCGCCGCTCACAATTGCAACGCGAACAACTCACCCATTATCGCTACACTCTTGCCTGGCTGCCCACCAGCCCGCCAGCTCCACAGCCGCCAAATTCTCACGATGACGAAGAGAAAATTCCGGGGGGTTCAGAGCCATATTTACAACTTGAGATTGTTTCATTGTGAGCCCTCGGTGCGACTCGAAGGCATTTAAGAAGAGGCCCATTGTCAGGAGGCTGCGAGGCGGCCGTTTCGAAGGACGCACGGTGCTCGCCCTGCGGAGCGGGTTGCGCTCATCCGCATCGCGCGAGCCAGGCTTCGTCGCGCGGAGATGGCCGGCGCGCCAACCGCGCCTCCAGCAGCCTCGCCGCCTTGCCGGGCTGCTGCGAGCGCAGATAGGCGGCGATCAGCGAGTCTTCGAAAACCTCGCGCTGCGCATGGCTGCCGCCGATGCGGGCGAGATCGGGGATGGCGCTTTCGAGCATCGATGCGGCTTGCGCATATTGGCCGCGGGACAGCGCCTCCACCCCTGCGCTGAGGCCCGGCGCCACCTCGCCTGGCGGCAGGCGGCCTTGCGCACTTAGATCATACAGCCCTGCGATGCGCGCTTGCACCCCCTCGAAGTCGCCGATTGCGGCTTCCGCAAGTCCGGCGTGGAGATCGGCAAAGGCCAAGCTGGCGCGCGGAAAGTGCCGGCGCGCATGCTCGACCACCTCGACCCATTCTTCCTCGAGCGGCGGGCTTGCTTCGTATAGCCGCCAGCGCCACAGGAACGAGGCCGCGTCGGCGAGCGAAAGCATCGGCGCCGACAGCGCCACCGACGGGCGGATATTGTCGAGATAGACCGCGTAGGCGCGATCCGGGTTGCCTTGCGCCAGCTCGAACAGGGCCAGGTGCCAGGACAGGTGGCAATGCAGCTGCCCTGCCCTGGGGTAGCCGGGCAACCAGTCTGCGAGAAACGCGGCGCCGCCCGCGGCATCGCCGGCCTCGAAGAAGCCGTGGGTGCGCTGATGCGCGGCATGGGCGTTCCGCGGGTTGCCGGCGAGCGAGCGCTCGACGAGCGGGACGCCTGTCGCGACATCGCCGGTCTCGATGTAAGCCCAGCCGAGGTAGCCGAGAAACCACCAATCCTCGCCCCATTGCGGGGCCAGCTCCTGGAGCAGCGCCAATTGCGCCTCGTGGTGATCGAGCCGCCCGCTAAACCCGAGAAGGCCGAAGACGCCGAGAGCCAAGGACAGCGGCAACGCGTCACGGGGGTATTCGCGGGCGTGTCCGCGGACCAGCGCCAATGCGTCCGTCGCCGAGCCTTCCACCGTCAGCGCGATCGCATCGAGATGCCGTTGCTCGCGGGTGGAGATGCGGCCGCGCAACGATTTGGCGCGCGTCGCCGCCTCCCTCGCCTCGGGCATCCGAGCCTGCAGCTGGAGCAAGCGGGCCCGCGCGATATGCGCGAGGGCAAAATCGGGCTCGGCCGCGATGGCGCAGCCGAGCCGCTCCTCCGCTCCGGGACTTGCCGACAGCAGCAGATCGACGGCCGCGATATAGTCGTCGAGCGCCTCCGGGGAGGCTGCCGATACTGGAAGGTCGAAGCGGTCCTTCATGTCATCAACCGCCGCAGTAGCATTGCCGGTAATCCGCCACCTGAACATTGCCTGTGGCGCAGCGAAACGCCCTGACGGCCTGCGCCAACCGGTCGCCTCCGCTAGAGAACGGCGCCCAGTACCCCGCGCTCGACACCGGGAAGAGCCGGTGCCAGTGCTCCTGCTCTGCGGGCGCTTCTGCCGTCGCCGAATAGAGCTCGTCGAGGCTGGCGAGATCGATGCGCGGCAGGTCCCACTCCCGCGTGAATGTGTATTCCTGCCGCCACACCGGAGGCGCCGCGGCCGTCTCCGTCAAATTCGTCAAGTAATAGGTGGTCTGATCGAGAATGCCTCCGGCCCGATCAAAAGCCGCGGTGCGGAAGGCCGGGTTCTGGCCGAAAATCGGGCTGATCGCCGGCGTGATCAGCGCAAAGGCGTAGCTGCCTTGGCGGTCGCCGATCAGGCGGAAATCGTCCATATGGGTGTGGCCGGCAAAGCTGGCGACGACGGTGCTGGAATAGCGCCTCAGCAATTTGTCGAACGCGTCGGCGTAGGCGGGGCCCCACATCGGAACAATCTTGGCGGGGCAGGTCCCCTCGCGCAGCGTCGCATAGCCGTCGATCCCGGGTGGAATGTGATAGACGAGCCAGACGGGCTCTTGGGCCTGCTGTGCCGCGGCCAGCTCGGTCTCCAACCACGCCAGGGTCGCTCGACCGGGGTCGGGGTCGGCGGGTGAGCCGCAGGCGTTGCGGTAATGGATCGAGAAGAAATTGGTGTTGGTCGACAGCACCCGGACGCCGCCTGCCTTGGCGCTGAAATTACCGTAGCCCCGCCAATCCCGGTCGAAAGAGGGGCTCACCGTGTTCCCCGCAAGGCTGCGCACGATCGGCAGCGTGTCTGCCAGAAACGGCCCTCCCGGCTGGAGCTGATAATCGCCGCACTCCTCGTCGTTGTTGCCGAGCGCCGGAAGGATCGCCGCCGTCGGGAAGGTCTGCCGCAATTGCTGCGCCAGAAACTGCATGGTCTTGCGCAAGAACGCGCGATAGGCGGGGTCCGAGTGGTCACGGGCGGCAGCATCGAACTCCCGGCGGAAGTCGTGCGCGAGAAAATCGCCGGAAACCAGCACGAAGGTGGAGGCCGGCAGGGCCTCCGCCGCTTGCCCAAGAGCCGAGCGCAGCAGCATCCAGTTGGTGTCCCGGCCGTAGCGGCCGAGGCCGGTAGTGCCGGAGCTTTCCAGAATGGCCCGCCACTGATCGGGCTCGGCCGCGGCGAGCCGGTCCACGAGCTTCGGATCGGCCATCGGGTCGAAATGCAGATCGGACAGCACCAGCATCCGCCCGGCAATCGGGGGCGGCCCCGCCTCCTGCGGTTGGCACGCCGCTGCAGCCAACGCAACCGCGACGATCGCCGCCAGCGCGAGGCGCATGGTTCCGGTGCGCCGATTACGCGGTCTTGGGCAAGTCATGTGAGGTCCCCCGGCACGATTTCTTATCGAGCGGGGATAACAGGAGTTCTGATCGGCGCGCAATGCGCTACCGTCGGAGGATCCCGCTTAGGGGGCGGCGTGCTGCTGGCGTTTGTCCCAGGGCCGCTGACGGGCGAGGGCGACGAAATGCGCCCGCTGCTCGGGCGACAGCGTCGAGAGGAACGACAGGGTCTTCAACGTCAATTCGCGCCGATAGCCGTAACGCTGCTGCGCCGCCTCGTCGAACAGCTGCATGACTTTGGCCGCGTCCGCGTCGGGCTTGGCGAGTTCCGACCAGGCATTTCCGACCAGCGGCTCGACAGCCTCATGCATCATCTGCATGCGCGCTTGCACGGCCCGGGAATACTCGTCGAACTCGGCCTTCTGCTGTGGCGCGAGCGCCAATTGCGCGCCGATGCGCTGAAGCCGTTCTCCGGGGCTCGCCGGCGCCGCCGGCTCGTGCACGCGGATCCACAGAGCGCCGGCCACGAAGCACAGATTGAGCGCCACCGAGAGCGCCAGGACCGCCCACATGAGATGCTGCCGCGCGCTGCCGCGCGCCGCGATCGAGGCAACGGTCACGTCCGCGAGCCTTCCCCGAGATCACGCAGAAGGCCGGGTGCCGGATCGAACAATTCGGGGAGGAAACCGGCGTCGCTCGGCTGGCGGCGCTCCGCCAACGCCAGCGAGGCGTCCGTGCCCAACGAGAAGCCGAGCCAGCTCGCCAATACAAGCGCCGCGGCGAGGCTTCCCCACTGGGCGAAATCGAACGCCGTGCGGCGTCGCCGCGGCGCGAGCGCCACCACCCGAGGGCTCGCGACCGACGCATCGAACGGGATCTTGGCGGCCCGGGCGATGATCCGCTCGAGACCGGCGGGAAGCGGAGCGCCGCCGCGCAGTTGAGCCGCCCGCACATCGGTTGCGGCGTCGCTATCCGTTTCGAGCAATGCAGACACCCGCTCCCGCTCCTCGTCGACGAGGAGGCCGTCGGCAAAAGCCGCGAGGTCGAGAAAACGTTCGGCCTCGTTCTCCGGCGCATCGGCGTCCCGGCAACCCTGCCACAGGCGGCGATCCGCTTCCGGATCCGGTCTTTGTTCTGGTTCGTCGTCCGTCCGCATCATCGCAACGCTTTCCTCCCGTCACTACGCAAGCGGCGCCGCGAGCATCCCCGCGGTTTCGATATCATTCGACTTCGGCTTTGAAATAAGCGCGCAATTTGATCATGGCCTTATGGTGGGCGCTGCGAACCGTCTGCCGGTCGATGCCGAGCGCGGCCGCGACCTCCGAAACGTCCATTTCATGATCATATAACATCGTTAAGATTTGCCGCTGGCGCGGGGACAATAGGGCCTCGGGCAATTTGAGCTTGCGCACCGGCTCGACGGGCTCGATCGCAAAGCGCGCCTCGGGCACGTCCTCGATCGGCACGGCGACCGGCCGGTAGCGGCGCATCGCGTCCCGAGCGGTGCTGCGGGCGACGATCGTTATCCAGGTGGACAGCCCGGCCCGGGCGGGGTCATAGCTGCGCAGCAGCCGGAAATCGTCCTTGCACAGCCGCAAAAAGACCTCCTGGGTCAGGTCTTCGACCTCCCCGGGCTCGCGGGCGATGCCGCGCACGGCCGCGACGATCAGCCCGGCGTAGCGGCGGGCGAAAGCTTCCCAGGCTCCCTTTTCGCCATGCAGCAGCGCCTCCAAATCGCCCTCTTGCGCCACTCAAGAGGCCCCGCATCCGGCGGCCGCGAACCCGCGGCTCGCCCCTGCCGCACCCTCAACCAAGCGCGGCGAAGAAGTCGTTCCCCTCATCGTCGACAACGATAAAGGCCGGGAAATCGACGACCTCGATGCGCCAGATCGCCTCCATGCCGAGCTCCGGATACTCGACGACCTCGACCTTGCGGATGCAGTCCTGCGCGAGGCGCGCGGCCGGCCCGCCGATCGAGCCGAGGTAGAACCCGCCATGCTTTTTGCAGGCGGCGCGCACTTCCGCTCCGCGATTGCCTTTGGCGAGGGTGACAAAGCTTCCGCCCGCCTCCATGAAGCGATCGACATAGCTGTCCATCCGCCCGGCGGTGGTTGGCCCGAACGAGCCCGAAGCATACCCCTCGGGGGTCTTGGCGGGACCGGCGTAGTAGATCGGGTGGTTCTTGACATAATCGGGCAGCCCCTCGCCGCGGTCGAGCCGCTCCTGCAGTTTGGCGTGGGCGATGTCGCGGGCGACGATCAGCGGCCCGGTCAGGCTGAGGCGGGTCTTGACCGGATATCGCGAGAGGGTGTGGCGGATCTCGTCCATCGGCCGCGCCAGATCGATCGCGACGACCTCGCCCCCGAGCGAGGCGGGGTCGATCTCCGGCAAGAAACGCGCCGGGTTGGTTTCGAGCTCCTCGACGAACACTCCGTCCGCGTTGATCTTGCCGAGGATCTGGCGGTCCGCCGAACACGAGACGCCGATCCCGATCGGCAGGCTGGCGCCGTGGCGCGGCAGCCGGATGACGCGCACATCGTGGCAGAAATACTTGCCGCCGAACTGCGCGCCGATCCCCAGCCCGCGCGTCAATTCGAGGACCTCCTCCTCGAAGCCGCGGTCGCGATAGGCCTGCCCGTAGCGGTTGCCTTCGCTCGGCAATGCGTCGAGAAAGCGGCAGCTGGCGAGCTTGACCGTCTTCAGGTTCATCTCGGCGGAGGTGCCGCCGATGACGATCGCCAGGTGATAGGGCGGGCACGCGGCGGTGCCGAGCGTGCGGACCCTTTCGTCGAGGAATTTCAGCAGCGATTTCGGGTTCAGCACCGCCTTTGTCTGCTGGTAGAGAAAGCTCTTATTGGCGGAGCCGCCGCCCTTGGCGATGAACAGGAATTTGTACTGGTCGCCCGGCTCCGCGTAGAGGTCGATCTGCGCCGGGAGGTTGTCTCCGGTGTTGACCTCCTCATACATCGACAAAGGCGCCACCTGGCTGTAGCGCAGGTTGGTTTCGGTGTAGGTGCGCCGGATCCCCTCCGACAGCGCAGCGGCGTCGTCGGCCCCCGTCCAGACCTGCTGGCCCTTCTTGCCCATCACGATCGCCGTGCCGGTGTCCTGGCACATCGGCAGGACCTTGCCGGCGGCGATGTTGGCGTTCTTCAACAAATCGAAAGCGACGAACTTGTCGTTCGACGAGGCTTCGGGATCGTCGAGGATGGCGCGCAATTGGGCGAGGTGGCCGGGGCGCAGCAGGTGCTGGCAATCGACAAAGGCCTCGCGGGCGAGCAGGGTCAATGCTGCCGGGTCGACCTTCAAAATGCGCTCGGCGTCGAACATCCCGGTCGAGACGTAATCGCCGGAGAGCTTGCGATAGGGCGCGTCGTCCGGCCCGAGCGGGAAAAGTTCGTGGTAGGCGTCGCTCATATCCACTCCGCAATCCGCTTTGCCGCAGGAATCCGCGATTCCGTCCCCGCGTCAAGGAGGCGGCGATGCTAGCGTTTGCGAAACTTGTCGAGCGTCACGATTTCCGCGGCCGGCCGCTCCGGCTGCGTCGGAGGCCGGGGCCGGGAGCGCCGCCGCAGCTTCGGCCGGCGCCGCCCCCGGTGCTTCGAACTGGAGCCCGAAATTGACCGAGGGATCGGCAAACGTGGTCACGGCAGCGAAGGGAATGGTCAACCGCTCCGAGCGGCTGGAAAAGCTCAAATTTACCGAAAAGCCGTGATCGCCGACTTCGAGCGCGCGAAACTGGTGCTGCAAGACGATCGTCATCTCGTCCGGGTATTTGGCGATCAGGTAGTTCGGGATCGCGACCCCGGGCGCGCGCGTGCGAAAGCCGATATAGAAGTGGTGGTCGCCGGGCAGGCCCTCCCGCGCGATGCGCGCCAAGGCCTCGCGCATAACGCCGCGCAACGCGGCCTCGACCATCCGGGGGTAGTCGAAGAGGTCCTGGGCAATTTCCGGCGGTTCGTTCATTGGGGATAGAGCGGAGCCTTGGATGAGTGAGGGGCTTCTGTTGCCCGGTGCCCCTCGAACCGCGATTTGCTCAAAGCTTTTACCCCGCTAGGGGTTAGGCCGCGAGCGCCTCTTGTGCGAAGTTGTCGTTCGCAGCTAGATTTTGACCCGATAACGGCGGAATCATGCCGGGCGACGGATCTTGCCTTTACCACGCGCGTCGAGCCTGGTTCGCCCCCGTGGATCGCCGGCCCCGGGGCCGGCAGGGAAATTGGTGGAGGCGCCGGGTACTGCCCCCGGGTCCGCAACGCTTATTTCACAAGCCGTGTATCGCCATAGTCGGTTGCCCGACCCAGGAAATGTAGGGTGGGACAGCGCGCGGCGCAATGGTGCCCGCGTTCCGGTGGCCGCGCCACCCGGTTGTCGCGGGCCGGGGCGAGCACTATGCTGCGCCGGCGGGCGGGCGTGGCGGAATGGCAGACGCGGCAGACTCAAAATCTGTTGTCCGAGAGGACGTGGGAGTTCAAGTCTCCCCGCCCGCACCAAGTCCTCCCGGCCTTAGACCCAGGGAAAAAAGCAACGAGTTCAAGGCTGCGAGGCTGCACACGGGATTGGCCGCGGGGCGAATTTCGTTGCGACGGCATCCGAGCGTACGGATTTGCTGCGAGACCGGGTAGCGGTCGTATTCGACGACGTTGGCGAGTTCCGTGATCGCCGCCGTTTCGCCGTCAGAGGGTCAAGCTTCATCAACTGAACATGGGGAGTGCTCTGATTATCGAGGTCCGGGTTGGAGATGTGGCCCCTGGGGATCGGGAAGCGACGCTTCGTGATCGGGCTGAACCAGATCTCATGGCTGCCCTTTGCGGCGCGCAGAAACCACGCCGGGCGCAGGGCCGCTTTCCACGGTTGGAAAAAATCAATGAATACGCAGTCGAATCGCTGCTTAGTAATATACCGACCGCCCGGCCCCGCCGCTTGCCGCCACCAGCTCGCCGGAGACCGCCCAGGCCTTATCCGAGGCCAGGAAGACCGCGACGAACGCGACCTCTGAGGCATCCACCATGCGGCAGATGGCATTGCCGCGCGGCGAATCCGGAGCGAAGTCCTGCCGCTCCGCATCTTCCGGGGATCCGCCCAGCTGTGTGGCGCGGGCAGCGAGCAGGCTCGGCGTGCGCTCGGTGCGGGTCGTGCCGGGGTGGATGCAATTGACCGTGATCCCATGGCGGCCCAATTGGACTGCCAGCGTTTTTGTCATGTGCACCAGGCCGGCATTGCGGGCGCCGCCGCTGAGGTTGCCGGCGTTGCGGGCGTTGCCGCCGCTGATGTTGATGATGCGGCCCCAGCCCTCGGTCTTCATGAACGGGATAACAGCGCGGGAACAGCGCAGCGCTCCGACATATTTCGTGTTGAAATCCTCGATCAAATCCTCGTCGACGACGGTTTCGATCGGGCCTATCGCGGTGGCCGAGCCCCCTGGTGCTGACCCGCTGTTGACCAGGATGTGCAGCCCGCCCAGTTGCTGCGCCGCCTCGGCGACCATGCGGTCCACCTGCTCCTTGCTGGTGACATCGGCGGCAAGGGGAAGGATGCGCCGGTTCGTCGCGGCCGCCAGCTCCCGCGCGGTCGCCTCCAGATCCCCCTTGGTCCGCGCCACGATCGCTACATCGACCCCTTCGCGAGCCAATTCCCGCGCAATGGCTTTGCCAATGCCCCGACTGCCGCCAGTCACGATCGCATGCTTGCCTTGCAATCCGAGGTCCATGGCACTCTCTCCCCTTTGCGGCGCGGCCGCGATAATCGCTTCACTGCTCATTGTTCTCTCTGAGGGAACCTGGCGCAAGGGTTGCCGGACGCGGGACGTGGGTGGCCGACCTGCACCATTGCCGCCTCCTCATCGCAGAACTCAACGCCAAATTACCCGCAGCCAAGGCCGCAGCGGATGCCGAGGCTACGCCAAACCGGGTAAACTCCAGCGAGGCGCCCTACTGAGCAATCAGCTTTCGGGGATAAGTCGTGAACTGCGCTGCCCGGTCAGATACGACCACAGCCATTGCCGCTCGACGCGCACTCGATTTTGGACCTGCGGCAGAAACATCAAGTGAATGAAGGCCCAGACGAACCACATGGTGAAACCGCTGAGCCGGAGTTTATGTGTTTCGAGGATGGCAAAGTTCTTCCCGACGACGGCCATGTTGCCCTTGTCGAAGTAGCGGAAGGGGCGGCTGGGCGCGCGTCCGGTCCTGATTTGGGCGTTAATGGACCGGCCGACATACCGGCCTTCCTGGATCGCGACCTGGGCGACCCCCGGCAATGGACGGCCATTCTGAGCGAGAGCGGCAGCATCACCGACCACGAACACCGAGTCATGATCCGGAACGCTCAGGAAGGGCGTCACACAGACGCGTCCGGCACGATCGGTTGCGGTTTCGAGAAGCTTCAGGATCGGTGAGGGGGCGACTCCCGCGGTCCACAGAACAGTTTCGCTGTCGATCCGCTTGCCCGCGACGACAACCCCCTGCTCGTCCACCTTGTCGACTTTCGCATCGGTGAGAATCGTGACGCCGAGCTGCTCAAGCCGTCTTGCCGCTTTCCGAGAGAGGGATTCCGCAAAGCTCGGGAGGATGCGCTTGGCGCCGTCGAGCAGGATGACCGAGGTCTTCGTGGGATCGACCTGCCGAAAATTCGAACGCAAGGTGACCGATGCCAGCTGGGCGATCGACCCGGCCAACTCGACGCCGGTCGGTCCTGCACCGACGAGGACGAAACTCAGCAGGCGGTCGCGTTCTGCCGGGTTCTCCGTAAGCTCCGCCTTTTCGTAAGCGTCGAGGATCTTGGCGCGTATCGCCTCACCGTCGGCGATGGTTTTGAGGCTCGGGGCGTGTTCGGCGAACTCGTCGTGCCCAAAATAGCTCGCCTGCATGCCAGGCGCGAGAACCAGGTAGTCGAACCGGACAATCCTCGTCCCGATACCGTCGCAGCGAATGGTGACCGAGCGCGATTTTAGATCGAGGCCGGTGACTTCGGCCAGCATCACCGAGAGGTTCTTCTGCTTACGGGCTAGCTGCCGGATCGGCGCCGCAACGTCGGAAGGCGAGAGAACTGCGGTAGCCACCTGGTAAAGCAGCGGCTGGAAGATGTGATGATTGCGCCGATCGATCAAAACGACTTCGGCATCGCTCCGCCGCAGCGCCCGCGCCGCAGAGACGCCGCCGAAACCGCCGCCGACGATGACAATTCGCGGCTTGCGCTCGGGTTGCGTCGCACCGGCAGATGATTTGGATTGGGGTTGCGTGGTCGCCGAGGGGGCGTCCGTGCAAAGCGGCGGCGGCCGCGAGGCGACATCGTTCATCCCTTGATCACTCCTTCGCGCAATCGCCCGGCATCCACGACGACGCCATCCGGATGTGGCCCCTGACCCTCGGTCAGCACCGTTTTCAGATCGGAGCCGTCAGGATTCACCGACAGGATGCGTCCGGCGCCGAGGTCGAGGAAGAACAGGCGCCCGGAATTGGATTCGCTAGCCATGACAGTTACTCCTGTTTCGCGGCCGCGCGTCGCGGCTAGGCAGCTTGCGAGGTATCGGCGCCGGTGCGCAGCGCGAGGAGGCCGAGAAGTACCCGGTCGCGCTCTTTGGCCAGTTCCTCGATCGAGCGCGATCCCGCTTCGGCCTTGACGCCGTCGATGAGCTTCTGCCGCAGTTCGGGTGTCAATTCAGGGGATCCAAGGTCCTTCCACCAAGCGGTAATGGGCCCGGTGAACTGGTCCAAGAAGTGCGCCATGCCGCCCTCGCCGCCCCCCAGGTGGTTGAGCAAAACCTGCCCCATGATGCCCCACCGCAATCCCGGCCCCCAGCACAGCGCCGTATCGACGTCGGCGACGCTGAGCACACCTTCGCCGACGAGGTAATAGACCTCGCGCATCACCGCCGCCTGCAGGCGATTGGCGACGTGGCCCGACAGCTCTTTGTGGAGGCGGACGGCACGCTTGCCGATCGAGGTGTAGAATTGCGCCGCACGCTCTATCGTATCTTCCGAGGTCTTCGATCCGCCGACGATCTCGACCAGCGGGATCAGGTGCGGCGGGTTGAATGGGTGGCCGATGACGCAGCGCTCCGGGTGCAGCTTGCAGCCCTTCTGAATACTGCTCATCATCAGTCCGGACGAGCTCGACGCAATGATCGCATCGGCCGGCAACAGCTCGTCGAGCTGCCGATATAGGTTCTGCTTGAAGTCGATGCGTTCCGGGCCGTTTTCCTGGACGAAGTCCGCGGCGCGAACGGCTGTGGGAAGGTCTGATGTGAACGTGAGATGCGATTGTGATGCTCCCGGAGCGAGGCCCAACCGGTCGAGCGCCGGCCATGCCGCTTTCACGAAGCTTCGCAATGACGTCTCGGCATCCGGTGCGATATCGGTCGCTATGACCTTTAGCCCCTTCGCCAGGAACAACGCCGTCCAGCTCGCACCGATGACGCCCGTTCCGATGATTGCGACCCGGTCAATGGGCTTGATCGTGGACATGATCATTTCTCCTTTTGATCGGAATTCAAATTTCCGCGTAAGCGACGCCAGTGAGATTTCCCTGCGCGAACAGGAAATTGAGTTCTCCCGATCCGTCGAGCCTAGCTGAGTAGATCGAGCCAGCAAAATCGGTCACGAACATCCGATTGCCGGGGACATCCAGCGCGATGCCGATCCCTTCCATCAGGTGGGTCACCAGGATTTCCGGGAATTGGGGCTTTGCATCGATCGATGCACGGTTCACCGTATTGCCGCGCGGCGGGTCGCCGCGATCGGTCCAGTAGAGGACGCGATTTCTCAGATCGAGCTCGAGGTCGATTGGCTCCGGCAAGCGATCGAAAAATACTTCGATGTCGGAGCGGTCGGTGGCGGTTTCGCCCTTGGGGATTTCAATGCCGGCGCGGAAGAGTTGGCCTTGATCTCCCTTGGTCGGGCCTTTCTGGGTCCAGTAGATCTGGCCCAGCTCCGGGTCGAGGGTGATGCCGACGCACCATCTGGTCTGGTCGCGTCGATCCGCATCGCCACGTCCCGCCTCGACAAGCGTCTCGATTTGCGAGCCGTCGAGATTCGAGCGCATCACGCGCATGCCTTCGCGGTCGCACCAATAGAGCTTGCCGTTTTTCTTATCGAGGTGGATCTGTTTGGGCGAGAACGTGCTGCCTTCGGGAATGATCACCTTACGATTGTTTCCGTCAATGTCGGCGCGCTCGATGGAGCCATCGTTGAGATCGAAGACCCCCATATTCGTCCAGTAGATATGGCCGGCTGCAACATCGACCGCTATCCCATCCGGGTGACGGCAATCGGCTACGATGACCTTCCGGTCGCCCCCCTCCGGGCTCATCGAGTGGATGCGACCGCCACTCAGCTCAAGTACGAACAGTCGGCCCACAGCGCGTTTTCTGCTGGACCCTGTCTTCCTGTTCGCGATGAACGCTCAGTCATATTACTCTCCTCTAAATCAGATAGTTACGTCGTCGGATCCGATCGCTCATGCGCCGAGCCACTCGGGCTTGCTCGATCCGCGCGGAACCAACACGGTGTTGAACGAGCCCGGTGTGCGTGACATCAGCACTTGGTCCGTCATGCCCTGATAGGTGCCCAAGGGCGTCTCGGCCGTGAACAGATCCGGTGCGACGTGGCTGTGCTCTTCGGTCGAGCCCGCGGTTGCCTTCGCATAAGCCTTGTCGAAGATCCCGAGCGACATCAGCCATAGGACGGTCCTGGTCAGCGAGACCACGACCCGGT
The DNA here is from genome assembly GCA_963836845.1 of uncultured Alphaproteobacteria bacterium. GTDB lineage: Bacteria > Pseudomonadota > Alphaproteobacteria > ATCC43930 > CGMCC-115725 > AP-15. The sequence goes on along the minus strand of CAWILK010000001.1, from coordinate 142,236 downwards.
AGCTTCCGCCCTCGATCGCCCGGCGGCGCAGCGCCGCGAGCACGCCGATCGCGACGAGCCAGCCCGTCACGTTGTCGCAAATGGGCACGATCGGGGGCTGTTTGGGCCGACTGAGCGTTCCTTCCAGAGCGAACAGGCCGGCCACGCTCGCCCCAATCTGATCGAAGCCCGGGCGGTTCGACCATGGGCCCTTGGTGCCGTGAGGAACGACCGTCGCATGAATAAGCCCGGGCCTAAGTGCGCACAGTTCCTCGGCTTCGAGACCGTGCAGCTTCAGGAAGCCGGGCCGCTTGTTTGCAAAGAATACATCGGCCCTGGACAGCAGTTGATCAAACCTGGCGCGATCCTCTTTGAAGTCGTCCAGTATCGTCGATCGCATGCCGACCTGCACATCCCAGGCAAATTCCTCAAGCTCCGAATTGTTGGGGCGCCAGATATTGAGGACGTCGGCCCCGTGATAGGCCAATGTCCTACCGATCGTCCCACCAGCAATCACGTGCCCCATGCCAAATGCGCGGACGCCATCCAACGGATGCTTGCCGCCGCGCGATAGCGGCACTGGCTCGCTGTCGCCGATCTTTTCGATCGCGATCAGCGGCATGTGCGCGAGAACCTCGGAATACTGCAGCTCCCGGCGGAACTCCTCGTTTGAGCGCACCTTCCCCAGCACGAGACCCTGCTCTGCCGCAGCCATCTCGAGCTCATCGGCGCGCCACTGGAGAATCGCGTTGTCGATCAATTCGGAGCTCTCGCTGCATCTGAGGAAGTTGAGCATGCGCGCACGCAGCCTCGGATAGAAATCCATAGCCAGCACGTGACGGCCGTCGCGTGTCTCGCGGAGCATCGGCTGCTTGAAGAATGGGGTGCCTGCATAGCCCCACGCAGAGGGCGGCCGTCCGTTGATGGTCTCCCATTTTTCTTCAAAAAAGCCGTAAAAGCGGAGCAGCGCCTTCCTCACATCCACCGAGATGTCCTGGCCTTCCCCAGTGCGGTGCTTCCACAGTGCCGCAACCGCCACGCTCTTCGCTGCCAGACCGATCGCCGCCATCGAGCCAAAGCGGAACGGACTGGCAATGATGGGATCCTGCCCGTAGAACGTGAGTTTGCCGCCGCCATCGGGGACCGTCAGGCCGACATCCCCCAGCACATCGTTTACAGCCTTGCGCAGGTCGAATTCCGGCGATGTCTCGGGATTGGCCAGCTTCGCCTCGAGTGTCTCAGTCAAACCCTGGCATGGGCCACCGCAGATCGATTTGTCAGTCCTATTGTTCATTGCGCTCTCCAAAAGATGTTTTCCTTCTGGTTTTATCGTCATTGGCGGAACCTCGCAGTCGCATGTGATAGGCAGCATCTGGAGCGCTTTGCATTCGGGAGTTAGTTAAGCTGGGGGAAGTTCGGTAGCCCGAGCAAAATTGGGTAAGTCGAGGTATAAAGAAGTAAGAACCGATAAAAAGGAGAGAAACTGTCGGTGGCTATCGATGGACGAACGCGCGATCTCGTTTGGCCCGTTCCGGCTGTTGCCAGCGCAGCGGCTGCTGCTCGAAGGCGATAAGCCGGTGCGGCTCGGTAGCCGCGCCTTTGACATTCTGGCCGCTCTGGTCGAGAGCGCCGGCGAGGTGGTCGGAAGGAAGAGCTGATCGCCAGCGCCTGGCCGCAGACCTTTGTCGAAGAAGCAAACCTGAAGATCCAGGTCGGCGCCTTGCGCCGTGCCCTCGGCGACGGCCAGGGTGGCAATCGCTACATCGTCACGGTTCCCGGTCGGGGTTACGAATTTTGTCGCCCCGGTCAGGCCACGACAGAGCCTCGCGGCCATGCCGCCGCCGGCCGATCGCGCCGGCGAGACGCACAATCTGCCGACTCGCGATGACGCGGATGATCGGCCGCGAGGAAGCCGCAGCGGCGATCGTCTCGCGACTGTCGCGCCAGCGCCTGGTGACGATCGTCGGGCCCGGCGGCATCGGCAAGACCACGGTCGCCCTCGCCGTCGCCGAGCGCATGATCGCCGATTATGAAGCACGGCGTCTGGCTGATCGATCTGGCGCCGCTCGGCGACCCGCGCCTGGTGCCGAGCGCGGTTGCGACGGTGCTCGGCCTGGAAGTCCGCACCGAAAATCCGCTTCCCGGCCTGGTCGCCGCCCTTAGAGACAAGCGAATGCTGCTGCTGCTCGACAATTGCGAGCATGTCATCGACGCGGCGGCCAGCCTGGCGGCGGCGGTTCTCAGCGGCGTGCCTGGGGTCAACATCCTGGCGACCAGCCGGGAGCCGCTCGGGGTCGCGGGCGAGCGCGAGCACCGCCTCGGGCCGCTTGGCAGCCCGCCGACCTCGTCCGGACTGACGGCCGCCGAGGCGGCGGCTTTCCCGGCAGTGCAGCTGTTCGTCGAGCGCGTCGACCGCGATCGTCGAAGACTTCGCGCTGACCGATGCGAATGCCCCGCTGGTCGTCGAGATTTGCCGGAGGCTCGACGGCTTGCCGCTGGCGATCGAGTTCGCCGCACCGCGCGTCGAGGTGCTTGGGGTCGAGGGCCTTGCCGCCGGCCTGGACCGCAGCTTGCCGCTGCTGACGACGCGGCGTCGCACAGCGATCGCCGCGGCATCGCACCATGCGGGCCGTCGTCGATTGGAGCTACGGCCTGCTGAGCGAGGACGAGCAGCGGTTCTTCCGGGCGCTCGGCATCTTTGCCGGCGGCTTTACGGTCGAGGCTGCCGCAGCCGTGGCGCTGGACTCAACGACGACGCGCATCGATGCGATAGACCGGCTGGCCGATCTGGTGGCGAAATCCTTGGTCGTCGCCGATGTCAGCGGCGCCAGACCGCGGTTCCGGCTGCTCGACACCACCCGCGCCTACGCGATCGAGCAAGCTTGACGAGAGCGGCGAGCGCGAACGGCTCGCGCGCCGCCACGCCGAGTACTACCGCAATCTTTTCGAGCGCGCTGAGGGTGAAGCGGCGGCGCGGCCGGCGGACGAATGGCTGGCCGATTACGCCCGGGAAATCGACAATTTGCGCGCGGCGCTCGACTGGGCCTTTTCGCCAGGCGGCGATGGATCGATCGGGGTGGCGCTGACCGCCGCTGCGGTCGCCCCTCTGGATGCGCTTGTCGCTGCCGGAGGAGTGCCGCGGCCGCGCCGAGCGAGCGCTCGCCGCTCTCGGGGCCGGAGCGAGCCGGGATGCGCGCCACGAGATGAAGCTCCACGCCGCAGTGGCTGCATCGCTGATTCATAGTAGGGGTCCTGCCAGCCCCGAGACCAGCATGGCCTACACAAGGGCCCTTGAGATTGCGGAGAGCCTTGACGATGCCGAGTATCGGTTGCGGGCGCTGTGGGGCCTGTGGGCTTATCACACCGCCAGCGGTCGGCATCGCGTTGCTCTCGAACTGGCGCAAAGGTTCCATGCGTTGGCCGCGGAGCGACCCGACCCGAACGATCGGCTGAGCGGCGAGGGAATGATCGGCGTCTCGCAGCATTACCTCGGCGACCTGCCCAGCGCGAGGCGCCATCTGGAACACGTGCTCGTTGGTTACGTCACTCCCGACCAAACGTCGCACATTATTCGCTTTCATATCGATCAACGGGTGGTGATGAGTGGTTTCCTTGCGCGGGTTCTATGGCTGCAGGGATTTCCGGATCAGGCGACGCGCGCCGCCCACAGCACGCGTGGAGGACGCTCGCGCAGCCAACCACACAATCTCATTATGTCATGGCTCTGGCCCACGCGGCGTGCCCGCTCGCTCTGTTGACCGGTGATCTGGCTGCGGCGGAACATTACGCGACGATGCTGCTCGACCATTCGACAAGGCATGCACTGGCCCTTTGGCGCGCCTGTGGCCGCAGCTTTCAGGGAGTGCTCGTCATCCAGCGCGGCGATGTCATCACCGGATTGCGGCTGCTGCGCGCCGGCTTCGACGAATTCGGCGAGGCCGGGTCCAGCCGTCTTGCGGTTCCTCGCGTTCCTGATGGCAGAAGCTTTGGGCCGTGCCGGGCAGAACGCCGAAGGGCTCGCCGCGATCGAGGAGGCGATCTCGCGCTCCGAGCGCACCGAAGAGCATTGGGCGATGGCCGAGTTAATGCGCGTCAAGGGCGAGCTTCTGCTGTTGCAGGGCGCGCCCGGAGCCGCGGCGGCGGCCGAGGATCACTTCCGGCAAGCGCTCGACTGGGCGCGCCGACAAGGTGCGTTGTCCTGGGAACTCCGCGCCGCCACGAGCCTCGCCCGGCTGCTGCGACAATCAAGACCGTCACCGCCGATGCCATCGCCTGCCTTCAGCCGGTTTATGACCGCTTCACGGAGGGTTTCGGCACCGCCGATCTGATTGCGGCGAAACAGCTTCTGAGTGAGCTGGGCGATGCCGGTGGTCGCTGAGACCCATCAGTTCGCAAACGTGCCTTGTCGTCGGCTACGAGTGCGGCCAATCTCACTTATGGGTCAACAGCGGTCCGCGGCTGTTGATGATTAGGCGACGCAGGTTTTTGAGGCAGCTTCTGAGCGCTAGATTGTGACCAATAGCTCAGCTGAATTTGACACCAGAGCAGCAGACCTGCCTCGTCCATCCGGTCCTGCGGTCCGGGTGGCTGACGGGGTTGTATGCCCCGCGATATGACGGCGATCAAAAGACGGTATTTGGAACATAACCGAGCGCAACGTAATCTCCCGACCGGGGAGCGAGGAGTGAGATAATGCAGTTCGGTCTCTTCGGCAGTGCCGCGGCGCGGCGGCCCCGAGTTCGACAGCAGCGAAGGCTTCCGCGAAGCGGACGCGCGGCGATACTCCGCGGGCGTCATGCCCGTGGCGCGCCTGAACGCACGGGTAAAGCTCGATTGTGAGGAAAACCGGCAGACGAAAGCCGTCTTTGCAAGCGATATGTCCCCCGCCGCGATCATCGCTTTTGCCCACTCCAGGCGTCTTTGGCTGACGTAGCGATGCGGAGGCACGCCTATTGCGGAAGAAAACGCACGGGTAAAGTGAAAGATGCTGAGACACGCGACACTGGCAAGATCGGCGACCGCAATATCGTCAGAAAGATGGTCTTCGACATAGTCGAGAACACGCTTCAGGCGTCGACCAGAGCAGACCAGCCCAAATCAGACGACGACTTCAGCGTCGTGTATGGCGGATATTGTTGTCTTTGCGCTTGCATAGGTCTCGTGCTCGCGATCAGATCGTGGCGGGGTCAGTCCGCAGGGGTCGTCCGGTGGCGCGACAAACCGACTGTGAAGCTCGACTTTTGCAGAAGGGCACCGCTTGGACAAGACGGTGGGTATTGCTTTGCGCAAAAACGGTACGTTGACCCCATCCGTCGCAACAGGAAACTTGCGCCCGAAGCCCAAGTCTCAGGTCGATAAACCGTGCGGGCGCGACATGGCGAAGAAGAAAGGTGGCATCGGGTTTGCCCTCCGCCCGCTCACGCCCGATCTGTGGCCCGCGCTCCAGGATCTGTTTGGCAAGTCCGGTGCTAGCAATGGCTGCTGGTGCATGTATTGGAGGCTCGAGGGCGATGAAGTGGATGGGGATGCGTTCAAGACGCTCATACGTGTTGCTGTGCCCTGAACAGGTCTTCAGCCCGATAATTGTTTGCACCAGCCAGACCGTCGGCGATCAGAACAGGTTACAAATCACGCCGAGCGCAGGGCGGCTTTCCACGGTTGAAAAAATCAATGAATACGCATTCGAATCGCTGCTCAGTAATATACCGACCGCCCGGCCCCGCCGCTTGCCGCCACCAGCTCGCCGGAGACCGCCCAGGCCTTTTCCGAGGCCAGGAAGACCGCGACGAACGCGACCTCTGAGGCATCCACCATGCGGCAGATGGCATTGCCGCGCGGCGAATCCGGAGCGAAGTCCTGCCGCTCCGCATCTTCCGGGGATCCGCCCAGCTGTGTGGCGCGGGCAGCGAGCAGGCTCGGCGTGCGCTCGGTGCGGGTCGTGCCGGGATGGATGCAATTGACCGTGATCCCATGGCGGCCCAATTGGACTGCCAGCGTTTTTGTCATGTGCACCAGGCCGGCATTGCGGGCGCCGCCGCTGAGGTTGCCGGCGTTGCGGGCGTTGCCGCCGCTGATGTTGATGATGCGGCCCCAGCCCGCGGTCTTCATGAACGGGATGACAGCGCGGGAACAGCGCAGCGCTCCGACATATTTCACGTTGAAATCCTGCATCAAATCCTCGTCGATGACGGTTTCGATCGGGCCGGTCGCGGTGGCCGAGCCCCCTGGCGCGGACCCGCTGTTGACCAGGATGTGCAGACCGCCCAGTTGCTGCGCCGCCTCGGCGACCATGCGGTCCACCTGCTCCTTGCTGGTGACATCGGCGGCGAGGGGAACGATGCGCCGGTTCGTCGCGGCAGCCAGCTCCCGCGCCGTCGCCTCCAGATCCCCCTTGTTCCGCGCCACGATCGCCACATCGACCCCTTCGCGAGCCAATTCCCGCGCAATGGCTTTGCCGATGCCCCGACTGCCGCCAGTCACGACCGCATGCTTGCCTTGCAATCCGAGGTCCATGGCACTCTCTCCCCTTGGCGGCGCGACCGCGATATATCGCTTCACTGCTCATTGTTCTCTCTGAGGGAACCTGGCGCAAGGGCTGCGAGACGCAGGGCGATGTATGGAACGTGCCTACATGCCTCCGGCAGAGCCGCCGCCGCTCGAGCACGATACGTCGGGCGCACCCCATCCCAAAGCTGCGGTAGCGGGGCCCCCGGCCCGAACCGCCGGATTCTGACCCTTCTCGGCCACTCGGCCTTCGCGCTGGGAATGGCCCTCATGCCCCATCTGGAAGGCCTGTTCCAGGCCAGCGCATGGCACGGCGGCTCAACATCGACGGCGATGGTCAAGGAGATTTGATATGGAAGACCGAGAGATTCGAGCGGCTCTGGATCGCCACTGGGCCGCCTCCGATGCGAACGACCTCGAGGGGGAGCACCAGATTTACCGAGAGGACGCGGTGCTCGAATATCCGCAATCGGGCGAGCGCATCCGCGGGCGGCGGAAGATTTAGTCGTCTCGCGCCGCGCAGCCGAACCGGAAACGCTTCACAGTGCGGCGGATAATCGGCGCGGGCGACCTCTGGGTCACTGAATATGTCCTAACCTATGACGGGCGGCCGTCTTACACCGTGAGCATCATGGAGTTCCTCGACCAAGAAAGCTGGCCCCTAGGGGACTCCAGGGAAGGGGTTGGTGAGGGGGAATTCGCACATTACGGGATCAGCTGGTTGCGGCCTTGTTGATGGCGACCGCTGCCGCGTTCAGCGCAACGCCCCTACTCGCTCCGCGGCACTATTCCGGCCCGCGCCGCGCGTACCGCGGCGATGAATTTCCGTCGAATTTGCTCGAAAATCGTGTACGGCAGCTGCCCGTAGGCGACGCTCGCGGCATCTCCCGGCCGTGCAGGCCGCAGGTCGGGCCCCGGCCACAGGAAACGGTTGGCTTCGCTCAGCACCACCCAGGAACGCGCGTCATCCAGCCTCAGGCGGCGTTTGGTAGCGGCCGGAATCTCGACGGCAAGCTCGGGATTAGACGGCGGCGCGTGCGTGACCGGCAGCGTCGTCACCCATTGTTCACCGGCCTCGTCGGTACTGACCAGAATGACTGCGCAGGGCCGGTCCTTGACCCCCTCCTCCTGCCCCCGCGCGTGTTCCTCCGCCCACAGATAGCCGTAGCGGATGACGAGGCCGGGAACCGGTTCCGGGAATGGCACACCCTTATGACGATTTCAGTTCGCTGTCGAACGCCTTCGAGCTCTCCGACGCGCGAGTTGCTTCCAGGGCGGCGATATCCTCGTCCGTGAAGTCTTCGAGGCCCATCACCCGGCGGTCGCGACGCTTGAGCCTGCGGTATTCGTCGACCGAAATCATCACGACGCGCTCGCGGCCGTTGCGGGTGATCACCACGGGCTGGGTCAGGGCTTCGTCCTGGTAGCGCCCGAAATAGCGCTGAAACTCCGCCGCGGTTACTGTAATCATTTCCGTAGATTCTCCAACTTACGTATATTCTCTAATATACGCTATATGCTCTACAAGGCAAGACGCTTCCGCTTCGATAGGGCGTCTCCCCTCGGGACCGGGCTATAGGCTTTCGCCCGGAGCAAGGCCCGGCGGGCCTTGCTCCGCCCATGCGGGTGACGGTACGACGGCTCAACATCGACGGCGATGGTCAAGGAGATTTGATATGGAAGACCGAGAGATTCGAGCGGCTCTGGATCGCCACTGGGCCGCCTCCGATGCGAACGACTTCGAGGCGGAGCACCAGATTTACCGAGAGGACGCGGTGCTCGAATATCCGCAATCGGGCGAGCGCATCCGCGGGCGGCGGAAGATTCAGTCGTCTCGCGCCGCGCAGCCGAACCGGAAACGCTTCACAGTGCGGCGGATAATCGGCGCGGGCGACCTCTGGGTCACTGAATATGTCCTGACCTATGACGGGCGGCCGTCTTACACCGTGAGCATCATGGAGTTCCTCGATGGGAAGGTGGCCCGCGAGACCCAGTATTTCGGCGATCCGTTCGAGCCGGGGCCTTCGCGCGCGCAATGGGTCGAGCGGATGCCCTGAAACCTGGCCGCCGTAAGGATGGCCATCTGCCGCTCGCTCGCTCGGAGCTGCCGATTGATACGGTCGCTCTCGCCCGCTATCTCATTGGCAAGGTATTGGTGCGGGAGTTGCCTGAAGGCGTCGCCAGCGGTCGTATTGTTGAGACCGAGGCGTATGTCGTCGGCGACGCCGCCGGGCACGCCTACCGGGGGATGACGCGGCGTAATCGTTCGCTGTTTCTCGAGCGTGGGCACGCCTATATTTATCTCGCCTACGGCAGCTCATACATGCTGAATGTCTCGAGCGAGATGCCCGGGATCGGAGCCGGCGTCCTGATCAGGGCGCTCGAGCCGCTCGAAGGCATCCCGATCATGCGGCTAAATCGCGGCATCGAGCGCTTGCGCGACTTGGCGCGAGGACCAGGAAGGCTCACCGCGGCGTTGCGGGTTGATCGTCGGCTCGATGGGCTCGATCTTTGCCGAGAAGGCCCTCTATGGCTCGGACGCGGTGACCACGAACCCGGCGAAATCGGGCCCGGCGAAATCGGGCAGAGCATTAGGATCGGCATTTCGCGGGATGCGAACCGCCTCCTGCGATTTTATCTTCGGGACAGTCCGTTCGTCAGCGGTCCAAGATCGCTCAACGAATAAGAGACCGCCACAGTCGCCCTCCACGCGCGGCGTCAGGCCGAGATTTCGCGCCGAGCGCTGTCGAGGTCCTGAAGCGACCGGGATCATCGATCATGGCGATGAAAGCGAGGCTGGTAACGGGCCCGACGCCGGGGATGGTCATGAGACGGCGCCCGATGTCCGAGTGCCGGGACGCCGTGGCAAGATTTCGATCCATCGCTTTTCGTTCCGCCCGCATGCCCTCCCGAATCCGCAGGAGTGGCTCATCTCGTCGATGCCGCGTGCGTCATTTTTCGGTCTTGACCGGGCGCGAGGACAGGAAGCGCTGCGCCTGGCGCGTCTCGATACAGACGATCGGTATCGCCGCCTCGCGACGTGCCCGATGAAGCCATTCCGACAGCGGACAGGCTTCGATCCCTGCAAGCTCGATTATGATTGGGGGCGGATTTCGGGCGGCTCTTCAACGGCGCGGATTGCGGCGCGTTTGTCGAGGAAGAGGACCGGAATCACCAAGCCATGAGCCTCAGGCTGGGGAACCGAATTTTTGACCATCCTGTTTGCAGCAGTGAACCGCCGGTTCGGCGGCTCGCTGAAATAGGGAGATCACTATGCTAAGAAAAATAATCCTCGGTACGGTTTCGGTATTGGCTTTAGGGATTGCTGGTGCCGCACTCGATTATCCGGCAGACGCCGATGATTCGGCTCCGAGTGCGGGATTGAGCACTCCTTCCGCCGCGGCTACTTCACAAGATTGGATAAACGCCGCCGCTCTTTCGAAAGACGACGTCAGGTGGGCGCAATTGGAGCTTCGCAACCGGGGCCTCTATAAGGGTTCTCTAGACGGTGTAATAGGCCCGGAGACCAAGCGGGCGCTTGCGGAGTTCCAAAAGAGCAGCGGGCTCGCGCGCACGGCAACGCTCGATCAGCCGACGGCGGATGCGCTCATCGGCGACACCGGCATCGGCCAGGGGTCCAGCATGCCGCCGAACATGCAAGGAGCTGGGCCGATGACCAATTCCCCCGGTGCGAGCCAAGGCAAAGCGCCACGATAAAAGTCGGTCGCCGATGGGGAGTCTAATCGCCCCGCCCGCACCAATGCCAAGCCTGGGCGGCGGGCGGCCGATCGGGCCCTACAAGGCTCATTCGGGCATCTCTGGAACAATTCGCCCAGCCGACCGGCGGCGCGGCGGAAAAGCCGCCGCTCGTTCCACCGCCGGTTTCACCCGAGACTCCCTGCTCGCGGCCACTCCGCGCGACCGGCCTCATCGATCGGCCTCCGATTTGCCGAGCGAAACAAATTCGCGAGCCGAGACGCCGCAGGAAGCGCCGCAGCAGCGACTGCCGCGGCAGGGAGCGGACGCCCAGGAGCCGCTCGACATACTCCAACCGCAGGCGTGCTTCGCGCGATCGCTGGTCGAGCTCGACCCGGGTCGCGCTCTGGTCCAACAGATCGGTTCTCGGCATGATATTCCTCCACGTCACAGACACGTTGGCCCGAGCCAAGCGCGCCCGATAAATGACGCGGCCGCGGCGAAAAGCATGTGAGGTGCGTCACATTCGACATTTATTTTCTCAATTAGCCCACCAGCGGCCGTAGCGGAGCCGATACCAGGCCAGCCCGATCAGCTCGTGGAGCGCGTAATAGCTGTCGCGCAGCGCCGGCACCTGCGGCAGGAAACCCGCCGCGGAGAACGACAGGCTCCGCCCCTCCCGCGTGGCGGCCGGAACCACCGGGTAGCCGACTGCCCGAAACGACCAGAGCGCTCGCGCCATATCCCAGGGGTGCGCTACGACCAGCGCGGATCCGATCCCCGCCGCGCGCAGCATCGCCGCCGAGAAGGAGGCATTTTCAAAGGTGTTGCGCGACCGATCCTCCCGCCAGCGCACCGGGATTCCGAAATCCTCCTGCAAGACCTTGGTCATCAGCGCCGCCAGCGACCGCTCGCCGAACTCCGGGGGACCGCCGCTGACGAGGATCGGCAGGCCGGTCTTGCGGTAGGCTTTCGCGGCGGCGGCGAGACGCTCGAGGGTGAGCGGCCCGACCGCGTCCGGCTTTCCCGGGACGCTGCTGTGCCGCGAGTCGGCGGAGAGCACGATGATGGCGCCGGGCGGGGTCGCGTGCGGCAGCCTCGGTTCAACTTCGGCGATCGCCTCTGCCGATCGGATAAGCAGGCCCGCCACAATCGGCATCGAGACGAGATAGAGGCAGCCGATCGCCGCCGTCGCCAGCGCGAGCCCGAAGCGCTTGGTTCGCCAACCGATCAGCACCCCGATCATCGCGACGAGGATGAAGAGGTTCGGCGGGACCAACGAGGAATAGGACAGCCATGACACGGCATCGGCCCCGCTGGCCGGTTATTCGAACGGGGCGACGCGGTCGCGGCGCAGGCGGTGATAGATTGTAGCGGCGCGCCGTCTCAGCCCGAAGCGCAGCCCGCGCGGGGTTCGCGGATTGGCGGCGACAATGCCCCACCTCTCGCGCCGTTGCGGGAGCCACAGCTTCTTGTAGGGATCGTCGCCGCGGCCGAGGCTGATTTCCACCGGGCGGTCCTCGGCCAGCACCCGTTCGAACATGTCCATCGTCAGCAGCGTGCCGAGCGACAGCTCGTCAAAGCGCCTGTCATGGGCGAGCTTGCAGATGACCGCGCGACGGTTCCACACAATCCAGAATTGCGCCGCAGCCGGTCTCCCATCGACGAAATACAGTCCAAGCCGCAACGCCCCGAGCTCGTCGGCGAGCCGCATCAATCCCGGCACAAAATCGGGGAAGAATTCGGGAGGCTTCCAGCTCCCCTGATAGATCGTTTGATAATGTCCGATCGCCTCATCGATCCCCATGTCGTGCCCGACAAAGCGTTTCGTCAGGCGGCGGCTGCGCTCGAGACTGCGGCGTTTCCGGCGCCAGGTGTTGCGCAGCTGCGAAGGGCGGGCGGCGAGATAGTCGGCGAAATTCATGCCGACCGTCTCTTCGTACCACGTGCCTGAGCTGAAGGAGTATTCGACCAGCAATCCCGCCCCACGCAGCGCCTCGGCCAGCTTGGGGTAGCTCGGCTCGCGCGGGTCGAGCTCGGACAGCGTGAGGCGGTCCCAGCGCGGCCGTTCCGAACAGATCTCCGACACGGCAGCCGCCAGCCCGGCTCCGATATCCGAGTGCGTGGCCGAAAGAACGCCGTGCTCGAGGCTGTGGGCGTTCGTCAGGCTGGCGAGGCTGCGGCCGGGCTCTTTCACGACAGTCTGAACCAAGATCGCCGTCCCAGCGCCCGGCCGCTCGGCGGTGTAAGCGCGGATTTCGGCTCCCTTCGAAACTCCGTGCCGTGCCATCAGATCGTACCAGCCCGGGAGCGTAAAGAAGCTGCCGCTCGCGCCGCCGTCGAAGATCGCGGCGAGCCCGGCCGGCAGCCGCCGAAAATCCGGATTTCTGTAGATTGTCATCGATCAGCGGCGGATCTTCTGCGAGCCGAGCGCTAAAAGCCTGTGTGCATGCGGCGTCCACTCAGCCGAGCTCTAGGTCCAGCAGAAAAGTGCACATCCTGACCTTCTCGACCTTATATCCCAGCGCCGCGCGGCCGCAGCACGGGATCTTTGTCGAGACACGGCTCAGAAAGCTGGTCGAAAGCGGCCATGTCAGGGCGCGGGTGGTGGCTCCCTGCCCGTGGTTTCCATTCGCCTCCCCGCGTTTCGGGCAATACGCCGCCTTCGCCCGGACGCCGCGCAGCGAGGTCCGGCACGGCATCGAGATCGATCATCCGCGCTATCCGCTACCCCCCAGGATCGGCATGAATGTGGCGCCGCTCGTATTGTATTCCGCCATTCTGCCGTTTCTTCGCCGGCAACTGCGCGAGGGGCAGCAATTCGATTTGATCGATGCCCATTATTTTTATCCGGATGGGGTAGCTGCCGTGCTGCTCGGCCGTGCGCTGGGCCGTCCGGTGGTGGTCACCGCCCGCGGCAGCGATCTCAATTTGATCGCCGGCTATGCCGGGCCGCGCCGCTGGATGCGCTGGGCGGCGCAACGGGCGGATGGCTTGATCGCGGTGTCGAACGGGCTGAAGCAGCGATTGGTCGAGCTCGGGGTCGGCGCCGAGCGTGTGACTGTCTTGCGCAACGGGGTGGACCTCGCGCTCTTCCGCCCCGGCGACCGCGCGGCGGCTCGGCAGGCCCTGGGCTTGACCCGCCCCGCCCTTCTCGCGGTCGGCAACCTGGTCGCCCTGAAGCGCCATCACCTGATGATCGAGGCGCTCACCCGGTTGCCGGCCGTCGAGCTCGTCATTGTCGGCGAAGGGCCGGAAGCTGCAGCAATCGGGAAGCTGGCGGGCGAGCGCCGCGTCGCCGAGCGGGTCCGAATGCTCGGCCGCGTCCCTCAGGATCGGCTGCCAGCGATCTACAGCGCGGCCGACGCCCTCTTGCTCGTCTCCCGGCACGAAGGCTGGCCCAACGTCCTGTTGGAAAGCATGGCTTGCGGCACTCCGGTGGTCGTTTCCGACCTCCCGGGCATCACCGATATTGTCGGCGCGGCCGAGGCGGGGCGAGTTGTCGCCGACGCGACGCCCGACCGGATCGCCGATGCGGTGAGCGCTCTTCTCGCCGCGCCGCCGTCGCGGGCCGACACCCGGCGTTATGCCGAACGCTTCGATTGGCAGAGCACGACCGACGGCCAGTTCAATTTGTTCGAGGCGGTCCTCGATCGGCACTCCACGCAAAGACATTGCCTACTAATGCCGCAAGATCCGGCCGTAGACCTCCGCATAGCGGGCGGCGCTGTGCGCCCAGGAGCGCTCGCCGTCGATGAACTCGGTCGCCCGTGCGCGGATGCGCGGCCAAGAACCCCGATCGGCCAACGCCGCGAGCACCCCCTCTGCGAGCCGGCGCGGGTCGTCGGGAGCGAACAGGTAGCCGGTCTCTCGGTCGCGGATCAGCTCGCGATGGCCGCCGACGCTCGACGCAATGACAACGCGTTCCTGCGCCATGGCCTCGAGCGGCTTCAACGGCGTCACGAGCTCGGTCAAGCGCATCGACCGCCGCGGGAAGACCAGGGCATCGGCCAGGCTGTAGTAGCGCTGCATTTCATGCTGCGCCACCCGTCCGGCGAAGACGACGCTGACACCGAGTGTCAGCTCGCGGGCGAGTTTGCGCAATTTTTCCTCTTCGGGCCCGCCGCCGGCGAGGAGAACGGCTATTTCCGGCCGTTGCGTTCGCAAATCGGGAAGGGCGCGCAATAGTAGGTCGAGCCCCTCATAGGAATAGAACGAGCCGAAAAAGCCGAGGACGAGCTTTCCGCTGAGACCCAGAGACGCCGCTAGAGCGTGGTCGGGTGCAACCGATCCACGAAAAAGTCCGCGATCGACGGCATTGGGAATCACCGTGATCTTGTCACCAGGCACGCCGCGGGCGATCACATCGGCTCGCAACCCCTCGCAGATCGTCGTGACCGCGTCCGCGCGATTGAGCGCGTGGGTCTCGACAAGCCGCGTCGCCCGGTACCGCAGACCGGCGCCGCCATTGTTGCCATGGCTCGCCGCCGCGTCCTCCCACAGGGCGCGCACCTCGTAAACCGTAGGGATCGCATGCCGCCTGCCGGCGCGCAGCGCCGACATCGCATTGAGGACGGGCGAATGTGCGTGAAGGATCTGGGGCCGCGTCTCGCCGATCACCTCGTCGAGTTGTCGGCTCAGATCGCTGACGATCTTCAGCTCGCGCAGCCAAGGCAATTTGGCCGCGACGCCGGTAGGCATCGGCGTCCGCATAAACTCCCACTCGCCGATCCGCTCGCGCGCCGGCCCCGGCGCATAATGCTTGCCGCTCGTCAGGAGCAGCGGCTCCCAGCCCATTGCCCGCTGTTGGTTGACGATGCCGAGAGTTCGATAGACGTAGCCGCTTTGCAACGGCAGCGAGTGGTCGAGTATATGTAGGATCCGCATCCTCGGAGCGTTGTTCTCGTCGCCGCCTTTGCATTACCGCAGAATTGCCCAAGGGTCGAGTTTCCGGGGGAAGCGCTGCGATATCGTTAACCGACAGATCTGGCCAGATTTTGCTTCGGCGGGAGGCCCTTCCGCCATTGCCGGTGCTCGAGGGCGAGTGGCGCAAGCTCGAAGCCGCCGGCTCGCCGTCCTTCTTTACGTCGTGGCATTGGATGGGCACCTGGCTGGCGGCCGTGCCGCCGACGAGCCGGCCGAGGCTGCTGCGCGGCGTCGCCGGTGGCGAGACGATTGCGCTGGCATTGCTGGGCGAGCGTCAGAACCGGCGCCGGCGCGGTTTGGTGGGCTCGCGGGCGCTGTATCTCAACGAGACCGGAGACCCCCGCTTCAATTCGCCGATGATCGAGCACAACGGCGTTCTCGCCGCGGCCGGATACGAGACGGCAGTCTGGCAAGCTTTGCTTGCCTGGTTCGAGGAGTTGCGCGGCGAGGCCGACGAGCTCCATCTCAGCGGGTCGCTGTGGCGTTGGCCCGACGAGGCGCTCGAAGCGCGTGGGCTCCTCCGCAATGAAACCGCGGTCCCGTCTTACGCTGTCGAGCTGTGGCGCCTGGCAACGAGCGGCGGCGAGCCCGATCCGCTGCTCAGCGCCAATGCGCGCCAGCAGCTTCGGCGCGCCGTAAGGAGTTACGAGCAGATTGGCCCGTTGCGGCTGGCTGAGGCCGGGACTTTGGGGGAGGCGCTGAATTTTTTCGACGCGATGAAGGCGTTGCACTGTGCTTCGTGGGAGCGCCGCGGCAAGCCCCATGCATTCAGCGGCGGGTTTTTCGAGCCGTTCCACCGGCTGCTGATCGAACGCACCTTTTCCGAAGGCGGAACCCAGCTTCTTCGAGCGTCCGCCGGCGAGCAGATCATCGGATATCTCTATAACTTTCGTTTAGGCTCTTGCATCTATGCTTATCAGAGCGGGTTTGCCGATGCCGATCGGCGCAAGCGGCCCGGGGCGGTTACGCATGCATTGGCGATCCGGCATGCTTTCCAGTCGGGCGCAAGCATCTATGACTTCATGGCAGGACACAATCGGTTGAAGGCGAGCTTCGCGACCCGCTGCGAGCCGATGCTGTGGCAGGTCGTCCAGCAGCCGCGCCTGGCGTTTCGACTGGAGGATTACGGCCGCCGCCTGAAGCGCGCCTTTGGCCGATCGGTCCGGGCAATCAGAAAAAACTTGCCGGGGGAGGATCGGGGGGTTACGGCAGCTGCAACCTGCCGCGCGCCGCATCGGTGAATCTGACCACAAAACAGGAGCCGAATGTCGATCCTTCTCACCGGCGCAGCCGGGTTCATCGGCTTCCATGTCGCCAAGGCGCTGCTCGAGCGCGGCGACCGGGTCGTCGGCATCGATAATCTCAACGACTACTACGACGTGCGGCTGAAGGAGGCGAGGCTTGCGGAGCTGCGCGCCTTCAGCGGATTTTCGTTCGCCAAGCTCGATGTGGCCGATCGAGACGGGGTCCTTGCGATCACCCGGCGCCATAAGGAACTGCGCAGCGTCATCCATCTCGCGGCGCAAGCGGGGGTGCGCTACTCGCTCGAAAACCCTTACGCCTATGTCGACGCGAACGTTACCGGCACCCTGGTGGTGCTGGAAGCGGCGCGGCAGATCGACAATCTGACCGCGATCACCTACGCCTCCTCCTCCTCGGTCTACGGCGGCAACCAGAAGCAGCCTTTCAGTGTCGAAGACCGAGTCGACCGGCCGGTCTCGCTCTATGCCGCGACAAAGCGCAGCTGCGAGCTGATGGCGCATACCTATGCGCACCTCTATCGATTGCCGGCGACGGGATTGCGGTTCTTTACCGTCTACGGGCCGTGGGGGCGCCCGGACATGGCGGCCTACCTGTTCACCCGGGCGATCCTCGCCGGGGAGCCGATCAAGGTCTTCAACGAAGGCAGGATGGCGCGCGACTTCACCTATATCGACGACATCGTCGCCGGGACCGTCGCGGCGCACGACCGCCCGCCGCCGGTCTCGGGCGGCATCCCCCATCGCATCTACAATCTCGGCAATCACCGGCCCGAGAAGCTGCTCGACTTCATCGGCGTCCTCGAACGGATCCTGGGCCGCTCGGCGCGCAAAGAGCTGCTGCCACTGCAGCTCGGCGACGTGCCCGAAAGTTTTGCCGATATCGAAGCGTCGCGCCGCGACCTGGGCTTTGAGCCGAAGACGACGATCGAGGTCGGGCTCGCGCGGTTCGTGCAGTGGTACAAGTGGTATCATCGGATAGATTGACGGCCTGCCGAGATGGAACGTGGATTTGCTGTTGTCGGCCTCGGCTATGTCGGCCTGCCGGTGGCGCTCGCCTTGGCAAAGGCCTTCACACCGGTCATCGGTTTTGACATCTCGAAGCGGCGCATTCTCGCGCTGCGGACTGGCGAGGACGCGACCGGCGAGGTGACCAGGGAGGCGCTGGCCAAGTCGAGCTTGCGGCTCGCCGACGATCCCGAGGTGATCGGCGAAGCAAGCTTTATCGTGGTCACCGTGCCGACCCCGATCGACGCCGAGCGCCGCCCCGACCTGTCCCCGCTCGAAAGCGCCTGCGCGCTGATCGGCCCGCGTCTGAAGCCGGGATCAGTTGTCGTGTTCGAATCGACGGTTTATCCGGGCCTGACCCGCGAATTCTGCGGGCCGGCGCTCGCCAGACACTCCGGGCTCAAACAGGGGGCCGGTTTCAAGCTCGCCTATTCGCCCGAGCGGATCAACCCCGGGGACAAGCAGCACCGGCTCGAAACCATCGTCAAGATCGTGGCGGGCGAGGACGAGGAAACCTTGGACCGCGTCGCCGCCGTGTATTCCCGGATCGTCGAGGCCGGGATCTATCGTGCGGCGTCGCTCGAAGTCGCCGAGGCGGCAAAGGTCATCGAGAACACCCAGCGCGACCTCAACATCGCGCTGATGAACGAGCTGGCGATCATCTTCGACCGGCTCGGCATCCCGACCAACGAGGTGTTGCAGGCGGCCGGCACCAAATGGAATTTTCTCCCCTTCACGCCCGGCCTGGTCGGCGGCCATTGCATCGGGGTCGATCCCTACTACCTGACCGCGCGGGCGGAGGCGGCGGGGTACTACCCGCAGGTCATCCTGTCGGGGCGCCGCATCAATGACGGGATGGGCGGCTTTATCGCGCAGCGGCTGGTCAAATTGCTGATCGCCGCGGAACGCCCGGTCAAGGGCGCGAGGATCGGCATCCTCGGCATCACCTTCAAGGAAGACGTGCCCGATCTGCGCAACAGCCGGGTCCCCGACATCGTCGCCGAATTGCGCGAGTTCGGGATCACGGCCCTGGTCGCCGACCCGCTCGCCGACCCGGCCGAAGCCGAGCGCGAATACGGGGTAGAGCTGGTGCCGCTCGAGGCTCTTGCCGAGCTCGACGGGTTGGTCCTGGCCGTGCCGCACCGCGTGCTCGGCACACCCGGCTGGAGCAAGCTGTTCGACAGAGTGAGCCCGGGCGGCGTGTTCGTCGATGTCAAATCGGTCATCTCCCGCCAGGGCGTTCCGCCAGACATCCATTACTGGAGCCTTTAGCTGTCATCAGGGAGACAAAGCCGCATTCGAACTTGGCCGGCGGCGGCACTGACCGCGGCTCTGGCGGGATCGGCCTGCGGCGGAGCGGTCGCCGATGAACTCGTCGTGCCTCCGGCGGTCGAACGAAACGGGTCCGCGGAGATTGCATACCGCTTCGCCGCACCCGTGACCGGACACGGCTTTCTGGATGTCGAATGGAGCGATACCGCTGGCCGCATCGTCGATCGGCGCAGAATTCCGCTCCACCTTGTCAACCAGGACCAAACGGTTTTTTGGCTCGACACGAGGCGGGCCGTCACGATCAAGAACCGCCTCGCCGCTCACCTGTCGTTTGCTTCTCCGGATGGAGACCGCGATGTCATCCAGCGCGAAACCGATGAGGCCGCGACTTTCATCGCAACGCCGCCGGATAGCGGTTGGTCGGATTATCAGATCATCATGTGGCAGGGACAAACGCCTGCGGGATACGCCACCTTGAAACAGCTGGGGGTCACCGCGGGGATGCTGGAGACCAACCACCGCGACGAGTGGGCGATCTACACACCGAGCTATCTTGCGCGCCTCGTCGATGCCGATCTGCGCTGCTATCTCGAAAATATCGCGACCGATTTTTACTCCTCGTATCACCGATGGGACGATGAGCGCCCGGTAAACTGGCGCTTTCTCGACGCGAAGCAGCGCTACTGGGCCAACCCTCGAGACCGCGAGGCCTTTATCCGCGAGCCGAGCCTTTCCGATCCGCAATGGCTGCAGAAGATTCGGACCCGTCTGACACGCAGCGTCGAGGCGCTGCGCCCCTACCGGCCGCTCTATTACAGTCTCGGAGACGAGACCGGCATCGGCGACCTCGCGGCTTTCTGGGATTTCGATTTCTCGGCCGCCTCCCTCGCCGGGATGCGCGAGTGGCTGCACGAGGGGTATGGAAGCCTGGCGGCGCTCAACCGCCAATGGGGCACGGCATTCGACACGTGGAACGAGGTCATGCCGATGACCACCGACGAAGCGATCAAGCGCTCCGACCAGAATTTTTCGGCTTGGGCGGATTTCAAGGAATGGATGGACGTGGCCTTTGCCCGCGCCGTCAAGAGCGGCACCGACGCGGTCCATGCCGCCGATCGCGGCGCGCTCTCGGCCATCGAAGGCGCCCAGATCCCCGGATGGGGCGGCTACGATTACGCGCGCCTGGCCGGGAGCGTCGACGTCATGGAGCTTTACGATTTCGGTGAGAACATCCCGATCGCCCGCTCGTTCAATCCCGGCCTCGTCATGCTTACGACGTCGCCCAAAAGCGGGCCTGCCGAAGCCCACCGGGTGTGGCGCGAATTGCTGCGTGGAACCCGGGGGCTGATCTTGTGGGACGAGAGGAACGAGTTCGCCGGCAAGGACGGCAGCCTCGGCGACAGGGGGCGCGCGGCGGCGCCCTATTTCGGCGAAATCCGCGGCGGGATCGGCGCCCTGTTGATCAACAGCCAGAGGCGCACCGACCCGGTCGGGATCCTCTATTCGCCGGCGAGCCGGCGAATACGATGGCTGCTCGATCGCCGCGCGACCGGCGAAGAATGGAGCCGCCGCAACGCGAGCACCGAATACGAGGACGACGCGATCCGAACGGCCACGCAGAACTTCGCCAATGCCCTTCAGCATATGGGCGTGCAGTACCGGTTCGTCTCGTCCACCGAAGTGCGCGAAGGTGGGCTGCGGGAGGGGGCCTACCGCGTGCTGATCCTGCCGCACGCGATCGCGATGGCGTCGAGCGAGGCGGCCGAGATCCGCGGGTTTGTCGAGCGGGGCGGGGTCGCGATCGCCGATGGCGAGCCCGGCATTTTCGACGAGCACGGACGCAAGGCGTCGACCCCGCTTCTCTCCGAGATGTTCCCTGGTCCGGCCAGGCGCCCCTCCGCCGCCTTTGCCTTCGGCAAAGGGCAGGCGATCTACCTGGCCTCGCCCGCCCGTCATCCACCCAGGAGGGCCCCGCCATTCGCCGAAATCCTCGACGCCGCCGGCGCCGGGCCGTCTTTTCCAATCCTTCGCACCGACGGCAAGCCTGCCGAAGATGTCGAGAGCTATGTGTTCACCAATGGTGAGCTAACGATAATCGCGTTGCAGCGCGATCATGTGGCCCCTTCCAATGCGCCGAGCAAAGAAAGCCTTGCCGTCCGGCTGCCGCGCTCGCTCCATGTTTATGACATTCGAGCACAACGCGCCCTGGAGAAAACCGACCGGGTGGAAGTCGAGCTCGATCCGGTCGAGCCCGTTCTGCTGACCGTGTCCGAGCAGCCGCTCTCTCCACCCTCGGTCGCCGGCCCTCGAACTGCGCGTCTCGGCGAAACGCTCGAATTCCATATCGCTTCGGCGCCGACCGGCGCGCGCACCGCGCTTCACGTCGATGTCGTCGACCCCGAAGGCGCCACCATTGCCGATTATTCAGGAAACGTGCTCACGGGCGGCATCGAGGCAACCAGGGTTCTCCCGCTCGCGTTCAATGATAGGACCGGGGTCTGGAAACTCCAGGTGAGAGATCTGCTCAGCGGCGCCACCGAAACAGTCGAGCTGCGGGTCGAGCCTTAATACTTGCGCATCTTCTTTGTCTGCCGGCGCGTGCCGTTCCCGCCGGATCGCGGGGACAAGATCGCGACCTTCAACGAGATACGCCATCTCTCTGCCCGCCATGAGGTCCATGTGTTCTGCCTCGGCGACGGCGCACGGGACCTCGGCAACATCGAGGGCCTGGGCGAATACGCACAAAGCGTAACCGCCGTTCCGGTCAGCTCGACGAAGATAAAATGGCGCGCGCTGAAGGCGCTCTTCACCCGCCAGCCGCTTTCGGTGGCGGCGTTGAACGAAGCGAGGCTGCACGCCGCGATCAGGCAGAAATTCGACGAGCTGCGGCCCGACCTGATCGTCGTCTACAGTTGCAATGTGGCGCAATTCGCCGAGCAGTTTCCGGCCGTGCCGCGGATCATGCAATTCGGCGACCTCGACTCGCTGAAGTGGCGGCAATACGCCGAGCGCTCGAGCATTCCATTGAAATGGGTCTACGCGTTGGAGGAGCGCCGCCTTCTCGCCTATGAGCGGCACGTCGCCACTGCTTTTTCCGTCGCATTGGTCCACACCGAGCTCGAAAGGCGCGATTTCGAACGGCTGATCCCGGGGGTTCCGGTCGCTCTCGTCGGCAATGGGGTCGATCTCGATTACTTCCGGTCCACCGGCGCGGCAAAGCACCCGGCATCGATGGTGTTCACCGGGGTCATGAACTACCGCCCGAACGTCGATGCGGTCCTATGGTTCTGCGACGAAATATTGCCGATCATTCAGGCGAAGATTCCCGAGGCGAGCTTAACGATCTGCGGCAGCAATCCAACAGCCGCAGTGCGGCGGTTGGCCAAAGAACCAGGCGTGAGAGTGACCGGCCGGGTGCCGGACACGCGCCCCTATCTCGATCGGGCCGAGGTGTTCGTGGCGCCTTTGCGGATGGCGCGAGGGGTCCAAAACAAGCTGCTCGAGGCGCTCGCCATGGGGCTGCCCTGCGTCGCCTCGACAACCGCATGGCGCGGCATCGCAATCCCCGAGGGAGAGGGGATTTTCGCGGCGGATCGCCCGAGCGACTTTGCCGGGCACGTGATCCGATTGCTGCGCGACGCCGATCAGCGAGCGGAGATGGCGCGGCGGGCGCGTGCTGCCGCAGAAGGAAATTACCGGTGGGAGGCGCAGATGGCGCGCCTCGATGAGATCATTGCTGCAACCGTTCCCGAGCTGGCGCCGCCTGCGGCGCCGGCTCATGTGAAGCCCGCTCCGTAAACACGCGGCACAGCTCTTCTCAGCGCCGAGCATGGCGTTGGCTGCAGACAAATCATACACCTACCGAATGCTGTTGATCAGAGTCTCAATTTCGCCTTATATTGTAGGAGATCCGATACAAATTAACCTTAATTGGGAGGCAGTCGTGAACCCCCCAGAGCGCAATAGAACAACTGCCGCCGATATCGGATCAGATCGGGGCGCCGAGGGTCCAAATCTGTCCAGCCGGCGGGATTTTCTTACGCGAATACCGGGTGCTGCGGGACTAGGCTTGGCATCGGTCGGGATTGCCTCCGGCTCGCCGGCAGAGGCCGCGCCGCAGGACCTTTCCATCACAGCCGCCACAAAGCGCGCAATCGATGCCTTCCAGATCCGGCTCGAGGCGGCGCAGGCGGAAGCCGATGTTGCTGTCCCGCGTCAGATCACCAATGGGGACGAGTTGCGGTATCCGAATTTCATCGCGAATTTCAGCAAAGGCTTGCCGCACAACGACCTAGGCGAGGTTAACCCAAACGTTTACCGCGCGTACCTGGGCGCGCTGCAGCGGGGCACTGCGAAAGCATTCGAAGATCTCCAGCTCGGCGGGAATGTGAAGCTGGTCAATCCGTTGGCGGGGCTGGCATTCGAACTGGAAGGCACCGACTCGCATCAACTTACGATCCCGCCCTTTCCCGCGCTGCCCAGTCGCGAGCTGGCCGCACAAGCGGTGGAGCTCTACTGGATGGCGCTGTGCCGCGACATTCATTACAGCGATTACGCCTCTCACCCGCTGACCGTGGCCGCTGCAGCCGAATTGAGCCGGCTGCCGGGTTTCTCGGGCCCGAAGCTGCGCGGCAGCGTGACGCCGCAGACATTGTTCAGAGGCTTTACCGAGGGGGACGCCGCCGGACCCTATGTCTCCCAGCTCTTGTTGTGCCCGTTCAATTACGGCCCATACGGCATGAGCGGGAAAATGAGCATGTATGTGCCCGGCGTCGACTACATGATCGATCAGGAGTCCTGGCTGAAGGTGCAGAACGGGGCGGGGCCGTTTGATGCAAACCAGGTCGACCCTGTGCCGCGCTACATCCGCAACGGCCGCGATTTTGCGATGTTTGTCCACAACGACCCGCTCGGCGGGTTGTTCATGTCGTTCTACAACGCCGGCATGGTCCTCGCGCAAAACGGCGCGCCGCTCAATCCCGGCAACCCTTATCGGCACTACAACAATTTGGACGCCTTTGGAACCTTTGGTCTGCCGTTCTTCTTCAGCATGATGGGCGAAGCGACCGTGCGCGCGCTGAAGGCCGCCTGGTATGCCAAATGGTTTGTTCATCGAGCATTGAGACCGGAGGAATTCGGGGGCTTGGTGCACATGAGGATCACGAAGCCCGGGAAAGCGAATTATCCGATACACGGCGACGTGCTGAACTCGACGGCGTTGGGGAAAGTCTTTGCAAAGAACGGCACGTATTTCCTGCCGCTCGCGTTTCCCGAAGGCTCCCCGCAGCATCCCTCCTACCCCGAAGGCCATGCGACCATGGCCGGGGCATGCGCCACAATCCTCAAAGCGGCTTTCGACGGCAGCCTCCCCTACCACAAGCTCCCCAAGAATGGCGGCATTGTCTCCGCCAATGCGGACGGGTCCGCGTTGATCCCCTACTCCGGACTGGATGCAGATCGCATCACGATCAACGGCGAGATCGACAAGCTCGCTTCAAACATCGGTCAATCGCGCGACATGGCCGGGGTGCACTGGCGGGCGGATTCCGACTACGGGTTGCGGCTCGGCGAGGCGGTGGCGCTGAGCCTGTTGCGGGACCAGGGCAACAACTACACGGGGGAGAAATTCGAGGGTTTTGTCATCACCAGCTTCGATGGGAAGGCAGTCGAAGTCTAAGTTTTCCGCCCGCCCGCTCGGGCGTGACATCGGCGAGCCGATCCCAGCGGGGGCCGGACGCGGTCGGGGCGAAGCGGCTTGACGCGAAGTTCTCCCGGACTAGGCTGCCCGGTCAAAGCGAACCAGCAGAGGGGACATCCGGGAATCGTGGCGCAGTCGAGGGTAGAGCACAGGTTTGCCGTCATTTTATGCGCCGATGTCGTCGGCTACTCCCGCCTGATGGGGTTCGACGAGGAGGGCACTTTGGCGGCTCTGAAAGCCATACGCCGCGATCTCATCGATCCGAAGATCGGCGAGTACAAGGGCCGCATCGTGCGGACCATGGGCGACGGGCTGCTGGTCGAATACAACAGCGTCGTCGACGCCGCGCGCTGCGCGATCGAAATTCAGCAAGGCATGCGGCATTTCGGCGCAGACACGCCGGCCGATAAGCGGATCCGCTTTCGCATCGCCATCAACATGGGGGACATCGTCTCCGACGGGGACCTGATCTATGGCGACGGCGTTGCCGTCGCCTCGCGGATGGAGGGCTTGGCGGAACCGGGCGGGATCAATGTGAGCCGCGCAGTCCGCGACCAGATCCGCGATCGCCTGCCGATCGCCTTTGCGGATTTCGGCGAGCACGAGGTCAAAAACATCGCGCGCCCGGTGCGCGTCTTCCGCATCGCGCTCGACGAGCAGAGCCCGGCTCCGGCCGGCGCAACCCGCCGAAGACCCGCCGCTCAGGGGGACAGGCCGGCGCTCGCCGTGCTGCCGTTCCAGAACCTCGGCGGGAACCCCGAGACCGAATTTTTTCTCGACAGCGTCGCCGAGGATCTGATCACCGAGCTGGCGCGCGCACGATGGTTTTCGATCGTGGCGCGCAACACCAGCTTTAGCTACAAGGGAAAGGGGCTCGAACTCGAAGCAGATCGCCCGAGAGCTCGGCGTCCGCTATCTCGTCGAAGGCAGCTTGCGGAAGGCCGGAAACCGGGTGCGCATCAGCTGCCAGCTCGTCGAAGCGGCGAGCGGGCAGCACCTATGGGCCGACCGCTTTGACGGCACCCTCGAAGATTCCTTCGATCTGCAGGACAAGATAACCGAGAGCGTGATCGGCTCGGTCGCGCCGGTGCTGCGCGAGGCCGAGATCGAACGCGCCGGGCGCAAATCCGAAGGGACCCAGGACGCGTATGATCTGACCCTGCGCGCCTTTCACCCGAGCTTTGCCGAGACGCCGGAAGACAACCGAGAGGCTCTGCGGTTGCTTGCCGAGGTCCTGGAGAGCGACCCCCGCTATCCGATGGCCAACGCGCTCGGCGCCTGGTGCCATCAACAGCGCCATTTGATGGAGTGGCCCGAGGCGCAAGCGGATGACCGCGAGACAGCGCGGCGCATGGCGCGGGTCGCTATTGCCGCGGGCGGCGACGCCCCGATGGCGCTCGCTCTGGGTGGAGCGGTGCGGGCGAGCCTGACGCGTGACCATGCCCTCGCCATGGCCGCGGTCGATCGCGCGGTGATGATCAACACCAACTCCGCTGTCGTTCTCGGCTTTGACGCTCTGACGAGATGCATTTGCGGAGCGTATGACACCGCCATCGAGCATGCCGAGAAGGCGATCCGGCTGAGCCCGCTGGAACCGCTCGCCTATCACGCGACCTTCGCGCTCGCCTTGGCTTTTTTGCTCACCGGCCGCGTCGAGGAAGCCGTTGCGCTACGCGCAAAAGGCGATCGAGGGCAACCGGAACTTTGTCTTTCCGTATTGCGTCCTCGCATCGGGCTGCGCCCGTCTCGGTCGGACCGAAGAGGCGGCCCAGGCGGTCGGCCGGCTGGTCCGCGCGGCCCCGCGGTTTCGCCTCAGTTCGCTGCGCAAAATTCGCTTCGCCGATGCTGATCGCCTGAAATCCGACTTCGATATGCTGCGGGAGGCGCACCTGCCGGATTGAGCAATTGCACGGCTGACCCAAAAAACCGCCCAAGTGTGAGCTGGTTCACATATAGTCACATAGCCGAGTAGGATTGTTACCGCTTGCTGTGCTAGGTGGGCTGCTGTCGTGTCGGAGGAAGCTAGAGTACGTGTCAGGCGCCGGCTTACGGCGATCCTGGTAGCCGGCTTGAGCCGGCTGTTCCCCGGCGAGGAAAAGGAAAACTTCGCCGGGCTGCGCGCTTTTTTGACCGACGTGATCGACCCGCTGATCCCCGAATTCGAGGGGAATATCTTTAAGCATACCGGCGATCTGGTGCTGATCGAGTTCGACAGTGTCGTCGAAGCGACGCGCTGCGCCGCGGCGCTGCGCGACTCGGTCGCGCGGCACAATCGGATGTTGCCGAATGAGCAGCGGCTGGCGATCCGCATCGGGGTCAATCTCGGCGACATCATCGCCGAGCATGGCGACGTGTTCGGCGACGGGGTCAATATTGCGGCGCGGCTCGAGGCGCTCGCCGAGCCGGGCAGCATCTTCATATCGGAGATGGCCTACCATCATGTGGCCGACAGGCTCGATTACGATTTCGAGGATCTCGGCCCGCAGAACCTGAAGAATATCAGGAGACCCATTCGCATATACCGCATGGGCGCGGAGACCGTGGATCAGCCGGCCGACCTCGAGGATCTCGGCGACGCCGAGGCTGCTCTCGCCGCGAGCCCGTCGGGCTTCGACGACCGCCGCGCCATCGCCGTCTTGCCGTTCGCCAATTTCAGCGGTGACCCGGAGCAGGAGTTTTTTGCCGACGGCATCACCGAGGACATCATCACGATGCTCGCCGGGTGGCGCGCCTTTCCGGTCATCGCCCGCAACTCGACCTTCAATTACAAGGGCCAGACTGTCGACATCAAAAAGGTCGGCGAGGAATTGGGCGTGCGCTATGTGGTCGAGGGCAGCGTCCGCAAGTCAGGCCGGCGGGTGCGGGTCACCGCCCAGCTGATCCGCGCTGACACCAATCACCACATCATGGCCGAGCGCTACGACCGCGACCTGACCGACCTCTTCGAATTGCAGGACGAGATCGTCACGGCGATCGCCGGCGCGATCGAGCCGGAGCTCTTGAAGTTCGAGCGCGAGCGCATCGCCGACCGGCCGCAACACAGCGAGGACGCCTACGAGCTCTACCAGCGCGGCGTCTGGCATCATTACCGGCACACCAAGGCAGGACAATATCGAGGCGCAGGCCTATTTCCGGCGCGCGCTGGCGATCGATCCGCAATATCCGCAGGCCACCGCGGCCTTGTCGATCGCGCTCTGCAACGCCGGCTATCTCGGCTGGGCGGAAAATCCCGAGCCCAACTATTCGAGGATCGCTACGAGCTGGCGCAACGCGCGGTTGCTCTCGACGCCCGGTATCCCGAACGCCCATTTCGCGCTTGGTCTCGTCTGCATGTGGACCCGGCCGTTCCGATCGCGCGATGGCGGAGTTCCAGGAGGCGATCAAGCTCAACCCGAGCTTTGCCGCCGCCCACGTGATGCTCGGCAGATGTACCTTTACGGCGGCCGGCCGAGGAGGCGATCGTGCTGGCCGAAAAGGGGATCCGCCTCAGTCCCGACCGATCCGCGCCTTTTCATCTGGCTGCCCGCCCTCGCCGGCGCGCATTACCAGCTGCGCACTACGAGCAAGCGTCGAGGTCGGGCGACGCTCCTGGACACTCAACCGAAATTGGCCGGCCGGTCTGCGCTATGTCGTTGCCGGGCTTGCCCAGCTCGGGCGGATCGAGGAAGCGCAAGCCGCACTCGCCGAACTCAGGCAACTAAACGCGAACCTCGCGTTTGTGGAAGGCAATCTGCGGCGGCTGTTCACAGATCAGACAGCGGTAGATCGCGTCGTCGCCGGTCTACGCAAGGCGGGATTCGCATAGAAACCGGTCGCCAAAGGCACTACCCATTAAGCTGACCCTATTATGGCTCTGACCCCGCATCCTTCCAATTCCCTCCGGTCGCTTTCGGACATTTGCCGTTGCTGCCCAGCACGCACGGGATGTCCGTGAAGCCCACGAAACTATCGGGATTGAGGACCAGGGAGGGCTGCGTCGGGTCCGGGAAGCCGGAGTTCACGGCCGATTGGTTGTTGACCGGCGGTTCGAAGACGCTCGTCGTCGCAAACCGCTCGGCCACGGTCGTATTCCCCGAGCTGTCGGTTTGATCGGTCTCGAATACCCAGGTGAAGTTGGTCCCGGCCAGCTGCGCCAGTGTAATTGGGGTGCTGCCGTTGTCGATCTCTGTTGAGAAGACGAGCAGGTTGTTGTTCTTTGCCGTGAACGGCGTTGTGGGATCGATAGTTACTACCTCGCATTCTTGGTTTGGTCCGCTGACGAGGGGCTTCGCGCACTTCAGATTTCCTACTCCATTATTGCCGTGCACCAGAACCGCGGTGGCCTTGATTGTGCTGGTCGGGAAGCCCACGCAGGGGGGAGAAGTGGCGTGCGCGGCGTCGCATACCAAGAAAGAATTTGACACGATGTTGAAATTCCCCGGGGGTGTGATGACAACGTTGGCAATGTCTGCATTCGGCCTGCCGTTGGGGTGATCCGGAAACGCGGGAAAGTCCACGATAAAGGTGATCGCGCCGCTGCTCGACGGGGTCGTCGTTGCATTGGTCGCAGCCGCAGCCATAATCCCGCCGCCGGCGGTTGCGTTGGAGTTATAGGAGGGGTTTAGGAAGCCGCTCATGAAGCATGCGGTTTGCTCGGACGTTTTCAGCGTCCTCGTGTTCTCATCCGACTTCAGAGAGAGGTAATCGGCGTTTTTCCACGGCGGGATGGTCGGCGGCGTCACGTCGAGGATCGCCTCCGGCGTGGTCAGCGGTGTAATCCGGTAGGCGCCGGCGGTCATCAGGTTCTGGGGGCCCGTACCCAATATTGTTGCTATGGGAAACTGCCCGGCCCCGTAGACGGTATGGTCGAGATTGCAGTTATGGCCGATCTCGTGCGCAAGCGTATCGAAACGCAACTGGGAAAAGCTGTTCGAAGCGATCGCGACCCCATTCGCGTTGAGCCAGCCAAAGCCGTAGAGCGGGCTTGGTGAACCGTTTCCGGGCACCAGCGAATTGACGAAGAACGCGTAAATCGCGTTGGCGGTGTTTGTCGCCGCCGCCGGATCGTCGCAAGAGCTCGTGCAGGCCGCAGCCTTTGTCGGAAATGAGGGGCTG
The DNA here is from genome assembly GCA_963836845.1 of uncultured Alphaproteobacteria bacterium. Taxonomy (GTDB): domain Bacteria; phylum Pseudomonadota; class Alphaproteobacteria; order ATCC43930; family CGMCC-115725; genus AP-15. Next base: position 112,800 of record CAWILK010000001.1, on the reverse strand, counting down.
CCTTGCGAGAGCATCTGGAACGATGGGGAGCCGGTGCTGTCACATCCCGATTTCCCGCAGGTGACCGTCAAGCTCTGATAGCTGCTGTTATTGTAACGCTTGATCGGCAGGAACGTCACGTCGATGCCGGCTTGCCACCAGGTCTGTCGGGTGAGGTTCCTGTTCGTGTTGCTATCGAGAAAGCCGATCGGCGTCGTGGTCGTGGCTGCGTCGGGGTTGCTAAAAAAGGTGCAGCTTTGTAGCCCTTGGGCGTTCGGGAGAGGACACGACGCGCCGAATATGGGGCAATTTGTGCCGTCGGTCGCACACACAGCGACCGGTGTGATGACAATGTATTTGGAAATTTGCTGAGCAAACGCGTTTCCGCAGACGAGGAACGCGGCGGCTGACAAAAGGAAACCCCGCACCGTTAGGCTCGGATGCCACCTGAAATCGCTCATCGTCCGTCTCCCTCTCTGCGATCTGCCGCAAAATGCCCTGCATTTTTTTCCGGTCAAGTGTGAGCTGGTTCACACTTGACCGGCATTTTCGACGAATATTTTGCATCGCTTGCGAGCCTGCGCTATGTAACCGACCGATGTCAAAGTCTCTCAAATTGCAACAGATGACAACAAGAATTCGAGAAAGTCGATTATTAACCAAACAATTCGTTACAATTGGCGCAAAAATTTGAGTAGTGTAGGCCTTCTGGCGGCATTCGAGGGGACTTGGCTCGATCCACGCTCATGAAAGGGGAATACGCTATGCGAACGAACAGATCCTCAACCGGTTCTCGTCTCGCCGGTGCGGCGGCCATCATCTGGTTGTGTGGCGCCGGATCGGCATGGGCCGGCGGCGGCGGCGAAGACGCGGGAAATTTGCAGACGGGGTTTCTCGATCCACTTTGCAAGTTCCTGGGGATTACGTCGTCCTGCCCGACATTACCCACGGCTTCCAGATCGTCCTGGAACTGTCCGCGCTGGGGAACCGACCCCCCGGTCTCGTGCGCTTTGGTCCTGCTGACTTCAGGGATGCCCTAAACAATTTTCTGCCGAGCGGTGGACAAACAGAGAGCTGCAACCCGGCAGGAACTGGCGGGTTCCCTTCTTGCAATAGCATTTCGATCGATGCAGAAAATTCCCCTACGGCATCCCCGACGCTGAATAATCTGACACCGCTCGCCTTCGTCAGCAAACAAAGTTCCTTAGACTCCGGCGCAGCTCGGCGATCCCTCCGCTAACAGCTTTTTCTATGCAGTAGCAGACCGTGCGAATGGGTTGTCCAAACACCTCACCCTGATCTACGATTTTCCTCTCCAGACGCACTCCAGCTTTTCAAGCGGCCAGACCGTTGCCAACATCTCCCTGCCCTTTGGAAAGATCGTCGGGACTACGGAGACTTTTGTTCCCGCGACGCTGCAACTCCGTGGCAAGGGAATGCCTTGCAGCAGCCCCGACTTTAACTGCTTGACCGCATACCTCGTCGGCGACTTCCTTGGGGATGGACCGGGACGCCGCAGACCTACGTCGCTGCGGATCTCGGTGTGACCTACGAGTTTGACTTCAATACCAATGCAATCTTCAAAGTTAACGCTCCTCTACTGGTGACTAAGGCAACTGACCCGGCGTATTTCGGTGTCGCGCCTCCGGGGTCCACCGCGTTGGTCAACCAGTTCTCCGGAGTTCCGATCGCGTTTGCGAGATTTGCGAGTGACGATGACGTCTTCTTCACTCCTAAACCGTTATCGTTGCAGTCGCTCAAGATCGGGATCGTCCCCTACGCGTCGCCTCAGGGGCACCTGCGACAAAGAAAAACAATCTCCCCAACTTCCCGTTCTGCGCCAGCTTTTCCACCGGCACGTCCGGCAATGGGACCGTCCCTGCGGTAGCGGCGTTCGGCGCGATCGGGACGGACGGCACGGTATACACCTCAGCCCCGCTGACGACCGTGGCTACGTGTCCCTTCTAGAAGTGGGGTCCCTGAGGAGGGGTCGCTGAACCTCGTCCTCATTTTCGGCAGTCTGCTCCTAGTCGCGGCGTGGGAATTTTGCCGGCCGCGACGGCGGCGGGAGTTTCCCGCCGCTGCGGCGGCGGCTCGGCAATATTGGCTTTTGGGTTCGTCAATCTGCTTCTCGCCGCTTTTTTTCTCGGCCCGCAGCGGCGGCCCGGCACGCAGTTCGAGGTCGCCTTCGGCATGCACTTTCCCGTCCTGGCCGATCGCCGATGCCGTGCTGAGCTTGGTGGTGGGTTTTCTGCTGCTCGACCTGCTGCGTTATCTCGTGCATCGCTGCGAGCACGCAGTGCCGCTTTTCTGGCGCTTTCACGCGCTGCATCACTCGGATCCCGATGTCGATGTGACGACCTCGGTACGCCACCATCCGCTCGAATATCCTATCGGCATCCGTGGTTTACTGGCTCGCGATCATCCTGCTCGATGTTCCCGCGATCGTCGTGCTGAGCCATGGTCTCGCCGTGTTCGGCATGGCGGCGCTCCAGCACGGCAATGTCCGCCTCCCCGAGCGACTGGAGACATGGGTGCAAACGGTTTTCGTCACGACCGACATGCATCGCATCCACCACTCGGTCGTTCATGCGCAGGCTAACGCCAATTTCGGAGCGGTGCTCTCGGTCTGGGACCGGCTCTTCGGAACTTACGATCGGATCACCCGGGCGGAGCACGAGCGGATCGTCTTCGGGGTGCGCGAGTTGCCGCGACGCGAGTGCCTGAAGCCCTCGGCGATGTTCTTGACCCCGTGGCGCATGTCTCGGACGGCAGGCGGCGATGAGGCAATCCCCGCCTCCAAGCGGTGGTAGCTCGCAGAAAGCGTGCGAATTTGTGGTCCCGACGGAGGCGCTGACCATGTGGGCTACCCATGCGCGGCGCTCATTCAGATTTTTCTTGGTGCGTATTTCTTATACCCGTCTGCCGTATCTATTCCGCCTGATTCGCCGTTCTGTTAACCTTTCGTTAAAATCTGGCGTAGTGTGAGCCAGGTCACACGCGATCCGGGAGGCGCGGCCCACTTATGCCGCGTGCTTCCGATGGGTACGGGGTTTCGTGTCCGAGAATCAGAGAGGGCGCGTCAGGCGGCGGTTGGCGGCGATCCTGATTGCCGGATACCGGCGGCTGTTTCCGGGCGACGAGGCCGATAGCCTTACCGCGGTAACGGCTCTTCTGACCGAAATAATCCTGCCGCTCATTCCGCAATTCGGCGGCCATGTCGTCAACTCGACGGGAGAAAGGGTCCTCAGCGAGTTCGACAGCGTGGTCGAGGCAACACGCTGCGCCGCGGCGCTGCGCGTTGCCGTTTCCCAGCGCAACCGAGCATTGCCGCAAGAGCAGCGCGTCGCGGTGAGCATTGGCATCAACCTCGGCGATATCGTTTTCGAGGCCGACGACATCTTCGGGGACGGTGTCAACGTTGCCGCTCGGATCGAGGCCCTCGCCGAGCCCGGCGGTATCTGCGTGTCGGAAATCGTCTATGACCAGGTCACGGACAAAGTCGACTTTGTCTTCGAAGACCTCGGACCGCAGGTTCTCAAGAACATTAGACGGCCCGTCCGCGTATTCCGGATGGGCGGAGAAAAGGCCGACGAATACCAAGATAACGCGGCGGTCGTGACTTCGCCAGCTTTTGACGACCGCCGCGCCATTGCCGTCTTGCCTTTCGCCAATTTCAGCGGCGACCCGGAGCAGGAGTTCTTTGCGGACGGGATTACTGAAGACATCATCTCGATGCTCGCCGGCTGGCGCGCCTTCCCGGTGATCGCCCGCAATTCGACTTTCAACTACAAGGGCAAGACCGTCGATATCAAACAGGTCGGGCGAGGAATTGGGCGCACGCTATGTCCTCGAAGGCAGCGTGCGCAAAGCGGGCCGCCGGGTGCGCGTCACGGCTCAGTTGATCCGAGCCGATACCAACCACCACATCATGGCCGAGCGGTACGACCGTGATCTAACCGATCTATTTGAGCTCCAGGACGAAATTACCCACGCAATTGCAGGGGCGATCGAGCCGGAACTCCTCAAATTCGAACGCGAGCGCATTGCTGAACAGCCGCAACACAATGAAAATGCTTACGAATATTACCAGCGCGGAATGTGGCATCATTACCGGCACAGCAAGCAAGACAATGTCGAGGCGCAGAGTTTTTCCGACAGGCATTGGGGATCGACCCGAAATATCCGCAGGCCACGGCGGCGTTGGCGATCGCGGTCTGCAATGCCGGATATCTCGGATGGGCCGACAATCCCGAGCGAAACTACGACGAGGCGCTCGAGCTAGCGCAGCGCGCGGTCAGTCTTGATGCGCGTTATCCGAACGCCCATTTCGCTCTAGCGTTGGCTTGCATGTGTACGCACCGTCCTGATCGCGCGGTCAGCGGGATGCGTCAGGAGCGATCAAGCTCAACCCGAGCTTCGCCGCAGCCCATGTGATCCTCGGACACATGTAACTTATAGCGGGCGGCCGCAGGAGACAATCGCGCTGGCGGAAAAGGGCAATCCGCCTCAGCCCCAACGATCCGCGCCTGTTCATCTGGCTGCCTGCCCTCGCGGGCGCACATTACCAGCTCGGCATTATACAGAGGCGATCGAGGCCGGCCGGCGATCGTGGACGCTCAACCGAAATTGGCCGGCCGGGCTGCTATGTCGTCGCCGGATTGGCCCAGCTGGGCCGGGTCGAAGAGGCTCGCCCTGCGCTCGACGAGCTAGAGAACGCTAAACCGGAACCTGGCTTTTGTGGAAGGTAATCTGCGGCGCCTCTTCACGGATGCCGCAGGCGTCGACCACATCCTCGAAGGGCTACGCAGAGCCGGTTTTGATTGACTGCGAGCTGACGATCGCCAGACGAGAGCGACACTGGTCAATGCCGTGATGAGAATCAAAAGCGATGACGGCTCCGGAACCGGAAGTTGTCCTCCTTCTTCGCTTGGGTTGGCGTCCGCCAGCTCCAACGGGGGACAGGTTCCGGCGACCGGTGTGCAGGGCAGAGTGCCGAAACCCACGAATGTATCAGGATTTAAAATACGAGAGGGGATTTGAGGTCCGGCTGCTGGGAATCCGAAAAAAGGCCCCCCAATAAGTCGCCGATATCGAGCAGATCACTGGTAGTCTCGAATTGCTCAATTGGAATAAGCAGACCATCTCGTAATCCGTCGGTTTCAAAATCATACGTATAGGTGCCGCCCGCCAGAAGCAGATTGGGGGGCCCCGGCTCGCAGCCGCCCTCAATTTCACCCAGCCGGCAGACCTCGACGGTGTAGTCTAGGCTCTTACCCAATGTGAGTGCTCCCTGGGAGAAATCGATTTCGAGCTGACTCCCCTCTCCGAGTATGAATCCCATGACCTTACCGCCATCGTTCAGGTTCGCATCGATAACGGCGAAAGATTCATCCAGGAAGAAAGTACCCTCGGGTGCGGTCAGTGTCAGCTTACTTAGGAACTGGCCTGGCCTCCCGGGAGCATCGAATGAGACGTGAAACGGCCCGGATGCGACTTTTTCGCTGGTGACCGCCGCGAGCGCCACAGGGGGTGGCGGGGTTGACCCCATGACCGTCCCCGTGACCTTGCCATATGGATTTATGAAACCGCTCAAGAGCGCGTGGCCTTGCTGGGATTGCAGGCCGAATGGCCCCGAAGTCAGAGTGAGCTGATCGGCGGTGTTAGCGGCGAGCTGAGCAAGGGCGTCAGCGGCGCTCGTGGGCACGATGCGGATGTTTCCGGCGGCGTTGCCGCCGACTGTCACCAAATTTTGAGGTACCGAGGGGCTGGCGCCGAAAGTGTTGTGATCGAGATCGAGATTGTGGCCGATCTCGTGGGCTAGCGTGTCGGTGCGAGGGGTGAGGGGTGCATTAGGGAAGAATGTGTTCGAGGCTATCGCAATGCCGTTATTGTTCTGCCAGCTGAAACCGTAGAGCGTGCCTCCCGATTGGGTAACCGGCGGATCGAAGTCACGGACGAAAAACATGTTGATGGTGGTCGCGTTGGAGCTGACCGGCACGCCGGGCGGCGTCGTCGGATTCGGCACGACACCGCTCTTAAGGGCAGGCTGCTGCGACAAGAGTTTGAAATCATCACTCGTGAAACCGGTGGTGGTGGTGGATCCGGCCTGACATGCAGCGTGAGGAAATTATTATCGGTCGTTCCTCCTGTAATGTACTGCCGAATAGGTTGGAAGTTGACGCGAATGCCGGCTTGGCTCCAGATCGCGTCGGTGGTGTTTATTCCGGAAGAGTCGACAAAGCCGATCGGGGCATTCGGATCGTTCGGACGGCCCACGGGGTCCACCGAGTTGAACGGCGCACAAAGCATTGAAAGCCCGCTTCTCGCGCATACATCGATCGGTTGGACGTTAATATAATAGGGCACAGTGACCGCTCGCGCCGTCCCGCAGCCGAGAACGCCAAGCGTTGAGAGGAGCGCAAATCGTATTCCCCAGATCGGAGCCGACCTGACATTCATGTTGGACCTCCCCCGAGCGAACGCCGTATAAGATTTTAGCTTGAGTTTTCCATGTCCGCGAGTGAAGGGCAAGCCCGTTCGCGGAAGCGGACCAAGCCCTCCTTACGCCCGATTTGTGCTGCCTGTTAATTTCTCACGAAAATTATCGCAAAATTGTACGTTGCAAGCTCGCGCCACAGACGCCTAACCTACGGATGAGCTTGCAGGCTGCGAAACGAACGCGGCCGGCCGGAAAAGGGGAGCGCCAAGTGCACAACGCGATCGTTTCCTGTCTTGCCGCTGTAATCATTGCCATTTGTGCTGGAGGCGGCGGGCCCGCTTGGGCGGGTAGTGGCGGTGAGGATTTGGGAGCCCTTCAGGCCATCATCGGCCCACCTGACGGTTCCTCAGGCCTATGTAAGACATTGGGGCTGCCGGTTTGTCCGCAGCTTCCCACGATCACCCAGGCTGTTCTAGAGATCGCGGCGCTTGAAAACGCTCCGCCGGAAATGGTCCGCGCTCTCAACAAGGTCCCGCCGGGGAGCCGCGTCGACGCTGGCAATCCCTCCCGACCGCCTGCGCCGGACCCCGTTGTCCTGCCAGTTCCATCCGATGCCATCTCGGCCTTGTTGTCGGGCCTCACCCCGATTGCGTTCGTCAGCGCGTCGTCGGACAAGCAACAGGCTACCCCGACGCGCTTGGATAATCCCGAAGCAAACAGCTTCCTTTATGGGGTGGCGAGTGGTTTGCCCGACACGCTTTATCTCATTTACGATTTCGTTCCATTGAAGCCGCAACGATTTGCACCCGGTCAACAAATCGCGCGCCTCACCGTGCCCCTATCGGTCTTGAACGCGGACGGCATCAGCGAGCGCCCCGTCCCGACGACGCTCACAATACGAGCGGTTGGGTGCAACGGCGCACCGCCGCCCTGCATCTCTGCGGACGTTACGGGGGACTTCGCAGGAACAGGACGCGCGCAAACCCGTACCGCGACAGAGGTGCTGGGTCCGAACAGCGTGGCGCTGGTCTTTGGCCGGTCACCGGCCTCCGCCGAACCTCACGCGGTTCTGGAAGTAGGGGTTCCGCTCCTTCTAACGATGGCGACGGATCCGGAATATTTCATCTTCCCCAATTATCCGCCCTCGCCGTTCCTCCCTACCCCCTTTCGGATCGACACCGGGTTCATCCCGGAGCCTACCACTCCGCCCGTTCTGGGTTCTGATATCGCCATCGGGATCGCACCCCACGCAGCCCCTCTCTGTACCGGAGGAAAGTGTCCGGACCCAAATCCGGTGCCGACCATGTTCGCGCTGTGCGCAAGCCTCTTTAAAAACAGCGAGAGCGGACACGACGCTTTCGGTAGCATTGGTCGCCGCCACGGCGCTGGCCTCCGCTCTGCCGCGGGCGCCTTCGTTGGGATCGCAGTGGACGGCGAGACCCTCCTTTCGACACCGCTTCCCCCAATCGCCTCGCCCGTTTGCCCCCTCTGAACGTGCGGGCTTAGGGCGAGCCGGAGCCGCCCGGTTGGCGTGAAAGGGTCAGTACGATCGGGCCGTCGTCCCGGTGAGCATGTCGGCCTTGCGGTTGAGCGCGGCGATCAGGCCGTCGACGCCGTCGTTTTTGATGATCGCAGCGAATTCGGAGCGGCGGGTCGCCACCTCGCTGATCGCGCCGTCGAGATAGATGTCGGAGATCAGCCAGATGTCGCCGTTGCGCCGCATCATGTAGTCGACCTTGACCGGCTCGCCATTGGCCTTGACGATCTGGCTCGTCACCATGACCCCGGCGGCGCTCGGCTGCTCGCCGGTCACCTGCAATTTCTGGCCGGCATAACTGTCGAAGCGGTCGGCGTAGATCGCCGAGATGTAGCGCCCAAAGCTCTCGATGACCTGCTGGCGCTGCGCCTCGCTGAGCTCGCCCCAGGACCGGCCGACCGACAGCCGCGCCATGGCCGCGATGTCGAAGCTCCGGCGAATCACCGGCTCCAGCTGGGTGAAGCGCCCGCTCTGCCCGAGCGTGCGCCCGTTCTTCATCGTGCCGAGCAGCGCGTCATAAAGGCCCTGAACGGTGTCGCCGCCCGTCGCCGTCGCGGCTTGGCCCCCGTGAATGGGTAGCGCCGCCGCCAGTATCGCTGCCAGTCCCGCAGCTTTCACGACCGACCCCTTCGGCCGCGTCCTCTTGATCATGGCTTGCTCTCCCTGGCTCTCCCGGAGCCCGATTTGCTGCAAATTTAAGATATTCGTCTCTAGGTGTTCGCATCCCTGCGGCTTTCAAGCGCATGGCTGGGCTGCCGATGGATTCATCGTGTTGCCACTCGCCAGGCCTTGAAATTTGCAGCGCACGCCCGCGGGAGCGTGCTAGAGTGCCCGCGAGATCTGGGATGCCTTCACACGCAGCCTGATCGGTGTTAACTTGGGCAAGCGCTCGGCTCGGATGATTGCTCGTCACAGCGCCGACGGCGCGGCGCCGAACCGTCAGGGGGTCCTTGTCATGGACAAGACAGACAAGAAGGTTCACATCAACTTCTGGTACGTCATCGCCGCCGTGCTCGGCATGCTGCTCATCCAGGATCTCTATCTGGAGAGCACCAAGCTGACCCCGATCCCCTACAGCCAGTTTCAGACGCTGCTGGACGAGAACAAGATCGCCAAGATCGCGATCGCGCCAGAACTACATCAGCGGGTCGTTGAAGGAGGCGCAGCCCGACGGGCTCAAGGAATTCGTCACGGCGCGCGTCGATCCCGACCTCGCCCAGACCCTCAACAAGCACGGGGTCACCTATAGCGGCGTCGTCGAGAGCCACTGGCTGCGCGATCTCCTGTCCTGGATCCTGCCGGCGATCTTCTTTGTCGGGATCTGGATGTTCGCGATCCGGCGGATGGGCCAGGGCGGGCTCGGCGGGCTGATGCAGATCGGCAAGAGCCGCGCCAGGATCTATGTCGAAAAGGAGACCAAGGTCGCCTTCGCCGATGTCGCCGGCGTCGACGAGGCCAAGGACGAGCTGGTCGAGATCGTCAATTTCCTGAAGGACCCGATCAGATACGGGCGGCTCGGCGGCCGCCCGCCGAAGGGCGTGCTGCTGGTCGGCCCGCCGGGCACCGGCAAGACATTGCTGGCCCGCGCCGTCGCCGGCGAGGCCGGGGTGCCGTTCTTCTCGATCTCGGGCTCGGAGTTTGTCGAGATGTTCGTCGGCGTCGGCGCCGCCCGGGTCCGCGACCTGTTCGAGCAGGCGCGCCAGCACGCGCCCGGCGATCATCTTTATCGACGAGCTCGACGCGCTCGGCCGCGCCCGCGGCGCTTATGCCGGGGGCGGGCACGACGAGAAGGACCAGACATTGAACCAGCTGCTGGCCGAGCTCGACGGCTTCGACCCGTCGAGCGGGCTCGTCCTGCTCGGCGCCACCAACCGGCCCGAGGTGCTCGACCCGGCCTTGCTGCGCGCCGGGCGGTTCGACCGGCAAATCCTCGTCGACCGGCCCGACAAGCGGGGGCGGGAGCAGATCCTGGCGTCCATCTGAAGAAGGTGGCGAAGCTCGCCGAGGACGTGAAGCCCGAGCAGATCGCGGCATTGACGCCCGGCTTCACCGGCGCCGATCTGGCCAACCTCGTCAACGAGGCGACGTTGCTGGCGACGAGGCGCAATGCCGAGGCGGTCACGATGGACGATTTCACCGCGGCGATCGAGCGCATGGTCGCCGGGCTGGAGAAGCGCAACCGCCTGCTCAACCCGCTCGAGCGGCGGGTCGTCGCCTATCACGAGCTCGGCCACGCAATGGTGGCGCTGGCGCTGCCGGGCACCGAGACCGTGCACAAGGTCTCGATCATCCCGCATGGCGTCGGCGCGCTCGGCTACACGATTCAGCGGCCGATCGAGGATCGCTACCTGATGACGCGCGCCGAGCTCGAGAACAAGATGGCGGGCCTGCTCGGCGGCCGCGCCGTCGGAGCAGCTCGTGTTCCGCGAGATCTCGACCGGCGCTGCCGACGACCTCGCCCGGGCGACCGACATCGCCCGCGCCATGGTGCTGCGCTACGGCATGAGCGAGGCGCTCGGCAATGTGACCTACGACCGCGACCGCTCGCCGTTTCTGCAGCCCAATATGCCGGCGCCGCAGGAGCGCAACTACAGCGAGGAAACGGCGGAAGCCGTGGACCGGGCGGTGCGCCAGCTGGTCGACCGGGCGTTCCAGAAGGCCTACGCCATACTGCAGCAGAACCGCGCTCTGCTCGACCGCACCGCGGCGGCGCTGCTCGAAACCGAGACGCTTGGACGAGCCCGCGATCGAGCGCCTCAAACGCGAGATCGCCGCGCCGCCGGCATTACCCCCGGCGGCTACACAGCCGATGGCGGCAGCGGTTCCTTGAGGTTTGCTTAAAACTCCTGCTGATTTGCAACTGGCGCCCAAAAAATAGGCAGAGATGGGCCTGCGGCCGAAGAATGCATATCGGTCGTCATCCCGGGCCCGCCCCTGACGGGGCGTCCCGGAATGACACGCGAGTTCTTCAGCATGCTGCTAGTGCTCCGACCCCCGGCTCGGCTTGGCACGATTTTTGGTTCCTGTGCCTGCTGGATTGAGGACCATGCATGATGCCGATGAAAAAATTGGCTTCAGGCGAGGGTTCGCTCTTGTTGGAGGCCGGGTGATGAGGTCGATTGGAATAATTTGTTGAAACGAGTGCTGGGGGCGGCGCCGATCACATTTTTGTGGACGGTCGCGGCGCTCGCCCAGCAAACCCCCGACGCCGCCGCGCCGGCCGCCGCCGCGCCCGCCCGCGATCAACAGCGGCGATACGGCATGGATGCTGACCTCGACCGCGCTCGTGCTGATGATGACGGTTCCCGGTCTGGCGCTGTTCTATGGCGGCATGGTCCGCAAGATGAACGTGCTGGCGACGGTGATGCAGAGCTTTGCCGTCACCTGCCTCGTCACCGTGCTGTGGATGGTCATCGGCTACAGTTTCGCCTTTACCGAAGGCTCGCCGTTTCTTGGCGGCGCCAGCCGGTTTCTGCTGTTCGGCATGACCCTCGATTCGGTGAACGACCTGGCGAAGACCATTCCCGAATCCGTCTACATGACCTTTCAGATGACCTTCGCGATCATCACGCCGGCGCTGATCTGCGGCGCCTTTGCCGACCGGATGAAATTCTCGGCCCTGCTGTGGTTCATCGGGCTGTGGAGCATTTGCGTTTACTCGCCGATCGCCCATTTCGTCTGGGGCCCCGACGGGTTTCTCGCACGGCGCCGGCGTCCTCGACTTTGCCGGCGGGACGGTGGTGCATATCAACTCCGGTGTCGCGGGGCTGATGGCGGCGCTGGTCATGGGCCGGCGGCGCGGCTACTCGGTCGAGCCGATGCCGCCGCACAACCTCGTGCTGAGCGTCATCGGGGCCTCGCTGCTGTGGGTCGGCTGGTTCGGGTTCAATGCCGGGTCCGCGGTGGCCGCCAACGGCAATGCCGGGATGGCGATGGCCGTCACCCAGATCGCCACCGCCACCGCAGCGCTCGCCTGGATGTTCGCCGAATGGATGGTCAAGGGAAAGCCGAGCGTCCTCGGGATCATCTCGGGCGCCGTTGCGGGGCTCGTCGCGATCACCCCGGCCTCGGGGTTTGTCGACCCGCGCGGCGCCTTGATCATCGGTATTGCGGCGGGCGTCATCTGCTACTGGGGCACGACCGGCCTCAAGCATGCGCTCCGATACGACGACAGTCTCGACGCCTTCGGGGTGCACGGCGTCGGCGGGACGGTCGGCGCGATCCTGACCGGCGTGCTCGCCGTCGCCTGGGTCGGCGGCGAGGGCAAGAGCGGCCTGATCGACGGCAACCCGCATCAGGTGCTCGTCCAGCTCTACGGCGTGGCGGTGACGATCGTCTATGACGTGATCGTCACATTGATCCTGCTGAAGCTGGTCGATCTGACCGTCGGGCTGCGCGTCGATGCCGAAGTGGAGCGCGAGGGTCTCGATCTGGCGCTCCACGGCGAGGCGGTGCAGTAGACGATCGATCCCACCAGGGGGTGTCCCGGCCCCTAGCGGGCCGGGCAACTCGTTCAACAGCGCGCCGGCCTCCCCCTGCCGAGCTCGATACGAGGTGAAGCCATGAAAAAGGTCGAGGCGATCATCAAGCCGTTCAAGCTCGACGAGGTCAAGAACGCGCTGCACGAGGTCGGCATCACCGGGATGACGGTCAGCGAGGTCAAGGGCTTCGGGCGCCAGAAAGGGCATACCGAGGTCTATCGCGGGGCGGAATACGTGATCGACTTCCTGCCCAAGATCAAGATCGAGGTGGTGCTCGACGACGCGATCGTCGAACGCGCCGTCCAGGCGATCCAGGACAGCGCGCGCACCGACAAGATCGGCGACGGCAAGATCTTCGTGCTCCCGGTCGAGCAGGCGATCCGCATCCGCACCGGCGAGACCGGACCCGACGCCGTGTAAGGGAGCCGCCTTGTAAACGGCGGCGACCCTGGCGAGATTGGGCACCTTGCCCCCGCTTATGTCGCCTTTATACCGGCCGCAAGAGATTCAACTCGAAAATTAAGGCGGCTCGTACCCGATTCTCTACACACGGAGAATCGGGTGAGGCCATGTGGTACTCGTCAATTGAGGCGCAAGAGGCGGTTTCCGCCGGTCCGGAGCGCTCCGCCCTCGGACTGCAGAATGATCCGGCACTCGAGACCGTTTATTTGCTGGCGGGCGCACTGATGGAGGTTCTGGGTCCGCTGTTCTGGGCTGTTTTGATTGGTGGATTTCTGTTCGCGGAGTTCTGGCTAGCTTAATCCTCTGACTCCGCGCTTTGGTGCAAAAATCAACGCGCATTTTTAATGCCCAGACTGCCGAAACCATATCGCAAATTCATCATCGTCTGCCAATTCTGTCGATCGCTCGAAAGAGCATGGCAAGAACAGTTAGCAGACCTGTCATGTCCAGCTTTGTGCCTCATGCGATCCCGGCGTCGCATCACTTCCAAGTGAGCGTAAACGAGCGAGGTTATTGGGTTGCCGAAGATAGGGAAGGATTGATTGGAGGCGTGTTCCGAACCCAAAAAGACGCAATCCGGTTCGCACTAAACGAGGCCGCAGGCGAGACAGAATGCGTAAAAATTCTCCTGCCCAGGGCGCATTGAATGGCGAGCGGGAACTTGACCCTGCGATGGGCGGAGCGCCTGAAGCAGCGAAGATCACTCATTCAGATCCGCGCCATATCAAAGGGCCAAGCAGATGGCCAAAGGACTGCGCTGAGATTATTAGGGTCCTTTGTCTTGCTGCTGACCATCACGCTCGCGCTTGTGGCACTGCGCTTCGCGCTCTTCATGACGCAAGGCGAACTGCACTTATAGAGTACTAAGCATGAGTTTACACGTGAAGATCTGCCGCGATGAGCCAGAAACTTGGAGCGTACATGGTCCCTCGCCTGGCTCGGTGAATCATCTTCCAAGCTTGTCCGCAAGCCTCGCATGCGCCCGCGAGAAATGCAGCGCGGCACCGACCACAATAGAGTTATTTGTTGAAGGGCTCTATGTGGTGATCCACCAAGAGCAAGGCTGGCCGCGTCAAATTCTTAGCCCGAAGACCGATGCATCGGATCTGTCTTGTCCACCCGACAGCGCTGCCTCAGCACGGCTCAATCCGGCGCGTGCCACAACACTGACCCAAAATACTTGGAGGCTGGGCGATATTCTGGGGCGGCTCCAGCACGCCTTCAGTCGAGCCGGTTCTAGACTGCTGGGATTTCTCGTGGCTGGTGATCCCTCCCAGTTTCGACAATCGACTCGGTCCGGCAGCCGAGTTTTAACGGTTCGATTATGCCTCTGGGCGCGGATGCCTCTCGAACCTTAATGCGCGGGACCGCAAATGGCGCGCTGGTCTGTGCTGGATAGCTCGCGGATCCGCCTGCGGTGGCTCGGATAGACGGGTCCGACTGATCCAGGTCAATGCGGCTGTCCGGGTTGGGAGAAAAGCTGCCCGGCTGAGCGTTTGCGGGCTGAAAAGAGGGCTCCGGAGGCAAATAGCATGCTCGATATTGGGATGATCGCGATCGGCGTCGGCTTTTTCGCCGTGTCGATCCTCTATGTGCTCGCCTGCGAAAGAATGTGAGACAGCCGATGCTGTTCGACTACGTCCTCGGCTCGATCGTGACCATCGTGATCATGGTCTATCTCGTCTACGCGCTGATCAACCCCGAGCGCTTCTAGGAGCCCTCGATGATGACCATCAACGGATGGGTCCAGATCGCGCTGTTCAGCGTGATCGTGATCCTGATCACCCGGCCGCTCGGCGGGTATATGACCCGCGTCTTTGCCGGCGAACGCACGTTCCTCAGCCCTGTGCTGCAGCCCGATCGAACGCGCGGTCTACTGGTGCTGCGGCGTCGACGAGAAAGAGGAACAGCACTGGCTCACCTATGCGGTCGCGGTGCTGTTTTTCAGCGTCGCCGGCTTTCTGAGCTTGTACGCGCTGCAGCGGCTGCAGTGGTATCTGCCGTTCAACCCGCAGGAACAGACCGGCGTCGAGCCGAGCAGCGCCTTCAACACCTCAGTCAGCTTTGTCACCAACACGAACTGGCAGTCCTATGTGCCGGAAACCACGATGGGCTACCTCGTGCAAATGGCCGGGCTGACGGTGCACAACTTCGTCTCGGCGGCGACCGGCATCGCGCTGGCGCTGGCGCTAATTCGCGGCTTCGTACGGCGCGAGGCCAAGACGATCGGCAATTTCTGGGTCGATCTGACCCGCTGCACGCTCTACGTGCTGCTGCCGATCTCGATCGTGGTCGGCTCTCGTGCTGGTTTGGCAGGGGATGCCGCAGAACCTGGGCGCCTACACCGAGGCGACGACGCTCGAAGGGCGCCAAGCAGATCGATCGCGCAGGGTCCGGTCGCCTCGCAGGAGGTCATCAAGGATGCTCGGCACCAATGGCGGCGGGTTCTTCAATACCAACTCGGCGCATCCGTTCGAGAACCCGAATGCGGTGACCAATCTGATCGCAGCTGGTGGCGATCTTCGCGATCGGCGCCGGCGCTCACCAATGTCCTGGGCCGCATGGTCAAAGACGAGCGCCAAGGCTGGGCGCTTTTCGCCGCGATGGGCCTGCTGTTCCTCGCCGGCGTGACGACCGCCTACTGGTCCGAAGTCGCACGGCAATCCCGCCGTGGCCGCCTTCAATGTCGACAGCGCGCCGAGCGCCACTGCAGGCAGGCGGCAACATGGAGGGCAAGGAAGTGCGGTTCGGCCCTGCCCACTCGGCTCTGTGGGCCACTGTGACGACCGATACCTCGTGCGGGGCGGTCAACTCGATGCATGACAGCTATCCTGCCGATCGGCGGGCATGGTGCCGCTCGTCAACATCCAGCTCGGCGAGGTGATCTTCGGCGGCGTCGGCTCGGGTCTCTACGGCATGCTCGCCTTCGCCATCGTCGCGATGTTCGTCGCCGGGCTGATGGTCGGGCGAACGCCCGAATATCTCGGCAAGAAGCTCGAGGCGAAGGAGGTCAAGATGACCATCCTCGCGCTTCTCAGCCTGCCGCTGTCGATCCTCGGCTGGACTGCGCTCGCCACGGTCGTGCCCGCCGGGCTCGCCGGGATCGCCAATACCGGGCCGCACGGCTTCAGCGAGATCCTCTACGCCTACACCTCAGGCACCGGCAACAACGGCAGCGCCTTTGCGGGACTCTCGGCGAACACGCTCTTCTACAATACGACGATCGGCGTTCGCGATGCTGATCGGGCGGTTCATCATGGTCATCCCGCTCCTGGCGGTCGCCGGATCGCTGGCGCAGAAGAAGCTGCTCGCCCCTTCGGCCGGGACCTTCCCGACAAACCGGCCGCTATTCGTCGGGTCTGTTGGTCGGCGTCGTGCTGATCATCGGCGGGCTGACCTATTTCCCGGCCGTATCGCTCGGGCCGGTGGTCGAGCAGGTCGCGATGAACCAGGGCAAGCTCTATCCCGGGCCGTAAGAGCCCACTCCCGAATGGTCAGGTTAATCGTCATTCCCGCGAAGCGGGAATCCGGGATCAAGAGTTCCGCGGTTGCGCCTGGGCCCCCGCTTTCGCGGGGGTGACGAGAAGAGGAAATTCATTATGACCGACATCTCCCCCATCATGATCGGCTCGCCGGAGACCGGGCTTTACAAGCGCCAGCTGCGGCCGCTCTCGATCTTTGACCGCTCGCTGATCGTGCCGGCGATCTGGGCGTCGTTCCGCAAGCTCGATCCGCGCACCCTGGTCAAGAACCCGGTCATGTTCTGCGTCGAGATCGTCTCGGTGCTGACGACGATCTTTTTCCTGCGCGACCTGATCGTCGGCAGCGGCACGGTGGTCGGCACCAATGCGCTGTTCTCGGGGCAGATCACGGTATGGCTGTGGTTTACCGTGCTCTTCGCCAATTTTGCGGAAGCCGTGGCGGAAGGGCGCGGCAAAGCCCAGGCCGACGCGCTGCGCCGCACTCGGACCGAGACCAAGGCAAAGCGCCTGCAGGCCGCCAACTCGCGCAATTTCGAGCTGGTTGACGCAACCGCGCTCAAGGCCGGCGATCTCGTGCTGGTCGAGACCAATGATCTGATCCCGAGCGACGGCGAGGTCATCGAGGGTGTCGCCTCGGTCGACGAGTCGGCAATCACCGGTGAATCGGCGCCTGTCATCCGCGAGAGCGGCGGCGACCGCTCGGCGGTCACCGGCGGCACCCGCGTCACGTCGGACTGGCTCAGGGTCCGGATCACGGCAGCGCAGGGCTCGACTTTTCTCGACCGCATGATCGCGCTCGTCGAAGGCGCGGTGCGGCAGAAAACGCCGAACGAGATCGCGCTCAACATCCTGCTCGCCGGCATGACGCTGATCTTCGTCTTCGCGACGGTCAGCATTCCGAGCTTTGCGTCTTACGCAGGGGGCGCGGTGTCGGTCGTCGTCCTCATCGCGCTCTTCGTCACACTGATCCCGACGACGATCGGCGCGCTGTTGTCGGCGATCGGCATCGCCGGCATGGACCGGCTCGTGCGCTTCAACGTGCTCGCCATGTCGGGCCGCGCGGTAGAGGCCGCGGGCGATGTCGATACCTTGCTGCTCGACAAGACCGGCACGATCACGCTCGGCAACCGCCAGGCGACCGAGTTCCTCGCGCTTCCGGGAGTTGAAGAGAGCGAACTCGCCGATGCGGCGCAGCTCGCCTCGCTTTCCGACGAGACGCCGGAGGGCCGCTCGATCGTCGTGCTGGCCAAGGAAAAGTACGGGCTCCGGGGGCGCGATATGGCGCCGCTCAATGCCAAGTTCGTACCATTCTCTGCGCAGACCCGCATGAGCGGCATCGATGTCGACGGGGTCTCTATCCGCAAGGGAGCGGTCGACGCGATCATTGCTCTTGCCGAAGGCGGCAGCACCGGCCCATCGCGGCGTAGCGCCGCCGGCGGCGCGCAGGCGGCTCTGCGTGCCGCACCCGCCTCCGATGCAGTGCGCCAGACCACGGTAATCGCCGAGCGGATTGCCAGAGAGGGCGGCACGCCACTTGCCGTCGCCAAGAACGACAAGCTGCTCGGCGTGATCCACCTCAAGGACATCGTTAAGGGCGGCATCCGCGAGCGCTTTGCCGAATTGCGCCAAATGGGCATCCGCACGGTGATGATCACCGGCGACAACCCGCTGACCGCAGCCGCGATAGCCGCGGAATCCGGAGTCGACGATTTCCTGGCGCAAGCGACGCCCGAGAACAAGCTCGAGCTGATCCGCGAGGAGCAGTCGAAGGGAAAGCTCGTCGCGATGTGCGGTGACGGCACCAACGACGCCCCGGCGCTCGCTCAGGCCGATGTCGGTGTCGCGATGAATACCGGCACGATGGCGGCGCGGGAGGCCGGCAACATGGTCGATCTCGACAGCGATCCGACAAAGCTGATCGAGATCGTCGCGATCGGCAAGCAGCTGCTGATGACCCGCGGTGCGCTGACCACCTTCTCGATCGCCAACGACGTCGCAAAATACTTCGCGATCATCCCGGCGATGTTCGTGGCCTTCTATCCCGAACTCGGCGTTCTCAATATCATGCACCTGCAGACGCCGGAGAGCGCCATCCTTTCGGCGATCATCTTCAATGCGCTGATCATCATCGCGCTGATCCCGCTCAGCCTGCGCGGGGTCACCTACCGTCCGGCGGGGGCGGCCAGCATTCTGCGCCGGAACCTGCTGATCTACGGCATCGGCGGGATCATCGTACCGTTTATCGGGATCAAACTGATCGACCTCGCCGTCACCGCCATCGGCCTTGCCTGAGGACCCGTTCCCATGTTGCGACAAATCCGTCCCGCGATCGTGATGATCATCGTCATGACGGTCATCACCGGCCTCATCTACCCCCTCGGTATAACCGGCCTTGCGCAACTCGTCTTTCCTCATCAGGCCAATGGCAGCCTGATAGAGAAGGATGGTAAGGTGATCGGCTCCGAGCTGATCGGCCAGAATTTCACCGACGACAAATATTTTCACGGCCGCCCTTCAGCGACCACCGATACGGACCCCAACGACGCGACGAAAACGGTCCCCGCGCCCTATAACGCGGCGAACTCCGTCGGTTCGAATCTGGGGCCGACTAGCCAACCTCTGATCGACCGCATCAAGGATGATGCCGAAAAACTCAAGGCGGATAATCCGTCGACGCAGATCCCGGTCGATCTCGTGACCACATCGGCGAGCGGGCTCGACCCGGACATAACTCCGGCAGCTGCCGAGTTCCAGGTGGCGCGCGTCGCCAAGGCGCGCAACCTGCCGCGAAGACAAGGTGCAGCGCCCTGGTCGCCGACATGACCCAAGACCGGTTTCTCGGCATCCTTGGCGAGAAGCGGGTCAACGTCCTCAAGCTGAATCTCGCACTCGACCAATTGCACTGAGCGCCTGGGCGGGCGCTTCTCAATGTTGCCGTACTCGCATGCGATAATCCCGGCTCAGAATGCTAAAGGATGATGAGTTTGGGCTCGGCAAAGTGGCAACCCTTGATAGAGTTTTGCTGCAGATTTGCTGCAGAAGTGACGGAGGGTTTTGGCTAGCTCAATTAAAGATTGTGATGCCGGGGGCTAAGAAGACAGAGAACCGAGTGGAGTGCCGATTTCAAGCTGATGAGCGAGCGGTGGATGCGGTACGCTGGCGAGATGGCGGAGCGTGAGGGAAGACCGTCACCCGAGGCATTGCTCGCCGCAGCGAAACAGGAGGGCCGCGGGCATCTGAAGATTTTTCTCGGCGCCGCGCCGGGTGTCGGCAAGACCTACGAGATGCTGCAAGCGGCGCAGGCCAGGCGCCGCGACGGCGATAGACGTTGTGGTCGGCGTGGTGGAGACCCACGGGCGGCGCGAAACCGAGGCACTGCTCGAGGGCCTCGAAGTGATCCCGCAGCGGCAAGTCAATTACAAGGGCCACCTGCTCGCCGAGATGGATCTCGACGCGATCCTCAAACGCCGCCCCCAACTCGTGCTCGTCGACGAGTTCGCCCATACCAATGCCCCCGGCAGCCGGCATCCAAAGCGTTACCTCGATGTCGAGGAGCTGATCGCCGCGGGCATCGACGTCTTCACGACCCTCAATATCCAGCATGTCGAGAGCCTCAACGATGTCGTCGCTCGGATCACCCGGATCCGCGTGCGCGAGACCGTGCCCGACAGCATCCTCGACCAGGCGGACGATATCGAGGTCGTCGATCTATCCCCCGAGGACCTGATCAAGCGGCTGCGCGAGGGCAAGGTCTATGTGCCCCAGCAAGCCGAGCGCGCCATTCGACACTACTTCTCGCAGGGTAATCTGACGGCGCTTGCGCGAACTGGCTCTGCGCCGCACGGCCCAGCGGGTCGATGACCAGCTCCTGTCGCACATGCGGGCGCACGCGATTCCCGGTCCGTGGGCAGCCGGCGACCGGATCCTGGTCTGCGTCAGCGAAGCGCCGAGCACCGCCGGTTTGATCCGCTATGCGCGGCGGGTTGCCGAACGCCTGCAGGTCCCGTGGACGGCGATTTATGTCGAGACGGCGCGAACCCAGCGACTGACCGACTGCCGAGCGCGATCGCATCGCGGATTTCTTGCGGCTCGCCGAACGGCTCGGCGCCTCGACAATAACCATTCCCGGGCCGCAACATCGCCGAAGAAGTCTTCGCGTACGCAACAGCAAACAACATTACCCAGATCGTTATCGGCAAATCGAACCGATCACGATGGTTTGAAATGGTGCACGGCTCCGTCGTGCACGAACTTGTGCGCAAAACCGGTCCGATCAGCGTCCACGTGATTTCGCCCGACGAGACGGCGAGGCCGTTCCCCCGAAATCGGTTCGAAACCCGTCCGGGGCGTCGAGCCGATCCGGATCGAGCAATATGCTCGGCAGCGCCGCCGCCGTCGCCGTGGCGCTCGGGGTCGGGCTGCTGCTCAGACAGTTCATCGCCGTCCAGAGCATCTCTCTCGTGTTCCTGACCGCGGTAATTGCGGTTGCGATCGCGTGGGGTCTTTGGCCTTCGATCCTGGCCGCCATTCCTGAGCATGCTGGCCTACAATTTTTTCTTTCTGCCGCCGCTCTATACGTTTACCGTCGCCGATCCGGAAAACGTTCTGGCGCTCGTCTGTTTCTTGATTGTGGCGCTGATCGTCAGCAACCTGACGGCGCGAACCCGCAGCCAGATGGTAACCGCAAGAGCCCGGGCAAAGACTACCGCCGAGCTTTACGCGTTCAGTCGCAAGGTCGCCGGCATCGGGGCGCTCGACGATCTGCTGTGGGCGACCGCCTATCAGATCTCGTCGATGCTGAAGGTCCGCACCGTGCTTTCTGATGCCGGCGAAAGACGGTGAAGGGCTGGAGGTCGCGTCGGGATATCCGCCTGAAGACCGGCTCGACGCGGCCGACATGGCGGCGGCGCGCTGGACGTGGGAGCACAACCACGCCGCCGGGCGCGGCGCCGACACCTTGCCGGGCGGAAAGCGGCTGTTCCTGCCACTGCGGACCGGCAGCGGCCCGGTTGGGGTGATCGGGATCGACCGCGACGCGCCGGGTCCGTTGATGACGCCGGATGAGCGGCGGCTGCTCGATGCGTTATGCGATCAGGCGGCGGTCGCGATCGAGCGCATTTCGCTCGCCAAGGGGCTCGACGAAGCGCGCGTGCTGGCCGAGACCGAGCGGCTGCGCGCGGCGCTGCTTGACCTCGATTTCGCACGATTTGCGGACGCCGCTGGCCTCGATCATCGGAACCGTGTCGAGCCTGCGCAGCTTCCCGGACAAATACAGCGAAGCCGAGCGCGAAGAACTGCTCGCGACATTGCAGGAAGAAGCCGAACGGCTGAACCGCTTCGTCTCCAACCTCCTCGATATGACGCGCCTCGAATCCGGCGCGATCGAATTGAAGCTCGAATTGATCGACGTCGCCGAGATCATCGGCTCGGCATTGCAGCGGGCCGGGAATGTGCTCGCCGGACACCGGGTCGAGGTCGAGATCGAGCCGGGCCTGCCGATGCTGCGGCTCGATGCCGTGCTGTTCGAGCAGGTGTTGTTCAATCTGCTCGACAATGCGGCAAAATACTCGCCCGCCGGCGGGCGCATCGACATTCGCGCGAGCCGCGACGGAGAGCTCGTCGAGATCGAGATCGTCGATGAAGGCCCCGGGATACCCGCCTCCGATCTCGAACGGATCTTCGACAAGTTCTATCGCGTGCAAGCGCAGGACCGCCGCCGAGCCGGGACCGGCCTCGGCCTGGCGATCTGCCGCGGCTTTGTCGAGGCGCTCGGCGGCTGGATCGTCGCCCGCAACCGCCGTGACCGCTCGGGCGCGGTACTGACGATCCGCATGCCCGTGGTGCCGGAGATCGAGACCGCGCGGCAGGCGATGATGGCGCATGGCTAAGCCGCTCACCGTCCTCATCGTCGATGACGAGCCGCCGATCCGCCGCTTTCTGCGCACCAGCCTTGCCGCCGACCGATTACCGGATCATCGAAGCGGAAGACGCTGCCGGGGCCATGCGGATGGTCAAGGCCGAAAAGCCCGACCTGGTGATCCTCGATCTCGGTCTCCCCGACAAGAGCGGTCTCGAGCTGATCCCCGAGATCCGCAAATCATCGACGGTGCCGATCATCGTGCTGTCGGCGCGGCACGACGAGCGCTCCAAGGTCGAGGCGCTCGACCTGGGCGCCGACGATTATGTCAGCAAGCCGTTCGGCATGGCCGAGCTGATGGCGCGGTTGCGCGCCGCGCTGCGCCACGCCTTTCAGGCACAGGGCGAATTGCCGCTCTTCGTCTCGGGGGAGCTGACGGTCGATCTGGTCCGCCGCCACGTCACCCGCGGCGGCCAGGAGGTCAAGCTGTCGCCGAAGGAGTTCGACCTGCTGCGCCATCTCGTCATGCATGCCGGCAAGGTGCTGACCCACCGCCACCTGTTGCGCGAGGTGTGGGGGCCGGCGCAAGCCGAGGAGGTGCAGTATCTGCGGGTCTTTATCCGCGGGCTGCGGCAAAAGCTCGAACCCGACCCGACCCGTCCGACCCATATCCTGACCGAGCTCGGCGTCGGCTACCGCCTGCAGCTGCCGCCCGAGCAGCGCGCCTGAGGCCATCCACAAGGGCTTCCGGCCGCGTCCTTTACGCATCCTTTATGCCGAGTGCCGCTGATCACTATCGAATCTTAATGTTCCGCATGCGAGATGCCGGCGCGGAGCTCATGCGCTGTGACGGCGGACCGGATCGACCCTTCGAGGCTATCAACCGCCCGCCCAGCGGAGCGATCTTCGCCTGAGCGCCAACTCGCGCCTGACGATCGCCGCGCTCGGCGTGGTCTACGGCGATATCGGCACCTCGCCGCTCTATGCCGTCCGCCAGTCACTTAGTCGATTTCGGCGATATGAGCGAGCGCGCCATCCTCGGCGCGCTCTCGCTGATCGTCTGGGCGCTGGTGCTGGTCGTCACGGTGAAATACGTGCTCGTCATCATGCGCGCCGACAATCGCGGAGAGGGCGGGCTGCTTGCGCTGACCGCCCTGGTGCTGCGCAGCGACCAGGCGAGAGCGCAAGCGGTATTTCTGGATCATGGCGGCGGGCCTCGTCGGCGCCGCGCTGTTTTACGGCGACGGCGTCATCACCCCGGCCATTTCGGTGCTGAGCGCGGTCGAGGGGCTGAAAGTCGCGACCCCGCTTTTCGATCCCTATGTCGTGCCGATCTCGTTGGTTCTCCTCGCCGGTTTCTTCTGGTCCAGCGCCGCGGCACGGCAGCCGTCGGCGGGCTCTTCGGGCCGGTGATGCTGATCTGGTTCGCCGTCCTCGGGCTGCCTCGGCATCTCGGGGATCGCACAGCACCCGCGGATCCTCCTGGCGCTCAATCCGGTCGCACGGGCTCTGCCCTGCTTCTCGATGCGCCGTGGCGCGGCTTCATCATGCTGGGGGCGGTCTTTCTCGCCGTGACCGGGGCCGAGACGCTCTACGCCGATATGGGGCATTTCGGCCGCGCCGCGCTGCGCAGGGCTTGGCTTGGGCTCGTCTTTCCCGCATTGGTGCTGAACTATTTCGGGCAAGGAGCCTTGCTGCTCGGCAATCCCGCCGCGCTCGAAAACCCGTTCTACCGGCTCGCCCCCGAATGGGGCCTCTACCCGCTCGTGGCGTTGGCCACGGTTGCGACGATCATCGCCTCGCAGGCGGTCATCTCCGGCGCCTTCTCGATCACCCGCCAGGCGGTACAGCTCGGCTATCTGCCGCGGCTCGAGATCCGCCACACCTCGGAGCAGGAGATCGGGCAGGTCTACGTGCCGCGCATCAACAGCGCCCTTCTCGTCGCGATCGTGATCCTCGTCATCGGCTTTCGGCTCGTCGGACAATCTCGGCGCCGCTTACGGGATAGCGGTGAGCGGCATGATGGCGATCACCACGGGCTTGGCCTTTTTGTATATGCGCAGCTCAGCGGCTGGAGCCTCGCCCTGGCGCTGCCGGTGTTCGCGGTCTTTGGCATCATCGACCTGACGTTTCTCAGCGCCAATCTGCTGAAGATCGCGGAGGGCGGCTGGTTCCCGATCGTCGTCGCCGCCGTGGTCTTTACCGGGATGGCGAGCTGGTGGCGAGGCCGTCGGATGCTCGCCGAAATGCGCGGCCGTGACGCGCTGCCGCTGCGCAGCTTCGTCGAGGCGCTCAATCCGGAAAAACCGGCCCGCATACCGGGCACGGCGATTTTCATGACGCGCGACCTGGAACGCGTGCCGGTCGCGCTGCTGCACGCCTTGAAACATTACAAGGTATTGCACGAGCGCGTCGTGATGATGCTGGTCGAAACCCAGGACGTGCCGCATGTGCCGGACGAGCAGCGGCTCGAGATCACCGAGCAGGGCAAGGGGTTTTACACGATCCGTTTGCGCTACGGCTTCACCGACGAGCCGAACGTTCTGCGCGCCCTGGCGCAGTGCCGGGTCGGCGGCTTCCATTTCAACCTGATGGAGACCTCGTTCGTGATCGGGCGCGAAAAGCTGCGGCTGAGGCCCCGCAGGCGCCGGATGCAGTTCGGGCGCTGGCGCGACCAGCTCTTCATCCTGATGTCGAACAACACCCTCGACGCGACCGAATTCTTCCGAATTCCGCCGAACCGGGTCGTCGAGCTCGGCGGCCAGATCGAAATCTGAGCGTCGGAGCCCCGCTCCCGGACGCGAACCGCCCACCTTTATTTCGGCTTTACGCCAGGGCTGACCTTCACCAATCGAATTCTTACGCCGCCGCCAATAGATCCGGCATTGGTTTCGGTGCGGTGACGGCATGGCGCGACATTTTCGAGAGCCCGTATGGCTCGACGGGGCGGTGGATCTTTCCGGTGACCCGCCCCTCGAAGCGGCATATCGGCTCTCCGGGTGGGCCGTCGCGGTGCTCGGCCCGGTATTCTGGATTTCGCTCATCTACCTGCTGGTGCTCGCCGAACTCCAAGGATAGCGCTGGTCGCGAGCCCTACATCCCGCCCGCCACCGCCGCCGCCACCGTCTCCGCCGATCCTGTCCTGCTGCGGCGGCGCCGGGACCGCGATCTGTGTCGCACGCGGCCCGGTAGCGATGCATCCGGCGAGCAGCAATGCGACCGCCAGCAGTACCTGCAGCTTGCTCGAGTGTCCCACGGATTGCCTCCGGCGCTTTCGCGCAAAGCCTATCGTGATTGATCCCGGTTTCGCCTAATCTCCTGGCGCCGATCCCAGCAGGAGGAGTGTCGCCGTGTCCTACATCTACGTCGTGCAGATGGACATCCCGCAGCATCTCGAGGCCGATTTCAACCGCATCTATGACGAGGAGCACGTCCCGACCATCCTCAAGGTTCCCGGGGTCCGGTCCTGCGTGCGCTATCGGCTGGAACATTCGACCGTCGAGCGGATGCCGCGCTACCTGGCCGATCTACGAATGCGACTCGGCAGAGGTGATCAACAGCCCGGCCTGGCAGGAAGCATCCGACCTTGGCGACTGGAAGCCGAAGATCCGGCCGCATACCACCAATCGGCAGCACAGCGTATTTCGCAAGATCGCCTGAGGAGCCTGCAATGGCCCATCTCTTTATGGTGCAGCTCGACATCCCCGCCGAGCACGAAGCCGAGTTCAACCGGGTCTACGACACCGAGCATTTTCCAATGCTGTCGAAGGTCCCCGGTGTCCGGTCGGCGGCGCGTTACCGGCTCGAGCAATCGACCGTGCCGGGGATGCAGCGGTATCTCACGCTCTACGAGCTCGACTCGCCCGATGTGCTGAAGAGCGCCGAATGGGAGAAGGCCGGAAGCTTTGGCGACTGGGTGACCAAGATCCGCCCGTTGACGACGAGCCGCCACCACAGCCTCTTCGAACGCATGGCTTAAGGGGGACCGACGTGATCCACGTTCTCGCCATCATCACCGCCAAATCCGGCATGCGTGACGCGATCCTGAAGGAGTTCCATGCCAATATGCCGGCGGTCCACGCCGAGAAGGGCTGCATCGAATATGGCCCGGCAATCGATGCCGAGGGCATCGGCAGCTTCCAGACCAAATTCGGACCCGATACCTTTGCCGTAATCGAGAAATGGGAGAGCGCGGAGGCGCTGAAGGCGCACGGCGCCTCGCCGCACATGGCGGCCTACGCCGCCAAGACCACCCCGAGGTCAAGAACCTGACCCGAATGGTCAATAGCGCCTATAACAGCTGGCGCATGGAAGATGTCTGGCTCGACCGGTAGCATAGTGCACTTGGCGTTCGTGGTTGGCTCCCTCTCCGCCCTGCAAGAGCCTGCGCCCGGATCCGCTGCCCTGGTGCCCGCCTCCGCGGGGCAGGCTCAGCTGATCGGCGCCGGGGCCTGCGGCACGGTCTGCCAGAACTCCGGGTCGTGCCCGTAGAAGATGCGGGCGCCGGCTGCTTCAAGCGCAGCGAGCCGGTCGAGCGAGGCCAGCATCGCCTCCCGGTCGAAAGCCCTTCGGGGCAGGCGCCGCTCGCGCAGTGTGCGGCAGAAATAGCAGGAATCGGCGGCGAGGACGACTTCGCCCCCGGCGAGCTGCACTCTCAGCGACTGATGTCCCGGCGTGTGGCCGTAAGTCGGCAGACAGACGACCGAGCCGTCACCGAAGACGTCGTGCTCGCCGTCGATCAGCAATCGCTTGTGGCCGAGGTCGAAGTCGCGCCGGTCGAAGCCGCGCAGCGCGGCGCTGTCGGGCTCCATGCCGGCTTCCCATTCGCGCTTTTGCACCAGCATCGTCGCATTTGGAATGAGCGCGTTGCCGCCGACATGGTCGAAATGGAAATGCGAGTTGATCAGGATGTCGATCCGGGCCGGGTCGCGGCCGATCGCCGTCAGGCGCGCGCTGACCTCCTCGCCCGGGTGATAGTCGAAGTCGAACAAAGTGCTGAGTCGCGGCCCGACCCGCGCCGCCGGCTCGGTTTGGCAGTCGGGGTGCATCCCGCTGTCGAACAGCGCCATGCCCTTAGGGTGCTCGATTAGATAAGCGGGGATCGGAACTCTTATCCGGCCTTCGCCGCCCTCCATGAGGTGGGCGAAATCGCCTGTGAGATGGCCGCAGGTCATCGCGTAAAGCTTGATTTCCATCGCTTGCCTCGCGCTCCAGGCTCACCCCGGTGCTGTCCGGCTGGCCTGCCAGCGGCCGCTTCCGAATTGGCTGCGGTTGACGATTCCCTGGTTCTGGTCGCTGGCGGCGCCGAGCATCGCGGTCCCGCTCATCCGTCCGTCGGAGATTTCGCCGTCGAGGAAAAAGCAGATCGTGCTGGCCTCGTAGCGTGAGGTGAAGGAGAGCTGGATCAAGTCCCCGTTCAGCGATCCGCTGACCGGCCCCTCGAACTGCGCCGAGCGCTGCTGGCCGGCAAGCTCTGATCCGCGTTGCTCGAGGTTGAGCCGATGGGTGCGCGAACCCTGCAGAAAGTCGACCCGCAATTCCCAATCGCCATCGATCGCCGAGGCCGGCGGCTGCGCCGATGCGGGAGCGGCCTTTGTCGCGTCGCGCAGGGCCCCGGCGATGGCGTTGCCGACTTGCGCCGCTTCGCCCGGCTGCAGCTGGAACGGGTCGATTGCGATCGTATTCTCGGTCGCCGAATTGTCGTCCAGCATGACGCGCGGCTCGCCCTCGAGCACCCGCTGGCGCAATCCCAACCCCTCGAGCGGATACTGCCAGCGGTCCCAGAAGACCCGCAGCCGCGGCACCCGGTCGACGCCGCCGGGCTCGATGAGCTCGCTGCCGGCGCCGGGCACCGCCGCGACGCGATCGGCGATCACCTCCAAATCGTCATACCATTTCTGGAGCTCGGCTTCATGGTCGCGCTCTTCGAACCAGTGCTCGACCGCGGTCAAGACGCCGACGATGTCTTCCTTCGACACCTTCATCGGGCGTCCCAGCGCCTGGTGCGGCGAGGCGTTGCACCAGGCGGCCTGGACCAATTGCTTCGAGCCGAGCAGCAGGCCGCTGGTCTGCGGCCCGCGCAAAAACTTGCCGCCGCTGTAGACGACGAGATCGGCGCCGCGGGCGAGCCACGGGCTCGGCCGCTCGAGGTGCTCGGAAGCGGCGTCGACCATGATCGGAATGCCGCGCGGCTTGATCACCGAGGCGATCTCCTCGAGGCGCAGGCTCCCCAAATGCTCCTGCTTGCCGAGCAGCACCACCATCGCCACCGGCTCGGCGAGCGCCGCGTCGAGATCTTCGCGCGTGCCGATCTCGACCAGGTGGCAGCCGATCATCCGCACCGCCTGGTCATAGGCGAAACGCTGAGTCTTGGGGATCAGCACCCGGTTGACCATTCCCTCGGTGAAGGGCAGGCGCAGCATCTTGACCGGGTCGTTGCCCGCGACGCACGCCGCCGTCCCGAGCGCCACCGCCGCAGCGCTGCCGCAGGTGACGATCCCCCATTCGGCCCCAGTCAGCTCGGCAAGTCGACGGCCGGCCGCCTCCATCAGCTCGTCGAGATTGACGAAGTGGCGCGACGCCTCGGCCATCGCGTCTCGTACCTGCGGCAGCATCAGGCTGCCACCATGCATCGTCCGAACGCTGCAGCAATTGATGAACGGCCGCACACCGAGAACGAGGTAGGGATTGGCGTTCATGACACCTCCGGGAAAGGATGAACACACAGTATAGCAGCCGCGGGCATCGGCAGCGCCTGTGTTGCCGCGACCGGCGGACCCAATTCGCCTTCGGGTGTGTTCGATTAGACCCAGACCCGGAACGGCGCTCGGCCGGCAGGCATCCCAAGCCTGGGACGGGCTGCGCTCGGTGCAGGTTACCAGGTGCGGATCCGCGTCGCGGCGGCGTTTGCGATGGCGGCCATCTGATGGCGACGCTCACCCGCCGCTGAGCTTGTTGATGCCGGCCTCCCGGCACGCTATCTCGTGTCGGTGGCCGCCGATCGACAGCTCCCATCCGACCTATCCCCGGAGACAGCGCTCGTGCTGTTCTCCGGCGGGCAGGATTCGACGACTTGCCTTGCCTGGGCGCTGGCACGCTTTGCCGCGGTCGAGACGATCGGTTTCGATTACGGCCAGCGGCATCGGATCGAGCTCGACTGCCGGGCTGCGGTATTCACTCGTCTGCACCGCGAGTTTGCCGCTTGGAACCGGAAGCTTGGTGAAGACCGCATCGTCGATCTTAGGGTGTTGGGCGAGATCAGCGATACGGCGCTGACCCGCGACACCGCGATCGCCTTCGAACGGAGCGGCTTGCCGAACACTTTCGTTCCCGGCCGCAACCTCTTGTTCTTTACGATGGCCGCTGCGATCGGGTTTCGGCGGGGTGCGCGGCACCTCGTCGGCGGCATGTGCGAAACCGATTATTCGGGCTATCCGGATTGCCGCGACGACACGTTGAAGGCGCTGCAAGCGACCTTGTCGCTGGGGATGGACCACCGCTTTGTGATTCACACGCCGCTGATGTGGCGCGACAAGGCCGCGACCTGGGCGCTGGCGCACCGGCTGGGCGGCGATCGGCTGGTCGAGCTGATCCGCGAGGAAACCCACAGCTGCTATCTCGGCGACCGGTCGCACCGGCACGATTGGGGTTTCGGTTGCGGGGGCTGTCCGGCCTGCCAGCTGCGCCGCCGCGGCTGGGAAGCCTATGCCGGGGCCGACCGGTGAGCTACGCCGTCAAAGAGATCTTCTACACCCTGCAGGGCGAGGGGGCGCAAACCGGGCGGCCGGCGGTGTTCTGCCGGTTTGCCGGCTGTAATCTGTGGTCCGGCCGAGAGGCTGACCGCAGCCGCGCAATATGCTCGTTCTGCGACACCGACTTCGTCGGAACCGACGGAACCGATGGCGGGCGTTATCGCGATGCCGAGGCGCTGGCCGATCGCATCGCGGCGCACTGGCCGTGCGCAGCACCGGCCCGGTTTGTCGTGTGCACCGGCGGCGAGCCGCTACTGCAGATCGACACCGCGCTGATCGCGGCCCTCCACGCGGGGGGGTTCGAGATCGCCGTCGAGACCAACGGCACCATTCAGCCCCCGCCCGGGATCGACTGGGTCTGCGTCAGCCCGAAAGCCGGCGCCGGTCTCATGATCGAGCGCGGCGACGAGCTGAAGATCGTCGTCCCGCAGCCTGGGCTCGACCCGCTCAACTTTGCCCATCTCGCGTTCCGCCGCTTTTCCGTCCAGCCTATGGACGGGCCCGGCCGCACCCGTAACACCGAGCTCGCGATGGCATTCTGCCGCGCCCATCCGCAATGGCAGTTGAGCCTGCAGACCCACAAGCTGGCGGGGTTTCGGTAGAGCCGGTATGCGACCCTCGAGACGCACCCCCGACACAATGCGCCCGGTCACCTTGGAGCCGGGGATCGCCAAATATGCCGAGGGCTCGTGCCTCGCCAAGTTTGGCGACACCCATGTGCTGTGCACCGCCACGGTCGAGGAGCGCGTGCCGCCGTTTCTGCGCAACACCGGCCGAGGCTGGGTGACAGCCGAATACGGCATGCTGCCGCGCTCGACGGCGACCCGCACCGACCGCGAGGCGGCGCGGGGCCGGCAGAGCGGGCGCACCCAGGAGATCCAGCGGCTGATCGGTCGCAGCCTGCGCGCGGTCACCGATCTGCCGCGGCTCGGCGAACGCCAGATCCGCATCGACTGCGATGTCTTGCAGGCCGATGGCGGCACCCGCACGGCTGCGGTGACCGGCAGCTACGTGGCGCTCCATCAGGCCGCGCAGCGGCTGGTTTCGGCGGGGGCATTGGCCGCTCTGCCGCTGCGCGACAGCGTCGCCGCGATCTCTTGCGGGGTGGTTGCCGACGCTGCCGTGCTCGACCTCGATTATGCCGAGGATTCGCAGGCTATGACGGACGCGAATTTCGTCCTCACGGGCAGCGGCGGCATCGTCGAAATCCAGGCGACAGCGGAAGGCGCGCCGTTCGACGAGACTCTCTTCGCCGAGATGCTGCGGCTCGCTCGGCAGGGCATAGCGGAACTGACCCGCTGCCAGCGCGCCGCGCTCGGCGTCGACGCCGCATGACCGGGCGCCTGCCGGCCGGCAGCCGGCTGGTGATCGCCAGCCATAACCCGGGGAAGGTCGAGGAGATCTCGGCGCTGCTCGCCCCGTTCCGGATCGTCACCGTTTCCGCGGCCTCGCTCGGTCTGCCGGAGCCGGAGGAGACCGGCGACAGCTTCGAGGCAAACGCGGCATTGAAGGCGCGGGCCGCCGCGGAAGCCGGCCAGATGCCCGCGCTCGCCGACGATTCCGGGCTGGTGGTTCCGGCGCTCGGTGGTGCGCCTGGCATCTACTCGGCCCGCTGGGCAGGCCCGTCCAAGGATTTCGCGAGCGCCATGGCGCGGGTGCACCGCGAGCTCGGCGACCAGGCCCCCAGCGCCTCGTTTGTCGCGGTTCTCGGCCTCGCTTGGCCCAGCCGCGCGACCGAGCTGTTCCGAGGCGAAGCCGAGGGCACCCTCACCTGGCCGCCTCGAGGCAACCGCGGCTTCGGCTACGACCCGATGTTCATCCCGCTCGGGCACACCCGCTCCTTCGGCGAGATCGACCCGGCCGAAAAGCACCGGATCAGCCACCGCGCCCGCGCCTTTGCCAAATTGGTCGAAGCGCATTTCAGCGCAGGCCGAAGGGCCTAGCCTCGGACCCATTCACGCGATTCACCAATCGAATGCCGAGATAAAAAAGCCCGTCACACCGGCAAAAGAGGCTGTCAGGAAATCGCCAGGATGCCACTCAACTAAGCTGCAGGAGGGCTCTGATTTCCATGACTGCTTCAATTCCAGTTGATCGGTGTTCCATCCTGTTGCCCAGAATGCGCCAAGGGCTGAGAATGGGGATCGGAAATCCGAACGGCGCACGCCGGGCTCCGGCGCGCGAAATCCAGGGAGGAAAGTAATGAAAAGCGTGTGGACAGGGCTATGGGCTGGCGCCGCCGTGTTTGGCGCCGCGGTTAGCCCGTTCGGGCTTCGCGCCGAGGGGCTGGTGACCACTCAGAAATTGTCGGCGGCGCTCGCCAACGAGCTGGTCGGCGAGTCGGTCGCCAATTGCGCGACAAAGGGGTACACCGTCACGGCGGCGGTCGTCGATCTCGACGGCGTTCGTCAGGCCGTGCTCCGCGGCAACGGCGCACCGATCCATACCTTGGACAACGCCTATTACAAGGCCTATTCGGCGGCGTCGCTAACGCTCGCGCGAAAGGAGGACAGCACCAAGGCGGTCGCCGACCGGATGGGCAAGAACCCGCCGAGCACGGTGCCGCAGACCCCGCTGCCCAACGTCACCTATGCGGTCGGCGGCGTGACCATCATGGCCGGCGGGAACGCGATCGGCGGGATCGGCGTCAGCGGGGCTCCGGGCGGCAATTTCGATGAAGAATGCGCCCGCGCCGCCATCGCCAAGATCCAAGATCGCATGAAATAAGGATGCAATGTAAGGCTGCGACGGGGCGTGCCGAGGCGTCTTTCGCCAGTTTGAGACCGCTGTAGGAGCGGGGAGGTCGGCCGATGCTCCACGCGATCGCCCTTTCGATCCCCGCCGCGCCGGCGATGTTTGCGCAGCTGCTGGTCGGGCTGATCAACGGCGCCTTCTATGCGATGTTGAGCCTCGGGCTGGCGGTGATCTTCGGGCTCCTCAACATCATCAACTTCACGCACGGCGCGCAATACATGCTGGGGGCGTTTTGCGCGTGGTTTCTGTTGAACGCGCTCGGCCTTGGCTATTGGCCTGCGTTGATCCTGGCGCCGCTGATCGTCGGCGCGCTCGGCATCGCGATCGAGCGGCTGTTCCTGCGGCACATCTATGGCCTCGACCATCTGTACGGGCTGCTGCTCACCTTCGGGTTGGCGCTGATCATCGAAGGAGTGTTCCGCCAGCAATACGGCTCCTCCGGGCAGCCTTATGCGATCCCGCCCGAGCTGCGGGGCGGCCAAAATTTGGGCTTCATGTTTTTGCCGAACTACCGGGCCTGGGTGATCGTCGCCTCGCTGGCGGTGTGCCTGGGAACCTGGTTCACGATCGAGCGCACCCGGCTCGGCTCCTATCTGCGGGCGGCGACGGAGAACCCGGCGCTCGTCCAGGCCTTCGGCATCAACGTGCCACGGATGATCACCTTGACCTATGGCGCCGGCGTCGCGCTGGCGGCGTTCGCCGGGGTCATGGCGGCGCCGATCTATCAGGTCAGCCCGCTGATGGGGTCGAACATCATCATCACCGTATTCGCCGTCGTGGTGATTGGCGGCATGGGCTCGATCCTCGGGGCGATCGTCAGCGGCTTTGCCCTGGGGCTGGTCGAGGGGCTGACCAAGGTGTTCTATCCCGAGGCCTCCGCCACCGTTATCTTTGTCGTCATGGCGCTGGTCTTGTTGATCAAGCCGGCCGGGTTCTTCGGGCGGGTGCGCTGACATGGCGGACAGCCGCAATTGGCAGCGGCTGCTGGCGGCGGCGCTGCTCGCGCTGGCGATCGCCGCGCCATTGTTCCTTTACCCCGTCTTCCTGATGGAGGCGCTGTGCTTTGCGCTCTTCGCCTGCGCGTTCAACCTGCTGATCGGCTATGTCGGGCTGTTGTCGTTCGGCCACGCCGCCTTTCTCGGCAGCGCCTCATACATAACCGCCCACAGCGTCAAGGTGCTGGGCTTTCCGCCGGAGCTGGGGCTTATCGCCGGGATCGCGGCGGCGGCGCTGCTCGGCACGGTCTTCGGCTGGCTGGCGATCCGCCGCCAAGGCATCTACTTCGCGATGATCACGCTGGCACTCGCCCAGATGATCTACTTCGTCGCGCTGCAGGCGCGCTTCACGGGTGGTGAGGACGGCATCCAGGCGGTGCCCCGCGGCCGATTGTTCGGCCTCATCGACCTCACCGACAATCTGACGATGTACTATTTCGTCCTGGCGGTGTTTCTGCTCGGGTTTGCGACTCGTCGTTAGGACGATCCACTCGCCGTTCGGCCAGGTGATCAAGGCGATCCGCGAGAACGAGCCGCGCGCCGTCTCGCTCGGCTATGACGCCGACCGATACAAGCTCCTCGCCTTTATCCTGTCGGCAGCCCTGTCCGGCCTCGCAGGATCGCTGAAATGCCTGGTCTCGCAGCTCGCTTCGCTGACCGACGTGCAATGGACGATGTCGGGCGAGGTCGTGCTGATGACCCTGGTCGGCGGGCTCGGCACCGTTCTCGGCCCCGTCGCCGGCGCGTTCCTTCTCACTGGAATGCAGCACTATCTCGCCCAGCTCGGCTCGTGGGTCACCGTGGTGCAGGGCGTTATCTTCGTGTTTTGTGTTCTGGCTTTCCGGCGAGGCATCGTCGGGATGATCGCCTCCTTGGCCGGTGCTCGCCGCCGCGCGCCCGAACTGCCGCGCCAGCTCGTCGCGGGCCGGGAAAAGCCCGTCGTCGGAGCCTCTTCCCTGATCGTGACCCTGCTGCTGGTGGCTGGCCCTGCGGTGGCGGCCGATCCGGCACAGCGGCTCAAGGCGGTCGTCCGCGTCCATGCGGAGATCCCCGCCGAGGCGCGGACCGCCGCCACCCTGGGCACCAAGCGGGACGGCTCGGGCGTCGTGATCGACGACGCCGGGCTCGTCGTGACCATCGGCTATCTGATCACCGAAGCGATGGCGGCGGAAGTCACGACCGCATCGGGCAAGACGAGCCGCGCGGAGATCGTCGGCTTCGATAGCGAATCCGGATTGGGCCTGTTGCGCGCGACCGAGCCGCTCGGGGTAAAGCCGATCCCGATCGGCACGGCCGGCGGGCTCGTCGAAAGGACGCCGGTGGTCGTCGCCGGGCATGGCGGCGCCGAGGCCGCGCGACCGGCGGTTGTCATCTCGCGCCGGACTTTTGCAGGGTATTGGGAATATCTGCTCGAAGATGCGGTCTTCACCGCGCCCCCTTTTGCCGGTTGGAGCGGCGCAGCATTGATCGCGCCCGACGGCACGCTCGCCGGGATCGGCTCGCTGACCGTCAGCGACGCCGATCGCGGGTTTCCCGGCAATATGTTCGTGCCGATAGACAAGCTGCGGCCGGTGATGGGCGATCTCATCGCCTTCGGGCGGCCGTCCTCGACGCCGCGCCCCTGGCTCGGCGCCAACTTCAACGAATCCGGCGGCGCTCTCGTCGTGCGCCGCGTCGCGCCTGAGGGGCCGGCCGACAATGCGGGCCTGCGGCATGGCGACCGGGTGACCGCGATCGACGCCGCCCCCGCCCGCGACCTCGCTGCGTTCTACCGGGAATTATGGAGCCGCGGGACCGCCGGGGTCGCGGTAAAGCTGTCGGTGAGACGGCAAGGCGAGGATCGCGAGATCGAGGTCAAGACGATGGACCGTTACCGCTACCTGAAGCTCGATACGACATACTGACGCCGGCTTGCGTCGGCGGCCGCATTCTCTATATTTGCGCGTGGTCACCCTTGCCGGCCTCGGGCCGGCTCGACCCGACTGGCGGTCGCGCTCCGGGTCATCATCAGCCGCAAGGGATTGCTGAATGCCGCTCTACGAAAACGTGTTCATTGCGCGCCAGGACATTTCCGGCACCCAGGTCGACGCCCTCGCCGACACCTTCACCCAGCTCGTCGCTGAAAATGGCGGCGAGGTCAAAAAGCGCGAATATTGGGGACTGCGCAATCTGGCCTATCGGATGCGGAAGAACCGCAAGGGCCATTATGTCCTGATGAATATCGCCGCGCCGCCGGCGGCGGTCGCCGAGCTCGAGCGGACGATGCGCATCAACGAGGACGTGATCCGTTACCTGACGATCCGGGTCGACGCATTGGAGGAGGGCCCTTCGGTCGTCATGCAGAACCGCGGCAGCCGCGACGACCGCCAGAGGCGGGGCGGAGGCGACCGCGAGCGGTCGGCCGAAGGACGCGACGGCGCCGATCGCGCCGCCGAGCGGCCCCCGGCCGATCGACCGGTCGGCGAAACAGTGGAGGCTTAAATGGAAAGCCAATCAGCTGGCGAGCGGGGCGGACGTGGCGCGGCGACGCGCCGTCCTTTCTTCCGGCGGCGGAAATCCTGTCCGTTCTCGGGCCCGAACGCGCCGAAGATCGACTACAAGGACGTCAAATTGCTGCAGCGCTTCGTCTCGGAGCGAGGCAAGATCGTGCCCAGCCGCATCACCGCGGTGTCGACCAAGCGGCAGCGCGAGCTCGCGCAAGCCATCAAGCGGGCGCGGTTTCTCGGTCTGCTTCCATATTCGGTGAGCTAGACGCGTCCCGATCGGCGAGAAATGCGAGGGCACCGGCGTGAGCCGATCCGCGGCCGCCGGGATCGCCGCGCTCTGCGGGGCGCTCGGCGGCTAGCCCCTATCTGGTTGCGCTGGGCGGCTCGCCGGGCTCGATGATCCTCGTCTATCTGACGCAATTGCCGCTGTTCGTCGCCGGGTTGTGGCTTGGGGTCGGCGCCTCCGTCCTGGCGGGGCTCGCTGCGTCGCTGATCCTCCTGGTAGCGAGCAATCCCATAGCGGCGGCGGTGTTTGCCGGATTGAACGCCGTTCCGGTGGTCTTGCTGGTGCGCCAAGCGCTTGTTGGCGCGCACCGGCGCCGACCGGCGGCATCGAGTGGTATCCGCCGGGCCTGCTGACCGCGTGGCTGACCGGGCTCGGCCTTGCGGCAACGGCTGTGGCATTTCTCGTCCTCGGCGGCCCGGAGGGCATTCAAGGCGCATTGCATGATCTTCTGGGACCGGCGCTCGGCCGCAAGCTCGACGGAAATGCTCCCGAGCACGAAGAGCTGCTCGACCTTGCCGCTGTCATACTGCCGGGCATTGTCGCCATTTCCTGGATGGTCATGACGCTGACCAATGGCAGCCTCGCCCAAGGGGTCCTGGCCCGCTTCGGGGCCAGCTGGCGCCCTTCGCCGGACTTGGCCGCGCTCGCGCTTCCAATGTGGATCCCGATCCTGCTCGCCTTCGCCGCCGGTGCGACGATCCTCGGCGGGACTTCGCGCCTGCTCGGCATCAATGTGATGATCGTGTTGGCCGTCCCGTTCTGCCTCGCCGGGCTTGGCGGTGCTGCACACCCTGGCGCGCCGCTTTTCGCGGCCGATGATCCTGCTCGCGACCTTCTATGTGCTTGCCGGAGTGTTCGGATGGCCGCTGCTGTTGATCACCCTCTTGGGGTTGCTCGATTCGTCGCTCGGATTGCGGCGGCGCCTCGCCCCACCTTGAGCCTCATGGAGAATATCGATGGTTGAACTGATCCTGCTCGAGCGCGTCGAGAAGCTCGGCCAAATGGGCCAGCTTGTCAACGTGAAGCCGGGCTTTGCCCGCAATTACCTGCTGCCGCAGAAAAAGGCGCTGCGGGCGACAAAGGAAAACCTGGCCTACTTCGAAAGTCAGCGCGCCCAGCTCGAAGCAAACAACCTGCAACGCAAGGCAGAAGCAACGGAAGTCGGCGCGAAGGTTGAAGGGCTTACCGTCGTGATCGTGCGGCAGGCCGGGGAAAGCGGCCAACTCTACGGTTCGGTTTCGGCGCGCGATATCGCCGATGCCGTCACCGAGGCGGGCTTCACCATCGAAAAACGCCAAGTGGTCCTCGACCGGCCGATCAAGAATTTGGGCATGCATCAGGTGAGGGTGGTCTTGCATCCGGAGGTCGCGATCACCGTCACCGCCAATGTCGCCCAATCGGTGGAAGAGGCGGAAATGCAGGCCAAGGGCATCGACCCGCTGCGGCTGCGCGAGGAAGAGGACGAGGAGGCGCAACGGGAAGCGGCCGCAGCGAGATCCGCCGCCGAGCAGGGATAACAGCTCAACTAAACCGCTTGTATCTGATCGGCGATTTGCCAGAATAGTTCCCGTCAATTCGCTATTCGGTCTCGTGACGATGCTGCTGGCGCGTCTGCTCGAGCGGATCATCACCATCGGCCGGCTCCGCATCGTGGACGCCGGCGGAACGGTTCATGCCATTGCCGGGCGCCCTGGGGCGAGCGTCACGATCCGGCTCCATGATCCAGCTCTCCATTGGAAACTCGCCGCGAGGCCGCGCCTCTATTTCGGCGAAGCCTTTATGGAAGGGACGCTTACGATCGAAGAGGGCAACCTTTACAATCTTATCGATCTGCTCACGGTGAATGTCGAAGCGCTCCCCGAGGGCCCGCTCGGACGGGTCCTGAATGGTTCGTTCGGCCCGTTGCGCCGGTTCTACCAGTACAATCCGCTGGGCCGTGCCCGCCGGAACGTAGCCCATCACTACGATTTGTCCGATCGGCTCTACGATTTGTTCCTCGACCAGGACCGTCAGTATTCCTGCGCCTATTTCCGCGGCGATTCGGACGATCTCGACACCGCGCAGCTGGACAAGCGGCGGCACATCGCGGCAAAGCTGCTGATCCGCCCGGGACACAAGGTGCTCGATATCGGCTCCGGCTGGGGCGGCCTCGCGCTCTATCTTGCCGGTGAATGCGGCGCGGACGTGACCGGGCTGACGCTTTCCGTCGAGCAGCACAAGGTCGCGACGCGGCGCGCCGCAGCCGCCGGGCTTTCGGATCGAGTCAGGTTCTCATCTGCGCGACTACCGCGAGGAGACCGGGCATTACGACCGGATCGTCTCGGTCGGCATGTTCGAGCATGTCGGGGTCAATCACTACGGCGCCTTTTTTTCCAAGCTGAAGTCGCTGCTGGTGCCGAACGGCGTCGCGTTGCTGCACTCGATCGGCCGCAAGGACGGACCGGGTACGACCAGCCCCTGGATGCGCAAATACATCTTTCCCGGCGGTTATGTGCCGGCACTGTCCGAGGTGCTGCCGGCCGTTGAGCGGCTGCGGCTGTGGTGCACCGACATCGAGATCCTGCGGCTTCACTATGCCGAGACGCTGAAGGCGTGGCGCACCAGGTTCGAGCGAAACCGCGAGCAGGTGCGCGAGATCTATGACGAGCGCTTCTGCCGAATGTGGGAGATGTATCTCGTCGCCTCCGAGATCGCGTTCCGCCGGCAGGATCTGATGGTTTTCCAGATGCAGCTCGCCAAGGCGGTCGACGCGGTGCCGCTGACCCGCGACTACATGCTGGACTGGGAGCGCGACCACAGCGCAGCTGCTGACCAGGCTGCTTGAGCCGGCTGGCGCGCGGTCCGCCGGCATGCAGATTCGGATTTTTCGGCTGCTGATATGCGCAGAGCCGGCCATCCCCGCCTTACACAGGCTGGGGATCGAATTCCGCGCCGAGCCGCTTTTCGGGCGGTGCTACTGTCGGCCCGGCATGGAAACCAGCATGACCTCCCGGGTCACCGCCGCTGCGCGAGCCCAACCCGGCCCTGCTTCGCACGCCGCCCTACAACACCGAAGCCGAGCAAGCCCTCCTCGGCGCGATCTTGATCAACAACTCGGCCTATCTTGCGAGTTTCGCGAGTTTCTTCAGTCGGAGCATTTCGGCAATGCTGTGCATGGCCGCATCTTCGCGGCGATCGGCAAGCTGCTGGGACGCGGCCAGATCGCCAATCCGGTGACGCTGAAGAATCTGTTCGATCAGGACGGCGCGCTGACCGAGATCGGCGGGGCGCAATATCTTGGCCCGGCTGGCCGCAGCTGCGGCGACGATCATCAACGCCGAGGATTACGGCCGTGCGGTGCACGACCTATTATCTGCGCCGCGAGCTGATTACCGTAGGCGAGGATGTCGTCAACGACGCCTTTCGGCACAACCTCGATGATCCGGCGCAGCGAGCAAATCGAGCGGGCGGAAAAGAAACTTTTCGACCTCGCGACCGCCGGGCAGCCCGAAGGCGGATTCCGCGCTTTCAGCACGGCGCTGACCAGTGCCATCCTCAATGCCGAGGCGGCCTTCAAGCGCAACGGCAAGACCGTCGGGGTCGCCACCGGCTTTGTCGACCTGGACAGAAAGCTAGGCGGGCTGCACCCGTCCGATCTGCTTGTTCTCGCCGGCAGACCGTCCATGGGCAAAGACAGCGCTTGCCACCAATATCGCGTTTCATGCCGCCAAAAATTACCAGCCGCCCCCAGCGGGCACAGGGCGCACCCGGCCCGAATGGCCGCCATGCCGCAGAGGACGGGGCCGTCGTCGGATTCTTTTCGCTCGAGATGTCCGCGGAGCAGCTCGCGACTCGCATCCTTGCCGAGGAATCCGGAGTTTCTTCGGACCGAATCCGGCGAGGCGATGTCAGCCACGAAGATTTCGACAAATTTGTCCAGGCGAGCCAGCGGCTCGCCGCAGTCAAGCTGTTCATCGACGACACCCCGGCGCTCAGCGTCGCTGCGTTGCGCACGCGGGCGCGGCGCCTGATGCGCCAGCAGGGGCTTGGGCTGATCGTCATCGACTACCTGCAGCTGCTGCGGCCGTCGAACCAGGCTCGCGCGCAGGATAACCGGGTTCAGGAGATCTCGGAGATCACCCGAGGGCTGAAGGCACTGGCCAAGGAGCTCGATGTCCCCGTGCTCGCGCTGTCACAGCTTTCCCGCGCCGTCGAGCAGCGCGAGGACAAGCGGCCGATTCTTGCCGATCTGCGCGAATCGGGCTCGATCGAGCAGGATGCCGATGTCGTGATGTTCATTTTCCGCGAGGAGTACTATCTGTCGCGCGAGCCGACCCGTCGGCCCGACGAAGCAGAAAACAAGTACAGCGAGCGGTACCAGGACTGGCGCGAGCGGCTCGAAAAGGTGCATGGGCTTGGCGAAGATCATCGTCGCCAAGCAGCGCCACGGCCCGATCGGCACCGTCAAGCTCCATTTCGACTGCCGAGACGACCAAATTCGACAATTATACGGCGGCCGACCACCTGCCATCGGCGGATTTCTAACGGTGTCCGCGATGACCAGCACGTGCGAGCTGAGCGGGCGGGCGCGGTTCTCGAAATCGATCTCGCGGGCATTGCCGCGAATTGGCGCTTACTTGCACGGCTGGTCGAACCCGCAAGCTGCGCTGCGGTCGTCAAAGCAGACGGCTATGGCTTGGGCGCGCCCCGCAGGTCTGCGACCGCTCTCGCCGCGGCCGGGTGCCGCCTTTTCTTCGTGGCGACGATCGACGAAGGGATTGCCCTTCGCGCCGGGCTTCCCGAGCGCGTCGAGATCGCCGTCCTAAACGGCATCTCGCCAGGTTGCGCCGCGGAGTTTGTCGGACACCGGCTTCTCCCCGTCCTCAATGATCGCCGGGCAGATCGCAGAATGGCGAGCCGATAGCCGCCCGGCACGGGAGAGCGGCCGGCGATGCTCCACCTCGATACGGGAATGGCCCGCCTCGGGCTGAACTTGCGCGAACTTCGACGGGCTCGCCGACGGAGTTGTTCGAGCGCGGCGACATCGGCCTGGCGCGCGGTTATCAGCCACCTTGCTTGCTCGGATGACCGCACCATCCGCTGAACGCAGTTCAGCTTGCCCGCTTTGCCGCGGCGCGAAAACGCCTTCCTCACATGACCGCCAGCCTCGCTGCCTCCTCCGGCATCTTTCTTGGCCGCGAATTTCACTTCGACTTCGTCCGTCCCGGCGCCGCGCTCTATGGGGTCAACCCGCAGCCGGGCCGCCCCAACCCGATGCGCCAAGTTGTCCGTCTGAAAGGCAGAATATCTGCAGATCCGCGGGAAGTTGACCGGGGTGACTCGGTTGGCTACGGTGCGACGCATGTGATGGACGCGCCGGGGCGCCTCGCGACCGTCGCGGTCGGCTATGCAGATGGCTGGTTGCGCTCGCTGAGCACCGCGGTTCGGGCCGCCTCGGTCGGCCAGCGCGTTCCCCTGGTCGGCCGAGTTTCGATGGATCTCGCCGTATTCGACGTATCCGGGCGTCGACCCCGCGCTCGCGCGACCCGGCGGCTTTATCGAGCTGCTGGACGAAGAGTTATGGTGTGGATCGCGGCGGCCGCTGACGCCGGCACGATCGGCTATGAGATCCTGACCGCTCTCGGCCGGCGATATCGCCGGGTCTACTGCGGCGCGACCGGCCCGATGCTGAGGTTTCTTGCCGCGATCGGCGCAGTTTTTCTCGGCTTCCTCGCCGGCACCGGCCGGCTCGTGGTGTTCGCCGGTCTTGCCCTGGCGACCGCGTTGACGCCGCCCTTTTATCCCCGCGCGATCCTGCGCGAAATAGTCAATATCGGCTATTTCTCGCTGCCGGTCGTCGGGCTGACGGCGATCTTCACCGGCATGGTGCTGGCGCTTCAATCCTATACCGGGTTCAGCCGATTCGCTGCGGAGAGTGCGATGGCGACGGTCGTGGTGCTGTCGGTGACGCGGGAATTGGGACCGGTCATCACCGGGCTGATGGTCGCCGGCCGGGTCGGCGCAGCAATTGCAGCCGAGATCGGCACGATGCGCGTAACCGATCAAATCGATGCATTGACGACTCTGTCCACCGATCCGCTGCGCTACCTCGTGCTGCCCGCGGCTGGCGGCGCGGGCTGATTACCCTGCCGATGCTGGTTCTGGTCGCCGACATCATTGGCGTGTTTGGCGGATACCTGGTAGGCGTCTACAAGCTCGGCTTCAACCCCGAGGCCTATCTGAACCGCACCCACCAATATCTCGAGACGATTGATGTGGTCTCCGGGCTGGTAAAGGCGGCGGTCTTCGGGTTTCATCATGGCGCTGATGGGCTGCTATCACGGCTATTATTCGCGAGGAGGGGCGCAAGGCGTCGGGCAGGCGACGACCTATGCCGTCGTTTCCGCCTCGGTTCTGATCCTTGTCTTCAATTACCTGATTACCGCAGCTTTTTTCGGGCGATGACGCAGGCTGGCGCGGAACGCCGAAGATCGCCGTCCGAGATTTGCGGAAATCATTCGGCCGCAAGCGCGTGCTCGACGGCGTCGACATCGACTGCGCCGCCGGCGAAAGCCTCGTCATCATCGGCGGCTCGGGCACCGGGAAATCGGTTCTGATCAAATGCGTCCTCGGCCTGCTTCGTCCCGAGGCGGGGTCGATCCGCATCGACAATGTCGAGACCGACCGGGCTGCGCCATTCGGCCCGCGAGCGAACGTTGCTGCAGAAATTCGGCATGCTGTTCCAGGGCAGCGCCCTGTTCGATTCGCTCACCGTTTGGGAGAATGTCGCCTTCGGCCTGGTGCAGGGACGCGGCATGGAGCGCCCGGTGGCGAGAGAGATCGCGATCGCAAAGCTCGCAGCGGTTGGGCTCGGGCCCGAAGTGTCCCTTTTGCGTCCCGCCGAGCTCTCGGGCGGCATGCAAAAACGGGTGGCGCTCGCGCGCGCCATTGCGGCGGAGCCGGAAATCATCTTTTTCGACGAGCCGACCACCGGCCTCGACCCAATCATGGCGGATGTGATCAACGATCTGATCGTCAAATGCGTGCGCGAGGTCGGGACGACAGCGGTCTCGATTACCCACGACATGGTCAGCGCCCGCAAGATCGCCGATCGGATTGCGATGCTGCACCAGGGCCGCATCGTCTGGCACGGGCCGACCGCCGATATCGACCGGTCCGGCAACCCTTTTGTCGACCAGTTCATCAACGGGCGCGCCGAAGGGCCGATCAAGATGGAGGCGCGCGCCGCATGACGCTGACGGCAGCAGCTCTTCCGCGGAGGTAGAGGGAGCCGATGGCGCGGTCGCAGGCTCGTTTTGTCTGCCAGCAATGCGGCAGCGTTCATCGCCAAGTGGACCGGGCGGTGCGACGGCTGCGGGGCATGGAACAGCCTCATTGAGGAGGTGGCGCGCGAAGGGCCGCCGCAAAGCCTTGCCAAGGACCGCCGCGGAGGGCGGGCGCTCGGCTTTGTCGGCCTGACGGGGCCGAGCACGCTGCCGCCGCGGCGATGCACCGGCATTGCGGAGCTCGACCGCGTTTGCGGCGGCGGCTTTGTGCCGGGCTCCGCGATCCTCGTCGGTGGCGATCCTGGGATCGGCAAGTCGACATTGCTGCTGCAGGCTGCGGCGGCGATCGCAGAGCCGGCCGGCGCCGCCTACATCACCGGCGAGGAAGCGATCGATCAGGTGCGGCTGCGCGCCGAGCGGCTCGGCGTCGCCGAACAGCCCGGTGCTGCTCGCGGCAGCGAGCAACGTGCGCGACATCGTAGCCTCGCTCGATCGGGACGACGCCCCGGACCTAGTGGTCGTCGATTCGATCCAGACGATGTACCTCGACACCATGGACAGCGCGCCCGGCACGGTGAGCCAAGTGCGCGGCGCGGCGCAGGAATTGATTCGCGTCGCCAAGCGGCGAGGGTTTGTGCTGGTTCTCGTCGGCCATGTGACAAAAGAGGGAGTCATTGCCGGCCCGCGGGTGCTCGAGCACATGGTCGACACCGTGCTCTATTTCGAAGGCGAGCGCGGACATCAGTTCCGCATTCTGCGCGCGGTCAAGAACCGCTTTGGCGCCACCGACGAGATCGGCGTGTTCGAGATGAGCGACCGGGGCCTCGTCGAGGTCCCCAACCCGTCGGCCTTGTTTCTCGCCGGCCGTGCGCCGCACGATTCAGATTCGACCGAAATTGA
Organism: uncultured Alphaproteobacteria bacterium; assembly: GCA_963836845.1. GTDB lineage: Bacteria > Pseudomonadota > Alphaproteobacteria > ATCC43930 > CGMCC-115725 > AP-15. The sequence continues at coordinate 68,123 of CAWILK010000001.1, read as the reverse complement.
ACCGGTGCCTTCGAATGCCCGGGCAACTCAGCGGCTCGGCCGTGTTTGCCGGCATGGAAGGCACTCGCCCAGTACTGGTCGAAGTTCAGGCTCTCGTCGCCCCGGCCGTGCTCGGCACGCCTCGCCGCGCCGTCGTCGGTTGGGACGGTACCCGGCTCGCGATGATCGCCGCTGTGCTCGATGCGCGCTGCGGCCTATCGGTCGGCGCCAACGACATTTACCTCAACGTCGCCGGCGGGCTGCGGATCGTCGAGCCGGCGGCGGATCTCGCGGTCGCAGCGGCGCTGGTTTCGGCATTGAGCGAGAGCGCCGGTGCCGACCGATATTGTCGTGTTCGGGGAAATCGCGCTGTCGGGCGATGTCCGCCCGGTCGGCCATACCGAAGCGCGGCTCAAGGAGGCCGCAAAGCTCGGCTTCTGCGGGCGCGTGGATGCCTGCCCTGCGAAGCCGTCGGCGCGCCACGGGGAACGCCGCGGCGGGGCTTGCGACGGTGCCGACCGGCCATTTGAGCGAGCTTGTCACCCGATTGTCGCCGCGGCATCCTCCACGCCGGCGAGGGTTGATCGAGGCTGCTCAATGAACGCTCTCGATCTGGCGATCATCGCGGTGATCGCGTTATCGGCGATGTTCGCCTTTGCGCGCGGGTTTCGTGCGCGAGGTCGCTGTCGATCGTCGCCTGGGTCGGAGCGGCGCTGATCACCCTCTACGGGTTCTCCTATGCCTATGGAGCGATCATTCGGTTTGTCACGACGCCGCTGCTCGCAGATCTGATCGCCGGCGCCGGGCTGTTTGTCGTCAGCCTGATCGTGCTGACGCTCCTGACGGGCTATGTCGCGCGTTTTGTCAGCTCGAGCGCGCTTTCGCCGATCGACCGCACGCTCGGATTGATTTTTGGGTTGGCGCGCGGCCTCCTTCTCGTCTCGCTCGCCTATCTGGTGGTCGATATCAGCCTGCCCGCAGAACGACAGGCCTGGCTGGATCAAGGAAGCAAAGAGCGAGCGGTTTCTCGCCAAGGGCGCCGACATGCTGCGCAACGCGCTTCCCGAATCCCTGCAGGTCAAGACTGCTGGCGTCGGCTGACGATGCGCACCCGCGCGCTCGACCGCGTCGCAGGACGCGCAGCGTGCGATGCGCGCGCTTGTCGAGCCCGGCGGCGCCCGCCGCGACCAAGCCCGGCCAGGCGGGACCCCCGAGCTACAAGCCCGGGGACCGCCGCGACATGGACCGTCTGATCGAGAATGCGCGATAGCAGGGTTGCATGGAACCTGCTCGCTATTTGATTTGTGAACGAATTATGTACCGGCTTCCGAGACGAGGATCGCCGATGCACCCGACCGATCCACTGGCCGGCCGCTCCTCTGGACGCGGATCATTTCCATGAAGAATGCGGCGTGTTCGGCGTGTACGGCCACCCCGACGCTGCGGCGTTGACGGCGCTCGGATTGCACGCCTTGCAGCATCGCGGCCAGGAAGCTGCGGGGATTGTGGCCTATGATGGCGAGCAGTTCAACGCGCATCGCGGACTCGGCCATGTCAGCGACAATTTCAGCTCCAAGGAAGTCATCGCGCGGCTGCGCGGCAATGCCGCGATCGGCCATGTCCGTTACGCGACGACCGGCGAGGTCGCGTTGCGCAACGTGCAGCCGCTGTTTGCCGATTTCGAGTTCGGCGGCCTGGCAATCTGCCACAACGGCAATCTGACGAATTCTTATCAGCTGCGCCGGCAGCTGGTCCGCCGCGGCAGCCTGTTCCAATCGACGAGCGACACCGAAGTCATCGTCCATCTGATCGCGACGAGCCTGAAAGACACGGTCGTCGATCGGCTGACCGATGCGCTGCAAGCAGGTCCAGGGCGCCTATTCGTTGGTGGCGCTATCGCAGAGACGAGCATCATCGGCGTGCGCGATCCGCTGGGGGTGCGCCCTCTGGTGCTCGGCCGGCTTGGTGAGGCCCGGATCCTGGCTTCGGAGACCTGCGCGCTCGACATCATCGGCGCCGATTTCGAGCGCGATATCGAGCCTGGGGAGATCGTCATCATCGGGGCGGGCGGGGTGCGCAGCGTGCATGCCGTTCGGCCAGCGCCAGAGCCGGTTCTGTGTCTTCGAGCACATCTATTTCGCGCGTCCCGACAGCATCGTTGAAGGCGACGAGCGTTTACGAGGCGCGCAAGCGGATCGGCGCCGAACTCGCCCGCGAAAGCCATATCGACGCCGACATCGTCGTTCCGGTGCCGGATTCGGGGGTCCCCGCGGCGATCGGCTATGCGCAGGAATTCGGTCTGCCCTTCGAGCTCGGGATCATCCGCAACCATTATGTCGGGCGGACCTTTATCGAGCCGACCGACCAGATCCGCCACCTCGGCGTTCGGCTGAAGCACAATGCGAGCAGGGCCAACCTGAGCGGGAAGCGGGTGATCCTCGTCGACGACTCGATCGTCCGCGGCACGACATCGATCAAGATTGTCGAGATGGTCCGTCGTGCCGGAGCCAGCGCTGTCCATATGCGAATATCGAGCCCGCCGACCACGCATCCCTGTTTTTACGGCATTGCCACGCCGCAGCGCGAAGAGCTGCTCGCGGCGCGCTTCGACATCGACGGAATGGCAAAGTATATCGGCGTCGACAGCCTCGCCTTCCTCTCGATCGACGGGCTCTATCGAGCAATGGGCGAGCCGCGACGCAATCGCCTCTCTCCGCGCTTTTGCGACGCTTGCTTCACCGGCGACTACCCGATCCCGCCGATCGACGCCGACAACGGCAAGCATTCGGTGCAGCTGTCGCTGCTGGCCGAGCCGGCTTGAGGAGACGGCCAGTCAAAAGGCGAGTGCGGCGCGACCCTCACCCACCCAGCCCTGCGGGCTGGGTCCCCCCTCTCCCCGGTCCATACACCCCTGGAGGGCGGAGAGGGGCTCTTCCTCGAAAGCTATCCCGCCGAATTCATCGCTTTCGGTTGAGCTGGCGGCGATGCTGCAATCGAATTGGATTCCCCGGACAGCCCCGCGCACCGCGGGAGAGGGGGGCGAACGCAGCGAGGCGGGTGAGGGGGCGGTGCACTGCATGGGCCGGCTAGGCGGCAAAGTCGCGCTGATCACCGGCGCCTCGCGCGGCATCGGCGCGGCGGTCGCCGAGCGCTTCGCCCGCGAAGGCGCGCATCTCGTCCTCGCGGCGCGCACGGTAGGCGGTCTCGAGGAAGTCGACGACAAAATCCGCGCAGTCGGCGGCGCCGCGACTCTCGCCCCGCTCGACTTGCGCGATTTCATCAAGATCGACGAGCTTGCGGCAGCCTTGTTCGAGCGCTGGGGGCGGCTCGACATTCTCGTCGGCAATGCCGCCGAGTTCGGCACTTTCTCGCCGCTCGGCCATGTCGACCCGGCGGTCTGGACGGAGGTGATGGAGCTCAATCTGACCGCGAACTGGCGGCTGATCCGAGCCATGGACCCGTTGCTCCGCGCCGCGCCGGCAGGGCGCGCGATCTTTGTCACTGCAGCGGTGGCGCGCGGCGTCTCTTCCTTACTGGGGACCGTACGCGGTCAGCAAGGCCGGCATTGAGATGCTCGTGAGGCTCTATGCCGGCGAGATCACCAAGACACGGGTGCGGGCCAACCTGATCGATCCCGGCGTCGTGCGCACCCGGTTGCGCGCCCGGGCTTTTCCGGGCGAGGATCCGGTGTCTCTGCCGCCACCGGAGAGCGTTACAGATGCGTTTGTCACCCTCGCAGTTCCCGAATGCGGCCGCAACGGCGAGCTGGTCGAGGCAGGGACCATGCCGGCGCGGATCGGCTGAGAGGCTGACCAGGACGGAAGATGCCTGACGCAAGCTCCTGACTCCGCATTCGCGGGAAAGCGACGACCTTCATTTCGTTAAATTTACAAACTGTCCGACTATATTGGATGACCGTTACAAAAATTTACATTCTGCTGTAATAGGCTGGCTCTTCACTCCTTTTGACGTACACTATTCCGTGTTAATATGGCGTCTTATCTGTGGCAAGGGCAAAGCAAATGATAATTTTGCTGATCGAGCGGCCATGCCCTTGCGGGTGATGCGTACGAAGCGCACACGGAATCCCTTTTAAGGCAGTCAAGAACAGGAGTGGATCATGGCGCCCAGTGAAGGTCTCGCCGAGGCGGTTCCCGACGGTGTGTCGGGCGCTCTGCCCACCGCGCCCGACCTGGGCCGCGCCGTCGATGCCAATGGACATGGCAATGGCCACCTCGAGAGCTCCTTCGATCAACACGCGCTTCTCCATGCTCTTCAGGCGATGCGGCTCGGCGATTTCTCCGTTCGCTTGCCGGGCGACCAGACCGGGCTTTCCGGGAAGATCGCCGACACCTTCAACGAAATCGTCGCCGCCAACGAACGCATGGCGCACCAGCTGGAGCACGTCGGCCATGTCGTCGGCCGGGAGGGCAAGACCCGACAACGCGTAAGGTTCGGTCTGGCGGACGGCGCCTGGGGCGAAATGGAGACCTCGGTCAATGCCCTGATCGACGATCTGTTGTGGCCGACCACGGCGGTTACCCACGCAATCTCGGCGGTGGCGCAAGGCGATCTTTTGCAGACCGTGCGGCTCGACGTCGACGGCCGGCCGCTGAAGGGCGAATTCCTGCGCTCGGCAAATATCGTCAACACGATGATCAAGCAGCTCGGCGTCTTCACCTCGGAGGTGACGCGCGTCGCGCGTGAAGTCGGCACCGACGGCAAGCTCGGCGGGCAGGCTCAGGTCCGCGAGGTCAGCGGCGTGTGGAAAGACCTGACCGAGAGCGTCAACTCGATGGCGAGCAACCTGACGGCGCAGGTCCGCAACATCGCCGAGGTGACGATCGCGGTCGCCAGCGGTGACCTGTCGAAAAAGATCACCGTCGATGTGCGCGGCGAGATCCTGCTCTTAAAGGAAGCCATCAATACGATGGTCGACCAGCTGCGCTCCTTCGCCTCGGAGGTGACCCGCGTCGCCCGCGAAGTCGGCACCGAAGGCAAGCTCGGCGGCCAGGCCCTAGTGCCCGGGGTCGCCGGCACGTGGAAGGATCTGACTGACTCGGTCAATGCGATGTGCGGCAATCTGACCGACCAGGTGCGCAACATCGCCAATGTGACGACCGCCGTCGCGCGCGGCGACCTGTCGCGCAAGATCACCGTCGATGTGCGCGGCGAGATCCTCGAGCTGAAGGACACCATCAACACGATGGTCGATCAGCTCAACGCCTTCGCCTCGGAGGTGACGCGCGTCGCCCGCGAGGTCGGCACCGAAGGCCGGCTCGGCGGCCAGGCGCAGGTGCCCGGAGTTGCCGGCACCTGGAAGGACCTGACCGACTCGGTCAACTTCATGGCCGGCAATTTGACCGCGCAGGTGCGCAACATCGCCGAGGTGTCGACCGCAATCGCCCGCGGCGACTTGTCGAAGAAGATCACGGTCAATGTCAGCGGCGAGATCCTGCAGCTCAAAGAGACCATCAACACGATGGTCGACCAGCTCAACGCCTTTGCCGGCGAGGTGACCCGCGTCGCCCGCGAGGTCGGAACCGACGGCCGGCTCGGCGGGCAGGCCAATGTGCTCGGCGTCGCCGGCACCTGGAAAGATCTGACCGAGAGCGTCAACTCGATGGCCGGCAATCTGACCGCCCAGGTGCGCAATATCGCCGAGGTCGCGACCGCGATCGCCAATGGAGACCTGTCGAAAAAGATCACGGTCAATGTCAGCGGCGAGATCCTCGAGCTGAAGGACACCATCAACACGATGGTCGATCAGCTGAACGCCTTTGCCGGCGAAGTCACCCGCGTCGCCCGCGAGGTCGGCACCGAAGGGCGGCTCGGCGGCCAGGCGCAAGTCAAAGGCGTCGCCGGCACCTGGAAGGATCTGACCGATAGCGTCAACTACATGGCCGGAAATCTGACGGGCCAGGTGCGCAACATCGCCGAAGTCGCGACCGCGGTCGCGCGCGGCGATCTGTCGAAGAAGATCACGGTCAATGTCAGCGGCGAGATCCTGCAGCTGAAGGAGACCATCAACACGATGGTCGATCAGCTGAACGCCTTTGCCGGCGAGGTGACGCGCGTGGCGCGCGAGGTCGGCACCGAAGGGCGGCTCGGGGGCAGGCCGCGGTGCCCGGAGTGGCCGGGACCTGGAAGGATTTGACCGACTCGGTCAACTCGATGGCCGGCAATCTGACCGGCCAGGTGCGCAATATCGCCGAGGTCGCGACCGCGATCGCCAATGGCGACTTGTCGCGCAAGATCACCGTCGATGTCCGCGGCGAGATCCTTCAGCTGAAGGAAACCTTGAACACGATGGTCGACCAGCTGAACCGCTTTGCCGGCGAGGTGACGCGCGTGGCGCGCGAGGTCGGCACCGAAGGCCGACTCGGTGGCCAAGCCAACGTGCCCGGTGTGGCGGGGACCTGGAAGGATCTGACCGACTTGGTCAATTCGATGGCGGGAAACTTGACCGCCCAGGTGCGCAACATCGCCGAGGTGACGACCGCGGTCGCCCGCGGCGATCTCGGGCGCAAGATCACCGTTGACGTCAAAGGCGAAATTCTCGAGCTGAAGAACACGATCAACACGATGGTCGACCAGCTTAACGCCTTTGCGTCGGAGGTGACGCGCGTCGCCCGCGAGGTCGGCACCGAAGGCAAGCTCGGCGGCCAGGCCGCGGTTCCCGGGGTTGCCGGCACCTGGAAGGATCTGACCGACAACGTCAATTTCATGGCCAGCAATCTTACGGGCCAGGTCCGCAACATCGCCGAGGTCGCGACCGCGATCGCCAATGGGGATTTGTCGAAAAAGATCACCGTAGACGTGCGCGGTGAGATCCTGCTGCTCAAGGAGACGCTAAACACGATGGTCGAGCAGCTCCGCTCGTTCGCGGCGGAGGTGACGCGCGTCGCGCGGGAGGTCGGCACCGAAGGCAAGCTCGGCGGCCAGGCCGTCGTTCCGGGGGTCGCGGGCACCTGGAAAGATTTGACCGACAACGTCAACCTGCTCGCCGCCAATCTGACGACGCAGGTACGCAACATCGCGGAGGTCACAACGGCCGTCGCGCGCGGCGACCTGTCGCGCAAGATCACGGTCGACGTCAAGGGCGAGATCCTCGAGCTGAAGAACACGATCAACACCATGGTCGATCAGCTCAACGCCTTCGCCTCCGAGGTGACGCGCGTGGCGCGCGAGGTCGGCACCGAAGGCAAGCTCGGCGGGCAGGCGGCGGTCCCCGGCGTCGCTGGCACCTGGAAGGACCTGACCGACACCGTCAACGTCATGGCCGCCAATCTGACCGAGCAGGTGCGCGGGATCGTCAAGGTCGTGACCGCGGTCGCCAATGGCGACCTGAAACAGAACCTTACCGTCAAATCCATGGGCGAGGTGGCGGCGCTCGCCGAGACGATCAACAACATGACTGACACGCTGGCGACCTTCGCCGATCAGGTCACGACCGTGGCCCGCGAGGTCGGCGTCGAAGGCCGCCTCGGCGGGCAGGCCAATGTGCCGGGCGCGGCCGGCACCTGGGGGGATTTGACCGGCAACGTCAACCTTTTGGCCGCCAATCTGACGACCCAGGTGCGCGCCATTGCCGAGGTCGCCACTGCGGTGACCAAGGGGGATCTTACCCGCTCGATCCAGGTCGACGCGCGCGGCGAGGTCGCCGAGCTCAAAGACAACATCAACACGATGATCGACAATCTGCGGCTCACCACCGACCGCAACACCGAGCAGGATTGGCTGAAGACCAACCTCGCCCGCTTCACCAACATGCTGCAAGGGCAACGCGACCTGGCAACGGTCGGCCGCATGCTCCTCTCGGAGCTGGCGCCGCTCGTCAACGCCCAGAACGGCGTCACCTATTTGGCAGAAGGCGAATCCGGGCTGAGGCTGCTGTCGGCGTTTGCCGACGACAAGGAGCCGCGCTGCCATCCCGAGCGGCTGTGCACCGGACAAGGGCTGGTGGGTCAGTGCGCGGCGGATGCCCGGCGCATGCTGATCGCCCAGATCCCCGACGATGTGGTTCCGGTCACTTCTGGATTATTCAAGGCATCGCCGAAGAACATCATCGTGCTGCCGGTGCTTTTCGAGGGCCAAGTTAAGGCAGTCATCGAGCTGGCCTCGCTCGGAGCCTTCACCGATCTGCAGATTTCGTTGCTCGACCAGCTGACCGCCAGCATCGGCATCGTGCTGAACAGCATCGAGGCGACGATGCAGACCGAAGGTCTGTTGACCCAGTCGCAACAGCTGGCGACCGAGCTGCAGACGCAGCAGCGCGAACTGCAGCAGACCAACGAGCAGCTAGAGCAGAAAGCGCAGCAGCTCGAAGAACGCAACGTCGAAGTCGAGAGAAAAAATCAGGAGATCGAGCAGGCCCGCCGGGCGCTCGAAGAAAAAGCGACGGAGCTGGCGCTGGCGTCGAAGTACAAATCGGACTTCCTCGCCAACATGTCACACGAGCTGCGCACGCCGCTCAACAGCATCCTTATCTTGGGGCAGCAGCTCGGCGACAACCCGGAAGGCAATTTGAGCCCGAAGCAGGTCGAGTTCGCCCGCACGATCCACGGTGCCGGCACCGATCTGATGAATTTGATCAGCGACATTCTCGACCTGTCGAAGATCGAGTCCGGCACCGTCAGCGTCGACGCCGAGGAGGTCTTCTTCGTCACCCTGCAGGACGTGGTCGCCCGGCCTTTCCGTCACGAAGCGGAGAACCGGCACCTGTCCTTCGACGTCCAGATCGACCCGCAGCTCGACCGGAGCATGATCACCGATTCGAAGCGCCTGCAGCAGGTCTTGAAAAACCTGCTGTCGAACGCCTTCAAGTTCACCGAGCAGGGCGGCATAAAATTCGGCATCCAACGCGCGACGAGCGGATGGAGCCCGGAACACCCGGTCTTGAAGAACGCCCCCGGTGTCGTCGCGTTCGAGGTTTCCGACACCGGCATCGGGATCCCGCTCGAAAAGCAGAAGATCATCTTCGAGGCCTTCCAACAGGCCGACGCCAGCACCAATCGCCGGTTCGGCGGCACCGGGTTGGGTCTGGCGATAAGCCGCGAGTTGTCGCACCTGCTGGGCGGCGAGATTCAGTTGCGCAGCAGCGCGGGGACCGGCAGCACGTTCACGCTGTACTTGCCGGTCAAATATGTCGGCCCTTCGGCTGTTGTGGCTTCGGCGTCCGCCTCCACTTCGGGGGCTTCTGCGGCCCTTGGCGCGGTCAGGCTCGCAGAGTTGCCGGTCGAGCAGCTGCCGGATGACCGCGCGATGATCGATCCCGGTGACGCGACGTTGCTGGTCGTCGAGGACGATCCGCATTTTGCCCGCATCCTGACCGATCTGGCGCATGACGCCGGGTTCAAGGTGCTGGTCGCGATGCGCGGGGCCGATGCGCTCGCGCTGGTTCGCGAATACCGGCCGAGCGCCGTCTCGCTCGACGTGTTCCTGCCCGATATGCTCGGGTGGACCGTGCTCAGCCAGCTCAAGCAGGATCCGGCAACCCGCCACATCCCGGTGCAGGTGCTCACCTTTGACGAGGACCGCCAGCACGGGCTGGCCCGCGGCGCTTTCTCCTTCGTCATGAAGCCGTCCACGACGGACGGCATCGAAGCGGCCCTCGGACGGATAAAGGCCTATGCGAGGCCGCGCCGCAGGCGCCTGCTTGATCGTCGAGGACAACCCCGCCGAGCGGCTCGGAGTATCGGAGCTGCTCGGTCACGACGACATTGAGATCGTGACGGCCGGCACGGGCGGCGAGGCGCTCAAGGTGCTGCGCGAGCAGCAGGTCGATTGCGTAGTGCTCGATCTGCGGCTGCCGGATATGTCCGGTTTCGACCTGCTGGACGTGTTCCGCGACGATCCGGCGCTTTCCGATCTGCCGGTGGTGGTGTTCACCGGTCGGGAATTGTCGCCGGAGGAGGATGCGCGGCTGCACGCGATCGCGCGGAGCGTCGTCGTCAAGGGGGTGGAATTGCCCGAGCGCCTGCTCGACGAAACCGCCCTGTTCCTGCATCGGGTGGTGGCCGAGCTTCCCCGGGACAAACAGAAGATGCTGGAGCGCCTGCACAGCTCCGACGAGGATCTCGCGGGCAAGTCGGTCCTGCTGGTCGACGACGACGCCCGCAACATCTTTGCGCTAAGCAGCGCGCTGGAGCGCCGCGGCATGAACGTGCTGACCGCGACGACCGGCAGCGAGGCGATTACCCTCGTCGAATTGACGCCGGGATTGGCGATCGTGCTGATGGACATCATGATGCCGGGAATGGACGGCTATCAGACGATGCAAGTGATCCGCGCCGATCCGGCCTTCCGGCGGTTGCCGATCATCGCCCTGACCGCGAAGGCGATGAAGGGCGACCGGGAAAAGTGCCTCGAGGCGGGCGCCTCCGACTACCTCGCGAAGCCGGTGGACACCGAGCAGCTCTTGTCGGCCCTGCGCATGTGGCTGCACCGCTGAATGCGGCTCCGCCAGTGCGACAGATGTTCCGTTGTGTAGAAGCTGCTCAGGGGTGCCGCACGGGCCTCGCCCGCCGTGCCTCGTCCCAATCCCTCCCCCGTGCGCGACAAATCCAAAGGGCTGCCGTCGCTTGGCTGGCGTTCGAGAACAAAGTCGCCTCTCCGCCCTACAGGGGGGAGAGGGAGGGGCCCGTCGCCCACGGGTCCGCGCGGAGCGCGGCCCGAGGACAGGCTCCGCGACGGGAGGGTGAGGTGGGCAGCGCCGCAGACCGGATCGTCGGCCCCCCTCACCCTGCCCTCTCCCCCCGGCCGGCGGGGGAGAAGGTAACAAAACGGGTCATCAAGGGTGAGGGTGCGCACAACGGGGGCCGAGCGCCGTGATCACCGACCGCGGAAAAGGTCGACATTCTGCTGGTCGACGACCAGCCGGCCAAGCTGCTCAGCTATGAAGCCATCCTGGGCCAGCTCGGAGAGAATTTGATCAAGGCCGGTTCGGCCGGGGAGGCGTTCGAGCACCTGTTGAAGCGCAACATTGCGATAATCCTGATCGATGTCTGCATGCCGGACCTCGACGGATTTCAGCTCGCGACGATGATCCGCGAGCACCCCCGATACCAATCGACCGCGATCATCTTCGTCTCCGCCATCCAGGTGACCGACCTCGATCTGTTGCGCGGATACCAGCTGGGAGCGGTGGATTATGTGCCCGTGCCGGTCGTTCCTGAGCTGTTGCGGGCCAAAGTTCGGGTCTTTGCCGAGCTCTACCGCAAGACGCGGCAGCTCGAAAAACTTAATGCCGAGCTCGAAACCCGCGTCGCCGAGCGCACTGCCGAGCTCGCCCGCGCCAATGCGGATCTCGAGCGGCGGGTCGAGGAGCGCACCCGCGAGCGGGAAGAAGCGTTGGCCCAAGTTCACGAGATGCAAAAGCTGGAAAGCATCGGCCAATTGACGGGTGGCGTGGCCCACGATTTCAACAATCTGCTGATGGCGGTCCTCGGCAATCTCGAGTTGTGAAAAAATATCTCCCGGATAACCCGCGGGTTCTGCGCCTGATCGACGGCGCGATCCAGGGCGCCGAGCGGGGGGCCACCTTGACCAAGCGGATGCTGGCGTTCGCCCGGCGCCAGGAGCTGAAGCCCGAGGCCGTCGACATCGCAAAGCTGGTCGAGAACATGATCGAGATGCTGAGCCGTTCGCTCGGGCCGACGATCCGGATCTCGACTAATTTCCACGCGGACCTGGCGCGAACCCGCGTCGATCCCAACCAGCTCGAGCTCGCATTGTTAAACCTTGCGGTCAATGCCAGGGACGCGATGCCGCTCGGCGGAGATCTCAAGATCGCCGCTGATCCGGAACTTGTCGGGCAGGGCGACGCGCCCGGACTGGGACCGGGGAACTATGTTCGCATCGTCGTCAAGGATAGCGGCTGCGGGATGGACGAGGCGACCCTCCGGCGGGCAACCGAGCCGTTTTTCACGACGAAGGATCGCGGACGCGGCACTGGTCTCGGCCTGTCAATGGTCGACGGCCTCGTCGCGCAATCGGGCGGCACGATGCGGATCAGGAGCAAGCCGGATGCCGGCACCGAAGTCGAGCTCTGGCTGCCCGTGACCGACGCCGACGAGCCGAGGGCAAGGGCTGTGTCGGCAGCACCCTCCCGCGCCGCGGACGGGCGCCCGTTCCGGGCTCTGATCGTCGATGACGATGCCGCCGTCCGCGCCGGAACCGCGGCCATGCTCGAGGATCTGGGCCATTCGGCAATCGAGGCGGGATCGGGGGCGCGCGCCCTCGCTCTCCTCGAAACCGAACCTGATATAGACCTTGTCATTACCGACTACGCGATGCCGGGCATGAACGGCAGCCAACTCGCGGCCAAAATTCAGCGCCTGCGGCCCGGGCTTCCGGTCGTCATAGCTACCGGCTACGCAAACATCCCTGCCGAAGGGCCGCCTCTGCCTCGGCTCAACAAACCCTATCGGCAGCAGGATCTGGCTGCCCTGATCGCAAGCCTGGTCGAGCCGCTGCCCGCGCCGCTCTGAGCACCGGACCGCCTGCCCGCTGGGCCGCAGGCAGGCGCGCTTTCGCGAAACCTCGATCAGCGCGGCTGAAAAGGGTTTGCGCCCTTGCGCAGCATCAACCGGATCGGAGTCCCCGGCAGGTCGAACTCCTGACGTAGCGCATTGCTCAGGTAGCGGCGATAAGAATCCGGCAATTCCCCCGGCCTCGAGGCAAACAGCGCGAAGGTCGGCGGTCGCGTATTGACCTGCGTCATATAGCGCAGGCGCAGCCGGCGTCCTTCAACGAGCGGTGGCGGGTGGCGCTCCTCGACCGCGGCCAGCCAGCGATTGAGATCGGCGGTCGCAACCCGCCGGTTCCACACTTCGTCGGCCGCCGACACCGCCGCCATCATCGCGTCGAGGCCGAACCCCGTCAGACCGGACACCGGGACGAGCCAGATGTCGTGCAGCTGAGGAAGCGAGATCGAGGCCCGTTCGCGAAGGCGCTTCAGCGTTGCCGGATGGTCGTCGACCGCGTCCCATTTGTTTGCCGCGAGCACCAAGGCGCGGCCTTCCTCCGCAACGAGGCGGGCGATCGTCAGATCCTGACGCTCGAGCGGCTGCAGCGAATCGATGACCAGGACCACGGTTTCGGCAAACCGGATGGCGCGCAGCGCGTCGCCTACCGACAGCTGCTCGAGCTTGCCTTCGACCCGAGGCTTGCGCCGAAGCCCCGCCGTGTCGACCAGTCGGATCTGACGGTCACGCCACATCCAGTCGATCGCGATGGCATCGCGGGTGATGCCCGCCTCCGGGCCGGAGAGCAGGCGCTCTTCACCGATCAGCCGGTTGATCAGCGTGGATTTGCCGACATTGGGGCGGCCGACGATCGCCAGCTGCAACGCCTTGTTGCGCGCTGTGGCCGCCGCTTCGCGTGTGGCCGGAGTACGGTGACAGCCGCTCGTAGAGATCGGCCAACCCTTCGCCGTGCTCGGCGGAGATCGGCACTGGATCGCCGAGGCCGAGCCGGTACGCTTCGCCGATGCCGGCCAGCGCCGCGCGGCCTTCGGCCTTGTTGGCCAGAACCACGACCGGCTTGCCGCTGCGCCGCAGCCAGTTTGCGAAATGACGATCGGCATCGGTAACGCCCTCGCGCGCGTCGATGACGAGGAGCGCGACATCCGCCTCGGCAAGCGCCCGCTCGGTTTGCCCCTGCATGCGGCCGGCGAGCGAGGCCGGGGCCGCCTCTTCGAGCCCGGCGGTGTCGATGATCCGGAACTCGAGGTCGGCGATGCGCCCCTCGGCTTCGCGCCGATCGCGGGTGACACCGGGAGTATCGTCGACCAGCGCCAGCCGCCGCCCCGCCAACCGATTGAACAGGGTGGATTTGCCGACGTTCGGCCGGCCGAGGATCGCCACGGCAAAGCTCATCAAGTCAATTCTGCGCTCAGGCTCGGGTCAGCGATAGGCCGACAGCTTGGCATCGTCGCGTCAGCACATAGAGAGCGTTGTCGGCGATCACCGGGGTCGGTATACCCGCCGGCGGACATCTCCTCGCGGCCGAGCGGCTCGCCGGTGTAGGGGGAGATCGAGATCGCATCGCCGGCCGACGACAGCACGATCAGGCGATCGCTGCCCAAAACCGGCCCCGCCCAGGTGATCGGGTCCTTCTTTTTCCTCTCGTTTTGATAGCTTGGAAGCTGGCGTACCCAGCGGATCTTTCCCGCATTCCGCGTGAGGCAGACGAGCTCGTTGTCGTTCGACAGGACATAGAGGTAATCGCCGGCGACCCACGGGCTGTGCACGCTCCCGAATTCCTGCTCCCAGGCGCGGTCGCCCGACCTCAAATCGATCGCCGCGATGCGCCCGCTGTGACTTGCCGCAAAGACCCGGCCGCGGTCGAGAACGGGCCGCCCCCTGATGTCGGCAAGGCTGGAAACGGCGTTGACGCTGCGGGTATTCGAAAAGTTGTCCGACCATAGCGGCCGCCCGTTTTCGACCGTGAGGGCATAGATCTCGCCCGAAGAATAAGCCGCCACGACCACCTCGCCCTCGACGGCCGGGCTCGCGCTCCCCAGCAGGCTCGCGGTTTCCGGGATGGCGGTGTGGTTCCATAGGCGCCGGCCGTCGGCGGCGGCGAGCACGACGAGTTCGTTGTCGACGGTGACGACAAAGGCGCGCCCATCCGCCACCGTCGGCCCGCTGCGTACCGGCGCGCTTACCGCGCTCTTCCAGATGACCCGGCCATCCGCCGGATCGAGCGCCAGCACCTGGGCGTAGCCCGTCGCGACGTAGAGACGGTCGTTCCAGAAGGCTACGCCGCCGCCAAACGAATTGCCGCGCTCGTTCTCGGGTTTCATGTCGACCTGCCACAACCGATTTCCGGTCGCAGCATCGAGGGCGGTGACCTGCACCCCGCCATCCATCGCATAGACGCGGCCCTTGGCGACGACCGGCTGGGACAACACGCGCGTATAGCGCGAAGCGCCCTCGCCGATGCCGGTCCTCCACGCCTCGGAAACCCGGTCGGGCAGGGAGAGGTGCTGCATCGCATGGTTCGGATAACCGCCGGCCTCCGGCCAATCCGGCGTTGACTACCGGCGGCGGCAACGTGATCGGGATCTTGGCGAGCTCGGGATCGGGCTCGAGCTGCCGGTCGAGGCTGAGGACGGAAATCCGCTCGCCCGGCAAAGGCTGCTTCTTCTCGCCGAACCAGTCGCAGCCCGGCGAGGTACTCGCAAATACCAGCAGACAGCAACGCGACAGAGATGACACGCATTTTCGGTACCGCAGAACCCTAGGAGGCGAGCGCCGCTGCCATTTCTGCGGCGCGGGCGCGCAGCCCTTGCGGCGCCGAAGGTCATCCGCAAGGCTTTGATAGAGGCCGAGCGCCCCGCTCTTGTCACCCGATTTGAGGCGCGCGGCGGCGGTCAATTCGAGAGCGGTGGGGCGCCAAGGGTTGCCGGCGCGCGGTCATTGGAGCAAGGCGGTCGATAGTCGTCTGCGGATCGGCCTCGGGCATTCCCTGCATCACCGAAAGCAGCACAGCGAGATCGCGGAAGGCCGGGTCGAGCCCGCCGGTCCCGGCGATCCGGTTATAAACCGCGGCCGCGCCCTTTCGATCGCCGGATTTCGCCAAGAGACCGGCTTCCTGGAACGATGCGAGGACGCCGTATCCGTCGCCCTCCTGGGCGATCGCCCCGAATACCTTGGCAGCCTCCGCGTCTTTGCCCTCGCGGGCGAGCGACAGCGCGGCCGCGTACCGGGTCGACTGCGCGCGGCGCTCGGTGAGCTGGTGGTCGCGCCACGCCACGATGCCGCCGGCGATCAGCAGCACCACCGCCGCCAGGGCAATGAGATAGCGGCCGTAACGCGACCAGAGCTTGAGCAGATTGTCTCGACGAAGCTCCTCGTCGATCTCGCGAAAAATGTCGCTCACAAAAGCCCTGAACGGCCCCGGTCTGAACGTGAGCGAACATAGCCGCTCCGGTACGCGGAAGCAAACCGGGAGGGTAGGGCGGGTGTAACCCGCCGCCTCGCCCGTCATCGGCGGGTTCCGCTTCGCTGCACCCGCCCTACGCTGGTAGGTAGAAGCCGAAATGAGGGGGTGAATTGACAGCATCCATTGCCGCCCTCATACTCCGCCGCTTTCCTGGTTGATGGCTGGGGTCGGCGAGCCGGCCTCCCGAGGCGAGGAGAGTGCCGATGATGCGCGATCCCGGCGGAGCAGGCCGGTGCTCGAAGCGGGTGCGGAAGATTGCGCCGGCCGGGAGCCGGCGACGACGATAGCCGTCCATCCCCGCTGAATTCCCCCATCCAGTCGCGCAGGAGAGATTTCCGTGATACCAGCCGTTATGCCGACCTACGGTCGGTGGGACGTTGCCGTCGATCGGGGCGAGGGCCCCTACCTTTACGCGACCGACGGACGCAAATTCCTCGATTTTACGAGTGGGATCGCGGTGACCGGGCTCGGCCATTGCCACCCCCACATCGTCGCCGCCCTTTCCGAGCAGACCAAGCGGTTGTGGCACACCTCCAACCTGTTTCGTATCCCGGGGCAGGAGAGGCTGGCCGAGCGCCTCGTCGAAAACACCTTTGCCGACACCGTGTTCTTCGGCAATTCGGGGGCGGAAGCCTGCGAGCTGGCGATCAAGATCGCCCGTAAATACCAGTCCGAAACCGGCCATCCGGAGCGCTACCGCGTGATCGGCTGCCACGGCTCGTTCCACGGCCGCACCTTCGCCACTCTCGCAGCTGCGGGCAACGAGGCCTACCTCAAGGGTTTCGGCCCCGCGATGGAGGGCTTCGACCACGTCGCTTTCGGCAATTTGAACGAGATGCGCGCCGCGGTCGGGAAGGAAACCGCGGCGATCATGGTCGAGCCGATCCAGGGCGAGGGCGGTGTCAGAGCCCCGCCCGAGGGGTATCTGCGGGGGCTGCGCGACATCGCGGACGAGTTCGGCCTGCTTCTCGTCTATGACGAGGTGCAATGCGGGATGGGGCGGACCGGCAAGCTCTTCGCCCATGAATGGGAGGGCGTCCCGCCCGATGTCATGGCGATTGCCAAGGCGCTGGGGAACGGTTTTCCGGTCGGCGCCTGCCTTGCCACCGAGCGCGCTGCCGTCGGGATGGTTGCCGGGACCCACGGTTCGACCTTCGGCGGCAACCCCCTCGCCGTGGCAGCCGGCAACGCTGTCCTCGACATGATGCTCGAACCGGGCTTCTTCGACCGCGTCAGTTCGATGGCGGAGTTGTTGTACGGACGTCTCGAGGGGCTGGTGCAATCCTATCCCAAGCTGTTTTCCGAGCTGCGCGGGGCGGGCCTGCTTCTCGGCATCCGCTGCGTCGTGCCGGCGGCGGATTTCGTGGCCAAGCTGCGGCAGAACGGGCTTTTGACATTGACCGCGGGCGAGAATGTTTGGCGTATTCTGCCGCCGCTGATCGTCGGCGAGCGCGAGATCTACGAGGCGATCGACATCATCAACCGGGTGGCGCGGGAGTGGCCGACATGAGCGCCGTGCGCGAGGTCGCCTCGCTCGAGCGGCCCGAGCCGCCGCGCCATTTCCTCGACATCGACCAGCTCCGCACCGCCGAGCTGCGGCGGATGCTCGATACCGGGCTCGCCTACAAGCACGGCCGGCGCGACCGCCCGCTCGCCGGCAAGACCCTGGCGATGATTTTCGAAAAGCCGTCGACGCGGACCCGGGTGTCCTTCGAGGTGGCGATGCGCCAGCTCGGTGGCGACACGATCTACCTCAACACGGCCGATAGCCAGCTCGGCCGGGGCGAGACCGTGGCCGACACGGCACGGGTGCTGTCGCGTTATGTCGACGCGATCATGATCCGCACCAACCAGTCCCGAAAGCTCGACGATCTCGCGCGCCACGCCACCGTCCCGGTGATCAACGGCCTCACCGACACGTCGCATCCCTGCCAGATCATGGCCGATGTAATGACCTTGCAGGAGAAGAAGGGGCCGGTTGCCGGCAAGATCGTCGCGTGGAGCGGGGACGGCAACAATGTCGCGACCAGCTGGGTTCATGCTGCGGTGCGCTTCGGCTTCACGCTGCGGCTCGCCTGCCCGGAACAGCTCAGCCCGCCGGAGCAGCTGCTCGACTGGGCGCGCCGGGAGGGGGGGCGCGTCGATTTGACGAACGAGCCGGTGGCGGCGGTCTCGGGCGCCGATTGCGTGGCAACCGATACATGGGTCTCGATGGGCGTTGAACCTAACGTCAATCGCCACAATCTGCTGGCAGCGTACCGGGTCGACGAGCGCCTGATGGCGCACGCCAAGCCCGACGCCATCTTCATGCACTGCCTGCCAGTGAAGCGCGGCCAGGAGGTGACCGCTGGCGTCGTCGACGGTCCGCAATCGGTCGTCTGGGACGAAGCGGAAAATCGCCTTCACGCCCAGAAAGGGATACTCGCCTGGTGCCTCGGGTAAGTCGCCGGAGCCGGCGCCAAGGGCCGGCTCGCGGGAGCCCGAAACCGGCTGGCAGGCTTAACGGAGCAGCCGATATTGACCTCGCCCAGTCGAACCACTCCCGACGACCTTATTCAGCCGTTTCGGATCGATCCGTTTGCGCTGCGCGGCCGCCTCGTCCGGCTCGGTCCCGCGATAGACCGCATCCTGTCGCAGCATGAATATCCCGAGCCGGTGGCGACGATGCTGGGCGAGGCGATCACGCTCGCCGTCGTGCTCGCCGGGGCGCTCAAATACGACGGGATCTTCACCCTCCAGACAAAGGGCGACGGGCCGATCCGCATGATGGTCGCGGATGTGTCGACCGCCGGTGCGGTGCGAGGCTACGCGCAATACGACGCGGCGAAGCTCGAAGCGGCGTTGGCGCGCGCCGGCATGTCGCCGCCCTCGGTGCCGCTGCTCGTCGGCTCCGGGTATATCGCGTTCACCGTCGACCAGGGCGAGGACACGGACCGCTACCAGGGCATCGTTGAGCTTGCCGGATCGACCCTCGCCGAATGCGCCTACCATTATTTCCGCCAATCCGAGCAGCTCCAGGCGGGAATCAAGCTCTCGGTCGGCCGCGCCGGGCCGGGCGGCTCATGGCGTGCCGGCGGCCTGATGCTACAGCGGGTGCCTCCGGAAGGCGGGTATGCGGTCATCGCGGATGACGTCGAGGATGGCTGGCGGCGCGCGATGGTGTTGATGAGCTCGGCGACCCCCGAGGAGCTGGTCGATCCGGACCTTCCGCCCCACGGCCTGTTGTTCCGCCTGTTCCACGAGCAGGGCGTGCGGGTCTACGACACCCACGCCATCGAAGCGCGCTGCCGCTGCTCGCGCGAGCGCATCGAAGGGATTCTCCGCGCATTCCCGCCCGACGAGCTCGACGACATGCGCAAGGAAGGGGTCACGACCGTGACCTGCGAGTTCTGCAATACCCGTTACGTCTTCGATCAGGCCGATCTCGACCGCCTGTCATCAAGCCCTTCCTAGATCGCCCTAGCCCTCTTTTCAGTGGGCCAGCGCGCACCCTGCCTACTCCCGCGGCACCGGCAAAAGCCGGTGCCCACGGCAGCCGTGGGTCCCGGCTTTCGCCGGGAAAGCAAGAGGGGCCGACCCCAATTAGTTCAAGGCTGCCATTGCGCCGGAGTGCCAGAGCCACTTCTGTTAAAGCCGTGCGAAGGGAACCGCTAACGGTTGAGCAAGCACCTTCTGGCATACCGGGCGCACGCTGGACGACAGAGCCTGATGTTGCGCCCAAGATTTCAAGCTCGAGTGCGCCGCGGAAAGTATACTGCGAGCCTGACGGAACTCTACACAACCCGCCATGAGTTTGAGAAGCGGCCACCCCCTCGCAGGGGGCCTTGGATTGGTTAATCGGGATCGTGCGAGCGGTTAAGAGGCGGCTGCGAACCTGATTGCGTTTGTGCTCTCCTGCATCTAATCCCCGGCCCAATTTCCGACCCGATACCGCCTTTGGGCTAAACTGCTTGCCAGAGCCTCTGCAATGCCGGCACGCTCATTCGTGTCCGCTGGGGTGAGGAGAGAGATGAGCGCGAGCTACGACGCCGAGTGGCGCGCCCGCTTCGATGAGGACGCTGGGCTGGCATCGGACCTTCCGGATGTCCCATGGCTGCGCCAAGTCCTGACCCGGCGCACTCATCGGCGTTATTTGGATCGCCCGGTGGACGAGCCGTTGCTGCGCCTTTTGCTCGGGACCGCGTTTTCGGCCTCGTCGAAATCGGACTTTCAGCAGGCCTCGGTGATTCGGGTGGAGGACCGCCGGCAGCGCGACCGGCTCGCGGCGCTGGTTCCGGACATGCCGTGGATCGGCAACGCGCCCGTTTTCCTCGTATTTTGCGGGGACGCGCGGCGGCTCGAGCGGATCGGCGACATGCGGGGGCACCAACAGGAGAACGGCAGGCTCGAAGGGTTCTTCAACGCTGCAATCGATGCCGCGCTGGTCCTGCAGACCTTTACCCTGGCCGCGGAAACCGCCGGTCTCGGCTGCTGCCCGATCAGCGTCATTCGCGATCATGCCGATGCAGTCGCCGCGATCCTGGCTCTGCCTGAGAAGGTTTTCCCTGTAGCCGGATTGTGCGTCGGATATCCGGCCGCCGCCGGTCATATCAGCATGCGGCTGTCGCTCGAGATTACCGTCCACACCGACAGATACGGCGACGGACGCCTCGCCGAAGCCGTCGACGAATACGACCGGCGTCGCGATGCGCGGTACTCGCTGCCGCGCGATCAGCAGCGCGCAGCGGATAAATTCGGCTATGCCTCCTTCTACGGCTGGTCCGAAGACAAGGCGCGGCAGGCAACTCAGCCGGAAGGGCAGAACTTTCCGAGTTTTCTGCGGGCCCGCGGCTTCACCCTGGATTAGCCGCCCGCCCTGGAAGCGAGGCCGCGGGATCGCTACATTTCGGCAGCCGACCCGCTTCGCCGCGAAAGTTCCCATGCTCAACATTTCACGCCAGTACCATTCGGCCGCCCGCGCCTTCGCCGCTGTTCTGGTAATGCTGACATTGCATGCCTGCAACAGCGCCGGGGCCGGCACCGCGGCCGCTCCGGGCAATGTCGATCTCGGCCTCATTCAAGATGCGATGAAGCAGGTCGAGCGGAATTACGTCGCCCCGGTGACCGGCAGCGCGCTCACCAAGGATGCCCTGAAGGGCATGCTCACCCGGCTCGATCCGCATTCCGACTATATGGATCAGGAGCAGTATCAGCAGATGACCGCGGTCACTCGGGGGCAGTTCGGCGGCATCGGCGTCGAGCTGACCCTGGAGGGCAAAGTGCCGGAGGTGATCTCGCCGATCGACGGTACCCCGGCGGCAGAGGCCGGCATCGAGCCGGGCGACCGGATCGTCAAGATCGACGCGCAGCCGACGACGGGAATGGATGTCGAGGAGATTGTGAAGCGGCTGCGCGGCGTGCCGGGCAGCCGGGTGTCGCTGACGATCGCCAGAAACGACCGCAGCCCGTTCGAGGTGACATTGACGCGCAATGTGATCCGCGTCGTCTCGGTCAAATCGGATTTGAAGAACGGCAATATCGGCTACGTTCGCGTCAGCACCTTCACCGAGAACACCGCATCGGAGCTGTCCGCCGCCATCGGCCGGCTGAAGGCGCGCGCGAGCGGACGGTTGAGCGGCTTTGTCCTCGATCTGCGCAACGACCCCGGCGGATTGCTCGATGCTGCGATCGATGTGGCGGGCGCCTTTCTCGACGGCGGTGTCGTCGTCACCACCCGCGGGCGTACAAATACCGACGAGCATGTGTATCGGGCGGCTGCCACGGGGGACCTTTTGCGCGGAACCCCGATTGTCGTGTTGATCAACAGCGCCTCGGCTTCGGCTGCAGAGATTGTCGCCGGCGCTCTGCAGGACCACCGGCGTGCCACCGTGATGGGCACCCGCAGCTTCGGCAAGGGCTCGGTTCAGACGATCATCCCGTTGGAGGGGCGGGGCGCGCTCCGCCTGACCACCGCTCTCTACTACACGCCTTCCGGCCGATCGATTCAGGGCCAGGGCATCTCGCCCGATATCGTCGTCAGCGTGCCCAAGAACCAGCAGGTGGCGAACGCGGTCATCAGCTTCGAAAGCGATCTCTACGGTGCCTTGAAGAATGGCGGCTCGATCAATTCTGCTCCGACCACCGGTTCCGGCGCGGCCCGAGCCGGCGCCGCCGAGGCCGAGCATCCGATAAAGCCGGCGATCATCGGGACCGGAAGCGACCCCCAGGTCGCCGCAGCGCTCGATTTCCTGCAGAAGGCGGTACGCCGGGAGTCCGGGGCGCGCCACGGGTGACTGCGGGCGGTCACCGGCCTGCTTCCGCGGGCGGCGGGACCGGCAAGCGGAGCGCGAAGCTGTAGCGGATCCCGCGCCGCAGCCACCGCAGCAACGCTTTCGGGCCATCGAGATGCCCGTAATCATCGACCTGCAGCAGCGCGAATAGCGCATATACTCTGCGCGGATCGATGCGCCTCAACAGGCGGATCCGCACAAACATGGCAATGCCGAGCTCGGAGACATGGCCGTTTCGCACCGCTTCCCGGATCGTCAATTTGGGCACCACCACGATAAAGTCGCCCCGGTGCGATGGAATGCGGTCCGTCAGGCGTCCGCGGAGAGCGTCATAGCCGAGGCTTCGCTCGCCGAGCTGAAAGGCAAAGCCGCGTGGAAAGAACGGCCACAAGAGCCAACGGAAGGCGTTGAGCTTGCGCTCGAGGCCGGCGACGTCTTCCGCCGACAGCGTCGTGGTCTCCTCTTCTACGGCGCGGCGTTGCGTCAGCGCCGCCACGCGTGACCGCTCCATCGGCCGGTATTGCTCGGGTGCCGTCGATCGGGCGGCGGGTAAGATCTTTCAGATCGAGGGTCGTGTACGGCGGCATCAGCCGCGTCTCCGATCGCCAATGCCGCTGAAGGTCCTCGTAGCTCGTCCGGTACTCGTTCGCCCAGCGGCTGTCCGGGCGTTCGAACACCGCCTGGCTGGCGAACGGCAAGTAGAAATCGGCCCCGAGCCGGTCGCACAAGCGGCACACCTCATCGACATAATGCCGAGGCGTCCTTAGCGAAACGATCCCGGAATCGTCGATAAAGCTGTTGATGCAGCTTGCGGGCGAATAGCTGCGCAGCACGATCCTGGACTTGCCGATCCGGTCCGTCATGCGTCGGATGGCCTTGATCACCGGCGATGGCGGCTTCGCATCATTGAAGTTCAGAATCAGCGCGCTCGGAGTATCGATCAGCAGCAGGCTGTCATCGTTCCAGACCGGGATGGACAGGATCGACACCCCGGCGCCGACCGGGTGCCATCGCAGCGGCACGACCGCTTCGGCGCGGTATCCGTGCCGAGCCATGTAATCGAGGTAGCCTTGCTCGGCCAAGTCGGGAAACAAATAGAGCGGGCCGCCGCCGAGCCGACGGATCGTCGGCATGTGAAAGTGGTCCGGGTGCTCGTGCGTTATGTAAACCCAGGCGCTCTTCGACAGCCAATCGACTTCTTCCGGGGTCGGATAGTTCTGCAGCCACCAGCTGCGCCAATAGACCGACCCGATGAGCCAGGGGTCGGTGATCACCAGCGGACGTTGCCCTTCCTGGTAGATCGCGAGGCAGGCATGCCCGAGCGTCCTCAGCATCAGCCTCGGAGCCGCCTCCCTCTCTGCACCGGTGTCGCGGAGTGTCACAGGCGGGGCAGGTCGGGCCGCATGCCTTACCCCAGCCCGGCCATCAGCAGTTGGAGGAACTGACGCAGCGCGGGCGACCACTTGGCGTGCTCGGGCCCGCTCGCCGAGTGGCCGAGCTCGCTGTCGATCTCGAAATAGCGGGCGTCGACCCCGGCCGCGGCGAGATCACTCATCACCGCCGGGGCAATCGAAGGAGGAAACAGCCGGTCGGTCCGGCACAGCGCGTACAGGACTTTCGCCCTGATCCTGGCGAAGTCCTTGACGGTGTCGTAGCCGATCGTGCCGCGCCGCAGGATCACCAGCGAGTTCGTGTCCCAACGTTGTGCCCAATCAACAGCCTGCCTGAGAATTTCCGCTTCGCGGGCCTCGCGGTCGGGGTAGCGGGGCGCAAGCGCCGCCTCGATGCCGTTGCGCTTTAGCATCTCCACGCGCAGCTCGGTAAGCACGGTCTTGGCTCCGCCGCTGCCGTAATACCGCCCGCCGTTCCATTCCGGGTCGGTCGCGAGCCGGGCCTGCAGCTCGGCGAGGCTCCGCTCGGCGTTTTGCGACCTGGGAGCGGTGACAACCGCGACGATCCCATCGATGAAGTCGGGGTAGGTGACGGCCCACTGAAAGGCCTGATAGCCGCCATAGGATGGGCCGGCAACGGCGATGAGATGCCTGACGCCGAGACTGTCGAGCAGGACACGTTGCGCTGCGATGATGTCGCGCACCGTGATGGCGGGGAAATCCGGCCCGTAGGGTTTCCCGGTTGACGGGTCGATGCTGGCGCCGTTGGTCGACCCGAAGGACGAGCCGAGCATGTTCGAGGAGACGACGAAGAGCTTCTCGGTGGTGATCGCCTTGCCCGGCCCGATCAGCCCGTCCCACCACCCCGGCTGGTTGCGGTTTGCCGGATTGCGGCCGGCGGCGTGGTGATTGCCGGTGTAGCCGTGCGTAATCAAGACGGCGTTCCGTCCGTCCTGCGCCAGCCGGCCGTAAGTCTCGTAGGCAATCGTTACCTGCGGCATGACCGTGCCGTTCTGCAACCGAAAATCCGCCAGCCGAAAATTCCGCTGCTCGACTATCCCGAGATCGGAAAGCGGCTCCAGAACGCTGGCAGTCATGGCGATACCCCCCTCGCGAATGTCCGGCAGAGATGTGCCATGATTCTCGCGCGCGTGTCACGGCGGCACTTTCGGCGCGGCCCGCAGCGGTAGTAAATCCCGTTCGTGTTCTCGGATGCTGAGGCTCGGATGCGCGCTGCCGCATGTCTTTTGTCGCTCGCTCTGACGGCTGCCGCTTGCGCCGGCGGCGATAGCGGGCTGGCACCGTTGCCGGCCGATCAGGTGCGCGCCCGCTTTCCCCCGGGAGGAGTGATCGACGCGATCGAGATCGACGCCGTGGACCGGCTGCCACTTCGCAGAGCGGAGCTGATCGCTCCTGACGGCGAGGCGACGCCGGCTTCCTACCTTCATGTCAACCCGTCGCCGAGCGTTACTTTTTACCAGAGGTTCGTTGACAGCCCTTATGCCGGCAACTCGTTCGGGGTTGGCAACGTTACCGCGGGCGCGCCGTTTCCGGTTGATCTCAGCGGCGCCCCGCAAGGCAACGCCCGATTGCTCGCAATGGTCTCGACCGCGTCGATCCCCTTGCCCGACGAAATCGCCTATCGCCGGGATTGGCGCAGCTACCGCATCTTTCTCAGCTTCGGCGATCTCGCGGGCGAGGTCGAGCGGCGGGTCCTCCCCGCCCCTGAGCCGCCCCCCAAGGGCTAGGCTAGGCCACCATCGGCATTTCGTCCCACGTGCGGCCGTCGAGGAGCCGGCCGGCCGCCCGCTTGCCGATGCGCACCATGTCCGGCGCTTCTCCGCCCGATGCCGGGGCCCATTCCCCCCACTGACGAAAATAGAAGGGGATGTTCCGCGCGATGCATTCATCTCGGATTTCGCGCAGCCAGAGCGGCTGAGTTCGGGCGCGCCCCGACACCGATCTCGCCGCCGGCGACGACCCAGTCGAGAGCCCGCCAGGCCGGGCCGTTGAGCGCAACAGCCCGGCCGCGATCGTCAATAATGAAGTGGCCGCCGGCAATGGCGTCGAAATACCCGTCGCGGACCGACACGAGATCCGGCCAGACCCGCCCTAATAGGGGCTCGAAGCAGACCCACCGAAGCGCTGCGGGCGTGTCGAGGAGGTCGCGCACCCGTCCGATCCGGTCCTGATCCTCGACCGATACCCCGAGCCAGAGGTTCGGCATCGGCCACTGGCCAGGAGCCGCGGGACGGATTGCCTGCTCATAGGAATGCAGCAGAGCCCTGCGGCGTCCGTGGAGCGGAGCGAGCACCGACGGCAGGGAATCAATGCTCGCGGCAATCCGGCCGGGGGTCCGAGGATCGCGGTAATAGGCCAGCATCCGAGCGGACCGCTTGGTCAGCAGCAAAAATCGGTGCCAACGCGCGGTCGCCATCACCGCGTGCACCAGATCGACAATCTCGGTGTCGAGGCCTTCGTGGAACAGATCCGACATCACATTGACGCCGATCCGGCGCGGCCGGCGCTGATAGAGCGGCCAGGCCAGCAGATCTTCGGCGAAACGCATCTCGCCGTCCCATCGCGGGCCCGACCGTTCGATGATCGTGAGGCCGGCATACCGCGCACCCGTCTTGCCGCCCATGCGCGCCAGGCGAGCGGCTATCCGCATAGCGTAGCAATGATCGCAGGCAGGGCTCACGACTGAGCAGCCTGCGGTCGGGTTCCAGCTCGCCTCGAACCAATCAGCGGCTTCCGCTGCCGCCGACCCTGCCGAGCTCCTCCCCCCGCGCGAAATCGAGCAGCCCTCACAGCATTGGATGCCCCGTGCCGGGATCGCCTTCCCGGACGGCCAATACTGCAGACTAATCGAAATTGAACTATCTTACAACTTTAGATGATATGGTTAATAAAGTCACCCGTCAAGGTCGAGGCAGCCCTCACGCCGCAGGATCGCCGGTGTCCGGCACGAGACCTGCGGATTGGATCCCGTGCACGGCGCAAGTCTCGTCATTTTCCGAGGTGTCGCCGCTGATCCCGACGGCCCCCGATGATCGCAGTAATACATCTGCACCGGGGCCGGCGAGATTGCCTGCATCTCGATCCCCATCACATCCAGGTCGGCGAGCCGCTTCTCGACCGAAGTCAGCTGGATATGCGTGCGCTCGGTCTGCTGGCGCTGCACCTCGCGGGTGCGCTCGTTGGCAAAGCGCATTGTCGCGTCACGCTCGGTCGTGAAAGACGTCCTTGACCATCTCGTCGGCCTTGGGCGTGTGCACGTGGCAATGAACGTCGACCGTGAAGTGCTTGTCGCGCGGCCGGGGCGGGCCGGGAAAGCGGCCATCGATACGCGCCCCGGGCGGCAGACAGGTGAACCGCATTGGCCGTGCCCCTCAGTGCGCGGTTTGGCGGATCAGCCCGGCCCAGCGGTCGAGCACCGGCAGGATTTCATCCGCTTTCGCCGACGGCAGTGACACCACCACTCGGGAGATCCCCTGGTCGCGGTATCGCTTCAGCCGATCGAGGTTCTCCGGGGCACCGAAAATCGAGACCGGAACGGTAGCGGGGTCGCGGCCGGCCTCGGCCGCCATCTTCCGGAACTGCGGCAAGAACTCCGTGACATCGGCGTATTGCGGCCGGCTAGCATTCGGCACCCAGCCATTGCCATAGCGGATGGCGCGCCGCGCGCTGTGCGGGAAGGCGCCGCCGACAATGACTGGCGGGTGCGGCTTCTGCACCGGCTTCGGCCAGGTCCGCATCTTTGGGACCGCGACGATGTCGCCCTGATATTCCGGCTCGGATTTGGTCCAGATCTCCTTCATCGCCTCGATCTGCTCGCGCATCTTCTTGAAGCGGGTTTGGAACTCGGTGCCGTGACTCTCGATCTCGTCTTGGTTCCAGCCGCCGCCGATGCCGAACAGGAAGCGGCCGCCCGAGACCTGGTCGATCGAGGCGACGAGCTTTGCCGTCTGAATCGTGTCGCGCTGGATGACGAGGCACACTCCGGTGCCGATCTTCAGGCTCTTAGTCACCATCGCCGCCGCGGTCAAGGTAACGAACGGGTCCATCACGTCGTAGTAACGCTTTTCGAGTTCACCGCCCCCGGCCGGCGGCGTCTTGCGCGTGCTCGGGATGTGCGAGTGCTCGGGCGCCCAAAGCGATTCGAAGCCCCGCGCCTCCAGCGCCTGGCCGAACTCGGCCGCGGTCATCGAGTAATCGGTGAAGAACATCGACGCACCGAAATCCATTTTCCTCTCCCCAATTCCGCTTTCCGGGTCCTGTCGGGCACGAACTTAACCGCGATCGATGACGTTCGGCCAGTCTCGCCCTGCTCTCGACGAGCCGTGCCTCTCCGGCTTTCTCGACGCCGATTCCGCGAACCCAATTAACCGAAATCGAACTGGATCATCGCCGTGCGTCCTTGTATGTCGCCGAAGGCTGCGATGAGCGATCATTGGGGCCGTCCGGGAGGCCGCTGCGTCCCAAGGACATCGGTGACGGTGATCCTATTCGAAGAGCGGCCCCCGCCCTAGACGTCGAAGCCGAGGAGTATCCCAGAGCCCACCAGGAGCCTGCGTACAAGGCCGGTCGACGGTGGTGCAGGGTCGGGGGACCAGACTGGATGGTGAAGCAGAGGGGGTCCCCATGTCCAGTCACGAGATTGTCGGTATCGATGTCGCGGCGCGTAAGCTGGTGGCGGTCGGCGAGCGGGTGGCGCTGGCCGCGGCGTAGCGTAGTGGGTCAGTTTGAATTGTAACTGCCATCTCCTCAGAGGACCACACAAAGATACACAACGTCTGCATCTGTTAGACCAATTTTGGGGTCTATCTTAACTCCACGGTCCGGGTGCCGCTGGAAAAACACGCGAGCAGAGTCAGGAGACAGGGCAAGGCAAAAGATATCTATGCGCCTAAGTGTCCTCGGAAGCTGTTTTCGCACGCCGTCTTCGAGAACCATCGTTGCGATCCCCGGAAATTATCCGACAAGTCGATCGGCTAACCGCGGCGGCCGCTCTTCCCATTCTTCGATCACTCGAACCATATCGACAATGTTCCATAGCTTCGTTGTCACGCCAGCCGCCATAACCGGGGTCACCCGCAAGCTCTGGTGAATGCGCACGAAGTTGTAGTGCATGAAATGGATCGCGACCGAATGCGCATGGTTCTCGGCCTTTTTTGAGAAGCCATTTGCTCAGTCGCGTGAACCGCCTCATTGATCATCCGCATCGTCAAATTCTGGCGCTCTACATAGCTTGTCGAGATGTGCTTCGGGTCCGGATCGCCAGTGCAGCAAAAAGTCTTCGTGCCTTGGATCTGGGCCGGGCTGTAGCGGCCAGCCGGATGCGGAACCTCGCCATACATTTTGATGAGCTGCGCGTAGTCGACATCTGCACCAAACCCCGCCTCAACGGCTTCCAAGTATGCCCGGTGGCCATCGCTCGTGACCTGCACTCAATTCGCCAGTCGCTTTGAAAGGTCACACACGAATTCGATGGCCGTTGCGCCGCTCCGATCGCCAACCCGCCACGATGGGATCAGCTTTGTCTCAGCGTCGAGCGCAACCCAGGTCCAGATGTCGCCAGCTTCTTCCGGCGCATTCTTCGCGAAAGGTACGTTGCGCTGCTTCGCGTAGCAGAACGCCCAAATCTCATCGAGCTGGAGCCGCTTGCACGGCAGATTCGCGGAACACAAGATCCTGATATGCCGAGAACGCCTCGCCCGCATCCTCCAGCAGCTTGACGACGGTGTTTTTGCTCGCGCCCGGTCATCCTCACGATCGCGCGGATGCTGTTGCCCTCAACCATCATGCCGAGGATCTGCGGCGCGGCGTTCGCGGGACAGCTTGTTCATGCGCAAGGTTATGGCGCAACGCGCAATTCACGACAAGCAGTCAGGTCAGTTTAACGGGGGCGTTAATTCGATAATTGACATCTAGGTGCCGCTGGTTTAGAAAGGAACCGTTGGGATTTTGCAGCGCGGGGACTGCTAAGTGGCCGACCAAACATCGCGACAAACGCCGGGCGAGCTGGTGCGAGCGGCGATGGAAGCAAAGGGCTGGAACCAAAGCGACTTGGCGTTCGCTCTCGGAAGCACAACGGCGGCAGTTAATCAGATTCTGAGCGACAAGCGTAGCATCAGCCCTAATATGGCACTCGCGCTCGCGTTCGCGCTGGATGAGCCAGCCGAAGTGTTCGCGAGCGTCCAGGCCGAATGGGATGTGAAACACGCAGATCGTCCAGATCCCGCTATAACCACGCGCTCGCGGATACTTTCTCGGTATCCGCTTCGGGAGATGACACGCAGAGGATGGATAGATACTGAGCATCGCCAAGGGTCGCTTGAACAACAAGTTTGTAAGTTCTTTGGCGTCGACACATTGGACGACGTGCCGCATCTAGCGCACTCTGCAACAAAAGCTAATCACACCGAAATTCCGCCCGCTCAACTGGCTTGGCTTTTTCGTGTTCGCCAAATTTCCTCAGAAATGCACCCAGCTCGGTATCGGGTATCGGCATTACAAGAGGCTGTCGAAAACTTCAAATCTTTCAGAACTGAACCAGACGCTGTTAGGCATGTCCCGCGGCTCTTATCCGAGGCGGGTGTTCGTTTCGTAGTTGTGGAGGGGCTTCCTGGTTCACAAATCGACGGTGTTTGCTTTTGGTTGGACAACAACTCTCCCGTAATAGGGATGTCGATGCGCTTCGACCGCATTGATAATTTCTGGTTTGTTCTGCGACACGAATGTGCACACGTAATTCATGGCCATGGGAAGCGTCAGGCCATAGTCGATCAAGACATGGAGGTCAACGCTTCCTCGGTAAATGAAGAGAAGATAGCTAATGCAGAAGCAGCAGACTTTTGCATTCCCACTCAACAAATGCGGTCTTTCTTTCTAGGAATCCATTCTCGGAAACTGATATTCTCGCATTTTCAAAGCGCATGAACGTGCATCCCGGGATTGCGGTTGGGCAATTGCAGCGAACAGCAAATCGTTACGATCTGCTCCGACGCCACTTGGTTAAAGTCCGCTCATACTTGAGCGGATCGATGATGATGGACGGATGGGGGGACATTGTTCCCGTTGGAACTTGAAGAGGGGAAAACTCAAGTGAGCAAGTACGAAGATGACATGCTCCAGATTTGGGAGCAGTACCAGCAACAAGTCTCGCCGGAACCCATTGATCTTAAAGAAGTAGGAGCGTGGGCTAGGGCGCGAGGCTTATGGGCGCCTAGACCGATTGATGTGGACGCCAGCTTCGCGCGCGATATGGCGGAAGTCTTGCGCGCTCAGAAGCGAGTGGATAAGGACGGCAGGGAATATCGCGCCTTCATTCCAGCCAGAACTAAGGGGAAAGACGGGCTGCCACTATTTCAGTGGGCCGATATCGATGTGGCACCAAGAAGCCACGTTGAAAAAGGAATACAAGGAGAGCGACGCTCGATAGCTAACGATTGTTTCGCGCTCGCAATGAAGGTCGAGCATTACAATGCCACGCACCCGAGCGAGGAGCGGATACAAATTCCATTCAATTTCGAGGAGGATATTGAGGAAATGAAGATTTCTCGGGGGCTGAGCGACGAGGCGGCCTAGCGTTTCTTCCATCGCGCAGCTGCCGCTACTCGGGCGATCTCGGAACGCTGTTCCGGCGTGAGTGCGGTCGCTCGTGCTGGACCACCCTTGCGTCCGGCAACGCGTGCACGCTCGGTCGGCGGCATCTCTTTCGCTTCTTCGACTTGGCCGGTAGCGATATCGACAATCAGCTTCCCGAGCTGGATTGGGTCGCGCGGTCGCTTGAGACGACGGGTTGCCATGCCGGGCTATATGGTGATGGATCTGATAAGGAATTACTGGCGCTGCAGCTTCCCCTTTCGGTGCCATTCGTTGAGGAGGTCGGAAACAGAAAAATCCCGGGGGTCGTAATGATCGCGGTCGAGCAGCGTTACGTTGCGACCGTCCCTGACGGCCTGAACCGCTTCCCGCGCATCTTCAACGCTAGGCGCTTCAAATAGTGCTGCGCCCTTAATCTCTCGATCTCAGACACGAAGATCTTGCGCTTGGAAATAGGCAACCGCATCGGGGCGGGCGGAGAACGCTTTGAAATCTTGCTGATCACCAGAATCTTCTGCGAACCACGTACATGCGCGCATTCCTTACCATTCGCGGCTTCCCACGATCAGCATATGCGAACCTGGATCGAACAGCGCTACCCCTGTGTGGGGGAATGTTACATTTAAACTGACCCACTACCGATTGTCGTATCGATGTCGCGGCCGTAAGCTAGTGGCGGTCGGCGAGCGGGTGGCGCTGGCCGCGGCGTAGCTCGCGCGGTTGTTGGCGCGCACCGACAGCGCTCCCGGCTTCGCCGTCAAGCCTGCCCCTGGCAGCGAACAGGGGGCCGCGGTTTTGGTGATTGGCGAACTTGCTGTCTTGCCGCCGATGACCGTCCGTCAATGGGTCGCCCAGGCCGGGCTCGACGTCCGCGAGGAATGCTCGGGCACCAGCCTGGCGCGGCGGCTGCGGCTGTCCAAACGCGGCAACAAGCGGCTGCGCGAGGCGTTGTTCTATCCGGTGCTGACCGCGGCGCGCTGCTGCCCGCTGGCCGGCGCCCCCTGTTCCCTGCCAGGGGCAGGCTTTGTCGATCGGCTGGTCGCGCGCGGCAAGACCCGGCTGCAGCCGATCGTCGCGCTGATGCGCAAACTGCTGCACGCACTGCATGCCATGTGGCGCAACGATGAGGACTTCGATGCCGAGAAGCTGTTACCGGTTTGTCGTGGACATTGACCTGGCCAAGTTTTTCGACCGGGTTAATCACGACCGGCTGCTTTGCCGCAGTGGCGAGGCGGGTTTCGGATCGGCGGGTTCTCCGGCTCATCCGGGGATATCTGACGGCCGGTGTGCTCGACGGCGGGCTGTTCGAGGAAAGTCGGGAAGGGACCCCGCAAGGCGGCCCGCTCTCGCCCTTGCTCTCGAACCTCGTGCTGGATGAACTGGATCGCGAGCTTGAGCGTCGCGGCCACCGGTTCGTGCGGTACGCGGATGACTGTAACATCTACGTCCGCAGCGAAAAGGCCGGCCGGCGGGTCATGGCGAGCCTGACCCGCTTCATCGAAGGACGCCTCAAGCTGCAGATCAACACGGAAAAGAGTGCCGTCGCCCGGCCGTGGCACCGGTCGTTCCTCGGCTTCACGGTCAAGGATGACCCGATGTTCCGGCGGTGCATCGCCGACAAAGCCGTGACCCGGTTCAAAGACCGAGTTCGCGAACTGACCCGGCGGTATCGGGGCATCAGCCTGGAGAAGATGATCGCCGACCTGAACCCCTTCGTGCGGGGGGCCGGGTACTGCGGTTTCAGCCAGTGGCGCGAGTTGCCATCGCTGGATGGCTGGATCCGACGGCGCCTTCGTTGCGTCGCCTGGGTCCAGTGGAAGACGCGCGGCCAGCGCTATCGCGAGCTCCGTCGAACTCAAGGTCTCCGAACGGTCGGCCAGTGCGGCCATCTTCAGCCCCAAGGGACCCTGGCGGCTGAGCTTCTCGGAAGCTCTGCATCGCGCCTTCACCAAAGCTCGCTTCCGTCGTCTGGGCCTGCTTTCCATGGAAAAGCTGGCGAATGCTTAATCCGCCGAACCGCCGTGGTACGGACCCGTATGCCCGGTGGTGTGGGAGGGGCGGCATCGCGAGATGTCCCCCTATCCCGATTGACGGGCGCGAGCACGCTGCTCCAATCGCCTCAGCTCGGGGCGCCCGTCATGCCGCTCGACTACCAACAGAGTATCTTCGAGACGGCCGCGGAGCCTGTCCTTGGGCCCGCGGCGCGCGGACCCGGGGGCGGCTTCCTCAGGATGAGATTTTTCTTAATGTTATCAAATAGATATCTCCTCCCGTGGAGGCGCGCAGCGCCGTCTCGAAGGAACTACCTCATCTTGAGGGATGAGGTTTTTCTTGATGCCATCAGGGAAAGCGTCCAAAGAGCGCGTCTCGAAGACGCACGCCCGCGGTGCAGCCGAGCACCCCACAGTCTCGGAAAGCGAGAAATGACGGAAGGGAGCGGGAACTTCGTGCTCTCACACCACACGACTTTCTGCCAGAACCGAGAGCTCGCCGCGGGACAGCCCCAATTCGCCGCAGAAGATTTCCGCGTTGTGCTCGCCGATCAGCGGCGCCCGCCGGGAGATCCGCGAGGGAGAGCCATTATAGATGGCTGCCTCGCCTGGATAGACGAAGCTGCGGCCGAGCTACGGGTGCTGGACGTCTTTCCAGAAGCCGCGGTCATGCAGGTGGGGATCGTCGAGGAGCGCCTCCTGCTTGGCGTCGACCGGTTTGTGCTTGTAGGTGAACGCGGTGTTGCTGGCGATCACGAAGAGCCCTTCGATGCGGGCGAGGTCGGTCGTCAGATCATCCGTGATCGCGTCGGCGAAATAATCCTGGTCCGGATCGTTGCTCAGATTGGCGAGGGGTAGCACCACGATGGAAAGCCGGGGCGCCCTGGGAATTCCCGTCGCAGCGGCTTGCTTTTTGATAGGTACGACAGGCGCAGTAAAACGGCACACACGGCCGGTTATGGTCTGAATGAAGCTGGTATCCTCCGCTTCGGCCGGCGGACAGGGCACGGGCTTGGCGGCGAACCTGTACCCGATGCCGGGCACCGTAAGGATCAGCCTCGGTTGTCGGGGTTCCGGCTCGATCTTTCTGCGCAGCCGGCCGACCAGCACGTCGATGCTGCGATCGAAGGCTTCCGATTGTCGGCCGGCGACTGCTTTGAGCAAGTAATCGCGGCTGAGCGCCCGACCGGGATGATTGACGAAGGCGAGCAATAGCTCGAATTCGGACCGCCGCAACGCGACGTTCTCGCCCCCGGAATCGATGAGGGTGCGGGCCGCCGGGTCGAGCGTAAAGCCCTCGAAGGACAAGGCTAACGAACCTGCAGCGGCCATCCCTCCCCGTCTCGCATTGAATTCGCGATGTCCGGCCCAGAGGATCTCCCCTCTTCCCCCGCGCCTACAGCTCCGATTTTACCAGAAAATTACAACCATGACATCGGGAGATTACATGCCGGGGTCAGCATCTTCCGGCCTCGGATATTGCGCCGGGGCCCGTTTCGGAATGTGCGCTGTACGGCTCACCAACTGAGGAGGAGACGACATGGGCTGCTACAAGAAGGCGATATTCAAAACTGCGATCACCGGAACTCTCGCGATGGTCTCGCTGGGGATGGTGCTTGTCGCCGAGGCGCCCGCCGGATGCGGGAATTTTGAGGGGTATAAGGCGGGCGCTATCCAGCCGCTGTCATGGCAAGGGACGGGTCAATTCAGGCCAGGCCCGCTTTTGCTAATCGCGGACCGCGACGACTCCGTTGACCGGATCGTGGGGTTCTGGAAAGTGACGTTGGTGTCCAAAGGCAGTCCCGGCATACCTGACGGCACGGTCATCGACGCAGGATTCGCGCAGTGGCATTCGGATGGGACGGAGATCTTGAACTCCGGTTCACGCCCGCCAGCGAGTAGCAGTTTCTGTCTGGGGATATGGAAGAAGACCGGAAGGTTTCACTATACGCTCAATCACTTTGGGCTGAGTTGGGATACCAGCACCGACAGCCCGCTCGGCCCGGCTCAAATCTGTCAAGAAGTTGAGCTGGATCATGGCGGTGATAGCTACGTCGGGAAGTTTTGGATCGATCAATATAATGTCTCGGGCCACCCTCTCGTCCACATCGAGGGCACGGTCACTGCAACCCGTGTCACCGTGAATACCCCTTTGATGGACGTGCTCTGAGCCGTTAGCCGGCTACGCCAGCGTAATGCGACTCGACGAGTTACTTTTACCCGGTCCTTAACTCGCCGTCGCCATGGGTTTGCGTGGCGGCGGCGACATCGCAGAGTTCTTCGGGGGATCGAGGAACCAGGTCCGACAGCTACCTCCACGCGTCATCGGCCTTGCTTTCCCGACCGTGCTCGCTGCTCGCAAGAAGGGGCGAGTTGTACATCTCCAAGTCGAACCCGGACGCCTATGGAGAGGCCTCGGCGATCGGAAACGGCTCATCGCTTGGAGGTCGTTCCGGGGAGCGCTCCCCAGCCCGGCTTTGCGGGCCGTCTTAAATCCATCGTTATTCCGCGAGCCCTTCGACGATGGCGGAGACCAGCGGCTTCATGAAATAGCTGTGCTCGGGGGTGATCGCGACCTCGAACCCGCGGCGCCGCACCTCGTCGGCGACGACGGGGCCGACGGCGGCGACCGTTGTCGTCTGCAGCCCGGCGCGCAGCGCCGCTTCCCGCCGGGTGCGCTTTGCGACATCGAAGAGGCGCCCGACCTGGGGCGAGCTCGTAAAGGCGATCGCGTCGAGCGTGCCTGCGGCCATGCGGTCGATCAGGTCGACGACCCGCGCATCATCGGCCGCGGAGGCATAGACATAAGGGACCACCGGGTCGGGGGCCGCCCCGGCGTCCTGCAAAAAATCGATGAACCTCGTATTGGGATTGCCCGGGTAGAGCTGAACGCCCACCCTGCGCCCGCGCAGATCCAGGGCCGACAACGTAGCAATCAGCCCTTCGGTCGTCGGCTCCGCGGCGCGCAGATCGGATTTCAACCCGAGCTCCCGCAATGCCCGCTCGGGCTTCGGGCCGCGGGTGATCTTCCGCGCTGCCTGCAGCGCCTCGAGAAATGCCGCATCGCGGTCGCAGCGCCGCGCAAAGCCATGGAGACGCCGCACGCCTTCGCCGGTGAACAGCACCAGGTCGTCGCAGGGCAGGCGGCGCAGCCAGGCCTCGACCGGGGCCGAGTCGGGCGCGTCCTCTATCGCCACCATCGGGCAGCGCAATGTC
Source organism: uncultured Alphaproteobacteria bacterium (assembly GCA_963836845.1). GTDB lineage: Bacteria > Pseudomonadota > Alphaproteobacteria > ATCC43930 > CGMCC-115725 > AP-15. The sequence goes on along the minus strand of CAWILK010000001.1, from coordinate 31,718 downwards.
TCGGCGCCGTGCTCTTCGAGCATTTGCGCGAGCCGGTCGAGCTCGCGGGTTTCGGGGAGCGCGATCCGCCTGCCCGCCAGCGCGCCGTTTCCTCTCTGGTCGGTCATCGACTGCTACCTGATCTCGGCAACTCGATCCGGCAAGACTATAGTCCCGCCGAGCGCAGCCGCGGAGGCCCCGGATGAAACGCGAATACGAGACCATACGAGCCGAGGATCGCGGCGCGGGACTGGTGCTGCTGACCCTCCACCGCCCGGAGGTCGCCAATGCGATGAACACGCAGATGGGGCGCGACCTCCTCGCGTTTCTTCGACGAGGTTAATGCGGCCCCGTCGGGCTATCGCTGCATCGTGCTGACCGGGGCCGGGGAGCGGGCGTTTTGCGCCGGCGGCGACCTCAAGGAGCGCAACGGCATGACCGACGAGGCCTGGCAGGACCAGCATCTGCTGTTCGAGCGCATGGTCCGCGCGTTCATCGGGTGCCCGGTGCCGGTGATCGGTGCGGTCAACGGCGCCGCTTATGCTGGCGGATGCGAATTGGCGTTGTGCTGCGACTTTGTCTATGCCAGCGAGACGGCGCGCTTCGCATTGACCGAGGTCACCCTCGGCATCATGCCCGGCGCCGGCGGGACGCAAAACTTGCCGCGCGCGGTCGGCGAGCGGCGGGCCAAGGAGATCATCCTGACGGGCCGGCCGTTCACCGCGGCCGAGGCGTATCGAATGGGGCATGGTCAACCGGGTTTGTGCGCCGGGCAAAGTCGTCGAGGAGGCGCTGGAGACGGGACGCCGGATCGCCGACAACGCCCCGATCTCGGTCCGCCAGGCCAAGCACGCGATCCACTATGGTATGCAGATGGATCTGGCGAGCGGCATGATGCTCGAAATCGAGGCCTACAACCGCATGGTCCCGACCGCGGATCGGCGCGAGGGCGTGCTTGCCTTCAACGAAAAGCGCAAGCCGCGTTTTCAGGGGCGATGATCGAGGCGGGATGAGATGAACGCACTGAGCACGCGGCAAAAGGCCGAACGCATTGTCCGATTGTTTCGCAGCCGGCAGCCCGACCGCGGCATTGCCGCCCGAACTGTCGCCGGCCGATCTCGAGGAGGCCTACGAAATCCGCCGAGCTTTTCAGGAGATCGAAGCAGGTGCGGGCCGGGGCGCGGTCGCCGGCTACAAGATCGGCCTGACCACGCCGGTCATGCAGAAGCTGTGCGGCGTCGGCGAGCCCTGTTACGGTGCCATCTTCGCGAGCGAGGTGCATCACGGGCGCGCTGTGCTCCCTGCCGCAGATTATTGCCGGATCGGGGTCGAAACCGAGATTGCCTTCAAGCTCGGGGAAGACCTGCCGCAAGGCGGCGACCGAAACCGCATCGCCGCGGCGGTCGAAAGCTGCATGGCGGCGTATCGAGCTGATCGAAGATCTGCACTATGATTACAAGCGGCTCAATGCCGCCGCGATGGTGGCCGGTAATGTGTGGAATGCCGGGGTGGTGCTCGGAGCACCGGTTTCGGACTGGGCGCGGCTCGATCTCGCCCAGGCCAGGGCAACCGCTGTCGATCAATGGGCGGGAGATCGGCAGCGGAACCGGCGGCGACGTGATGGGCCATCCGCTGAATGCGCTCGCCTGGCTCGCCGACAAGCTCGCGGCCTCCGGCACTCCGCTGCGGCGCGGCATGATCGTGATGACCGGAAGCATGGTCCCGATCCAATATCCGGCTGTCGGCGACCGGGCGATGATCGAGATTTCCGGGCTCGGCACCGCAGAGCTCGCCGTTACGTGACGCGGCCGCGAGTAGACGGCCGGCTGGGAGGTTCCGATGTTTTGGGTGGTCGTCGCACTTTTGTATTTTGTCCTTGCGGCAGTCGCTCCCAGCATCCTCGGTCTCTTCGTCAATCGAGCCCGGCCGGACTTCGGGACGCTCTCGCTGTCATTGCGGATCGTGTTCGTAGTGATCGCGCTGATCTGTCTGGCAGCGACCTCGTATGTCCATGTCGAGTCGGACGAAATCGCCGTCCTCAACAAGATTTACGGAACCACCTCGCTGCCCGGCGAGCACATCATCGCGACCAACGGAGAAAAAGGGCCGCAGGCGGAGATTCTGACCCCCGGCTGGCATCCCGTGGTTTCTTGTCAACGTCATCTACCAGGTGGAAAACAAAAAAGTGGTCTCCATTCCATCGGGTAAATACGGTTTCTTGAACGCCAAGGACGGGGCGCCGCTGCGGCCCGACCAATTTCTGGCCGACGCCTTCGCCCCGGGGCGCGAGCTGGACATGCTCGACGCCGAGTACTTCCTGACCCATGGCGGCCAGCGCGGACCGCAGACGACGATCCTGACGCCGGGAAATTACCGGCTCAACACCTATCTCTGGGACCTCAGCGTCTATAACGCGGTCGATGTCGCCGAAGGCTTCGTCGCGCGTCGTAAAATCCAACGTCATCAACTCCGTGCATTTCGGCAATCTGGTCGCAGATAAGCCGGCCTCCTGCCAGCAAAAGACGGTGTCGACAAATGCGAGCGGCGAAGCCGTCGCCGCCGAAGAAGCAAAAGCCGATAAAGGCAAGCTCACCGCCATCCTTGTGCCGGTCGGCTGCATCGGCATCTGGGAAAAAGCGCTGCAACCCGGCCGCTATTACGCCAACGAGGCGGCCTACAAGATCACGATGATGAGCACTCGCGTGCAGACCTGGGAATTCAAGGGCGGCTATAATAGGCGTTACATCGATCTGAGCCTCGATCAGGCGGGCAATCTTAAGCAGACGGAACGGTCGAAGGACATTCCGGTGCCTCAGGGCTCCGCCGACCCGGCCATCACACCGTTTGTCGAGGGCTGGCTTGTGCCGCTCGAGCTCAGGGTTCTCGCCCAGGTCACCCCCGACAATGCTCCGTTTGTCGTCGCCTCGGTCGGCGGATTAAAGGAAATCGAGGACAACATCATGGTCCCGACAATCCGATCGATCGTGCGCAATGTCGTCGGCGCGCAAGGCCGGCATGTGTTGGATCTTGCCGACAACCGCGCGGAACTCGAGCACGCGGTGGAGGATGCGATCCGCCCCGAAGGATTGCGGGCCGGGATCGTCATCAAGGAGGTCAAGTTCGGCGATCCGGCATTGCCGCCCGAGCTGTTGGTGTCGCGGCTGCGCCAGCAACTGGCCGATCAGCTGCAGGTGACCTATCAGCAGGAGCAGAAGGCGCAGACCCAGCGTATCGAGACCGAAAAAGCGCGGGCGACCGCCGAGCAGCAGCATCAGTTGGTCGAAGCCCTGATCGGCGTTCAGGTCGCCGAGCAGAACAAGAACGCGGCGAAGCTGCGCGGCGAAGGGCAGAAGCTCGAGCTCGAGGAAGTCGCGCAAGGACAACGGGCGCAAGCCGATGTGCTGGGGCAGGACAGGGTGCTGACGATCACCCTCGTCCAACAGCTGCTCAAGACCATTCAGGAAAAGCCGGAAGTCGTGTGCATTGATCGGACGGCTGGTTCCGCAAACCGTGGTGTCGACCGGCGGCCAGGGTACCGGCCTCGACAGCGCCGCGGCGATCATCGGCGCGCTGCTCAACAACAGCGGCGGCGCGACCCCGGCGCTGACCGGCCCGTCGACGAAGAAATGAACCGCTACCGCTAATACCTGCTCCCTACTCCCGCTACACCGGCGAAAGCCGGTGCCCACGGCAGCCGTGGGTCCGGGCTTTCGCCTGGAAAGCACGAGGGGGGCTGAACTGAATCAGTTGAATGGTTCCGAGCACTAGCCGTCATTCCGGGGCGCGGGCATTGCCCGCGAGCCCGGAACCTATGAACACGAGCCTGTGCAGGTTAGGGAACGGCCGGTGTTCATGGGTTCCGGGCCCGGCCCCAAAGGGCCGCCCCGGAATGACGAAGAGAATGACGCTAATTAGCCGAGCATCAAGAGGCCGCCGCAAACGACCAGGCCGGCGATCCAGAGCAAATCGAAATTGATCCAGGCCGAGCGCAGGACCGCGAGCCCGACCCACTCATAGACGGCGACCGAAACCGCGGCGATTGTCGTCAGCATTGCGGCGGTGTGGACGGCGAGTGCGATCGCTGCAATTCCGACCGGGCCGCCGCCGGCAGGCGCTTCCGCAGCGCACAAAGGCAACAGCGCGGGGACCAGCATCAAGCCGGCGCCGTGGGCGGAAGACATCAGGAACGACCAGACAGCGAGTCCGGCGATGCCGGTCTGCATGCCGACGCGTAGGCGCTGGCGATGGCCGCGGAAGCCGCGCCATAGCGCCCAACCGAGCAGCGCCATCCCCACCGTTCGGCCCAAGAGCCGGTGGTCGAGAGCGAAGTCGAGCAGCAGAACGACAGTGAGGACGATCGCGACGGCAGCCGCGTGGCCGACGGCGATCGGCGCCCAGGCCATCGCGACGATCTTCCGGCTCTGCCGATGCAACCCGAGAGCCACGGCAAACAGCCATCCCATGGCCGGGTTGAGGCCGTGGAAGACGCCGAGCGCAGCCAATGCCAGCCAGGGCCACCACTCGGCCGTTGCCGCGGCTCGGAACGTCAGGGATAGCAGTACGAATCCGACGAGCAGTCGCCGCCTTCGAGCCTTATCTGGTGCGGCCGGTGCCCTTTCGGCCAATCGATGAAAAAGTTCGGGTCGAAGGCGATGCCGCCCTGCGGCCCGGCATCGAGCTTGACCATCCAGCCCTCGATGCGCTCCGGATAGAACTGATCGTCGATCGCGCCATAGAGCGAGTTGGTGAAATAAACGCGTTTGCCGTCGCGGCTGATCTCGACCATCTGCGGCCCGCCATTGAGAGCAGTCCGTTCTTGGCTCCTGGATGGCTGGCCCGCGAAACGATCCCGCCGATCCGCACCGTGCCGGTGAGCTTGGGGTCGAACGGGTCCGATACGTCATATTGCCGCAAATCGCCGGTCCCCCAGCAAGCGGCATACAGATACCGGTCGTCCATCGACAGGTCGATATCGGTGACGAGCGGAGGCACCGCCTTGAACCCTTTCAGCATCGGCGGCAGCTGATCGGGGTCTGCCGGCTCGGCGGGATTTCGATGATTTTCTGACCGCCCATTTGTCCCCCGTCGCGATGCCAGACCCAGATCGACGACGAGAGGTCCTTCAGGCTGACGACGCAATTGACGAAACCGTAGGCCTTTGTCGGGTCGTGCGCCGGCCGCAGCTCGAAGACGAGCTGGTGCTCCTCGCCGAAATCGATCTCCTGCAGATGCTTGCGCCTGGTGAGATCCCAGAAATGCAGGCGCCGCCCGTACCGGCTGCCGAGCAGGATTTCCGGAACGAGGCCGTTCTCGAACGTGTCGGGCGTACCCCACTCGCTCGTCACCATCGTGTCGTAGCCGAGATGCCACCAGCCGTCGTAGCCGAGGACCTGCGGCCCCCGGTCGACCTCCCATCGGCCGAGCGGCTGGAAACTCTCGTGGTCCATCAGGAAAATGCCGCCGGGCGCCTTGCCTTCGGCGTTGCCCATCGCCGATACATAGATGCCGCCGGGGCCGCAATGCACCGTATGCGGGCGCGTGTACCCCGTTTTCTCGGCGATCTCCTCGGGCTCGATAATCTTGACGATCTGCGGCTGTCGCGGATCGGGCTTGGTGTCGAGAATATGGATGCGCGAGGAGCGGAGCCCCGGCACCACCAGGTAGCGGCGCTCGACATGCGCATGCGGCGCGTTCGGGCAGAGGCAAGACGAGCAGGCGTTCCAGCCGAAATGATGGAGCTCGTCGCCGGCATTGGGCATCTCGACGCTGCCGACGATCTTCGAATAAGTGGCCGACCCGGGCTCCAGGTCCACCACCGCAATCGCATCGGGCCGCTGCCGTGTCGGATCGAACGCCGCGACATAAGCCAATTTCTCCGGCGGCGCGCTCATCGCCATGCGGGGTGACGGATAAAACGTCGGGTCCGGTCTCCAGATCGCCATCGTCGCCTCTCGAATGATCGGGTTTCGGAGGTTTGTCTTGTTTTTGGGCTAGCTCCGACGTTGATCAACCTATCGTTTTGTGGCCGTTTTTTGACGATGGACGGCACCTCGGATGCCGCCCTTGACAGGCCACACCTCCGGGTGCGGTGTTGGGCGAGTCAAGTCCAAAGGGGGGACGATGGCCCATCCCGTCATATATGGCCCGCCGGCCAGCACTTACGTGTGGAGCGCCCGGCTCGCATTGGCCGAAAAGGGCGTGACCCACGAGCTCGTCGAGATGCCGTTCGGCGCCCATCGCGAGGAGCCCCACCTGTCACGCCACCCGTTCGCCAAGGTCCCCGCCTTCGAGCATGACGGGTTTGCGCTCTACGAGACGCAAGCCATCATGCGCTATGTCGACGAGCGTTTCGCGGGCACGCCGCTGCAGCCCGAAGACGTCCACGAATGGTCGCGGATGAACCAGATCATCGGCATCGTCGACGCCTATGCCGGGCCCAGCATCGGCGGCACGATCCTGTTCAACCGCGTGCTGGTGCCGCGGCTTTTCGGCGGCAGCCCGGACGAGGCGGCGATCTTCGCGGCCCTGCCGCGCGCCCGGTTGTGCCTCTCGGAAATCGGCCGATTGATGGAGGACCACCGGTTTCTTGCCGGCGAGCATGTCAGCCTCGCCGATTTGATGGTGATCCCGCTGCTCTGGTATTTCGGCAACGTGCCGGACGGCCGGGCGCCAATGGCCGAGCACCCGAAGCTGCAGAACTGGGTGCGGCAGATGGAGACGCGGCAGAGCTTCCTGGTCACCAAGCCGCCGGCGATCTAGTGCTCAGCGTCATTCACACGGTTCATCAGGCACTGATGCACCAATCGCTCTTACCTACTCCCGCTACACCGGCGAAAGCCGGTGCCCACTTCAGCCGTGGGTCCCGGCTTTCGCCGGGAAAGCAAGAGGGGGGCCGAGCTGAATCACCTGAATGGTTCTGAGCACTAGCGTCTCGATGAAAGTTTTGACGCAGAGGCCGCAGAGGATACGCGAAGGACGCAGAGGGGTTCCGTAGCCTTCGCGTTCTCCGCGCGTCCCTTTGCGTCCTCCGCGTTAAAGCGTCCCTCCTGTGCCTCCGCCTTTGCGGTGCCTGAAGCGGCGGCCGAGACCGAACAACCCGGATGCTGCTCCGAGCAAAGCCAGGCTGGAGGGCTCCGGAACAAAGGTGATCGCGGCGAACAGCCCGTCGGTTTCGCCGTTGATCCCGTCGGTGAAGAAGAGCGTGGTGGGGGTGCCGTTGTTGCCGGCATTGCCGAAGGCCAGCGCCCACAGCCCGCCCGGCGTGTTGCCGGGCCCGACATCGATCGGAATGGTGCCCGCAAAAGCCCCGGTCAGCGGGTCGAAGGCGTTGATCTCGCTCGCGGCAAAGCTGAAATTTCCGACCAGCAGGTCGCCGCTGAACGGCCCGAAGCCGGTCGATGGCGCGAGCGCAATGCCCCAGGGCGAAGCGAGCTTGCTGCTGGGTCCGGCGATCAGGATTTTCTGCAGATTGCCGTTTTCGTCAAAGACGGCCACGCCTCCATTTCCTTCCGTCGCCGCCCTCATTGCGTCGAGTCCGGGCACCGCATAGGTCACGTAAATGTTGCCGCCGATGTTTTGCGCATTGAACGGGACAAGCCCGGGAAACGGGTTGGCGAAGGCGCCAGGACCGAGGCTGATTGGCGCGAAGGACGCATTGAACACATCGATGCTCCCCGCCCCCGCGTCGTTCGCGGCGTATAGCCGAGTGTGCGCATCGTTGACGGCAAGACCGGTGTAAGTGGCACCTGGAGTTGTCGCTTGGATGATCGCGCTGGTGCCCTGCCCGTTCCAGGCCGAGATCGTGCCGTTGAGATTGGCGAAGATGAACCGGGAAGCGATGCCGTTGACGAAGAAGCTCAAGGCTGGGGTATTGGGAGGGGGTATGAGGTTGGAGATTTGCCCGGTCGGCCCTTGCGGGCCCGCCCCGGTGGTCGGGATGCTGATGATCGTCGGGCTCTGGGTCACGCCGGTGGGTGTGACGTTGTAGAGAGTGGCTTGATTTGCGCCTTGTTCGGAAACCCATACCGGGGTGGTCGGGCCGAACGAGACGCCCCAGGGGTTCTTCAGGTTCAGATCGGTTATCGCCGCCAGCCCCGGAATGTCCGAGACCAGATTGGTCTGAATGTAGGCGCCGGCCTCGGCCCGCCACGCCGTTGCGTAGAGCGCGCCGACGCCGACCGCCGCGATCGCCAACGCGTTCCGAAACCGAAATGAGAAATTCATCGATAGCTCCCCCATCGACATCGAGAAGCCGCCTGCGCGAACGAGAGGCGGCGGCACCGTCGATAGGACTCCAGGCCCCCCGCGCTATTCCAGGCGGATGATCACGCGGATGATCACATTGATGTGATAGGCGCTATCGGTTGAGCCAACGGCGCGCGAAGCCCGAGCAGTCCCTGGGGCATGAAGATGACCATCGCGATAAAGACGACACCCACCGGGATCAGGTAATACTCCGTGAGAAAACGCGACAATCCCTCGCGCAATAAAAGAAAAAACGCGGCGCCCAGAACGGGCCCGATCAATGTGCCGATGCCGCCGATGACATTGAAGATCACGACCTCGCCGGATACCACGAAAGAACACGAAGTCGGGTGCGGCGAACCGGTTCTGGATCGCATAAAGAACGCCGGCGAGCCCGGCGAACAGGCCCGAGAGCATCACGGCGACAATCTTATAGCGCTCGATAGGATAGCCGATGGCGCGGGTGCGCGCCTCGTTCTCGCGGATCGATTGCAGCACCATCCCGAACGGAGATCGGGTGATCCGCCGCAATGCGAGATAGGACGATGCCACGACCCCGAGCACGAACCAGTGCAGTGATCGTGGACGTAAACGGCAGCGAGAAGAGGCCGGGAACGGCGAGCTGCGGCCGACTGAAAGTCAAGCCGTTTTCGCCGCCGGTGACCTCGGTCCAGGTGAAGATGATCACGTAAAAAATCTGCGAGAAGATCAACGTCGTGATCGCGAAATAGATGTCGCGCAACCGCGTCGAGAAATAGGCGACAAAGGCCGCCACGGCCGCGGCGGAAACGAGCCCGTAAGCGATCGCCAGCCAGATATTGGGCGGCCGGCTCGAGAGCAACGCCGCCGCGGCGCCGTACATGCCGAGGCCGAAGAATGCCGAGTGGCCGAACGATACGAGCCCGGTGTAGCCGATCAGCAAATCGGAGGACATCGCCAGCAGCCCCCAGATCAGGATCTCGGTCAGAAAGCGGCGCCAGAACTCCGGCAACACCAGCGGCGCTACGATCAACAGCCCGACGACGACGGCAAACCCGGCCCAATAAATGACGGTTTGGCGCGACCTCATTTCGGGGTCGGGACGAACAGCCCGGTCGGGCGGAACAGCAAAGTCAAAATCAGCACGACGAACGAGACGATGATCGACTGCGCCGGGCTGACCCAGAGCGACGCATAGGCCTCCAGCAGGCTGATGAAGATCGACGCCGCGATCGAGCCGGCGAGATTGCCCATGCCGCCGACCACGACGACAATAAACGCCTTCAGGATCCAATCGAGGCCCATTGCGTGATTGACCCCGACCAGCGGCCCGAACAGCACGCCGCTGGCGCCCGCCATCGCGGCGCCGATCGCGAAGACCGCCGTCAGCACCCAGGGCACCGGGATGCCCATCGCCTGGGCCATCACGCGGTCCTGGGTGGTGGCGCGGATCCAGATCCCGTAGGTGCCGAATTTGAGAAATAGCCAGAGCGCGCCGATGATGGCGGCGGAAAGCAGCGCGATGACCAGCCGGTACCAGGGGTAATCGAGGTAGAACAGTTTGAAGTGGCCGGTAAACGGCTCCTGGATCTTGCGCGCTACCGGGCCGAACTGCCACAGCGCGTAATTCTGCAGCACCAGAGAGACCCCGAAGGTGGCGAGGATCGTCGTCAGCGGATCGCGGCCGAGCAACGGACGCAGTGTCACCAGGTAGATCGCTGCGCCGAGGAGCGCGATCACCAGGCTGGCGAGGGCGAGCGCAATCCAGAAATCGCCTGTCGCCGCCAATATGACGACGCCGACATAGGCGCCCAGCATGAACAGCTCGCCATGCGCGAAATTGACGACGTCCATGATCCCGAAGATCAGTGTCAGGCCGGAGGCCACCAGCGCCAGAATCATTCCGGTGACGATGCCGTTGATGGTCTGGATCAACAGCTGGTCAAAAGGAATGGATTGCCAAAACTCCACGCTAGACACCCATGTACTGATGGATGACCGCATCATTGGCGCGCAGCTCGGAGGCCATGGCGTGGTGGCGGACGGCACCCTTCTCCAAGAGATAGACGCGCCGGGCGGCCGCCAAGGTCAGCGGCACGTTCTGCTCGACCAGCAGCACCGCCACATCCTGCTGCCGCAGCACATCGATGATCTGGCTGATCTGGGACACCATCCGCGGCATCAGCCCCTCGGTCGGCTCGTCCAGCAGAATTATCTTGGGCTCGAGCATCATCGAGCGGGCGATCGCCAGCATCTGCTGCTCACCCCCGGAGAGGGTGCCGCCCGGCTGATTGCGCCTTTCGGCCAGCACCGGGAAATACTCGTAGGCCTTGTCCAGCAACTGCTGCCTTCTCGACTTGGTCACGCCGTGGCGATCGAGACCGGTGCGCAGGTTCTCCATCACCGTCAATAACCGGAAAATCCGCCGCTCTTCCGGAACGTAGCCGATCCCGAGCCGCGCCAGGCGATGGGCCGGTAGGCCTGCGATCGGCCGCCCTTCGAACACCACCTCGCCCGCGCTCGGATGGACGAGCCCGGCGATCGCCTTCAATGTCGTGCTCTTGCCGACCCCGTTGCGCCCGAGCAGGCCCACCACCTCGGCCTGCCCCACCTCGAGAGAAACGCCGTGCAGAATGTGGCTCTTGCCGTAGAAAGTATGGATGCCCTCGACGCGCAGGAGAGGCTCGTCAACCGGCCCGCTCATGTCTTGAGGTAGACCTCCAGGACCTTGGGATCGTCCTGGATCTCTGCCGGCGTCCCCTCGGCCAGGATCGCCCCGTAATTGAGGACGGTGATCCGCTGTGCCAGGCCCATCACCACTTCCATGTCATGCTCGACGATGAGGATGGTCAGATCCTTGGCGATGCGGCGCACCAGCTCCATCGTATCGCGGGTCTCGGCCGCGCTCATCCCGGCGGTGGGCTCGTCGAGACAGAGCAGCCGAGGCTCGGTCGCCAGCGCAATCCCGATCTCGAGATTGCGCTGATCGCCGTGCGACAGGTTGGCCGCCAGCTCGTCCTGCTTGCCGCGCAGGCCGAGCTGGTCCAGCACGATCTCGGCCTTCTCGATGATGTCCCGATACGAACGGTGATGGGTCAAGAGGCTCCAGCCGTGGCGGCGCGACTGAACGGCAATGCGGACGTTCTCGAGCGCCGTGGCATTGGGCAGGACATTGGTGATCTGATACGAGCGGGCGATCCCCTTACGGGAGATGCGGTCGGGCGAGAGGCCGGTGATGTCCTCGCCGTTGAACCGGATGCGCCCCGAAGAGGGGCGCACGACGCCGGTCAGGCAGTTGAAGAACGTGCTCTTGCCTGCCCCGTTTGGGCCAATCACCGCGCGGATCTCGCCGCGGGGCAATTCGAAATTGACATTGTCGAGGGCGGTGAGGCCGCCGAAGCGGATCGTCAGATCCTCGGTGCTCAGAATGGGCCGCCCGCCGGCGGCGGTCGCGTCCAATGAAGGTCAGGCGAATTTGCAGTCGGGCGGGAACACCGTCTTTTCTTTTGGGACGACCTCGATGATGCGGTACTTGCCGTCGTGGATGTCGTAAATGAACTCGCGGATGAACGCTTGGTGGTCTTCCTTGCGGAGCGTCTTGTCGCCCTGCGGGAAATCATCCCCTTCCTTCATCTCCAAGCCCTCGAGCGCGGCGATCAGCTTGGGCGTGTCGTCGCGGCCCTGGAAGCCCGACTTCTCGATGCCGAGCTTGAGGGCGTTCATCGCCTCGAAATTGGACTGGACATAGCGGTCGGGCACCGAAGCGGAGGGGTCGACCGCCTTGAGCCGGGGAACGGCCTCGTCAAAGAACCGCCTGTTCCAAGGCGTGTCGAGCGGCGGCTCGAGCAGCGGGACGTATCGATTGATCCCGACGAACCCTTCGATCTTGTTGCCGAGCGCCGGCAGGTTCGTCGACTCCGCCAGCGCACCGTCGCCGGCAAATTTGTACTTCCTGGTGAGGCCCAGATCATAGGCCTGGTTGCCGATCGTCACCCCGTCCTTGCCGAAGAAGATGCCGAAGAGCCCGTCGAAATCGCCTGATATCTTCGACAGAAACGGCGTCATGTCGGCGGTGCCGATCGGGATGCCGGTCGTGCCGACGACCTCGCCGCCCAGCTTTCTTATCTGCTCGGCATAGGCGTCGCGGGTCGATTGGCCCCAGGCGTAATCGGCGTAGGCGATGTGCCATTTCTTGCCCATTTTGTTGACGAGGTACGGGGCGAACGCCACCGCCTGGGCCGGGGCATAGTCGAAGGGCCGGAAGGTGTAGCGGCTGCATTTGCTGGTGGTGATCGTCGTGTCGAGGCACACGCCGATCATGTTGACGATCTTGTACTCCTCCCAGACCGGCATGCAGGCGAGGCATACATTGGAGAGGACGCCGCCGACATGGGCGTCGATATTGTCCTCGACGACGAGCTTTTCCGCCTTGCGGCGTCCCACATCGGGCTTCAACTCGTAATCGGCGACGATCAGCTCGACCGGCCGGCCGTTGATCCCGCCCGACTTGTTGATGCGGTCGACCGCCATCTGGACGCCGACCAGCGCGGTCTTGCCGATGATCGCGGCGGCGCCCGACAAGGGCTGCATCGTGCCGATCTTGTAGGGTTTGGCCTCGGCAAAGGCGGCGCGCCACGCGCCCGACCCCAAGCCCGTCGCGACCAGGCCGGTGGCGCCGCCCCATCGCAGCACGCCGCGGCGCGTGATCTTGCCGCCGTGATAAGCCTCATTGCTCAAAATCTGTGCGTCGGCGCGGTACCGCATAAGCCACCCCTTCCCTGTTCCGACCGGACGGTTTGCCGTTGTCGCCGCCCTGCGGCGACGGCGGGATCTGTCGGAGCCGTCCTGGCGCAGCAAGAATTACAGCGAGCGGCGGGGAGCGTGCAACAATCAGGCCGAGTTTGATCCGCTCGGTCAGCCGAGCTTCAGGCGGCGCGCCGCATCTACTGCCGCATAGGTCAGGACGCCATCGGCGCCGGCGCGCTTGAAACCGATCAAGCTCTCCATGACCGCGCGGTCGCCGTCGATCCAGCCGTTCTGGGCCGCAGCATGCAGCATCGCGTATTCGCCGCTGACCTGGTAGGCGTAAGTCGGCATCCGGAACGCCTCTTTGACCCGCCGGACCACGTCGAGATAGGGCATGCCGGGCTTGACCATGACCATGTCGGCGCCCTCCTGCAGGTCGAGCGCGACCTCGCGCAACGCCTCGTCACCATTGGCCGGATCCATCTGATAGGTGCGCTTGTCGGCGCTGCCGAGCGCCGTCTTGGAGCCGATCGCGTCACGGAACGGGCCGTAGAAGGCCGAGGCGTATTTCGCCGCATAGGACATGATGCGGACATGCGCGAAGCCGGCTGCGTCGAGGGCCCGGCGGACTGCGCCGACCCGTCCGTCCATCATGTCGGAGGGCGCGATGATGTCGCAGCCGGCGCGCGCCTGGACCACGGCCTGCTGCTGCAGGATTTCGACGGTCTCGTCATTTGCGACATAGCCGTCGCGGATCACCCCGTCATGGCCGTGCGACGTGAACGGGTCGAGCGCGACATCACAAAGAACGCCGAGCCCGGGCAAAGCCTCCTTCAGCGCGGCGACGGCGCGGCACACGAGATTGCCGGGGTCGAGGGCGTTGCTGCCTTCGGCATCCTTGAGGGCGTCGGGCACCGCCGGAAAGACGGCGATCGTCGGGATGCCCAGTTCGGCCGCCTCGCCGGCGGCATCGACCAGCGCCGGGATCGCCAGCCGAAATACATCCGGGCATCGACGGGATCGGCGCCTTGTGGCCCTCGTCATGGACAAAGACCGGCCAGATCAGGTCGCTCGCGGTCAACACGGTCTCGGCGACCAGCTTGCGCGACCAGGCGTCGCGGCGATTGCGCCGCAGGCGGGTCTGCGGATAAGGGGCGAGAGGCGGGAGAAAAGACGTCACGGGCTTGCTTCCGGAAAGGCGGCGCAAAATCGCGGATGTCGGCAAAATAGGCTCGCCGGCGACCCATGACAACGCACAGTCGCAGGAGCATCTACGCGAGCTCGCATGAGGTGGAGTGAGATGGATAATTCGAAGAAGACGAATTTTGACGACCGGCTGAGCGCAGCCGCGAACGCGAAGAAGGCGGAACTGGAGAAGTTTCGTGCGAGATCCGCGGCAAACGATCCGGCATTCGCTGAACGACAGGCCGCTCGACAGGCTATCGGCGTCGCTCGCGATGCGCGCACCGCCGGGCGCAACGCTTCCCGGCTGGCCGGCGTTGCCCGAGAGGCCGACGAGAAGGCCGCCCGCGATGCTGCAGAGGAAGCCGAGCAGGCGGCCCGCGGCGCCGAGGTTGCCAGGCAGGCGGCCGATGACGTCGCCCTGGAAGCCGAACGCAAGGCGGCCCGCGATGCCCGCTACGCCGCCCGCAAGGCGCGGCCGCGAAAAAGGTAGCGCGCCCTCCGAGCAAGTGCGCGGTCCGACCGGCGATGCAGCACTCGATGTGCCGGTCGAGAGCGTCGAGAGAACCCGGCTTTGGCGTATACTTTTGTGAAAAAGGGCCGTCGATGATTGAAAGCAGCTACCTGTAGGGAAGCACATGGCCGACGTCGAATGGCAAAAGCTGCTGGCCCTGCAGCCCGAGCCCGCCGTTTGGACCGGTGTCGGGGAGTTAATGTTGTTGGTGTTCACGCAAAATGGTGTGCCAACATGGGAGGCGGGGCTAAAGCGCGTAGCAGTCGCGACGATCCCATCGCCAACGGCACTGCCGACACGTTCGAGGCGGCAAAGGCCGCCGCACTCTTCGAAGCAAGGGAGCGATCCTCAGAACGAGGAATGACGTATAACCATTACAGGATTTTGAGGAGTCCTCTTCAATGGCCGCTTCCATCCGCCAGATCCACCCGGCCTGAAGGATTTCTGGTCCAGAGCTGAGCGGGAGTCGGATACGTTATTGCATCGCCCGAAAGGCCCTCATCCAACCTCGCCGCGCGATCCTTGGGTCAAGCCGGGAGGGAGAGGAAGCCGCGGGCGGGTGAGGGGCGGATGATGCTGCCCGGGAGCGGCGGCGGTGAGAGGCGAGGCGGTCGCCCCGTTTGTCCCGGTCCCCAACCGCGGCATGCTCACGCTCTCGATCATGATGGCAAACATCATGCAGGGCGTCGACAACTCGATCCTCAATGTCGCCCTGCCGCACGTCCAGGGGAGCCTATCGGCCTCGCTGGACCAGGTCGCCTGGGCGCTGACCTCCTATATCGTCTGCGCTGCGATCATGATGCCGCTGACCGGCTGGCTCGCCGGCCGCTTCGACATCAAATATATCTTTCTGGCCTCGGTCATCGGCTTCACCCTCGCCTCAGCGCTGTGCGGCGCCGCCACGAGCCTTGGCGAACTCGTTTTCTTTCGCGCGTTGCAGGGGGTCGCGGGGGCCGGTCTGGTCCCGCTGTCGCAGGCGACGCTGTTGCAAATCAACCCGCCGGAGCGCCATGGCCGTGCCATGGCGGTGTTCGGCATGGGCACGATCTTTGGGCCGATCATGGGACCGGCGCTCGGCGGCTGGTTGACCTATGAGTACAGCTGGCGCTGGGTCTTCTACATTAACGTGCCGGTCGGAGTGCTGTGCACGCTGGGTGTCCTCGTCTTCTATCGCCAGACCCGCTACGTGCATCGCGAGCCGTTCGATTTTTTCGGGTTCCTGACCCTGAGCCTGGGGATCGGCGCCCTACAATTGATGCTCGACCGCGGCGAGTTGAAGGACTGGTTCCATTCGAGCGAGATTTGGATCGAGGCGACGGTCGCCGGGCTCGGCTTCTACCTGTTTACCGTGCATACGGCCACCACCGACGGGCGCTCGTTTCTAAACCGCGACCTGTTGAAGAGCGCCAATTTCTTGGCCGGAACGGCGCTGATGTTCTGTGGCGGGCTGATCATGACCGGCACCAACGCGCTAGTGCCGACGATGCTGCAAAACCTGATGAACTATCCGGCGCTGACCACTGGGCTGGTGGCCATGCCGCGCGGCATCGGCAGCATGGCGGCAATGTTCCTCGTCGCCCCGTTGATCACCCGCGTCGACAACCGGCTGATCATTCTGTTCGGGCTTCTGGTGACCTCGGCCTCGATGTGGCAGATGAGCCAGTTCTCGCTGCAGATGGGCATGGCGCCGGTCGTCATCGCCGGGCTGTTGCAGGGCTTCGGCCTCGGCTGCACCCAGGTGCCGTTGAACATCATCGCGTTGTCGACGCTGCCGCGCCACATCATGACCCAGGGGACGGCGATCCGCAGCCTGATGCGCAACCTCGGCGGCAGCACCGGCATCAGCATCCTGGTCGCCACCTTGGCCCAGAACACCCAGGTGGTTCACTCGCGTCTGGTCGAAGGCCTGCGGCCGGACAATCCGCTGGCGCAGGCGCCCTATCTGGCAGCGCCGTTCAGCCTGAGCACGCCGAGCGGGATGGCGGCACTCAACGCCGAGGTGACGCGGCAGGCCGCAATGGTCGCCTATATCGATGATTTCAAGCTGATAATGTTGATCGCGCTCGCTTCCCTACCCTTGCTGCTGCTGTTGCGCGAAGCGCGCCGCCGGCCACCGCCGGCCATGGCCACCGCAACCGCCGACGACTAGCCGCTCTTATTAAGAGGGTGGCGACTCGTGGCGCGGAAATTTGAAGCATAATGTGATTTAGGTAAAATTTTCGCCGTGGTTGGGCAATCATTTTGTTAACCTTCGCGCATTACCGCGCCCACGTCCCGGTTTTGACCTGGTCTTGGGGAAGGCCCGGGCGGCGTCGAATACTTGACCGCGCGACTTTTACTTCGAGATCGGCAGAAACAATATCTAGTTCGGGGTGATCCCCATTTACTCCAGCGGGTAATCGTAGCGGATGAAGCCGTTGAACCGGGCGATCCGGTCGTAGAGCAATCGGGCCGCGGCGTTGTCCGCTTTTGTGGTCCAGTAGAGCCTGGCGCAACCGCGCTCGCGGGCGGCACCGGCGACGGCTTCGATCAGCCTGCGGCCGCAGCCATGGCGGCTGCAGCGCCGTCGACAAACAAATCCTGGAGATAGCAGACCTCTTGGGTCATCCATGCATGGGCGTGAAAGAGACAATGGGCGATCCCGACAAGCGGTGCGGTCGCCGCTGTCTGGCCGCGCCCCGAAGCCGCGGATCGGGCTTTCCGCCGCGGTCAGCCGCTGCCAGGTGTGCTCGTAGATCTCCAGCGGCAGCTCGATCTCGTAAAATTCGAGATAGCCGCGCCACAGCTCGGCCCAGCGGTCGCGGTCCCGCGGGACGATCGGGGTGACGACGATCTCCACGGCGGCGAGCCCTCCGCTTTCCTGGCTCGGCGACAATAGCTTAGACTGGGACGCATCATCTGGGGTTCGCGATGTTGATCTTCCGGCAATTGTTCGATCCGCCTTCCTCGACCTACACCTATCTTGCTCGCCGACAGCCGCAGCAGGGCGGCGGTGATCATCGATCCGGTGTTCGAGCAGGTGCGCCGCGACGCGGCGCTGATCGAGGAACTCGGGCTGCGCCTCGCCTATGCGCTCGAGACCCACGTCCATGCCGACCATGTAACCGGCGCCTGGCTGCTAAAAAAGCAGACCGGCTGCCGGATCGCGCTGTCAGCCAATAGCGGCGCCGAGGGCGCCGACCGCTATCTGGTGCAGGACGATGTCGTCGCCTTTGGCGAGCGCAATCTCCAGGTGCGCCAGACGCCGGGCCATACCGGCGGCTGCCTGACCTATGTGCTGGACGACCGGAGCATGGCGTTCACCGGGGATTGCCTGTTTGTCAGAGGCACCGGCCGCACCGATTTCCAGCAGGGCGACCCGCATGCCATGTACCGCTCGGTGCACCAGCAGATCTTCACCCTGCCGGACGGGTGCCTGCTCTATCCGGCGCACGATTACCGCGGGCTGACCGTCACCAGCGTGCGCGAGGAGCGGCGGTTCAATCCGCGTCTCGGCGGCGAGATCGGCGAAGGCGATTTCACCGGATACATGAACAATTTGCGCCTGGCGCACCCGAAGAAGCTCGATGTCGCGGTCCCCGCCAACCTCAAATGCGGTCAACCGGAGGCGGATGTCGGACCGACCCCAGATCCGGGTTGGGCGCCGCTCAGATACTCCTTTGCCGGGATTTGGGAGATCGATCCGCACGGGCTCGAGGAGCACGCCCGGGAGGTCCAGATCCTCGACGTGCGCGAGCCGCCGGAGTTCACCGGCCCGCTCGGCCACATTAGCGGCGCGATCCTGATCCCGCTCGGCGAATTGGCCGAGCGCGCGGGCGAGCTCGGGCGCGACCGCCCGATCGTCACCGTCTGCCGCGCCGGCAGCCGATCGGCCCAGGCCACGGTCATCCTGCGCGAAGCCGGCTTCAGCGATGTCGCCAACCTCGCCGGCGGCATGCTGCGCTGGCGCGCCGAGGGGCATGGCATCGAGGGCGGCAGCGCTTGAGGCGCAAATTGCTCCAAATGCGGCGATTTGTCGCCCGGAGGCGCAAGAAGCCCGTGCTACAGTTTTCCGGAAGACCCGTAGTGACGTGAAGAAGAAAGGAAACGCCATGGCGTATGACCTGCTGATCAAGAACGGCCGCATTGTCGACGGCTCGGGAAGCCCGGCTTTCCGCGGCGATGTCGGGGTCAAGGACGGCAAGATCGTCGAGCTCGGCAAATTGAGCGGCCCGGCCAAGCGCACGATCGACGCCGAGGGGCGGGTCGTCGCACCCGGCTTTGTCGACAACCATTGCCATTACGATGCGCAGGTCACCTGGGACCCGCTGTGCTCGTTTTCGCCCGACCACGGCTGCACCACGGTGGTTTTCGGGAATTGCTCTCTGGCTTTGGCGCCGGTCCGGCCGGGCACCGCGAAGCGGGTCGCCGAGTTCCTGTCCTATGTCGAAGCGATCCCGATGGACGTCCTCAACACCGTCGAGGTCGATTGGGAGACGATCCCGCAATACATGGAGCGGCTCGACCAGAACCTCGGGGTCAATGTCGGCAACCTGATCGGCCATTCGACGGTGCGCTACTACGTGATGGGCGACGAGAGCCAGAAGCGCGCCGCGACCGACGACGAGATCCGGAAGATGCAGGATGTCGTGCGCGACGGCATGAAGGGCGGCGCGCTCGGGTTGTCGGTGTCGCGCAACAAGGGCCATTACGACCCGCAGGGCGTCCACATCCCGGGCCTGTGGGCCGACGAAAAGGAGATCTTCGCGCTCGGCGACGTGCTGCGCGAGATGGGCACCGGCATCATCCAATCGGGCGGCGGGCGCAATGCCGAGCTCAATGGCGGGTTGATGGCGCGCCTGTCGGAAGCGACCGGCCGCACCGTCATCTACAACAATCTCGGGCAGACCGTGCGCGAGCCCGATGCCTGGAAAAAGCACATGGCGCGGGTCGAGGAGACCTCGAAGGCCGGCATTCGGGCCTACCCGCTGTGCAGCCCTAACCGCACCACGCAGAGCTTCACGATGCGCAACTGCCAGGTGTTCCGCGGCTCGCCGACCTGGCACCCGATCCTGCTCGTCGTCGGACGAAGAAAAGCTGAAGGCCTATGCCGACCCGGCAATCCGGCAAAAGCTTCACGAGGAAGTGGTCGAGCATTCGGTCGAGGTCCCGGCCGCCGGGTATTCGCGCGAGTGGTACAATTACATGTGGGTCGAGACCCCGGTCCTGGAGAAGAACCAGGGGCTCAAGGGCAAGACGATCGGCCAGATCGCCAAGGAGCAGAACAAGCGGGTCATCGACGCCTTCCTCGACCTCGTCGTCGAAGAAAATCTCGACACCGGCCTGATGCAGTCGGAAAACAATGTCGATGACGAAGCGATGGCGAAGATCCTCACCTTTCCGAACGCCATCGTCGGGCTGTCGGATGGCGGCGCGCATGTCCAGTTCCACGGCGGCTACGGCTACAGCACGCGGCTGCTGAGCGAGTGGGTGCGCGAAAAGCAGGTCATGACCCTGGAGCACGCGGTGCGGCGGCTGACTTTCGACTCCGCCTCGGCGCTGGGGCTCTATCGACCGCGGCCTGCTTGCGGCCCGGCATGGCGGCCGACATCGTGATCTTCGATCCCGACACCGTGCGCCCGCTGCCGGAGAGCGTCGTACACGACTTCCCGGCGGGCGGCTGGCGGATGAAGGAGCCGGCGGCCGGCATCATGGCGACGATCGTCAACGGCGAAGTGCTGATGGAGAACGGCAAGCACACCGGCGCCCTGCCCGGCCGCGTGCTGCGCAACACCTACTACCGCGCCCACGCCTGACCAGCACGCCCGTCCCCCTCCCCGCGCCGGCTTAGCGCCGGCGGCGGGGGGAGGGAGCACGAATGCTGACCGCAACGGGGTTAAACGCAGCGAGCTCGGCGCCGACGGGCGCAAGCTGGTGCGGCACGGGGGCAAGCAGGTGCTGGTCATCGCCCGGGAGAGGGCGAGTGTTTGCGATCGCCAACCGCTGCCCGCACGAGGGCTACCCGCTCAGCGAAGGCACGATCGGCCCGGGCTGCGTGCTGACGTGCAATTGGCACAATTGGAAATTCGACCTCGCGAGCGGGGCGGCGCTGGTCGGCCGCGACCCGGTCCGCACCTATGAGGTCGAGGAGCGCGGCGGCGAGATCTTTCTCGATCTGCGCGACCCGCCGGCGGCGGAAGCTCGCGCCCGGGCTTTGCGCGGCATCGAGGCCGCGATCCAGGACAATGACCGAGCGCGCCTGGCGCGCGAGGTGGCGCGGCTCGAACGCAGCGGCTTCGAGGCGCGCGAGGCGTTGGTGCACGCGTTTCGGTACTGCAGCGGGCGGCTCGAAGACGGGATGACCCACGCCCATGCCGCCGCCGCCGATTGGCTGCTTCTCGCCGCCAACGCCGAAACCCCGGCCGAACGGCTGGCCGCCCAGCTCGAGCCGCTCGGCCATATCGCCTGGGATACCGAGGGAGCCGGCGAATTTCCCTACCCCGAAACCGCCGCGGAATGGAATGAAGCCGACTTCACCACCGCGGTCGAGGCGGAAGACGAGGCCGGCGCGGTCGCCGGTATTCGCGGTGCGCTGGCGCAAGGCGTGCCCTACCGATCATTGCGCGGCGCGATCGGCGAAGCGGCCCTCGCCCATTACGCCGATTTCGGCCACTGCGCGATTTACACATTCAAGGCCGGTCAGCTGATCGACCGGTTGGGCGAGGCGGCCGCCGAGCCGGTATTGCTGGCGTTGACGCGCATGCTGGTGCGCGCGACGCGCGAGGAACGCCTGCCGGAGTTTCGCGGTTATGCGATGGCGCTGGCCGAATGGGACGGGTTAAGCACCGCTCCGGCGCGCGCTGAGGATTTCATCGGGCTTTCGATCGACAACGCATTGCGGCAGACATTGGCCGCCGCGGGCCGGCCGATGCGCGAGCTCTACGACGCGCTGCTCGGCGCCGCCGCGTTCAACCTGCTGCATTTCGACACGGCGTTCGAGCGCGCCAGCGACAATGCGATCGCCGACAATGTCGGCTGGCTCGATTTCACCCATGCGCTGACTTTTGCCAATGCCTGCCGCCATATCTGCGAGGAGCGGCCCGATCTATGGCCGCGCGCGGCCTTGCAATTGGCCCTGTTTGTCGGGCGCAACCGGAAATACGTTCGCGCCGCGCGAGAACCGGGGCCGCTGGCATGTCGACGATCGCCCGGCCTTTTTCGCCGGCGCGACCAAGACGCTCTACGACCACGGCATCCCGGAACCGATCATCGCTTGCCATCGGCTGAAGGTTCTCGTCGCATTGGAGGACGAGCTGCGGGCGGCGCCCGATGCCCCCTGGGCCGAGACGGCTTGCGCCGCGGTCAACCGGTACCTCCACACCCCGATGAAGCGCCATCACGGTCTGCGCATCGCGGCCCAAGCGCTCGACTTCGTCGCGAGGGAAGGCTAGCCTGGATTTTTCATAGAGTCTGGCGATTTGCCGGACAAGCGCAGCAAGCTCGCGGAGGTTGTGGCGATGAAGGCCGCAACCTCAACGGGTCCTGCGACGCAACCCCGCTTCTCCGCACGTTGCCCGGCGTCAGGTTGACGCGACGCGGGGGACGCCGATATAAGGCCGCTCTTTGTCTTATGGCGAAGCAGCTGCATGGCCACTCACAAATCAGCCGAAAAGCGGATCCGGCAAACCGCTAAGCGCACGGCAATCAATCGCGCCCGAACGAGCCGGGTGCGCACCTTCGTCAAGAAAGTCGAGACGGCGATTGCGACCGGCAACAAGGAGGCGGCGCCGTCGGCGCTTTTGCTCGCCCAGCCGGAACTGCATCGGGCGATTACCAAGGGCGTGCTTCACAAGAATACTGTGTCTCGCAAGCTGTCGCGGCTCGCAGCGCGAATCAACGGGCTGTGACTCGCGCATCACGAAGGCTTCATCCCCGCGGCAGAATGCCGCACACTATTGCGACACCTCGATTTCCGTAGGCCGTTCAACGGCGCGCGCAGCAGCGGCGCAATCAACCCTCCGAGTTCTGTTTTCGATCCTATTGCCACCGATTCCGGACATCGGTAAACTCAATAAAATAACGGCACCGGAAATTCCGGGATCATCATGTAAATGTTCGGCGAAGGTCAAGAATAACGTCTAATATTTTGACAATGGACCGACTGTATAATCAATGACGGGGAGGTCGCCTTTTCCCGCTATCCTGTAGTAACGCAAGGCCAGAACAGGTCGGCTTCTGCAGGATAAGATTTGTCGGCGTTGACGATTAGCCGGGATTGCTGCTGTCCGAATTTTTCGGGGGTGGAAGGGTGGCGGAAGCAGTTCAGAAATATTCATGCCGACAGTCATCGCGGATGCATGTGAAGGCGAGTGGGCTCGAGTGCTTGGTCAACTGAAGGCGGAGATCGGCGACGACGCCTTTCGTAACTGGCTTCGGCCGATAATTCTGGAGCGTGTCGACGACGGGAAGCGACTATCACGGCCCCTACTCGGTTTCTGCGCGATTGGGTGGCGGCCCATTATCGCGGATCGGATTGCTGGCGCTGTGGCGAGTGGAGAACGGGCGGATGACTCGCTGTCATCGATAGTGCTGGCGAACGTCCCCGCACGCATGAGAAGCGAAGTCACCCGGCGGGACGATCGGAGGAGGCTGAGATCATTCCGTTGCCGCCGCTTGCCGCCGAACCCCACGGCGCCGATCGACATCAGCGACGACAAGGCGCAGTACTTGGCGCTTGATCAGCGCTTCGTTTTCGAGAATTTCGTCGTCGGCAAGCCGAACGAGCTCGCCCATGCCGCCGCCCGGCACGTCGCCGAGGCTTGTGTCAGCCCGACGCACGCAGTCCCGTTCAATCCGCTGTTTCTCTATGGTGGAGTCGGGCTCGGCAAAACCCATTTGATGCACGCGGTGGCATGGCACGTCCGCAAGCACGCCTGCAAGTCGCAAGATCATCTATTTGTCCGCCGAAAAATTCATGTACCAATTCATTCGGAGCGTTGCGGTTCAAATCGACGATGGACTTCAAGGAGCAATTCCGGTCGGTCGATCTGTTGATGATTGATGATGTTCAATTCATCAGCGGCAAGGAGTCGACGCAGGAAGAGTTTTTCCACACCTTTAATGCGCTGGTCGACGAGAACCGGCAAATCGTCATTTCAGCCGATAAATCGCCCTCCGATCTCGAGGGCATGGAGGAGCGCATGCGCTCGCGGCTCGGCTGGGGGCTCGTCGCCGATCTGCATCCGACGACTTATGAGCTGCGCCTCGGCATCTTGCAGTCGAAGGCCGAGCAAAACGGCATCCAGCGTCCCGCCAGAAGGTAATGGAGTTCCTCGCCCATAAGATCACCTCGAATGTTCGCGAGCTCGAAGGCGCCTTGAACCGGATTGCCGCTCACGTCCAGCTGGTCGGGCGCGACATCACGCTCGAGAGCGCCCAGGAGGTGCTGCACGATCTGCTGCGCTCGCACGAGCGGCGGGTCACGATCGACGAAATCCAAAGGCGCGTGGCCGAGCATTTCAATATTCGGCTGGGCGAGATGACCTCCGATCGCCGTGCTCGCGCCGTCGCTCGTCCGCGGCAGGTCGCGATGTACCTCGCCAAGCAGCTGACGACGCGTTCGCTGCCGGAAATCGGCCGAAAATTCGGCGGCCGCGATCACACCACCGTCATGCATGCGGTGCGCAAGATCGAGGAGCTGAAGTGCACCGATCCGGCTCTCGCCGAGGATGTCGAGCTGCTGCGACGGATGCTGCAGAGCTGACCGCCCAAAACTGGTCAGCGGCGAAAGGGGTGCTGAGCCCGGTGCCCTCGTGCTATCATGCCGCTCCCGTCGGCCGGAATAACATGGCGGGGGCGCTGGCCGGCTCCGGGTTTGCCCCGACGCGCCGGCCCGCGCCGGTCAGCCAACTCCTGTGTAGTCAACATGAAACTGACCATCGAACGGGCGGCCTTACTCAAGGCGTTGAGCCACGTGCAGAGCGTCGTCGAACGGCGGACGACAATCCCCATTCTGTCGAACGTGTTGTTGCGCGCCGAAGCCGGCAGGTTGGCCCTGAGCGCGACCGATATGGATCTCGAGATCGTCGAGCGGGTTCCCGGCCAAATCGAGCGGGAAGGCCGGACAACCGCACCGGCGCATACGCTCTACGATATCGTCCGCAAGCTGCGCGAGGGCGCCCAGATCGAAATGGAAGCGAGCGGCGAACGCAACGCGATGATCCTACGCTCGGGCCGCTCGACCTTCACCCTCGCCTGCCTGCCGCCCGAGGATTATCCGCTGATGGCGGGCGGCGATCTGCCGCATAATTTTTCGCTCTCGGCGACCGAGCTTCGCTCGTTGATCGACCGTACCCGATTTGCGATTTCGACCGAGGAAACCCGGTATTACCTGAACGGCATCTATCTGCATGCGACAAAGGCCGACGAGGTGCCGGTCATTCGTGCGGTCGCGACCGACGGGCACCGGCTGGCGCGGATGGAGATGGTATTGCCCGAAGGTGCGGCCGGCATTCCGGGTATCATCATTCCGCGCAAGACGGTGCTCGAGCTCAGAAAGCTCGATCGAGGAAAGCGAGGACGAGGTCCAGATCGGGCTGAGCGAGACAAAGATCCGTGTGGCGATCGGAGAAGCGGCGCTGACCTCGAAGCTGATCGACGGCACCTTTCCCGACTACGATCGGGTCATCCCGTCGAACAACGACAAGGTCCTCGAGGTCGAGTGCAAAGCCTTTGCGGAGGCAGTCGACCGAGTATCGACGATCTCGACCGAGAAAAGCCGCGCAGTGAAGCTCTCGATCGAGAACGGCAGCCTCGTTTTATCGGCGACCAGCCCGGAAAACGGCACCGCCGTCGAGGAGCTCGAAGTGCGCTATCTCGCCAGCCCGCTCGAAATCGGCTTCAATTCGCGGTACCTCTTGGACATTACCGAGCAGATCGCAGGCGACGGCGCGCAATTCGTGATGTCCGACGCCGGCTCGCCGACGATCGTGCGTGACCGAGACGACGCCAGCGCGCTCTACGTTCTGATGCCGATGCGGGTTTGAGCTGACCGCAGTTCGTCAGCCTCAGCTTCGCCGTGACTCCTCCTCAGCGTCCGAGGCAGAGCGAAGGCTCAGAGCTGCCGCAGGGCCGAGATGCTGGCATAGAGCCGCTCTCGACCCTATATATTCCTTCATGCTTACCGAGGCACAGGAAGCCCGCAGCGATGCCGGTGCCGACGGTAGGCCGCGTCGGCGTGACGCGGCTCGTATTGACCGATTTCCGCAACTATCGCGAGGCTCGGCTCTCCTTCGGCACCGAGCCGGTTGTCTTGACCGGCCCTAATGGCGCGGGAAGACCAACTTGCTGGAGGCGTTGTCGTTCCTCGCCCCGGGACGCGGGCTGCGTGGCGCCAAGCTGACCGACATCGATCGCCGAGCCAGGAGGCGACGGCAGGCAGCGCCGGTCCCGCGGCTGGGCGGTCGCCGCGATCCGTCGCGACGCGCCTCGGCGCCTTGCGCATCGGAACCGGCCGTGACGGCGGACCGGCGAGCGGCGGGTCGTGCGCATCGACGGCGAACCGGCGCGCGGCCAGGTCGCCGCTCGGCGAACGGCTGGGCTTGGTTTGGCTGACGCCGTCGATGGACCGCCTCTTTCTCGAAGGTCCGAGCGGGCGGCGACGGTTCCTCGATCGGCTCGTGCTCGGCCTCGATCCTGCCCACTGCCTCGCGTGTCGCCGCCTATGAACAAGCGCTGCGCGAGCGCTCGCGGCTGTTGCGCGATGGCTCCGCCGACCCGGCCTGGCTTGCCGCGCTGGAGGAAGTCATCGCCGAGCAGGGCGTTGCAGTAGCCGCCGGCCGGCGCGAGACTGTGCAGCGGCTCGATCGCGTTTGCGCCGAAGCCGAGGGACCGTTCCCGCGCGCCCGGCTGACGCTTCGTCGGCACCGTCGAGGATTGGCTCGAAACGATGCCCGCGCTGGCCGCCGAGGCAAAGCTCGCCGCCGCGACTTGGCCGCCAGCCGGCAGCAGCGACGCGCAGGCCGGCAGCGCGCTGGTCGGACCGCACCGCTCCGATCTCGGCGTTCAGCCTGGCGGAGAAAGGGATTGCCGGCCGAGGCTGGCCTCGACGGGCGAGCAGAAGGCTCTGCTGATCTCCATTCTGCTGGCCCATGACGAGACTGCAGCGCGACGGTTCGCGGCGAGCCCCCTCTCCTCCTTCTCGACGAGATCGCCGCTCATCTCGACGCGAGCGGCGCGCGGCATTGTTCGAGGCAGTTGCTGCGGCTCGACAGCCAGGCGTGGCTTACCGGCACCGAGGAGGCGCTCGTTCGCGCCATTGCGCCGACAAGGCCAGTTCCTGTCGGTGACGCGACGGCAACGTGACGCCGACCTTGCTGCTGAACCCGAAAACTTTGACAAAGGACAATATGGCGAACATATCCGCACCCGCCCCTCTTGGCCCCCTTGGCGCAGCACGCAGCAAACCGCGCGGCGAGCGTCGGCGCGCCGCCCGGCGATGCGCCGATCGCCTCCCTAACGGCAACGGCGCCACCAATGGCGAGGATGCGGCCTACAATGCGCAATCGATCGAGGTGCTGCGCGGGCTCGACGCCGTGCGCAAACGGCCCGGGCATGTATATCGGCGACACCGATGACGGCTCCGGCCTGCATCACATGGTCTATGAGGTCGTCGACAACGCGATCGACGAAGCGCTCGCCGGCTATTGCGACACTGTCACCGTCAGCCTGAACGCCGACGGCTCGTGCACCGTCACCGATAACGGGCGCGGCATCCCGGTCGGCATCCATGACGAGGAGGGCGTTTCCGCCGCCGAGGTCATCATGACCCACCTTCACGCCGGCGGTAAATTCAACCAGAACGCCTACAAGGTTTCGGGCGGCTTGCACGGCGTCGGGGTATCCGTCGTCAACGGCCTCTCCGCCCGGCTTGACTTGCGCATCTTTCGCGGCGGATCGGAATGGTTCATGCGGTTCCGCGACGGCGTGCCGGAAGCGCCGCTCGCCGAGATCGGGCCGGCCCCGGACTGGCCGGCGGGGTCGAGCCGCCAGGGCCACGTCACCGGCACCGAGATCACTTTTCTGCCGAGCACCGAGACCTTCACCAAGACCGAGTTCGATTTACCACCCTCGAGCATCGGCTGCGCGAGCTCGCCTTTCTGAACAGCGGCGTCACCCTCGTGCTGAGCGATCTGCGCGGGGTCGAGCCCAAGACCGTGACCTTGCATTTCGAGGGCGGGCTCGAAGCATTTGTCCGCTATCTCGACCGCTCGAAGCAGGCCCTGCATTCGCCGCCGATCGCGATCCGCGGCGAGCGCGACGACATCCTCCTCGAGATCGCGATGGAGTGGACCGACAGCTACCACGAGACGATGTTGTGCTTCACCAACAACATCCCGCAGCAGCGACGGCGGCACGCATCTCGCGGGTTCCGCGCGGCGCTGACCCGCACGGTCAACGCCTACGCGAACGACAGCGGCATCGCCAAGAAGGAGAAGGTGACGCTCTCGGGCGAGGACATGCGCGAGGGCCTCACCTGCATCCTCTCGGTCAAGGTGCCCGATCCGAAATTCTCCTCGCAGACCAAGGACAAGCTGGTCTCCTCCGAGGTCCGCCCGGCCATCGAAGGCATCGTCGCCGACAAGCTGACGCAATGGTTCGAGGAGCACCCGGCCGACGCCAGAAAGGTCGTCGCCAAGGTCGTCGAGGCAGCGGCGGCTCGCGAGGCGGCGCGCAAGGCGCGCGACCTGACCCGGCGCAAGGGTGCGCTCGACATCGCCAATCTGCCGGGCAAGCTCGCCGACTGCCAGGAGCGCGATCCCGGCGAAGAGCGAGCTCTTCATCGTCGAGGGCGACAGCGCCGGCGGCTCGGCGAAGCAAGGCCGCGACCGGCGCTTTCAGGCGATCCTCCCGTTGAAGGGCAAGATCCTCAATGTCGAGCGCGCGCGCTTCGACAAGATGCTGGGCTCGGCCGAGATCGGCACCCTGATCGCCGCGCTCGGCACCGGCATCGGCCTCGAGGATTTCGACCCCGACAAGGCGCGCTATCACCGCATCATCATCATGACCGACGCCGATGTCGACGGCAGCCACATCCGCACCCTGTTGTTGACCTTCTTCTTCCGCCAGATGGCGAGCCTCATCGACAAGGGGTTTCTCTATATCGCGCAACCGCCGCTCTACCGCCTGCAGCGCGGCAACGCCAAGGCGGTCTATCTGAAGGACGACGCGGCGCTCGAGGCCTATTGCATCGACGCGGCGCTGCGGGACTCGGTCTTCACCCAGCATGACGGGGTCGAGCGCGCCGGCCTCGATCTGCGCGACCTCCTGGAGCAGGCGCGAGTCCACCGCCGCTGGCTGCAGCCGCTTGGCCGGCAAGATCGGCAGTGTCGAGGTCGTCGAGCAGGCGGCGATCGCCGGAGCGCTGTCGCCCTCGCTGCTCGCCGACCCGAACCGGGCGATCGAGGCCGCCCACCTGACCGCCGAGCGGCTCAACCGCCTCGCCCCCGAGCACGAGCGCAATTGGCGCGGCGAGGTCATCGCCGGCGAAGGGCTTGGTGCTTGCAGCCGCACCCGCCAGGGTGTCGACGAGCGGCGCCTGATCGACGCGGCATTGCTGCGCAGCGCCGAGGCGCGCCGGCTCGACGCAGATGGCGCCGCGATTGCGCGAAGTCTATGACCGGCCCGGGCACCCTCGCCGCGCGCGACAAGACCTACCCGATCGCCGGCCCTGTCAGCCTCGTCGAGGCGGTCATGGAATTGGGCCGCCGCGGCATCGAGGTGCAGCGCTACAAGGGCCTCGGCGAGATGAACCCGGACCAGCTCTGGGAAACCACGCTCGACCCCGAAATCCGCTCATTGCTGCAGGTCAAGATCAACCACGCCAACTCGGCCGAGGAGACCTTCTCGACCCTGATGGGCGACCTCGTCGAGCCGCGCCGCGACTTCATCCAATCAAACGCCCTCAACGTCGCCAACCTCGATGTGTGATCAGCAGCAGCGGATAGCCGCGTCTTGGTTCCGGTCCCTCACTCGACCTCGGTAAAGCCGAGCTGGTCGGCGAGGCCGTAGCCTTCCGCCAGGCCGCGCAATTTGAACCAGGTCGTGTCCTCGACATCGATGCCATTGGCGCGGCGGTCCTCTTCGCGCATATGCTCGATTTCGCCGGGATAATAGACCCCGGTGCTGCCTTCGGCCGGCTTTGTCGCCTTCAGGTACTGCACGAAATCGGCGATGTCCTTTTTGAACTCGGCGAGCGGCCGGAAAGCGTCGACCTTGAACACCGCCATGAAGCAGCCGTCATTGTGGCGGCCGGTCGGCTCGACCCCGAAGCCGAGGCCGGTCAACAGCCCGCACAGGATCTCGACCATCACCGAGAGGCCATAGCCCTTGTAGCCTTCGCTGCCGCCGACCGGCAGCAAGGCGCCGCCCTGGCGCAGCTGGCTCGGGTCGGTCGTCGGCCTGCCGTCGCGATCGATGACCCAGCCCGGCGGGACCGGCGTGCCCCGGGCCACCGACAGCGCGATCTTGCCGGCGGCGGCTGCCGAGGTCGCCATGTCGAGATAGAGCGGCCCGTCGAGATCCGACGGCATCGCGATCGAGATCGGGTTGGTGCCGAGCCGCGCCTCGCGTCCGCCGAACGGCGCGACCGCCTTGGGCGAGCGGCCGGAATCGGCGGTGGCGATGCCGATCATCCCCTCCCGCGCCGCCATCAGAGTATAGGAGGCGACCCGGCCGATATGCCCCTGGCGGAACACCGTCGCCGCCGCGACACTCGATTTTTGGGCCTTGTCGATCGTCAGGCGCATGGCGCGCTCGTTGACGACATAGCCGAACCCCCAATGCCCGTCGACGACGGTCGTGGTCGGCGATTCCTGGACGATCTTCCACGGCGCGCCGGGCACGATATGGCCTACCTTGATGCGCTCGATATAGGTCGGGACCTGAATGATGCCGTGCGAGTCGTGGCCGGCGAGATTGGCGTTGACGACATGCCGCATGACGGTTTCCGCCTCTTCCGGCGGCGTCCCCGCCGCGACGAAAAGCGCCCGCCCGATCTCCGTCAGACGCTCCGCAGGAATTTTCGGCATTGTGGGGTCCTTCCTTTTAGGTGCGCCGGTCAGCCTGCCGCCGGACGCAGGTAGGATTGCTGCATCTGCCGTAGCGCCGCCGGATCGATGGCGGACATGTCGGCGTTTTTCAGAAAGTTCACATATTCCTCAGCCATTTCCCGCGAGACCACCTCGACCATCAGGCGGTTCTCGAGCCAGAGCTCGATGACGTGGAAAAACGGCTTTTGGCCCGGGACCCCGCGCCCGAACAATTTGGTCCGCCAGCCCTCGCGCGCGCCGATCTGCTCGATCTCTTCCTGGTCTCGCGGGACCGACAGAAGAAGGTGAAACGGCCAGGCCCGCGGTGCCGGCTGATTGCCGAACACGACCTGCTTCTCGTCGTTCGGGATTTCGAGCGTGGCCTGCTCGGGATAGACCTCGATCATCGAGCCGTGCGCGTCCCCGCTCGCCGCCATAAAGGCGCCTTCGAGCGGTCCGAACGGATGGCACCGCCCGCGCATCAGCTCGGCCAATACTTCGGCGACATGGCGCGGATCACGCGCCGGGATCGATACGTGGTGGATCATTTCCGCCTCCTGTGGTTGCCGTCCTTCGAGACGGCGCTGCGCGCCTCCTCAGGATGAGGTACATCCTTGATGGCATTAAGAAAAACCTCATCCTTCGCGGCAATGACGAGGTGCTGTGTGCGTCTAATCAGCCGCGCTGAAGCTCGCGGGGTCGACCGTCATGCCGTAGAAGCGCTGCGGGTTGTCGAAGAAGATCTTGCGCTTGAGCCCCTCCGGGATGTCGCTGCGGTCCGCCAGTGTCGATACCGCATCGGGAAACTGACCGTCCCAATGCGGGTAATCGGAGGCGAAGAGGATGTTCTCGGGCGGAAAGAACTCGGGCACGTAGCGCAGCGTCTTCTCTTCCGGCTCGCAGGACACGAAGACCCGGCCGCAGGTCATGTATTCCGACGGCTTTGCCTTTAGCAATGGGGCATCGAACGGGCGGAATTCGTATTCCTCGTCCATATGCTCCATCCA